>NZ_JAKKFG010000023.1:0-507415 GCF_022230905.1 Micromonospora salmantinae
GGCGGCCCCGGCGCGACGCCGGGTCCGCCCGTTTCAGGTTTGCTGATCTCGCCCTGCCGTTGGTCCATCTGCACACAGTCGAACGTGCTGCGAACTTGGCTGTGATCAGCGGGCGAGGGCGGCGAGTCGGAACTGTTGGTTGGTTTGTCCGTGGCAGTCGTAGAGCTGGATTTGGGCTCCGTTGGTGGTGCTCCAGGCGTCGAGGCATCGTCCGGATTGGACGTTGCTGATGGTGCCGTTGGAGTTGACGTTCCACTGTTGGTTGGTCTGGCTGTGGCAGCTGTAGATCTGTACTGCCGCGCCGTTGGCGGTGCCTGCGGCGTCGAGGCACATGTTCCCGTACACCTGGAGTTGTTTGGTTGTGGTGTAGGTCCATGCCTGGTTGGTTTGTTTGTTGCAGCCGTAGAGCTGGACCCGGGTGCCGTTGTTGCGTGAGGCGTTGGGTACGTCGACGCACCGGCCGGATTGGGTGCCGACGATCTCGCTGGCGGAGCCGGGCGGAACGGTGGGTGAAGGGGTGGGGGTCGGCGGGTCGGTGGGGGTCGGCGTCGGGGTGGGCGAGGTCGTGCGGTCCAGCCCGAAGAACTGGATGGCGACACGCGCCATGCCGCTGGAGGGCAGGCTGTGCCCTGCGCCCTGGATGGCGTACGCCTCGACCTGGGTGCCGAAGCGGCGGCGGTTCCAGTTGGGCTGCGGGGTGTCGGTGGACGTCGGAGTCTGGCTCAGCCCGTGCACGTTGGTCCACTGCTCGACCGACTCCTGCAGCAGTGAGTAGGGCACGAGGGTGTCGTTGGTGCCGTGCCAGAGCTGGATCGGCGGGCGCGGGCCGGTGTAGCCGGGATACGCCGCCCGGACCATGTCGCCCCATTGCTGCGGGGTCCGGTTCATGCTGCCGTTGGTGCACGGCCCGCCGGGTGGGTAGGCGGCCGCGTTCGCGAAGCAGTTGAAGGGCACGCCCATGAATGACGCGCCCGCTTTGAACAGGTCGGGGTAGACCGCGAGCATGTGCTGGGTCATCATCCCGCCAGACGAGCTGCCGGTGGCGTAGACCCGGTTGATGTCACCGCCATGCTGCTGCCGGGCGTAGTTCACCATCGACTCGATGGAGACCGGGTCGCTGCCACCACCACGGCGCTTGGACGCGTCCGACCAGGTGTCGAAGCACTTGCCGAACCCGGCCTCCTGCATGGCGCTCGGGTAGATGACGATGAAGCCGTACTGGTTCGCCAGCGAGGCGAACTCGCTGCCCGAGTAGAAGCCCGGGCCGGAGCCGCCGCAGCCGTGCATGGCGACCACGATCGCCGGGTTGGCCGGCCGGGCGTCGGGCACATAGATGTGCATCCGCATCCCGCCCGGGTTGTTGCCGAAATTGGTCACCTCGGTCAACGAGGCCGCAGAGGCTGGTTTCGTCAGTCCGGGTATCACCAGTGCCAGGCCAGCCGCCGCGAGGAACACGGCGAAGCCGACCAGCAGCCGTCGATAGGGTTTCACGCTTCACTCCCTTGACGCTTGATTGGACACGGTGAATCGCGCCACCGGGCACCGGAGGCGGTACATCACTGTGGTTGGACAAGACGCGCCGGACCGGCCTCACCGTCAACCCGTCCATGGTGAAGTGGGTCGCGGCAGGTTTATGCCGGTCGGCTCGTCAGGTGACCTCCGCCCGGGGAGGTCGGTCAGCTGCCCGCTGGCTTTGCGCGCTCCCGCAGCGCCAGACGCATTACAAAAAGTGTCTCTCTGGTCGGTGAAACTGTCAATCGACGGATCGCTATGGATGCGGCGAGGTGAGCGGAAATCAGCTCCGGATGACGGGGGGCGGACGAACGTGGCCGGGCACCTGCCACAATCGGATCTACTAGCGGTCTTCCCCGATCTGCGCCGGAGCGTCGTGTGGTCAGCCCCTTCAACATCGACGAGATTTTTCCCGACAGCGCGGACGGCTCCACCCGACTGCCCCGCAGGCAGTCAGGCAGCTCACCCCAAGGCTTGGCCGTGACGCTGCTGGCCGACTACACACTTCAGGGCCGCACCTGGCTACCCTCCGCCGCCCTCGTGGCGTTGCTTGCCGAATCGGGCGTCAACACGGCCGGGGCGCGGACCGCCATCAGCCGCCTGGCGCGCCGCGGAGTGCTTGAGATCAACCGTCAGGGACGGAACAGCTTCTACCGGTTGACCCAGCCCGCCGCCCACAACCTCGCGCGCGGCGCACGCCGGATCGCTGTCTTTGATGCGCAGGCCGAGTCGTGGGACGGCTGGTGGACACTGGTTGCGTTCTCCCTGCCGCAGGAGGCGAGCGCCGAGCGACGCGTCCTCCGCGGACAGCTTCGATGGCTCGGGTACGCACCCCTGTACGACGGACTGTGGGTATCACCGCACAATCTCGGCCACACGCCCAGAGCGAAGCTCTCGGCCATCGCGCTCGGCGCCACGACCGTGTTCCGCGCTCGGCACGTGGAGATCGAGGCGCACACCAATCGGGTACCGATCGACGCCTGGGACACCGCCGCGCTCGTGCAGCAGTACGACTCATTCATCCGACGCTGGGATGCCCTGTTGCCAGGTGTCCGGTCGGGAGACATCACGGGGGCGGCTGCGGTACGGGCGCGTACCGAGGTGATGGATGCCTATCGGCGCTTCCCCATCCTGGATCCGCTGCTGCCGATCGAGCTGATGCCTGCGGGATGGCCCAGGAGGGACGCGCGGGCGGTGTTCGTCGCGGTGTACGACGGGCTCGCCGACCCCGCAGAGGAGCACGTGCGGGCCGTAGCTCACCGGTACGCCATCGGACCGCAACCCGACATCCGGGCCCACCGCGTCGACCAGCTTGGAGACCTCTGGGCCGATTGCGGCGACCCTCGCCCTGCTGCGATGTTCGAGGAAATGAATCAATAGGGGACCGGCTCGCGTGGAGTGTCCCGGCAGCGAGGCGAGCTGATGGGACAGGCCCGGTGTTTCCGTGCGGCCGCCGGGACCGCCAGCAGCTTCAGCTGCTCGAACCGACGGCGTTCCGCCGACGCGGTGGCTGAAAATTCGCGCCGAAAGCCGGTAACCAAATCGGCTGGCCAACCCGTCAGGTCAGTGACGGATCGCCACTGGGGGCGGCCGGCCGAGGAGGAACAAGGGACATGGGCGACGTGCGTGGGCGTTTCAGGGACGACCTGGCCCAACATCCCGCCCCGCCACTGGGTGACCTGGTCCAGCAGTCGGTGGTGCAGGGCCGCCGACTTCGTCGCCAACGCCGCCTGGCGCAGTTCGGCGTCGGCGGATCGGCGTTGGCGATGCTGCTCGTGATCGGCCTGGCCGCCGGGCCGTTCGGCGTCGGAGCGGATGACGCCGGTCAGCCCGGCGGAGCGAACGTGGGCTTGCCGGGCGGATCGGTCGACACCACCACGCCGTCCCCGGCTGGGTCCTCCGGTGGCGCCCCGGGCGGGCTGGAAGAGGGCGCCGAAGGAAACCTCTTCCGGTCAGCGCCGCCGACTCCCTCGACCACGGTGATCGACACCGTGAGGATCGGGGCGGGGCCGGACGGTGAACTGCTGACCACCACACCGCAGGGCGCCCTGGAACTGCTGACCCGGCTGCTGCCCAGGGGGAAGACCAGCGGTTACGCGAGTCTGGAGAGCAGCGGGTCAGGCCCCGGCATGCCGTACGTCCAGCTCTACCTGGACCGAGGCGATGGACCGGGCATGCTGCGGCTCTCCATCTACCGGGACCGCGTCGGCGGCGACCCCGCCCCGGGGACGGTGGAGCTGACCGAGGTACCCGACAACTGCGTGCAGAACCAGACGGTCACCGTGCACCACCGCGCTGGCCTCCAGGTCGATCTCATGATCGCCACCTGTCTGGTCTGGGACGCCAAGGGAACGTCGCCGGCGCCGCCCGTCCTCTCCGTGAAGGAGGCGATCGCGATCGCCGCGAACCCGAACTGGGGGACGACACTGCCGGCCGAGTACGTCGTCAACGGGACCAAGAGGTTCCCGAAGCTGGCCCGGTCGAATGGCTGACGAAGACTTCGTGGAGTTCGCGCAGGCGACCGTTGGTCGGCTGCGCGACGCGGCCTTCCTGATGTGCCGCGACTGGCATCTCGCCCAGGACCTCACCCAGACGACGCTGGCCAAGGTGTACGCCAACTGGAGGCGGGTCCGCCGGGCCGACGACCCCCACGCGTACGCCCGCAAGATACTGCTGCGCTGCATGATCGACCAGCAGCGACGTCGCTCCAGCCGCGAGTTGGCGATGTCGGCGCCGCCGGATCGGGGCGAGGAACATCCGGCCGAGCTGCGCATGACGTTGCTGGACGCGGTCGCCACATTGCCGTTGCGGGATCGGGCGATCATCGTCCTGCGTTACTGGGACGACCTGAGCGTGGAGACAACCGCCGAGGTTGTGGGCGTCTCCACCGCCGTTGTCAAGAGCCAGAGCATGCGCTCCCTCAACCGCCTGCGTGAGTTGCTCGGCGAGACCCGTGCCGAGCTGTTCGCCGAGGAACGCCATTGACGGGTCCTGTCTGCGGCCGGGGTGTGGCGGATCCCGATGGTGTCGGACCGTTCGGCCGGTAACCGCCGCGTCGGTGCTGCGGCGGCGGCGAACGTGCCGCCCCGCGTCGTCGGCTGAGGCGCCACCTGCGGTGGCAAGTATCTGCGTCTGGGGAGGTTTCGGTGTTCGTATCGAGCAGCAGGACGAGCCGAGGCCGGATCCGCGGCAGCGGCCGAGGTTCGCTTGCGGTCGTGCCGGCGGTCCTGGCGGCGTTGATGGTGATGGCCGCGGGGTGCCATCGGGGGGAGTCCGGTATCGGCCCCGACGAGCGACACACCGCAAACGCGGAACGGGGCGATCCGAGCCCGCTGCTGGGGGCGGGCGATCTGGGAGCGGACTGGCGTGCGGACGACGCGCGAACCGGTCTGCCGCCCTGGCCGTGGGAGCAGGACAGTTGCCCTAGTTATCGGAGCAGCGACTACCCGGCCAAATCGCATCGGCGCGCTGCCGTGGAGCGCTACTACCGGCCGTCTGACGGCTCGTCGCCGGCCCATCACGTCGTGGAGACGTACGAACCTGGATGGGCCGAGCGGAACGTCGACGACGTCCGTCGGGTCCTCCTGCGGTGCGCGAGCTACCCGGTCCTCGGATCGCAGGTCTCGTTCGACGTCGTCGACCCGCGATATCTGGACGGCGCCGGCATGCTCGTTCGAGGTCGCATCGCGCGTGCGGACACCTCGAACACCGTCACGTACTTCGTGATGGTGCAACGAGGCGAGACGGTCTCGACGGTCCGCCTGCCCGATCCGGGCAGCCAGGCCGCGGTGGACGAGATCGCGGCGAGGGCGGTGGCCCGCCTTGGCTGAGCGGAAAGGGCGGCAGCTGCCGCGACGCTGGGTCATCTCCGCTGTCACCACGTCGCTGGCCGGCGTCGCGACGGCCGCCCTGGGTGCCACGCGCGGCCGCGACGGCGACCGAGCCGGACCATCGCAGGGTTCCTCCCCTGCCACTCCGATCCCCACGACGCCGGCCGTCGACCGGATCGACCAGGCGAGAACGCGCATCAAGGCCTACGTGCAGCGGTACGACGGCCACCTGGCGGTCGCGGCACTGGATCGACAAGGAACGGCTGCGGTGACGGTCGGCGCCAAACGGTTCGAGACCGCCAGCATCGTCAAGGTCAACATCCTCGCGGCCCTTCTGCTGCGCCAGAACCCGCCGGGCAAGGCCCTGGGTTCCGACACCCGGCGGTTGGCCGAGGCCATGATCGTGTCCAGTGACAACGATGCGGCGGTCGCCCTCTGGCAGCGGATCGAGGGCTCGCGCGGCCTCACCGCCGCGAACCGCGCGCTCGGTCTGCGCGAGACGAAGCCCAACTCGCACTGGGGCCTCACCACGACCACGGTCGCCGACCAACTCCGTCTGCTGACCGCGCTGACGTCACCGACAGGACCGCTGACCCCGCAGGACCGTACCTTCGTCATGGGCCTCATGAAGAAGGTGATCCCCGAGCAGCGGTGGGGAGTCACCGCCGCGCGGGAGGCGGGCAGTCGTTCGGAGTACGTCAAGAACGGTTGGGACACCGCTGATGTCGACGGGGGCCGCTGGCTGGTCAACAGCATCGGGCGGATCGTCGAGGCCCGTCATGACTGGCTGATCGCCGTGCTCTCCGACCATCACGTGAGCCAGAAAGAGGGCATCCGCGTCGTCGAGAA
This sequence comes from Micromonospora salmantinae, assembly GCF_022230905.1. Lineage (NCBI taxonomy): Bacteria > Bacillati > Actinomycetota > Actinomycetes > Micromonosporales > Micromonosporaceae > Micromonospora > Micromonospora salmantinae. Next base: position 6,192 of record NZ_JAKKFG010000023.1, read on the forward strand.
GGCTGCCACGTACGTGCTCAAGGAGCTGCGTACCGCCACTGCGGGCGACGGCCCGTCGCAGGGGTAGCACTCGGCGCCGCTCGCCCGCTCGGCCTGGGGCCGGGGCTGCGCTACCGAGGGGCCGCTGGCGGTCCTGGCCCACGGCTTCGACGATCCCACCGAACCCGACGGGGCACTGCGTCCGAACGTCCTGTTCGGCATTTCCCGCAGTGTGCGGATGTGACGGTCTCCGATTCGGCGCCCCGATTCGTCGAGCACCTGCCAGAGTGGTTCATGCCCTTGAGTACGTACCACCTCAGAGCCTCGGTCGCCGTGTCCGACATTCAGACGGCCGTGGCCTTCTACGAAGGCGCGCTGGGCCTGCGGGCGTTGCGGTCGGGCCCCAGCGCCACCATCGCCGACGGTAGCCGTGTCTATGGCTCCGGTGGCGGGCCGGCGCTGAACGTGTATCAGTCGGTCACTGCCGGGCAGACCTCGGCGACGGTGGCGACGTGGTACGTCGACGACATCGACCAGATCGTCGACGAGCTCACCTCGTCCGGCGTCGAGTTCGTTCGCTACGAGCAGTTCGAGCACGACGACAAGGGGATTACCGCGCGGGCCGGAGGTGGACGTATCGCCTGGTTCCAGGACCCGGACGGCAACACCTTCGCTCTCGAAGCCGACGCGTGACCTCCACCTGAGACAACCAATCCGGCTCAGGGCGTTGACGCCCTGAGCCGGAATAGTTCTGTAGCTGTTGGTACTGCCGATCAGGTGACGTTGATGTCGCTGCACCACATGTAGGTCTGGTCCAGGTGCGACGCCCTCCAGAGCACGAACAGGATGTGGTTCCCGCTGCGCGACGGGAGCGAGACGTTGAACGAGATGTTCTGCGCCGGCGCGTAGCGCCCCGTCGTCGTGATCAGGTCGAGGTTGCCCCATCCGAGCTTCTGGGTGGCCGGGTTGAACCCCTGCTTGGTGACGTAGACCTGGAAGTAGTCAGCGCCGTGACTGGCCTGGTCGTACAGCTGGACCGTGAGGTTGCGGCTGACGGTGGTCGTCTTCCACGCCCCGGGCTGGTTCACGCTGTCGTTCCTGGACAGGGCGTTGCTGCACAGTTGACCGTCCGGGGTGCGGGCCTGGTACTGGCCGCCGAGGCCGTCGCGCAGCTGGCTCATCCAGTTCCACATGGTGTCGGGATTGGCCTGGAACGCCCGCCAACACATGGGGTCTTGCTGCTGCATGGCGGGGTTCATGTGCTGGTTGCCCCACGCCTTCCAGCATTGGTAGGCGCGACTCATCGGGTTGATGATGGTGCCGTGGGCCTGGGCTGCCCCGGTGAAGGGCAGCATGCCGGCCACGATGGCGAACACCATGACGAACGCTCGAAGGGACCGACGGACTGGTGACCGGGATCGTCCGCCGGATCGATCGGACTTGAGTGAACGCACTGTTCATCCTCCGCTCTTCGGGACTACAGATCAGTATGGGAACGCTCCCAAACCAACTGTTGCATCTATCGACTCAAATATCAATCGTTATCTATCTATGGTCGGATGTGGATCGAGCTGACCGGGCTGTCCGCAGCCGCCCGGTTCGGATCCGGGTGCGGGTAACGACCGCGCCGCCTGCCGCCCGGCACTGTCACAGGCCGGCTGCGGCGTCGTATCGGCGGCGCTGGTCGACCATCTCCGACTCGGACAGCGCCTCCTTGAGCGCCAGCTCCGCGTACTTGGGCGGGAGCATCTGCCGCACCCGGTCGGTGAACATGACCTCGGCGGTCGCCTCGACCACCTGGATGCCCGGAGGCTGGGTGGACATGTCCATGACCACGGGTCCGGCCAGTTTGACCGCCACGTCCCAGGGGCGCTTCTGTTCGGCGACCCCGCAGAGGTGGAAGCCGTAGACCGTCTGCACGTCGGCGAGCGCGGTGGCCTCGGTCGGCTCGTAGCCGTAGACGCGGACCCCGCAGATCACTGCCGGCTTCTCCGTGGTGGCCGCCTGCTGGGCGCCGTGTCCGGCGTGGTTGTGCTGCCCCGGGTCTGCCTGTTCGAGCGTCGTACGCATCCGGGCGATGATCTGTGATTGCAGATCCGCCGGCTTCGCCTCCGGGCCGGCCCGGTTGACCAGTACGACCGCGCCGGCCGACACCACCAGCAGGATCACCGCCACCCACACGAAGCGGTTTCGGTACCAACCCGCGAAGTTCTCTCGGGAAATCATGATTGCTTCTCACCTCGTCGCCGGTTTCTGGTGCTGGCAGGCCGAATCGGACGCCCCCGGCGGGTCAGGCGTCGAGCGCGTCAGCCGTTGGGGGGACACGTGCCGGGGGTTACCTACGGCGGGCGAGAGTGGTTGCCCGGCAAGGCGCCCGTCGTCGTAGAGGTGACCCGGCGATTCGCCAGGCGAGCGTCCGCCAAGGCGGCGCGCTGCCGGCGCTGCGATGCTCCCGTGCTGGCCGTTCCCAGCGCGGTTGCCCCCGCGCTGCGGCGATATGAGCCATTCCAACACGTCTGGATCGACTTTGGCAACATCGACGGGCATCAGCGTGCTTTCGGGGCCGGTCCACCCGCGCCTTCCTCGCGCACGGGTGCTGTCGCCGCACCACCGCCGGTCCCCCGGACCTCGACGTCGACAAGCCGATGGGCGCCGCCGTCTACGGTGTGCGGGCCTGACTAATGTCATGAGTACCTGTGCACCCCGCATCGAACGTCGTGACTAAGCGCACTGGAGCCCACTCGTCCCGTCGATGAGACTCGATTCATCGCCGGAACAACAGCCGGCCGAGTTCGAGGGGCGGCGGGACGGTGGACGAACGCTACGACAGCTACTGCGCCGCGGATCGGCTGTTCTACGACTCGCTCGGCAGCGCCGTCGCACAGCCGATCTTTCCGGCCGCCGAACGGCCGACGCCGACCGGCTGGCGCCGCGAGCCGCTCGACGACTGGCTGATCTACGCGCCCGACGGCGGCTCCCTGCCGCAGCAGGGCTGGAAGATCCATGTGTCGGCGGGTCTGGCGAACGCCGAACGGGTGCTGGACGCGGTCTGGAACTACTGCGTCCCCCGCGGCCTGTCCTTCAAGTTCCTGCGCGGACCGCGCACGCTGCTGCTGCGCAATTCCAAGTACGCCGCCCGGGCCGCCAGCGGCAAGTTCATCACTGTCTATCCGTGCGACGACGCGGAGCTGGAGTTGGCCTGCAAGGAACTCGACGAACTGCTGACCGGCGAGACCGGGCCGTACATCCTCAGTGACCTCCGCTACGGCGCCGGCCCGGTCCACGTGCGCTACGGCGGCTTTGCCGCCCGCTACTGCCACTCGCCGGACGGCCAGGTGGTGCCGGCGATCGAGGACGACGGCGGCACGCTGGTGCCGGACCGGCGGGAGCCCGTCTTTCACGTACCGTCCTGGGTCACCCTGCCGGACTTCCTCGGCCCGCACCTGGCCGCCCGGAGCGGCACCAGCACCGACCAGGTGCCGTACCGGATCGAGCGGGTGATCCACTTCTCGAACGGCGGCGGGCTGTACGTGGGCAGGGACCTGCGTACCGACACCGAGGTGGTGCTGAAGGAGGCCCGACCGCACGCCGGCCTGGACGCCGACGGCACCGACGCCGTCGCCCGGCTGGCCCGCGAGGCGCAGGCCCTGCGGCAACTCGCCGACCTGCCGCAGGTGCCTCGGGTGCACGACGAGTTCGTCCTCGGCGAGCACCGGTTCCTCGCGCTCGAGTTCATCGAGGGCCGGCCGCTGAACAAGGTGCTGGTCGACCGGTACCCGCTGATCGACGCCGACGCGACCGACGACGACCGGGCGGCGTACGCCCGGTGGGCCCGCCAGACCTACGAGCAGGTCGAAGCCGTCGTGGCGGCGATCCACGAGCGCGGCCTGGTCTACGGGGACCTGCACCTGTTCAACATCATGATCCGGCCGGACGACCGGGTCGCCCTGGTGGACTTCGAGGTGGCCGCCCCGATCGCCGGGCACCGCCGACCCGGGCTGCGCAACCAGGGCTTCGCGGCACCGAGGGACCGCAGCGGGCCGGCGGTCGACCGGTACGCCCTGGCGTGCCTGCGGTTGGCGCTGTTCCTGCCACTGACCCAGCTGGTCCGGCTCGCCCCGGCGAAGGTGACTCACCTGGCCGACATCATCGCCGCCAACTTCCCGGTGCCGAGGTCCTTCCTCGATCCGGCGGTCGAGGAGATCACCGGTGAGCCGTGTGTCGCCGCGGAACCGCGAGGGAATCTCGGCACTGATGACTGGCGCACCATGCGGGACCGGCTGACGACGGCGATCGTGGCCAGCGCCACCCCCGAGCGCGACGATCGGCTCTTTCCCGGTGACATCGAGCAGTTCCGCAGCGGCGGCCTCAACCTCGCCCACGGGGCGGCGGGGGTGCTGTACGCGCTCGACAAGAGCGGTGCCGGGCGGTGGCCCGAGCACGAAGACTGGCTGGTGCGGCGGGCGACAACGCCCCCGTCCGGCACCCGCTGCGGCTTCTTCGACGGGCTGCACGGCGTCGCGTACGCGCTGGTCCACCTCGGACGCCGGCAGGACGCGCTGGACGTTCTCGACATCTGCCTGCGGGAACCCATGGACGGGCTCGACCACAGCCTGGCCAGCGGACTGTCCGGGATCGCGCTCAACCTGGCCGAGTTGGCCGCACGCACCGGGGAGGTGTCGTTGCGCGACGCCGCCTGGCGGGCCGCCGAGCGTGTGATCGGGCAGCTGGCCGACGACCCGGGCCCGGACGTCAGCGGCGGCCGTAACCCGTACGCCGGGCTGTTGCGGGGCCGGACCGGACCGGCGCTGATGCTGTTGCGCCTCTACGAGCTCAGCGGCGACGACGAGCTGTTGGGGCACGCCGCCACCGCGCTGCGTCAGGATCTGCGGCGGTGTGTGCTGCGCCCGGACGGTGCCCTGGAGGTCAATGAGGGCTGGCGCACCATGCCCTATCTGGCCCACGGCAGCGTCGGTATCGGGCTGGTCCTCGACCAGTACCTGCGCCACCGGGCCGACGACCGGTTCGCCGAGGCGAGCGCCGGGGTTCGGCGCGCGGCGCGCTCACCGTTCTACGCACAGTCCGGGCTCTTCGCCGGCCGGGCCGGCATCATCGCCTACCTCGCCGCCTCGACCGACGAGGCCGACCGCGGCGAACTCCGCGCGCAGATGGATCGGCTGGACTGGCACGCGCTGCCGTACCGGGAGGGGATCGCATTCCCCGGCGAGCAGTTGCTGCGGCTCTCCATGGACTTCGGCACCGGCACCGCCGGCGTGCTGTACGCGCTGGCCAGCGCGGAGCACGACCAGCCGCCGACGCTGCCCTTCCTCGCGCCCCTGCCGGGCGCGAACAGACTCCCCCGCGACAGCGGGGGCGACCTGATCGGCGAACGGAAGGAAGGGAGGTGAACGACATGGCACTTCTGGACCTCCAGGGCCTGGAGATGGCTCCGGCCGACCGCACCGGTGGCGGTAGCCGGGCGAGCCTGCTGCTCTGCGGCGACAGCTCGCTCTCCGTCACGACCTGCAACTGATCCACGCACACGTGGGGCCCTGGGTGGGTAGACGTGCCCACCCAGGGCAACCGCGTACCAACGGGAGGACCGATGCCGACGTTCGCCGTGGGGGACAGGCTGCTGCGGCAGACGGTCCTGGCGGGCGGCGGCTGGACCGCTGGACTCGCGGCGGTCGCGCTGCTCGGCGCGGCCGCCGAACTGTTGCTACCCGCGGCCCTCGGCCGCGCCGTCGACGCCGCCCTCGACGGCGGCTCCGCCTGGTGGGCGGTGTCCGCCTGCGCCCTGGTCGTGGTCCTCATCTGCGTCGACACCCTGACGGACCTGGCCAGCGGCTTCGGTGCGGCGCGCGCCACCGCCGGGCTGCGCCGACGCCTACTGCGTCACCTGTTCGCCATGGACGTCCGCGTCACCCGCCGGCACCCGGTGGGTGATCTCGTCGGCCGGTTGGTCGGCCAGGCCGCCGACGCCGGACAGGCCGGCAACGCCGTGGTCCTGGCCATCGTGGCGGTGCTTCCGCCGCTGGGCAGCGTCGTCGCGCTCGCCATCATGGAACCGGTCCTCGGTCTCACCCTGCTCGTCGGTCTCACCCTGCTCGCCGTCCTCATGCGCGCCTTCGTGGCCGACGCCTCGGCGGCAACCGCCGGGTACCAGCGGGTGCTCGGCAACATCGCCGGCCGGCTGTTGGAGTCGCTGACCGGTGCCCGGACCATCGCCGCCGCCGGCACCACCCGTCGCGAGGAGGACCGGGTGCTGGCGGCCCTACCGGAGCTGGACCGGCACGGCCGGCACACCTGGGGACTGCTGGCCCGGGCGAGTGCGCGCACCTCGGCCGTGGCGCCGCTGCTGAACCTGAGCGTCATCGCGGTCGGCGGGTACGCCCTGACCGCAGGCTGGCTCACGCCGGGTGAACTGGTCGCCGCCGTCCGGTACGCGGCCATGGGCGCCGGGCTCGGTGCAGTGCTCGCCACCCTGAACCACCTGGTCCGCAGCCGCGCGGGAGCACACCGGGTCGCCGAGCTGCTGACGCAGTCCGCCACGCCGGCAGGCGATCGGCCTCTTCCACCCGGCGGCGGCGCCCTGCGACTGCGCGGGGTGTGCGTGCACGCCGACGACGGCCGGCCCATCCTGGACGGCGTCGACCTGGACGTGCCGGCCGGCGCGACAGTGGCAGTCGTCGGAGCGTCCGGTGCCGGCAAGTCGACCCTGGCGGCCGTGGCGGGACGGCTGTACGACCCCGACGGCGGTGAGGTGCGACTGGACGGGGTGCCGCTGCGGGACCTCGACGCGGCGGCGCTGCGCCGGGCCGTCGGCTACGCCTTCGACCGGCCCGTGCTGATCGGCGCGACAGTCCACGACGCGATCGGCTTGGCGCTGCCGGTCGACGCGGCGGCACCGCCGGCCGATCGGAGCCCGGCCACCCCGGAGGTTCTGCGAGCGGCCCGGATGGCGGCCGTCGCCGACGTGATCGAACGTCTGCCCAGCGGTTACCGCACCCCGCTGGTGGACACACCGCTGTCCGGGGGTGAGAACCAACGCCTCGGCCTGGCCCGCGCGTTCGCCGCCGAACGCCTGCTCATCCTTGACGACGCGACGTCCAGCCTCGACACCGCTACCGAACACCGGATCACCGAGGCGGTTCTCGGGAGCGCCGGAGGGCGTACCCGACTGGTGGTCACCCACCGGACCGCGGCGGCCGCGGCGGCCGACCTCGTCGCCTGGCTGGACGGCGGTCGGCTGCGTGGCCTGGCACCGCACCGGCAACTGTGGGCCGATCCGGACTACCGTGCCGTCTTCCAGCCTGCCGACGGTGGATCGTGAGCCGTCCCGGCGTACGTCGGGTGACCTGGCGGGCGCTGCGCGCCAGTCGGCGGGAGCTCGCCGGGCTCGGCGGCTGGTCGCTTGTCGAGTCGCTGCCCGCGCTACTCGCCGGCTACCTGGTCGCCCGCGCCGTCGACGAGGGTTTTCTGGCCGGACGTCTGCTCAACGGCCTGGCCTGGTTGGGGGTCCTCGCCGTGGCCGTACTGGTCGGCGCGGCGGCCACCGGTCGGACGTACCGGAGCCTCGGCGCCGTGGTCGAGCCGTTCCGCGACGAGGTGGCCGCCCAGGTGATCCGCGGCGCGCTACGCGACGCCACCCGGACGGGTGGCCGCCCGGACAGCGCCGCCGTGACCCGGCTGACCCACCAGATGGAGATCGTCCGCGACACCTTCGCCGGTCTGCTGATGGTGACCCGCGGTTTCCTCTTCTCCGCTGGCGCGGCCCTGCTCGGCCTGCTCGCCCTGGCGCCGGTGGTGGCGGCGCTGGCGGTCGCGCCGCTGGTCGCCGGTCTGGTCGTGTTTCTCGCCGCGCTGCCGGCGATGGTCACGCACCAGCGCGCCTACGTCCGGGCCGGTGAACAACTCGGCCAGTCGGCGGCGACCGCGCTGGCCGGTCACCGCGATGTGCTGGCCTGCGGCGCACAGACACGCGTGGCGGCGGAGGTGGCCCGCTGGGTGTCGGCGCAGGCCGCCGCCGAACGCGTGCTCGCCCGGATGGCGGCGATCCGCAGCCTCAGCCTCGGCATCGGCGGCTGGCTGCCACTGCTGGTGCTGATGGTGGCCGCCCCGTGGCTGGTCGAGCGTGGTCTCACCGCCGGCGCGGTGCTGGGCGCGCTGATCTACGTCTCCACCGGGCTGCAACCCGCCCTGCACACACTGGTGCAGGGTCTCGGCGGCGGCGGGCTCCGCTACGCGGTCACGCTGGAGAACATTCTGCGCACCTGTCCGGTCTCCGACGACCAGCGCCCGCCGGCCCTCGCCGCCCGGATGCCCCGCCGCCGACCACCCGCCGGTCCGGCCGGTCGCCCGCCAGCCCTCGAGGTCCGGGGACTGACCTTCGGCTACGGCCCGCACGCCCGGCCCGTCCTGCAGAACTTCTCGCTGACACTCGTCGACCGGGACCATCTCGCCGTGGTGGGCCCGAGCGGTGCGGGCAAGTCCACCCTGGCCGCCCTGATGGCCGGTCTGGTGCCGCCGCAGGCAGGCACCGTCCACCTGGCCGGCACGAGGGTCGCCGAGGTCGAGCCCGCCGCTCTCGCCCGGATGCGAGTGCTGGTGCCCCAGGAGGCGTACGTCTTCACCGGCAGCCTCGCCGACAACCTCCGCTACCTCCGGCCGGACGCCGACGATCACACGCTGGAGGTCGCCCTCGACACGCTCGGCGCGCGTCCCCTGGCGACCCGCCTGGGCGGCCTGGGCGCGCCGGTCGCGCCGGCCCTGCTCTCCGCCGGCGAGCGGCAGCTCATCGCGGCTGTCCGGGCCTGGCTGGCACCCGCCCCGCTGGTGGTCCTCGACGAGGCGACCTGCCACCTGGACCCGGTGCTGGAAGCGACGGTCGAGGCCGCCTTCGCCCGGCGGCCCGGCACCCTCGTGGTGATCGCGCACCGGATCAGTTCCGCGCTTCGGGCCGCACGGGTGCTGGTCCTCGACGGCGACGAGCCCGTGGTCGGGACGCACGAACAGTTGATGGCCCGCTCGGCCACCTACCGGGTGCTCGTCGGCTGCTGGGACGACCCGGTGGTGCCGTCCCCGGCGGTGTCGACGCGTCGAGGCTGAACCTCGCACATGCACGCCGACGGCGCCGGTCAGATCCAGCCCGCCTCGCCGGCCATCCGCACGGCCTCCACCCGGGTACGCGCACCCACCTTGCGCGCGATCCGCCCGAGATGGTTGCGCACGGTGCCACGGGTGAGCCCGAGCGACACCGCCACCTCGGCGACCGGCGCACCCGCGGCCGTCAGCCTCAACACCTCCGTCTCACGGCTGGTCAGTGGGCCGTCCGAGCGCAGCGCCGCGACGACGAGATCCGCGTCGAGCACGGGCTCCCGGCGGGCGAGCCGCCGGATCCCGTCGATGACCCGCTGGGGCGCGGCGTCACTGCGCAGGATGCCGACCGCCCTGGTCGGGCACAACATGCCCCGCAGTCGCCGGGCCCGATGCGGGTGGGCCAGCACCAGGACGGGACACCGGCCGAGACGGTCGGGATCGACTCCCTCGACGAAGTCGAGGTCGGCCACCACCACGTCGGGGCGTTGGGCCCGAACGGCCGCGGAGACCGCGTCACCGCGATCCACCTCCGCCACGACACGGATGTCCTCCTCAGCGGCGAGGACCAACGACAGCGCGCCCAGAACCAGGGCACCGTCCAAGGCGAGCAAGGTACGGATCACGATGAACCTTCCCGCACTCCGATGGTGATCACACAACGTCAACATTCAAACACGCATCCGATGGGACCGCACGGCGACGGGGCGGGTCCGGAAACTCCACCGGGCCCGCCCCCAACGGTCACAGCCAGCCGTTACGCCGCGCGCGCGACACCGCCTCCAACCGGTTGCGGGCCCCGGTCTTGCGCAGAATCACCGACAGGTGATTGCGCACCGTCCCGTGTGCCAGGTAGAGGCGTACGGCGATCTCCTTCAGGGGCAGGCCCTCGGCCGCCATCCGCAGCACGTCCATCTCCCGAGGCGTCAACGGCATCTCCGGGGGACTCAGCACCGCGATCGCCGCAGCCGGGTCGATCGCCCGTTCCCCGGCCGCGAGCGCGCGGATCGCCCGCACCAACTCGGCCAGCGAACTGTCCTTGCCGACCAGGCCGCGCGCGCCGGCTGCCAGCGCCGCCTCCACCAGCGCCGGGCTCCAGCGAGGGCTCATCGCCAGCACGGCGGCGTGCGGCGCCTCGACGTCGATCCGGGCGACCACCTCCACCGGGTCAGGCAGCTCCGGCGTCAGTGCCAGCACCACCACCTGCGGTCGGCACCGCCGGACCACAGTCAACAGTTCACCGACACCCTCGACGTCGGCGACCACCTCCATGTCCTCCTCGCGTGACAGCGCGGCGCAGAGCGCTCCGCGGAGCAAACCCATGTCCTCGGCGACGACAACGTGGATCACCACGTTTTCTCCGATCTCCGATACTCGTCACGACGGCCACCGATCCCGGAACATCCACGGGTTGGTCAGGGCGGTCGTGCGCTACAGACGGGTGGGCATCGGCCCGCGACACCGTCACGGTGGACGGGCACGGGCACTGATCGACCGACCAGCGGGTGGAACAGGCCGGCCGCTCGGGCCAGCCACCGGGGTCGGTCGACCCGCCTCAGCCTGGGCGGGCGATCCCAGCAGGAGTTCGGCTCGCGACCAGAAGCCGCACGAGATCGCAGCGTTGCCCGGCACCGAGGTGGGACTGCCGGTCGAGTGGCCGGACCAGCCCCGGCCCGGGCGTCGATCCATTGTCGACGCAGCCGGCGTCCTGGTCGGCGGGCGCGACGGGCTGGCCAGGAATGACAGCCCGCGCGCTCACCGGCACCGGGCGTGCGGCGAGGTGCGCCGTCGGGGCCGCGGCACGCGCGGGGCCGACGACGGACATTGGCGGTGGCGCGGCCGGGGCCGGCGGCGCGGCGACGCGTACGGGGGCCGGCGCCGGCCCCGCCGGTGGCGTCGGCACTGTCGGTACGGCAGCCGGCTCGGTCACCGACACGGCGGCTGGCCCGAGCGCTGGGGGAACGGGCAGTGCGGGTGTCGCCGCCGGAACGACCACCGGGCCGAGAACGGGCGGTAGAACGGCATCGGTGACCCGGAGGAGCGCCACGACGACGGGCCTGATCGGCACCGTGCTCACGATGTCGACGACGTACGGCAGGGGAGCGGTGACCAGGCCGACCACGGGCGGACCGGCCGGCGTACGCACCGCCGACCGGTCGGGGGCGGCGGTGGTCGGCTGTCGCGGTGGATCGGCGGCCGGCAGCGACAGGTCCACCCGGTGAGCCGAACGGTGAGCCGCGCGGGCCACGGAGGCCGGTCGGAGCCTTTCGCGCTCCGCCGTGCCGGCTGAGACGGATGCGCCGAGCCTCGACGCACCCGCCGACCGTCGAGGCTCCGTCGAAGGGGAATCCTCGCGGGGGGCGGCCACCGCACCGGTGGGCGCTACCAGCGGGGCACGGGGCCTGTCGTGGCGGCGGTCGTCGGCAGCCGCCGCTCGTTGACGGTCCTGGTCGGGGCGCTCGGCGACCGAGAGCCGTACGACTGACTCGACCAGAACGCCGATCCTCCGATGAGGCTCGTCGCCGGACCCGCTGCGCATCCCGTCGGCGGCGGCCGGCCCCTGAAACAGGGCGGCCACGACGAAACCGGCCCCGACGGCGACCGCGATCAGCGCCATCCGCCGGGTGAGCCTGCGCAGCCGTCCGGCCGCAAGCGGCGCGGACCGGTCCGGCGCAGACGCCGACGCGGTTCCGCTGACGGGACTTCGCACGCGGGCACGACCCCTTCCCTCTGGGTTGCTGACCCATGGTAGCGATGTGCTCACGTAACCGCATCCCGGTGGGGGCGCGCTCGTCGGCAGGATGCGGGAAGACCGCCTACGCGGGTGGCGGCGCGGTCGACCCCCGGATCCGCAGCGACGGGCTGATGACGATCCGGTGGGTGGGACGGTCGGGGTCGGCGAGCCGGTCGGCGACAAGACGCACGGCGGCTCGTCCGATCGAGCGTCGCGGCGGTCGGACCGCTGTCAGCGGCGGGCTGAAGAGCCCGGCTACCTCGTCGTCGTACGCCACTATGGAGAGATCGCCGGGTACGGTCAGGTGCCGCTCCTCGCAGTGCTGCACCAGCGCGATCGCTTCGGCGTCGGCGTGCACCAGCAGCGCCGTCGTCCCGGTCGCCTGGCACTGGTCGAGGATGCCGTTGAGCACGGTGTCTCGCTCGGATGACCGTGCGTCGGGTACCACAGCCACCACCGTCGCGTCCGAGTCGAGGCCGCACTCGGACGTGGCGTCGAGCCAGCCGCGCCGTACGTGCTGGCTGGTGGGGCTGTTGGCGTCGAGCACCAAGCCGACCTTGCGGTGTCCCAGCGAGGTGAGGTGGCGCACCGCCATGGCCGCACCGAGCGCGTGGTCGGTGACCACCGATTCCATGACGGCGTGGTGGCTGCCTACCGTGGCGGTGCGTTCCAGCAGGACGACCGGGACGCCGACGTCGTCGAGCCACTCGATGGTGCGCTCGGCGGTCGGTGTGTCCATGCTCGGCGCGATGATCAGCGCGTCGACGCCCATCCGCCCCACCATGCGGGCCAGTTGGGGCTGGTCGTCCTCACTGTCGTAGGACGAGCCGCGCAAAACCACTCGCATGTCCAGCTCGCGGGCGGCCCCCTCGACACCGCGAGCCACGTCCGGCCAGTAGTAGTCCAAGGAGGGCACGAGCATGCCGAGGGTGCGCCCGACCAGCGGGTCCCGACCAGCGGCGGGCGGCTCGTCGGCTGCCGGGACGTCGTCCGGCAGGATCAGGGCGACCCCACCGTGAACCCGGCGAACCAAGCCTTCGGCGGCGAGCTCCGCAATGTCGCGCCGGATGGTGACCGGCGCGGCGCCAAGCACGTGGGACAGGTCAGAGATGCGCATCGAGCCGTCGCGTTGCAGGGCTGCCAACAGTTGCTGGCGGCGGGCGACCTGAAGCGGCCCTCGGGGGGCCTCCGCCGTGACGACGACGGGGCTGTCCTTGGTCATGGGGACCTCCGAGGAACGCTTCGTGCGGTGAAAGCTCTTGCCTGGTGCGGACGACCTCGCCGGCCGGGCCGAACGCGTCGATCGCGAGCCGGATCGGCTGATCTCCCCATCCGACGAAGAGCATAGGAGTCGTGCTCCGCCGGGTCGGTCATGACTTCTCTGACGGTAGAGCGGTTGTGAACGATTGTGATCGTATCAGAGCGCTTGGCGCGTCAAGGCGGTGTTGTGCACGCTCTTGATCGGCTGTGTCCACATCGGTTTGGGAACGGCATTGACTTGCTCCTTTGTGAGCGTTTTACTTCGGAAACCCTGCGGATGCCTGCTCGTCACATTCATGGGCAACGCCCCGCTCGCCACAGTCGACGGAGACGGATCGATGCGACAGGACCACGGATGACGTCCGGGACGACGGGCCAGGTGGCGCCGGCGACCGACTCGGATGTCGCTACCGCCGCGACCTGGAGCCGGGATGACTGGTTGGCCCTCGCCGACCGGATGCTCACCGCCGCCCGGCCGTTCGCGTCGCCCGGACACGCCCTCGTCACCTTCCCCGGGCCGGAGGGCGGTTACGGGCGGGCCGTCGACGGACTGGAGGGTTTCGCCCGCACCTTCCTGCTGGCTGGTTTCCGCATCGCGGGTGCCAGAGGAGTGGGCTTGGACGAACTCGTGGACCGGTACACGGCAGGCATCACCGCTGGCACCGACCCGAGCTCTCCAGACCGTTGGGTGCGCTTGGACGAGCACCCCCAGGCGAAGGTGGAGGCCGCCTCCATCGCGCTGGTCCTGGACATGACCCGCCCGTGGATCTGGGACCGACTGCCGTCAGTGGTGCGCGAGCGGGTGGTGGACTACCTGCGCCCGGCGGTCGGCGACGACACGTACCCACGGATCAACTGGGTCTGGTTCCGGCTGGTCGTACAGACGTTCCTGCGTTCGGTGGGCGGGCCGCACTCGCTCGACGAGATGAACGAGGACCTGACCACGCACGACGGCTTCGTCCGCGAGGACGGCTGGATGTCCGACGGGCCGCACCGTGCCTACGACCACTACGTGGGCTGGGCCCTGCACCTCTACCCGACTCTGTGGGCCCGGATGGCCGGCGCGGCGGACCTGGCCGAGCAGCGCCGCGATCGGGACCTGGCCGGCCTGGACCGCTTCCTGAGCGACGCGGTCGCGCTCGTGGGCGCCGACGGATCACCGTTGATCCAAGGGCGAAGCCTGACCTACCGCTTCGCCGCCGCGGCACCCTTCTGGGTTGGCGCCATCGCCGGCGTGCCCTCGGTCAGCCTCGGCCGGTTGCGCGGCGCGGCCACCCGCATCGTGCGTCACTTCGTCGCCAACGGCGCCCTGGACGAACGCGGCCTGCTCAGCCTCGGCTGGCACGGGCCGTGGCCGCGACTGGCGCAGTCGTACTCCGGGCCGGGCTCGCCGTACTGGGCCAGCAAGGGCCTGCTCGGCATCGCGCTACCCGCCGACCATCCGATCTGGACGACTCCCGAGGAGTCGTTGCCGGTGGACGAGCGCGATGCGGTGCGGGCGATACACGCGCCAGGCTGGCTGGTCTCCAGCACCCGTGCCGACGGCATCGTCCGCGTCGTCAACCACGGCACCGACCACGCCGTCGAGGGTGCCACCGTCTCAGATTCCCCGCTCTACGCCCGGCTGGGCTACTCCACCGCCACCACTCCGGTCCTCGACGACAGCGGCTGGGCCAGTCCGCTCGACCAGTCCGTCACTCTCGTCGACGACGCGGGCCGGGTCACCCACCGCGCCGGCATGCGCCTGCTGACCGTTCACGTCGACGCCGACGGCGTGGGCGTGGCCGGGTCACGTGCCCTCGCCCACTGGGTCGACCCGGATCCGGGTCAGCGCGATCACGGCGGCGGCCGGGTGGGCCGGTTTCGACCGGCCGGGCACCTGACTGTGTATTCGCTGGTCCGCAGCCCCTGGGAGCTACGTCTGACCCGCGTCGACGACCTCGCCGACGGCATGGAGGCGGCTGCGCTGAGGCTACGGATCGGCGGCTGGGCCATTGCCGGGGATGCGACGGCCACCGCCGGCGGCGGTGTGGCGGTCGTGACCGCGGCCGACCTGACCAGCCGGCTCGAAAGCCTTCAGGGTGGCGGCACGGCCGGCGTCACCGCCGTTCCGCACGGCGGGCCCCTGGCGGGCGGGCTGGTCGTGCCTTGGCTGGACCACCCCGTCCGGCTGGGCGCATGGGCTGCCACCTTAACCGACCTGTCCAGGGTGCCGGTGGCCACGGCCGGGCAGGCATGCCAGGCCGTGGTCGACGAGGACGGCCGGGGCCTCCACCTGGCTGTCGACTGGCCCGACGGGATCAGTACGTCGACCCGCCTGGACACGGAGCATGCCAGGCCCACCCAGGCGTCCTGGTAGCAGTGCGGGCCCGTCCGGGCCCCTTGACCTGAAGGAGAAAGGGATGAAGCGTGCGATACCGGCCGTCATCAGCGCTGCGACGGCCCTGACGCTTGTTCTCGCCGGTTGCGGCGGCGGAGACGAGCCGGTCGACCCCAATGCCCCGGTGACCATCACCCTGGCCGGCTGGAGCCTGTCGTCCACGCCCGAGTTCAAGACGCTCGCCGACGGCTTCAAGGCGACCCACCCGAACGTGACGGTGGAGCTCAAGGAGTACGCCCCGGGCAACGACTACGACACCCAGATGATCACGGACCTGGCCGCCGGCACCGCCCCGGACGTCTACGTCATGAAGAACCTCAAGAACTTCTACACGTACCAGAGCGGTGGTCAGCTGCTCGACGTCTCCGACGCCACCTCCGGTCTCGGCTCGAGCCCGGCGCTCGCGTCGTACCAGGTGGACGGCAAGGCGTACGCGGTGCCGTACCGACAGGACTCGTGGGTGTTGTTCTACAACAAGGACCTGTTCGCGAAGGCGAAGGTGGCACCGCCGGACGGCAGTTGGACCTGGGACGACTACACCGACGCGACGAAGCGACTGCACACCGGGCTGAAGGGGGCCGGTTCGAACGCGACCGGCGCGTACCAGCACACCTTCCAGTCGACAGTCCAGGGATTCGCGCTCGCCCAGACCCCCAACGCGGACCTGCTCTCCGGGGACTTCGGCTACCTGAAGCCGTACTACGAGCGGTCACTGGACCTGCAGGCGGCCGGCGCGCAGCCGACCTTCGGCACCGCGAAGACCAACAAACTCACCTACCAGGCGCAGTTCGGCAAGCAGCAGTCGGCGATGCTGCTGATGGGCACCTGGTACGTGGCCACGCTGCTCAACCAGCGACAGAGCGGTGACGCCGACAAGTTCCAGTGGGGGATCGCCCCGGCGCCGCAGTTCGACAAGTCCACCACCGGCACCTCCGCCACACCTGTCACCTTCGGTGACCCGACCGGCTTGGGAATCAATCCGAAGATCAGCAAGTCCAAGACCGCCGCGGCGAAGGCATTCCTCCAGTACGCGGCCGGCCCGGATGCCGGCAAGGCGCTTTCCGGGATCGGCATCACCCCGGCCCAGGTCACCGACGCGGTCACCGCGACGCTGTTCGGGCTGGACGGCGTACCGCAGGACGACCTGTCGAAGTTCGCCTACGCCAAGCACACCATCAAGCCGGAGAACCCGGTGTCGAAGCACACCGCCGGCCTGCAGAACCTCCTCAACGAGACGCACTCGGCGATCCTCTCCGACAGCAAGGGCGTCGACGCGGAGCTGAGCAAGGCGCAGGCCCGCGCCAAGAACGAGGTCCTCAACCAGTGAGCTGATGGCGGGTCCGGCGCGCCTGAACCGCACGCCGGTCCCGCCACCATGCCGAACGCTCCCGGAGACTCCCTATGGCAACATTGCCGCGCACGAGACCCAGGAACCGGCGGCTGGTGTCGCGCAACACGGTCGCCGGCTGGTCGTTCATCCTGCCCAACTTCGTCGGCTTCGCCGTGCTCACCCTGCTACCCGTGGTCGTGCTGTTCTACGTGGCCTTCACCAACTGGAACGTCTTCGGGGTGGCCGAGTGGACCGGCACCGCCAACTTCCGGCGAATGTGGGGCGACGCGAGCTTCTGGACCGCACTGCGCAACACCGTCTACTACACCGTCTTCCACATCCCGCTGACCCTCGCGGCGTCACTCGGGCTGGCGCTGCTGCTCAACCGCAAACTGCGCGGAGTGCGGTTCTTCCGCACCGTCGCGTTCTTCCCCTACATCACCTCGATCGTGGCGATCGCGATCGTCTGGAACCAGCTGTTCAGCCCGGAGTACGGCCCGATCAACGCTCTCCTCGGCGCCGTCGGGGTGGCCGACGCGCCGGGCTGGACCACATCGTCGACCTGGTCGATGCCGGCCGTCATCATCGTCGGCACCTGGCGGTACATGGGTTACTACATGCTGCTGTTCCTGGCCGGCCTGCAGACCATCCCGGCCCAGCTCTACGAGGCGGCCGAGACCGACGGCGCCACACCGTGGCAGCGGTTCGTGCACGTGACCCTCCCCGGGTTACGGCACACCACCTTCTTCGTCACAGTGCTGCTCACCATCGAGAGCTTCAAGGTCTTCGACCTCATCCTCGTGATGACCGGCGGCGGACCGGGCCAGTCGACACTGGTGCTCTCGCAGTACATCTACCAGAAGGGCTTCGAGGAGAACCAGTTCGGCTATGCCTCGGCGGTCTCCGTCGTCCTGTTCGCCATCTGCTTCAGCATCACGGTCATCCAGTTCATGGTCAACAAGCGGAGGAACAGCTGATGACCGCTACCGACCTCTCCCTGCCCGCCCCGGCCGTCGCCGCGCCCGGCAACCGCACCGCGCCCGGCCGACCGGTCCGGTCCCGGGGTTGGCGACTTGTCGGGTACGCCGCCCTCGTGCTCGCGGCGGCGGGGCTGCTGCTGCCGTTCTACTGGATGGTGGTGGCGTCGTTGAAGACCAACAGCGACGTCTTCACCATCCCGATCACCTGGCTCCCCGATCCCGTGGTGTGGCGAAACTACCTCGACATCTGGCAGCGCTCGGACATGACGACGTGGTTGGGGAACACACTGCTGCTGTCGGTGGTCGTCAGCCTCCTCCAGGTGGCGACCGGCAGCTTCGCCGCCTACGGCTTCGCCCGGGTCCGCTTTCCCGGCCGCAACGCGCTCTTCCTGGCGTACGTCGGGACGATCGCGGTGCCGTGGCAGTCGTACATGATTCCGCAGTTCATCCTCATGTCGAAGCTGCAGTTGTCGAACACGCTGTGGTCGATCGTCGCGCTGCAGGCGTTCGGCGCGTTCGGCGTGTTCCTGATGAAGCAGTTCTACGAGACGATTCCCGAGGAGCTCAGCGAGGCAGCTCGGGTGGACGGGCTCAGCGAGTTCGGCATCTACCGACGAATCATGCTGCCGCTGTCCCGGCCGGCACTGGCCAGCCTGGCCCTGCTGACGTTCGTGACCACCTGGAACGACTACCTCGGCCCGCTTGTCTACCTGCGGAGTCCGGAGCTGCGCACCATCCAGTTGGGGCTGAACACCTTCGTCTCCCAGTACAACGCCGAGTACGCGCTGATCATGACGGGCTCGGTGCTGTCAGTGCTGCCGGTCGCCGTCATCTTCCTGCTCGGCCAGCGCTACTTCATCGAGGGCATCGCCTCGACCGGACTGAAGGGTTGAGGCCCATGCGTTCGCGCCACAACACCATCACCGCCGTCTTCGACGGGTTCTACGTCGCGCTCGTCACCAACCTGCTGCTGGTGCTCGGTTGCCTGCCACTGGTGACGCTCGCGTTCACCACCGAGGCGGCGCGCTCCTGGCCGCTGTACGCGCTGACCGCCCCGCTCTGCGCGCCCGGGCTCTGTGCGGTCTTCGCGGTCATGTCCGCCTACTCTGCCGGCGACACCGGCGGCGTGCTGCGCACCTACTGCCGCGCCTGGCGAGCCACCGCCCGACCGGCGATGCTCTGGACGGTGGCAGCCACGGCCGCTCTGGTGGTGCTCGCCGTCGACGCCCGCGCCGCGTGGGGCCACCGGGTCGGGGCACTCGCCCTGCCGGTGCTGGCGACCCTGATCGTCCTCACCGTCGCGACCACGCTGCTCGGGCTGGTGACCCTCGCCGACCGACCCACCGCGCGGTTGCGTGAGGTGGCCCGTGCCTGCGTGTACCTGGCGGTGCGCCGCTGGTACCTCACCGCCGTGTCTCTGCTCGTCCTCGTGCTGCTCGCCCAGCTCCTGGCGGCCCGCCCCGCGATCGCGCTCGGCCTCGCCGCCGCGCCACTGCTCTACGTCGTATGGGCCAACAGCCGCTTCACCCTGCGCGCCGCCCTCGACCCACCGACGACAGCACCCCAGACCACCTGAGCGCCACGTTCCGGCCACCGAGCCGGGACGCCGACGACACACCTGCCCGGCACCGGACCGGACCCACGAGGGAGAACAGCATCCATGACGGCGACCGACGTCCGTCCCAACTCCGACGCAGAAGCCACGGCGGCCGCGGTGGCAGCCGCGATACGTACCGTCGACGCGAACATCGCCACCTTCGGCGACCGGTACCCCGCGGACACCACCGACGCCAACCGCTACCCGCTCCGGCCACCGAGCGGAGACCAGCCGGAGGGCGCCAACGTCGGCTGGACCACCAGCTTCTGGCCCGGCATGCTCTGGTTGGCACATGACCTGACCGGCGACGAGCGCCACCTGCGGGCAGCGCTCTCCCACGTGGACAGCTTCGCGGCCCGGATGACCCACGGCATCGACCTGGACACCCACGACCTCGGGTTCCTCTACACCCTCGCCTGCGTCACCCCGGCCCGCCGTACCGGCGACCCAAAGGCCCGAGACGCGGCTCTCGCCGCCGCCGACCACCTGATGACGCGCGTCCTCGAACCCGCCGGAATCATCCAGGCCTGGGGCGACCTGAACGACCCCCGCCAACGCGGGCGCACGATCATCGACAGCCTCATGAACACGCCGCTGCTCTTCTGGGCCAGCCAGAGCACCGGCGACGACCGCTACGCCGCCGCGGCCCGCCGGCACACCGCTCAGCTGCGCCAGCACATCCTGCGTCCCGACGGCACCACTTTCCACACCTTCTACTGGGACCCGGCCAGCGGCGCGCCGCTACGCGGCGAAACCGAACAGGGCCACTCCGACCACTCCTGCTGGGCGCGCGGGCAGGCATGGGGCATCTACGGGTTCAGCCTCAACCACCGGCACCTCGGCGACCCGGCGTTGCTCGCCGCCGCGAGGACCTGCGCCGACCGCTTCCTCGCCCACCTGCCCGACGACCACGTCGCGTACTGGGATCTGGAGTTCGGCGACGGCAGCGGCCAGGAGCGGGACAGCTCGGCGGCGGCCATCGCCGCCTGCGGCCTGGTGGAACTGGCAGACGGCCTTACCGACGACACGGTCAGCGCCGACCGGTACCGGAAAGCCGCCGCCGAGATCCTGCGCTCGCTCATCGGCCACTACTCCACCGGCGGCCATCCGGTCTCGAACGCGCTGATCCTGCACGGCGTCTACGACAAACCCAAGAGCGTCGGCGTCGACGAGGGAACCCTGTGGGGCGACTACTTCTACCTGGAAGCCCTCACCCGCGCCACCATTGCGGGCTGGACCAGCCCCTGGTGACCGCCACGCACCGACCCGCTCCGCCCCGCATCCCGAAAGGTGACCATGGACTACCGCTACCACTGCTCTGTTCCCGCCGTCGACGGCCGCAACACGCTGCCCTTCAATCCCTGCCGGCTGCTGGACTTCACCCTGCTGCGGCTGTCGGCCGGCGAATCCTGGACCGGCGAGTCCGGTGACCGGGAGATCCTGGCCGTCATCCTCGGTGGTACGGCCAGCTTCACCGTTGCCGGCCGCCACTTCCCGCAGGTCGGCCAGCGTCCGGACGTCTTCTCCGGCAAGCCGCACTCCGTCTACATCCCGGCCGGCTCCTCGGTGACCGTCGAGGCCGTCACCGCCGTGGAGATTGCCCTACCCAGCGCACCCAGCGAGTTGGCCACAGACCCCTATGTCATCGCACCGGAGCAGGTCGTGGGCGGCCGCTGGGGAGCGGCAAACTTTGGCCGCACCTACCACCAGATCCTCACCGAAGTCTCCCAGCCGGACCTGCCGGCCCGCCGGCTCATCGTCGGCGAGACCTACACGCCGTCGGGCAACTGGAGCACCTACCCACCGCACCGGCACAAGGTCGACGACCTGCCCGCCGAGGCCGCACACGAGGAGATGTACTACTACCGCGTCAACCCGGCGAACGGGTTCGGCATCAGCCGGGTCTACACCGACGACGGGTACGAGGAGAACGTCACCATCCGTGACCACGTGATGCAGATGATGCCCGAGGGGTACCACACAGTGGTCAGCGCACCCGGCTACACCACCTATTTCCTGTGGTTCCTGGCCGGCACGCAACGCACCCAGGGTGCTCGCGAGGACGCCGATCTCGCCTGGGTGGGCCAGACCGTACCGTCCCTGCGGAGCCTCGGCCTGTAGTCACGCCGGTGGGACCCATCGCAACGAGCTAGCGGACAGACCCTCCATGCCCCTATTGTGCTAGGCAACTAGTGGAATGGGGTGGCGAGGTGATCGAGTTTCACCTGGACGCACGGTCCGGGGTAGCGCCGTACATGCAGCTCATCCGACAGGTACGGCACGCGCTCCGGCTCGGCGTTCTGAACGAGGGCGACAAGCTGCCCACAGTGAAGGAGGTGGTGGCCCGGGTCGCTATCAACCCGAACACGGTGTCCAAGGCGTACCGCGAGTTGGAGTACGAGGGCCTGGTCACCGCCCGGCCCGGGCTGGGCACGTTCGTCACCCGCACGCTGGTCGGCGACTCGCTGAGCAAGCACGAGCCACTGCGGCAGGGCCTGGCCCGCTGGCTGACCGAGGCACGGGAGGCGGGCCTGGACGACGAGAGCATCGAGGCGCTCTTCCTCAGCAGCTTTCGGACATTTTCGGAGGCCCGAGGATGACTAGCGCCCTGATTGCGGACGGTCTGACCAAGCGGTACGGGCGGCGCTCCGCACTGAATGACTGCACTCTGGACATTCCGGCCGGCCATGTCGTGGGTCTGGTCGGGCCGAACGGCGCCGGTAAGTCCACGCTGCTGCAACTGGCCTGTGGGCTGCTCGATCCGACCGCGGGGCGGATCGAGGTGCTCGGCGCGCGGCCGGTCAGCGGGTCGCCGCAGGTCGGGTTCGTCGCGCAGGACACCCCGGTCTATGCCGGCCTGACCGTCGCCGACCACCTGCGGATGGGCGCGCACCTCAACCCGTCCTGGGACGCTGCGCTCGCCGAGCGGCGCATCGCCCAGGTCGGCCTGGACCCGAAACAGAAGGCGGGCAAGCTCTCCGGCGGCCAGCGCGCCCAACTGGCCCTGACCGTCGCCGCGGCGAAGCGGCCCAATCTGCTGCTGCTCGACGAGCCGGTGGCGGCACTCGACCCGCTCGCCCGGCGCAACTTCCTGCAGGGGCTGATGGAGCTGACCGCAGAGCAGGGCATGAGCATCGTGATGTCCTCGCACCTGGTCGCCGACCTGGAACGGGTCTGCGACCACCTGATCGTGCTTGTCGCCTCCCGGGTGCGGGTGGCCGGCGACGTGGACGACCTGCTCGCCACCCACCACCGCCTGGTCGGCCGGCGGCGCGACACCACAGAGCTGGGCGTCGGGCGAGCCTTGGTCGAGCAGAGTCACACCGAGGTGCAGTCGACCCTTGTGGTGCGCAGCACCGCGCCGATCGTCGACCCGTCCTGGCAGGTCGACCGGCTGGACCTGGAGGACATCGTGCTGGCGTACATGAGCGGTGCCACCGGCGACGGTACGGGCCGGGTTCTGGAGGGGCAGCGATGATCTGGATGACCTGGCGGCAGTTCCGCACCCCGGCCCTGGCCACCGGCACCCTGTTGCTGGCGCTGCTGGGCGGTCTGGCGCTGACCTGGTCGGAGGTGACCGAGTTGGCCACGCAGACCGGATACACCGGCTGCCAGGGCGATGCCTGTCGTGCCGCCGCCGAGACGTTCCTCCAGGCGCTGCAACCGGGATGGGCGAGTGAGTTCCACATCGCCGCCATCGGGGCGCTCTACCTGCTGCCTGCCCTGGTGGGCATCTTCTGGGGCGCGCCGCTGGTGGCCCGGGAGCTGGAGTCCGGCACGTACCGCATGGTTTTCAGCCAGTCCGTCAGCCGCGGCCGCTGGCTGGTGGTCAAGCTGGCGGTCGGGGGCGGCGCCGCCGCGCTCGGTGCCGGCCTGCTCAGCCTGGTGCTGACCGAGTGGGCGCAGCCGATCGACGGGGCCTCGGCGGACCGGATGAACCCGCTGGTGTTCGCGGCCCGAGGGGTCGTCCCGGTTGGCTACGCGACGCTGGCCTTCGTTGTGGGTGTCGCCACCGGGCTGCTGCTGCGGCGGACCCTGGGCGCGATGGCGGTGACCCTGCTGGTGGTGGTCAGCCTCCAGATCGCCGCGCCGTTCGTGGTACGCCCCTGGCTGGCCCAGCCGATCACCACTGTCACCCCTCTGACGTTCGACGGCGACTTCGGGATCTCGATGAGCCCCGACACCGGGCGGATGACGGTCCACGTCGAGCCCGACCGCAGGGGTGACTGGGTGGTGTCGAGCACCACGATCACCTCGACCGGAGCGGAGTTCACTGGTCCGGCCGATTTGACCCGGTGCGGACCGAGGGCGCTCGGCGGGCGCGAGGCGTGCCAGAGATGGCTGGGCGAGCAGAACCTCAGCCTGAAGGTGAGCTACGTGCCCGGCTCGAAGTTCTGGGGCCTGCAATGGCGGGAGTTCGGCGTGCTGATCGCGTTGACCGTCGTGCTGTCCCTGTTCTGTCTCTGGTGGGTTCGCCGCCGACTCGTCTGACAGCAGAGCCGGTGGGGGCAGGCGGAGCGCCTGGCCCCACCTGCCTGTCGGCCCGTAGCTACCGGCCAGCGGGCTCGGGGGAGGGTCAGAAGCTGCTGACCAGCTTCACGAACGCCTCGTCGATCTTGGTGGGGTCGGTGGCGTCGAAGGCCTTGCCCGACGATGCCTTGGCGATCCGGTCCAGGGTGGCGAAGTCCGACTCCCGGTCGAGGGCGATGCAGAACACCTTCACCGGACGCTGCGGGTCCAGGGCGACCTCGGCGAGCAACCGGGCCAGGTCGTTGTCCTTGCTGTACTCGTTCTTGCCGTCGGTCAGCACGACGATCGCGTTGATCCGCTGCGGGTCGTACCGGTCGAGCAGTTCCCGGTGTGCGGCCCGGACCGTCGCGTAGAGCGCGGTATCGCCAGCGACCTGCAGGCCGGCGATCTTGCTGTTGATCCGCTTCTGGTCGAACCCGCCGAGCGGGACCTCCTCCCGCCAGGGGCTCTTCGGCCGCTGCTGCGTCTCCGAGGAGAACGACCAGAGACCCACCCGGTCTTCGGTGTTGAGCAGGGCGAGGCCCTTGCCCGCCGCCGCCGCGGCCACCTGGAAACGGGTACGGGTGCCGACCATCGCCTCCATCGACCCCGAGGTGTCCAGGGCGATCAGGATGTTGGCCTTCTTGCGCAGGGTGCGCCAGCCGTCCAGCATCGCGCTGACCACCTGCGGGTCTGGTGGCTCGAAGTAGTTCAGCCCGCCGGTGGGCTCGGCGCCGACGCTGGCGAGCAACTCCGCCGAGGCGCGGCGCTCATGGTCGCGGAAGCCGAGGCGGGCGAAGCTCGCCTGCTGGTCACTCTCGGTCAGGAACTTCTGGAAGTCGGCCGCCGCCGCGCGTTGCCGCTCATCGGCGGAGGGCAGCACCACGAACGGGTGGTCCAGGTTGAACGTGCCCTCCTTGGGATGGACGGCGACCAGCGGGACGTTCGGCCGGCGGCCTCGCTCCTGCCCTTCCTGCCGAGGACTGAGCGCACCCGTGTTGTAGAGGTCCACCAGCTCCTCCTGAAGGACGATGGCGCTCATGTCGTCGGTACTGCCTGCCCCGCCGGCCAGGTCCGCCTCGGCGAGGCTGCGCAGCAGGTCCACCGAGTCGTCGCTGTAGTGCGACACGTTGGCCTCGATCCGGCGGACGAACTGGGTGACCGTCGGGTCGGCCAGGTCGGACCGGGTCAGGTCGCTGGCCCGTCGCACCGCCGCGTAGTAGGTGGCGATGGTCGCCGCCAGCCCGGATGTGGACAGGTTCGGGTTGTCCTTGCCGAAGGTGAAACGGCCCCACTCCGGCTTGCCGAAGTCCGCCCACCCGTCCCGCCCGGACAGGCCCAGGATCTCTCCCCAGCCCAACGATCCGCGCTTGCGTACCAGTTCGGCCTTGGGCTGCGGCATCGCGATCACCAGCGGGCTGTTGGCGATCGACGGGTAGCGGTCCGGAGTCTGCAACTCCCGCCCGGCGGCTTTGTCGAGCAGCCGGAGTTGGCCGGTCCAGAGGCTCGACGTCGGCAGCCAGACCTGTGGTTGCGGCAGGCCGGTGTGGGTCCAGCCGGAAGCCAGCGCCTCGGTGGCCTTGCCCGAGTTCAACGCGCTGACGTGCACCTGGGCGCAGCCACCGTCCTTGATCGACCGGTCGCTGCGGTTGTAACGCTCGGCCAGGTCAACCAGCAGAGCCGCCTTCTCCGTCGAGGAGTTGACCTGGAGGATCGTGGCGCAGTCGGTGCCCGCTTCGCGCTGTCGGACGAACACGAACGCCCCGGCGATGACCACCAGCCCGGCGGTGACGGCGGCGGTGTACGGCAACCACTGCCGCGTACGCGTAGCGGGTGGGGCCATCGGGACGTCCTCCTCGGCGGGCGGCTGGTGGCAGTCAACCTATCGATGCGGCGCCAGTCGGCGAACCCGACCCCAGCGCGCCGGTCACCTGCGGTCGGGCCGTCTCCCGAGGGCCGTCGCGACCAGCAGCCGAACCAGGTAGACCACGACGAAGGCGACCGCCCCGACCGCGGCGGCCGGGCCGACAGCGCTCGACGCGACGTAGCCGGCGGCGGCCCCAACCGAACCGAGGAAGAGCGCTGTCGAGATGCCCCAGGCGTCGAGGGCCTCACGACGCAGCCGCCGCAACCTGCCACCGCCTTCAGCACCCATGCCGGGCCCCGTCGCCGGCAGGTGTGCCGGCTGGGTCTGCACCGGCGGGTGTGCCGGCTGGGCCGGTCGGGCCTGGGTCGGCACCGTCGGCCGGGCCGGTACCTGCGGCTGCGTCGCGCCCGGTTGCGACGCCGTCGGCGTGAGCTGGGGGAGCGGTTGGTTCGGCGTCGGCGCGCCCGCGGTCTCGTTGCCGGCTTCGAGCAGGCTCTCCCGACGTAGCGGCTCGGTGACCCTGCCGTCCTGCCGAAGCAGCCGCACCAACACGCGCTCGGCAGCCGGCCGGTCCGCCGGGTCCTTGGCCAGGCACTCCCGGATCAGCTCGTCCAGTACGGGAGGCATCGCCGGCAGGTCGGGCGGATCGTTCAGCACCCGGTGCATCACGGCGAAGAGCGAGTCGTTGCCGAACGGCGGCCGACCACCGGCGGCGAAGGCGATGGTGGCCGCCCAGGCGAAGACGTCGCACTGTGGACCGATCACGTCGTTGCGGAACCGCTCCGGTGCCATGTAGGCGGTGGTCCCCATGACCCGGCTGGAGGCGGTCTCGGTGTTGCCCAACGCCCGGGCGATACCGAAGTCGATCACCCGAGGACCGTCCACGCCCAGCACCACGTTGTCCGGCTTCAGATCGCAGTGCACCACCCCGGCACTGTGGATCGCCGCGAGCGCCGTGACGGTGCCGACCGCGAGCCGGTGCAGGGCGTTACCGGTCACCGGACCACGCTCGCGGACGTGCCGGTGCAGGGTCAGGCCCTCGATGAACTCACTGACCACGTAGGGCCGCTCGCCGTCCACCTCCGCGAAGAGCACCTGCGCGGTGCAGAACGGCGCGACCCGGCGGGCTGCGGCGATCTCCTTGACGAACTGCGACCGCGCCCGTGGATCACTCAGGTCGACGTTGACCATCTTGACCGCGACCCGGTCACCGGCGTCGTCCTCGCCGAGATAGACGACCCCCTGCCCACCCGCACCCAATCGCCCGACCAGGCGATACGGGCCGGCGGTGACCGGGTCGTGCGTCCACAGTTTCGCCAACCCCGGCACCGGCGGGCCGGCCAGCTCTGACATCCCGACTCCATCAGTGTCGTGCCCGGCCACCGGCGGCGCAGGACACGGCCATCGTGCCATGTCGGCCGCCGGCGACCGAGGACGTTCGACAATGGGTCGAGTCGAAGAAGACCCATTCGCCAAGGGCCATCCGGTACGACGACGCAACCGGTGCGACAGCGCCGGCCCCGGTTTGTCGCAGGGTGCGCTGAACAGGTCTTCCATGGCCCGCGTGAGATCACCGCCGGCTCCTTGTCAGCTCTGTTGGCCGGGCTCGGGCCGGCACGGCTGCTGAGTGGCAGAACCCTGCCGACCGTTCTAGGCTCTTCTCTGGGTCAAGCCACGTGCCCGACACGATCCCGAGTCTCGGGAGGTCCGCACGTGACCGACGAGCCAGCAACCGCATCGGCCGTGAAGGCCCACCTGATATCCATTGATGCAGGTTTGCGGGCGGCTGGCGACCCGCCCGGTCTGAGCACGACGCGGCCTCCCCACGCGGGGTCGCGACGACGCCCAGACCGGACAGCGGAGGAACCCATGACCACCACTTCGACGGGTCGGCCCGCACAGACGAACAGCCCGGCCGACCGCGGCACCACGCCTGAGTCGCCGGCCAGCCAACTCCTCGCCGTGATGGTCGCGCTGCCGGCTGGCCATCCGTCCAGGCCCGCCGCCCGCGCCCAGGCCATCGAGGCATGGCTCCCGTTGGCCCATCACCTCGCCCGGCGCTACAGCGGCCGCGGCGAGCCGAACGAGGACCTGACCCAGACGGCAGCACTGGGCCTGATCAACGCGATCGACAGGTTCGACGCTTCGCGTGGGATCGAATTCGTCAGCTACGCGGTCCCCACAATCGTGGGAGAGATCAAGCGTCACTTCCGTGACCGCACCTGGGACGTGCGGGTTCCCCGGCGGTTGCAGGAGCGGCGGATGGCCATCGGCGAGGCCAACAACAGCCTCACCCAGTTGCTGGGCCGCTCGCCGACCGTCGCCGACATCGCCCGACATCTCGACCTCACGGAGGAGGAGATCCTCGAAGGGTTGGAAGGCGCCCGCGCGTACAACGCGGTCTCACTGTCCACCCCGTTCGGCGATGGCACCACCTCCAGGGAACTGGGCGACACTCTCGGCGGCGACGACAACGAACTCGCCCTCGCCGAGCTGAGGGTGGCTCTCACGTCGGCGGCGGCGGTCCTTGACGACCGGGAACGGAGGGTCATCGCACTGCGCTTTCACGGCAACCTGACCCAGCAGGGCATCGCCGAGCAGATCGGGGTGTCACAGATGCACGTCTCCCGGCTGCTGACCCGCGCGCTGGCCAAGCTGAGGGTGCAGCTCACTGCCACCCCTTGAGGGCGGGCCGGTGACCTGCGGCGATCGGTGGATCCGGCCGCCGCCGGGCCGACGGGCAGGAGTCGCCGGATGGGATTCCTGACATCTTCGTCAGACAGCCACTAGCGAGCCGGTTTTCGCTGCAATCGGCGCAGCAAGGTGCGGGTGACCAGCTAGCGTGGGCTATCGCTAGCGGCGTTGCCAGCTCTGTGACGGTGGTCTTGACGTCATAACCTCGGGCAACCTGGGGCGCGGTTCGCGACAAGTGCCCCGGTCAGGCCCCGGCCGGTAAGAAGGTTCCGTCCGGGGCCGCCCGCCTAGGTGAGGGAGCAGCGGGATGGCTGGCAGTGACAGCGGTGCGGGCACCGACGAGCCACGGCCCGCAGCGGTGGACGATCTCGCGGCGAAGCTGAGTGACCTGGCTCGGAGGTTGCAGCACGAGGACAGCGTGGAGGCGACCCTGCAGGCGATTGCCGGCGCAGCGGTGGGGACGGTTCCGGGCGCGGAGCAGGCCGCCCTGTCCGTGGTAGAACACCGCCGGGAGATCCACACTCGGGCCGGTACCTCCGACCTGGTGTACGCGGTGGATCGGGTGCAGTACGAGGTCGGTGAGGGCCCGTGCCTGAGCGCGGTGTATGAGCAGCAGACCGTGCACGTGCCGGACATGACGGTCGAGGGGCGGTGGCCCCGGTTCACCCAGCGCGCCGCCGAGTTGGGCGTGTCGAGCATGTTGTCGTTTCAGCTGTACGTGCAGGACGACAACCTCGGCGCGCTCAACCTGTACTCGTCGCGCACGCACGCCTTCGATGACGACTCGGCGCACGTGGGGCTGCTGTTCGCCGCGCACGCCGCAGTGGCGATGTCCGGCGCGCAGCACCTCGAACAGCTCAATCAGGCGATCTCGGTGCGGGACGTCATCGGGCAGGCGAAGGGCATCCTGATGGAGCGTCACAAGCTGACCGCCGATCAGGCATTCGCTGTCCTGGCACGGGCCAGTCAGAACACCAACCGGAAACTCGTCGACGTCGCAAGGTACCTGACGGCGACGGGTCAACTGACCCACCGCACACCCCGGTGAACGGCGCCTCCGTGTCCCTCATGCTTCGGATCGAGAAGGCGGGGACAGGCGGTCGGGCACGCCGAAAACACCCAGTAGCCCGGTGATGGCCAAAACCCTGTGCACGGTCGGAGTCAGGTTGCTCAGACGCAGCCGGCACCCTGTCCCGTAGGCGTGTTCTCGGCAGGTGAGTAGGCACCTGATGCCGGCAGAGTCGATGAACGTCACGCCGGCGAGGTCTACCTCTATGTCTCGGAAGTCGCGCTCGCGCAGAATGCCCTGCACAACCTGTTCGAAATGATCAGTGACGCACCCGTCCAGCTCACCGACGGCAGCGACTCGCGCCCGCGTCGAGGTTTCGACGTGTACGTCGACCCGCAGGAGGCCTTGCTCGGTCGGACATTGACCGGGTGAGTAAGGGTGCACGAGGTACCTCCCGCAAGAGCGGCGGTCATGGTCCCTCGCTGCTGAAGGTAGAACTTGTTCGACGGCAACTATAACCGTTGTCGCTCCGCCGTCCACCATCGATGCGGACGTCTCCGGGGCGATGACGTGCCGGCTCAGGGCCTCCGGATCGTCGCGGCGCGGGCGACGAGCGCCGCGGCGACGTCGCGAAGTTTGCGGTTGGAGTTTTGGGAGATCTTCGCGAGGATCGTGAAGGCTTCGTCGGCGGTGCAGCGTCGCTCGCCCATGATGATTCCCTTGGCCTGCTCGATCACCGCGCGGCTCTTCATCGCGGCCTGCATGTGCTGCGCCAGGGTCACCTGGGTGTCGTACAGGTGGGCGTTGGTCATGGCCACGGCGGCGTAGTCGCCGAAGGTCTCCGCGAGGGTCACCGCCTCGGCGCGGAAGGCGTCGGGTCGGGTGGCGTAGAGGTTGAGCGCACCGGTGACGGACTCGTGCATCGGCAGGCCGATCGACAGGGAACTGTGCGCGCCGGCGGCGACGGCCTGGCCGGCCCAGTCCGGCCAGCGGCTCTCAGCCGTCATGTCGACCACGTGGATGGTGACGTTGGCCGCCGCCGCCACGAGACATGGACCCTGGCCCTGTTCGTACTGCGCTTCGTCCAGCGCGAGGGCAAGTTCGCCGGTGAAGGCCGCGGTGTGCGCGCCGCCGGCCCCGACCAGGGTGACCGAGACCTGGTCGGCGCCAGGAACGGTCCGGGTGGCCAAGCCGGCTACCCGGGACAGGACACCGCTGAAATCGGTTTCGGTGAACTTGATCCGACCCAACTCCGCGAAGGCAACGGCAGGCAGCAGTGGGTCTACGTCACTCATGTCTGTGTCCCTCTGAAGGGCACGTCACAGACGCTCCAGCGGGCGCCCGGGCATGCGGATCACTGCAGGGCACCCAAAGAGAAACCCAGGAACCGCGCCGCTTCATGACGCCGGATCGCCGACACCCGGAGAGGCATCGGCCACAGATGAGCCAGCATAGCGGCTAGATCCAGCTTCGCCACATGCCTGCCTCGGCGGCCTAATCCGATGGTGGTTGGCGGCGGATGACGAGCAGGGCGATGTCGTCGGTGGGGTGCTCCTCCGCCGTGGTGGCCATGATGTGGTCGCACAACGCCTCGGCGGGCCCGGACCGCACGGCGTCGGCGAGGCGCTCGATGCCGGTGTCGATCAGTTCCCTGCGGCGTTCGACCAGTCCGTCGGTGTAGAAGACGAGCGCCGCGCCTGGCGGTAGGTCCAGAACGGTGGTGCGGCGACTGGTTGATGGTCGGCCCACGCCGAGTGGCCGGTCCACCGTCAGGTTGACGAGCTGGGTGGGATGGCCGGGGACAGCCAGCAGTGGTGGCAGATGGCCTGCGGAGGAGAGGTGGACCGTTGTGCGGTCGGGCGCGATCAGGGCGTAGACGGCGGTGGTGAGGGTGCCCGCCTCAAAGTGGTGGATCTTGCGATCGAGGGAGGTCAGCGCCACGGCGGGATCGTCGGAATCGAGGGCGTAGGCGCGTAGCGCGCTGCGGATGCGTCCCATGACGACGGCGGATGGCAGCCCGTGGCCGGAGACATCACCGATGACGGCGCCCAGCCAGCCCGAGGGCAACGTGAACACGTCGTACCAGTCGCCGCCGATGCCCAGGTCGTGGCCGGGCACGTACCGGGCGGCCAGGTCCAGGCCGGGAATGTCGGGTAGCCGGCCGGGCAGCAGGCTGTGTTGCAGGGCCAGCGCTGCCTGCCGGTCGAGGACCTGTGCTCGGGCCTGACCTGCGAGGCTGGCACGATCGGCTACAAGCTGCAACAGCTTCACGTCTTCGGGGCCGAACCGCCGCAGGGCGAGGGAGCCGACGTGCAGCACGCCGACGAGGATGCCGTTGGCGAGCATGGGCACACCCAGCAGGGCACGTATGCCCGTGGCGAGCAGGACCGGATTGACCACGTCGTCGGGAGTAACGTCATGGATCGTGACCGGCGCGCGTGTCGCCGCCACCCGCCCGGCGAAGCCGCGTCCGACCCGGATGCGGAATCCGCGGCGTACCTCCTCCTCCAGGCCCTTGGCCGCGGTCGCGACGAGCTCGCCGGTGTGGTCGTCCAGCAGGAGGATGGTGGCGGTATCGACCTTGAGCAGATCCCGGACCCGTTCAAGGAGCTCGTCGAGCAGGTCGGCGATGTTCAGCCCCGACAGAGCGGCATCGGTGATCGCCTCGATACGTCGCAGGCGCTCCTCATTCGTCACCACCTCGGCATCAGCCACCCAGGCAGCCTAGACGCGGGCACCCGGCCGGTGGCACGTCAGGAGCAAGATCAACAGTGTCGCGCCGTCGACGCGGGGTACCTTCCGACGTCACATCGATGCACTGCCCGACTGGTGAACCCGTTCCGGAGAGCTATCCTCCCTCGTGCCACCGGTAAGGTCACCGGCTCCACGTCCGACAGGGAGGGGAAGCAGTGGTGAACCCGCCGCTCGATCACCACGCTCCCACCGTCAGGAAGCCCCTGCTCTCGACGTCATTCACCCTCGCCGACTCAACCGCGTCCGACACGAGGTCGAGGCCGTCAGTCGCCGGTGCGGCCTCGACCACGACGAGATCGAAAAATGGGTCATCGCAGTCAACGAACTGATGATCAACGTGATTCGGCACGGGGGCGGCGCCGGCGGGCTACGTCTGCTTCTGGACGGCCAGCTCGTCTGTGAAGTCACTGACCAGGGGCGCGGGTTCAACACCGCTCGCTACGTTCCGCGCACCGAGCGACCGCCCCTGTCCGATACAGGAGGAATGGGCCTGTGGGTGGTCGGGCGCATGGCCGTCTACCTCCTTGTCGACAGCGGACCCGCAGGCACCACCATCCGCATCGCGGCACGCACCCGCGGCACTCTCGGATAGCCGGGGTCGCTCGGCCGGATCGTCAGATCACTGGTTCCCGTGGTTGCCCTCCCAGTGGCCACCTCCGGGCGGAGTGTCGGTCTGGATGGCGAACCGGTTGCCGTCGAGGTCGTTCTCCACGACGCGGCAGTTGACGCAGTTACCCCGATCGGTGATCAGGATTCCGTGGGTCTGCGTGTGGGACTTGGTGTCGCGGATCAGGTTGCCCCGGATGGTGACCGAGTCGGCGGCGGCATTGATCATGATGCCGGCTCGTCTGGTGGGAGCGGCCGGCAGTTCGTACGGTGTGCCGGGCGGCGGTGTGTCGGCGCTCCAACTGTTGGCGCTGCCGGGGCGGATCGGGGTGAGGGTGAGGGTGGTGGCGTCGTTGGCGGCCACGACGGCGTACCGGTGGCTGACACGGAGCACCTTGCCGCGGTGGCCGTCGGCAGGCCAGCTCGCATGCTGGTCAACCAGCGTGTTCTGGCTGTAGCGAACCGATTCGCCGCCCCCCTCGGCGGCGTCGGCACACTGGCGGCCGTTGTTACGGATCCGGTTGTTGATGATGACAGCGTCGGTCAGTGGGCGGTCGAAGCGGATACCGTCGAGACTGTTGCCCCAGATGTCGTTGCTCTCGATGACGATCTCCTCGGCGGCGGCCTGGTCGCCGTCGCCGAGGTCCTGGTGGTGGTAGCCGTAGCGGCCGTTTCCAGTGATCCGGTTGCCCCGCACCGTGTAGGGGCCGGCGGTGTTACCGATGCTGACACCGTCGCGAAGGTTACCGTCCAGGACGCAGTCGGTGAGCAGGCCGCCCTTGCCCGGGATGCCGGTGGTGCCCTTCGCCGAGACCTGGAAGCCAGCCTCGAGATTTCCGGTCATCGTGCATCCGGTGACGATGAGACCGTCGGCGCCCCAGTCGGAGATGCCGAACCGGTTGGCCTCGGCGTGGCAGGCGACGATCCTGATCCCCCGGGGCTGGGGTCGATCGGGGTGCTGCATCTCCAGGAAGATGCCGTTGGTCGCGTTGCCGACCGTGACGCAGTTGGCGATGGTCAGCCGCTCCATCGCCCCCCATCCGCCGATGCCGACACCGATGCCCGCGCCGCCCATCTCCATGCCGTTGTCGATCCGGCCGCATTCGAGCACCCGGACCGCCTGGATCAGGGTGTCCTGGAGGAAGTCGCAGCCGAAGCCGGTGGCTGCCGTGTGGTGGATGAACAGGTTTCGGAACAGGCCGCCGGTCACGTACTGCAACCCGAGCCCCTTGGAAAGGGGGTCGTACGCCGGCTGCGCCACCCCCGACCCGTCGATCTCGAAGTCCGCGAAGGTGCAGTAGGCAAGGTGACGGTCCGGACTCGCCCCGTGCAACTGCGCGGTGTAGAACGCCAGGGGTACCGCCTGGGACCGGTTGCCCTCGTTGCTCAGGACGAACCGGGTGGCGCCGGGCCCGGCGCCCATCAGCGACACGCCGCTGCGCCAAACGGTGGCGGCGTCGCGGATGGCGTACACCCCGGGCGGGCAGTAGATCACCCGCGCTCGCCCGTCCGCGGCGAACGCGTCGCCCAGTTGATCGACGAGCGCGGCGAGCGCGGGCTGGTCGTTGGTCGTACCGTTGCCGGTCAGGCCGTGATCCTGAGCGTTGCAGAGCAGCGGGGCCCCGGCCACGGGGTACTGACGTACTCCCGGGCTGGCCGGGGTCATCTGGCTCGGCACCGAAAAATCTCCCCTCGTGACCCCCGGCGGGCGACCGGTCCCTCAGCCTCGATCCGGCCTGGGATGCGCGAGTTGGCCTGCTCCGACGGTACGGCGATCCACGCCGCCCGACGGGTCAATCGCCGTGAACACCCACAGATCATCACCGACGGCCTGTGGACCTAACCGACATCCCGCTTGCTGACATGGTGCTCCCGCTGTCCACCGACCGCCTCCCTGCCGTACGAGACGCGCACGTCGGTCACGGCGAACCGGCTGCGGGGCAGCGTGGGGATTCGGCGCAGCGAGATCGTCAGGTCCTGCTCGGGCACCGTGTAGTCCAGCCGTGCCAACCAGCCGGCGAAGGCCGCGAGCAGGGCCACCGTGACGTCCTCACCCGGGCAGCGGTGCCCGGTGCTCGGATCGGCCCCGCCCTGGGGGATGAGTTCGTACGGATCGGGAGTGCGCCCGACGAATCGCTGGGGGTCGAAGCGGTACGGGTCGGGCCACAGCCCCGGGTCGTGGTTCTGACCGTATATGTCGAGCAGGACGAGCGACCCGACGGGAACGTGCTGGCCCTGCCAGGTCAGGTCGGTCACCGCTCGGCCACCGACGAACGGGGCGAACGGATAGAAGCGGCGCACCTCGTGGGCGAAGGCGACCGCATAGCCGGTGTCGTCGGCGCGCAACTGGTCGCGGTGTTCGGGCCAGCGGTGCAGCGCGTGTGCCGTGAACGCCACGAACCAGGACACCGCGACGGTGGGACGGATGATGTTGAGCAACTCGACAGCGGCGAGCTTGGCGTCCGCCAGTTGACCGTCTCGGTGGCGGTGCCCGGCGACCGCTTCCAGTGCCGATCCGGCAGGTGCGGTGATCGCGTTAACGCGGACCTGCTGGACGAGCCCGGCCAGCCAGTTCTCCCGCCGCCCACGGGCGCGCCGTGCCCGCCAGTGTCGCGGGCCGAGCGTGGCGAAGCCGTCGACCAGGGCGGTCAGGTCGCGGGCCACGGGCCCGACAGCGGCGTCGCCGAGTGGGATTCCGGCCCAGCGGCAGACGCCCTTGGTGATCGCGTGGCTCGCCTCGTCGAAGAGCACCACCGGTCGCCCGTCACCGCTCGTCGCGATCGCCTCGTTCCAGGCCGCGCCCACCTGGTCGACCAGGGCGGCAACGCCACTCGGATCGGTGAGCAGGGACAGGAACATCGCCTTGCGGTGACGATGGTCCGCACCGTCGAGGGTGTGCACAGCCTGGTGACCGAACAACGTCCCCTGTACCGGCTCCGGGATGGCCGCGTGCCGGCACACGTGCCGTTCGTCGTAGAAGAACCGCACCGCCTCGGGTCCGCGGAGCGCCAGTGCGCGCTGACCCAGCACCCGGATCCGCGCGCTGGATGCGCCTTCACGTCTCAACAACCCGGGCAGCCAGGCGTAGCCGTTGAGGATCGCCCCGAGGGTGTCGTCCAGATGTGGTCCGCGCTGGTCGGTCATGAACGGGCAGTGCCCACAACGCCCGGCGCGAAACCCGCCTGGCCGACCCGAACGACAGTGTGAGCAGGAACCCGCGACGTCGGCGGCGGGCGAGGTTCGGGGCAGCGGTGTCCATCGCGGCAAGTGGCTCGTCCCAGGTCCATCGTGGAGGTTGAGCGGGTGTAGCGTCGCCGCATGACGGTGCTGCAGGAGTTTGTCGCCGCTCTCGCCAGCGGCCGGATCCAGGTTGTCGACCTCACCGCTCCGCTCTCGGACCAGACCCCGATCCTCGGTCTGCCCGAGCAGTTCGGCCAGACCTGGCCGTTTCAGCTCAGCGAGATCAGCCGGTACGACGACCGTGGCCCGGCCTGGTACTGGAACAACTTCTCCACCGGCGAGCACACCGGCACCCACTTCGACGCGCCGGTGCACTGGGTCACCGGTCAGCAGGGTGCCGACGTGTCGCAGGTTCCGGTGAGCCAGTTGATCGCGCCGGCGGTGGTGATCGACCACGCTGCCGACGCCGCCGACAACAGTGACTTCCTGCTCGAGGTCGAGCACGTCAAGGCGTGGGAGGCGGAACACGGCGCCCTGCCCAGCGGTGGCTGGCTGCTCTACCGCACCGGCTGGGACGCGTACGGCGACGACCCGGAGCGGTACGCCAACGCCGGCCGCACCCCGGGCATCTCGGCGGAGTGCGCCCGCTGGCTGGCGGAGGAGTCGCCGATCCAGGGCGTCGGAGTGGAGACGGTCGGGACCGACGCTGGTGCCGCGCACTCGTTCGACCCGCCGTTCCCGTGCCACTCGTATCTGCTCGGCCAGGACAAGTACGGCCTGACCCAGCTCCGTAACCTGGCGCAGTTGCCGGCGACCGGCGCGGTGGTGATCGCCGGGCCGCTGCCTATCGTCTCCGGGTCCGGCAGCCCGTGTCGGGTCCTCGCCCTGGTCGAACGGTAGGCCGAGCCACCGATGCGGGTAGCCGAGGTGGTCGGGCGGGTCCTGTACGGACACGGCGCGCGGCACGTCTTCGGGGTGGTCGGCAGTGGCAACTTCCATGTCACGAACGCGCTCGTCGCGGCCGGCGCCCGGTTCGTGGCGGCAGCCCACGAGGGCGGCGCGGCGAGCATGGCCGACGGGTACGCCCGTACCGCCGGGACGGTGGGGCTGCTCTCGGTGCACCAGGGCCCAGGTATCACCAACGCGTTGACCGGGCTCACCGAGGCGGCGAAGAGCCGTACCCCGATGGTGGTACTGGCCCCGGAGGCGACCGCGCCGGTGTCGAACTTCTTCATCGACCTGCCGGCGCTCGCCGCCGCGGTCGGGGCCGACTTCCACCGGGTACGCGCGACGCACGCGGCTGAGGACACCGGCGCGGCGTACCGGGCCGCCGCCCGGGGCGCGACTGTGGTGCTGGGCCTGCCGTTGGACGTGCAGCAAGCCGTGACCGAACCGTGGTCCGGCCCGGTCCCTGCGGCCGAGCCGACCCCCGTCACCGCCCCGCAGGTCGTGCCGTTGCTGGCCGCGCTCCAGGCCGCCCGTCGACCGGTCTTCATCGGCGGTCGGGGCGCCCGGTCGGCCCGGGAACCGCTGACCCGGCTCGCCGACGCGTGCGGCGCGCTGCTCGCGGTCTCGGCCGCGGCGAAGGGGCTGTTCGCCGGCAACCCGTGGAACCTCGACGTGGCCGGTGGCTTCGCCACCCCGCTCGCCGCCGAGCTGATCGGCAGGGCGGACCTGGTCGTGGCGTGGGGCAGCACGCTGAACATGTGGACCACCCGGCACGGCGAACTGATCCCGCCCTCCGCCGTCGTCGTCCAGGTCGACAGCGACCCGGCCGCGTTCGGGGTGAACCGCCCGGTCGACCTGACCGTGGCCGGCGAGGTGACGGCGGTCGCCGAGGCGGTGCTCGCGCGGCTGGGCGTCGGCTCCACCGGGGCCGGGGACGCCACCACCGGCGGGTGGCGTACGCCGGAACTGGCCCGACACATTCGCGACCACGGTCGGTGGCGGACCGTTCCCTACCAGGATGAGGGCGGCGGCGCCCCGGCGACGATCGACCCGAGGACGCTCTCGGCCGCCCTGGACGACCTGCTGCCGGCCGACCGGACGGTGGTGGTCGACTCCGGCAACTTCATGGGCTACCCGTCGATGTGGCTCGACGTTCCGGACGTGGCTGGATTCTGCTTCACCCAGGCGTTCCAGTCGGTCGGGCTCGGTCTGGCCAGTGCGCTCGGCGCGGCGGTCGCCCGGCCGGACCGGCTCACCGTCGCCGCGGTCGGCGACGGTGGCTTCGTCATGTCCGCGACCGAACTGGTCACCGCCGTCCGGCTGGCGCAACCCCTGCTCGTGGTGATCTACGACGACGCGGCGTACGGGGCCGAGGTGCACCACTTCGGCCCGGACGGGCATCCGTTGGAGACCGTCACCTTCCCCGAGACCGACCTGGCCGCGATCGCCAGTGGTTACGGCTGCGACGGATTGACCGTCCGGACCGTCGACGATCTTGGACCGGTACGCCGCTGGCTCGCTGGTCCCCGTACCCGGCCGTTGGTGATCGACGCCAAGGTCTGCGCCGCGCGCGGCTCGTGGTGGTTGGAGGAGGCGTTCCGTGGTCACTGAGCCACCGCCGCCGTGCCCAAGGCCAGGCCAGACCCGGCGCTCCGGGCGTCAGCCGGGGCAACGCCCGGTCAGGTCGGTGACAGGGTGTCATAGCTGACGTACGTTGGCGCGGTGGCCACTCTTTGGACCTTGGGATGCGATGCCGACGATCCCCAGCGGATCGCTGCCTTCTGGGCGTTGGCCCTCGGCTACGTCAAGGAGCCCGGTTTCGATGAGCCCGACAACGCGTCCATCATCGATCCGGACGGCAGGGGTCCTGCCATCAGTTTCCTCAAGGTCCCCGAGGGCAAATCCGCCAAGAACCGTATGCACATCGACATCCGGGTGGCCGATCCAGGCTCCGGGGACATGGCCGAGCGCGCCCGGTTGATCCGGCAGAAGGTGCCCGATCTGGTTGCCGCCGGCGCGACTGTGGTCCGCGAGGAGTGGTACGGCGATGTCCTCGGCCACGTCGTCATGCTCGACCCCGAGGGAAACGAGTTCTGCGTCGCTTGAGGCCAGGATCAGGGCCGCACCCGCATGTGGCCGCCGGCCGGCTTCTCGACCGGCGGCCGCGGGATGCCCGCCGCTGCAGCGGCTGTGGCATCGTCGCCATTTTTCCCCGTGCCGGGCGAATTAAGCGCGGGCGAGCCGCCGTCGACTACTGACCGGCGGTTTCAGCGGTGCGCTCCACCGATGCTTGGGCGACCTCGCGGACGGTGCGGTTGGTGTCGTGCGCCATCCTCGTCAGGTCGGCGAAGGCCCGCTCGGGGGTGCAGCGCCGGTCGCCCATGACGATCCCCTTGGCCTGTTCGATGATGGCTTCGCTGTCCATGGCGGCGCTCACGTGTTGCGAGAGGGTCGCCTGGGCGTCGTTGAGGTGGTCGTTGGCCATGGCGAGAGTGCCCCGCACCTTAGAAAGGGCACTTCACCGGTGCCCTCGACAGGGCCGGCGTGCGTAGGTCGCTGCAGGCCCCCGCTCAGGGGAGTCCTAGACCTACGCCGCTTCTTGACGATGGTTCGGTCGACGTTGAAGGCGTCGACCACAGACCCCGAGCGTACGCGCCCTCGGCAGCCGCCGCCGATCGTCGCGAGGGGCGCCACGCCATTACTGCGGGACGTGGATGACGGCCGACGCTCCGCTACGGGTAGGCTGGAGATCTGTGGCACGGCGCCTTCGATGGGCGTCGTCGAGACCAGCGTCAAGAAGCGGCGCGGATCCCGGACTCCGCCCGCGGAGTCCTGCAGCGATCCGCGCCCCCACCCCAGGCACCTGCTGGTGGTACGCGCCCTCGTTAAGGACGCTTTGATGACGCACGTCGAACCCATGGACCCGCACGAGGCGTTCGCCGAGCTCGGCCGCATCCGACTCGCCGACGTTGACATCGACACCCTGCTGGACAAGATCGCGCAGCTGGCCAAGCGCACGATCCCCGGGGCCAGCGAGGTCAGTGTCACCCTGCTGCACGACAACAAGCCGCAGACCGCCGCGTTCACCGGCGCCCTCGCCCTCGCCCTCGACGAGAAGCAGTACGAACGTGGCTACGGCCCATGCCTGCAGGCCGCTGAAAGCACCTCCAGCCTGATCGTGCCGGACACCGGCAGCGAGCAGCGGTGGCCCGGCTGGGCCGAGACCGCCGCCCAGGCCGGCGCGCACAGCTCCCTGTCGGTCGGGCTGCCGGTGCACGAGCACGTCACCGGCGCGCTGAACATCTACGCCACCACACCGAACGCCTTCGACGACGACGCGATCGCTATCGCTCAGACGTTCGCCGGGTTCGCCGCCGTCGGCCTGGCCAACGCCCACCTGTACGAAACCCAGGCCACCCTGGCCGGGCACATGCAGAAGGCGATGGAGAACCGCGCCGTCATCGAGCAGGCCAAAGGCATCATCATGGGCGAGCGTCGTTGCACCCCCGAGCAGGCCTTCGCCATCCTGAGCAAGCTGTCGCAGGACAGCAACCGCAAGGTGCGCGACGTCGCCTCGGCGGTGGTCGAGAACGCACGCCGCCCACAGCGGTAGCACCGGCGAGATCGTTTGCTGGTGGACCCGGAGGGTAGGGGGAATCCATGACTACGCCCGAGCAGAGTCAGCAGGAGAGAGCCCTCGAGACCGGCGCGGTGTACCAGGACGCCGAGGGGCGCCGGACGACGGATCCCGGGTCCGGGGCTGCGCACGCCGACAGCGAGGCCGACCGCAACGCGGAGCACCTGAGGCGGGGAGAGGTCGGGCCGCGCATCCCGGAGGAGTAGCGGGCCGGGGTGTGTGGGAACCACCCCGGGGTAGCGGTAGGGGGAGAGCGAAACCCCCGAGGAGGACGAGATGACCGATCCCAGGTACGTACCGGTCGGACTGGCCGACGCCGGACGGCTGATCGACGACGAGGGCGCGGGCGCCGGTCCCGCCGGGGAGATCGTCGGCGCGGACGACGCGAAGGCGGACGCCGCCCGGACGGGTGCCGACGTGGACCTGTCCCACGCGGCCCGCGACGGCGACGGCACCCCGACCGGCGCGGCGGACGCCGAAGCCGACCGTGACAGAGCCGCCGGCGGCGAGTGACCCGACGAGGCGCCAGTTGGCCCGCCCCGCCGCCTCTCGGCGGCGGGGCGGCTCGCGTTCCAGACCTGTCAACCGGGCCCGCACCGGCCCCCGGCGACAGGTCAGCGGCGGGCGAGTTCCGGGGCGGCGGTGTCCAGGGGAACGGCGGCGTCGGGCACCAGGCCGAGTTGCACGCTCGGCCGAGATCCGATCGCGGCGAAGAGCCAGTCGGCGGCGGTGCGGGCGCGGTTGGCGGGCAGGGACAGCAGGTGGTAGCCGCGCGCCACGGCGCGGGCCGGCAGCCCGGACAGGGGTACGTGCAGCGGGTTCGCGGTGGCCTGCCACCCGCCGAGGTCCACCACGAAACCCAGGTCGCGATGCCGGTACGGGCGGCGTCGGCCGACGCCGTAGGAGGCGGCGATGTTGTCGGCGGCCAGCCGGCCCTGCCGCACGGCGTGCTGGGCGGTCATCGGGGTGATCTCACCGGGTCGGGCCGGGTCGGGTACGGCGGCGGCGTCGCCACAGGCCAGGATCTCCGGGTGGCCGGGCACCGTCAGGTACTCGTCGACGGTGACCCGTCCGCGGGTCGTCGGCAGCCCGGTGGCCTCGACGAGTGGGTCGGGCCGTACCCCGACGCACCACACGAGGGTCCGGGACGGC
Organism: Micromonospora salmantinae; assembly: GCF_022230905.1. Lineage (NCBI taxonomy): Bacteria > Bacillati > Actinomycetota > Actinomycetes > Micromonosporales > Micromonosporaceae > Micromonospora > Micromonospora salmantinae. The sequence continues at coordinate 47,904 of NZ_JAKKFG010000023.1, forward strand.
AGGAAACGGCCGTCGGAGAGTTGAACCCCGTCGGCGGTGGCCTCGGTGACCGATGTGCCCAGGCACACCTCGATCCCGCGCTCGCGCAGCACCCGCTCGGCTGCCCGCGACATCCGGGCGGCGAGGCCGGGTAGGACCCGGTCGGCGGTGTCCAGCAGTAACCAGCGTGGACGGATCCCGTCCAGCCGCGGGTGGTGGCGGACGATCTCGTCGGTGAACAGTTGCCCCTGAGCGGCGACCTCGGTGCCGGTGTAGCCGGCGCCGACCACGACGAAGGTGCAGCGTGCCGCCCGTTCGGTCGGGTCGTCGGTGGCGTCGGCCAGTTCGATCTGCTGGATCAGCCGCTCCCGCAGGTACACCGCTTCGGGGATGCCGCGGAAGCCGTGCGCGTGGTCGGCGACTCCGGGGATCGGTAGCAGTTTGTTGACGCTGCCGGCGGCCAGGACGAGGCGGTGGTACGACAACCGGCTGGTGCGTCCTTCCGGGTCCACGTAGGAGAGGGTCCGCCCGTCGACGTCGATGCCGTCGACCTCGCCGAGGACCACTCGTACCCCGGGCAGGGTGTCGGCCAGCGAAACGGTGACCCGGCGCGGGTCGAGCACGCCGCCGGAGACCTCCGGCAGTAGCGGCAGATACAGGAAGTAGTCGGTCGGGTTGACAAGCACCACGTCGGCGGCGCCGCGCGAGACGCGGGCCAGCCGACGCGCGGCGTGGAAGCCGGCGAATCCCGCGCCGACGATGACGATCCTGGGTCGGGCCATGGCGGTTCCCCTCAACGGTCGACTGTCGTTCCTCGTCTCGTTCAGGTGGTAACCCCACGCTGGAGGCGGAAACGTCCGAATCCTGGAACCGGGTGCCGGCTGGCGCCGTTTGCGCCTCCCGTCGTCGGGAAGGCGGCTCTCGCTTGCCGGCACCCCCTTGCCTGTCGCTCAGCTCATGGTGGCCAACAGGTCCCGGCAGGCCCGCTCGCACGCCCGGCACGCCTCGGCGCAGACCCGGCAGTGTTCGTGCTTGTCGGCGTGAGCGGCACACTCGTCCCCACACGACTTGCAGGCGGTGGCGCACGCCTCCAGCAGGCTGCGGCTGATGTTGGCGTCGTAGCCGGTGTGTCGGGACAGCACCCGAGCGGTCGTGGTGCAGATGTCGGCGCAGTCCAGGTCCGTGCGGATGCACTTGGTCAGCTCGGCGACCATGTCCTCGCTCAGGCAGGCGTCCGCGCACGCGGTGCAGGCCTGGGCGCAGTCGTTGAGCGTGTCGATCGCCGCCGCCAGCTTCGCGCGGTCCAGGTTGATCGATTTGGGGTACGTCTCCAGCATCTTCATTGTGGTGCTCGGCATCAGGAATTCCTCTCTCTCGGTTCCTGATGCCCTACCCCAAAAGCCCCGGGACACACCGGGTGGACGTCGGCGGCCGACCGGAGGACCAGCGGACCGAAGCGGCCGCCTGCCCCGGTCGGCGCCGTCAGTCGGCGACGACGAGCGCCTGGGGCGCGGCGGCCTTCATCCGGGTACGCAGCCACTTGAGCTGGATCGCCGTTTCTCCCTCGCAGCGTCGTACAACAGCGAGCAGTTCTTCGTCGCGGGCACCGTAGGCGGCCTGGCCGACGACCGTCCAGGTGATGTCGCACTCGGCGGCCATCAGGTAGAGGTCCTGGAGGTCCCGCAGGACGCCGATGCCGCCGGTGCGGGTGCCGGTGAACAGTTGCGAGTGCAGCCGGTCGGGTTCGTCGGGGGCGTCCTCGGAGTAGCGGACCACGAACGGGTGCAACTGCTCGGCGTGCGCGTCGCAGCGCTTCGCCTGCTGCTGGCAGAGGTGCTCGACGTCGGGTTCCTCGGCGTGCGCCTCGGCGACCTGCCGGAACGCGTCGGCGAGGTTGACCTGCGCGCGGTGCAGGAGACCGAGGTAGTGGGCGAGGTGCACGGCTCACTCCTTCCCGCTGGTGGCCTCGGCCGCCGGCCCACCAACGGTGGGCGGCACGTCAGCGCCCGCTGGTGGTGCGCTGCCGCCGACGGTCGGCGCCGGCGAGGGTACGCCCCGCCCGTCGGCGAGTTTCGTCACCGCGACGGCGGCGACCTTGAACAGGGGCTGCTTGGACACCGGGTCCCAGGCCGTGATGGTCAGCTCGTTCGCCGCCCGAGGGGTGCGGGCGGCGGGGTCCTGGTCGAAGTAGCCGTAGTGGAACGGCAGGAAGACCACGCCGGGGCGGATGCCGCAGAGCCGGGCGCGGGCCTGGATGGCGCCGCGCGTCGAGGAGACGCCGACCAGGTCGCCCTCGGCGATGCCGAACCGGGCCGCGTCGGCGGGGTTGAGCTCGACCCACACGTCCGGTGCCGCCTGGTTGAGTTGCGGGGCCCGGCCGGTCTTGGTGCGGGTGTGGAACTGGTAGACGGTGCGACCGGTGGTCAGGAGCAGCGGATGCTCGTCGTCGGGCACCTCAGGTGAGGGTTGGTAGTCGACGGTGTGCAGGAACGCCCGCCCGTGCGGTTCCTTGGCCCGGTATTCCGCCTCGGTGAACTCCGCGCCGGTGGCCAGGTCATGACCGTACGTCTCGCAGTAGTCGGGGTCGGTGTGGAAATGTCCGTCGGTGTAGAGGCGCTCCGTGCCGTCGGGATGCTCGTCGGTGCAGGGCCACTGGATGCCCGAGCCGCCGCGCAGCTTCTCGTAGGTGATGCCGGTGTAGTCGCACGGCCGGCCCCGCGAACACTCCTTCCACGCCTCGAACACCTCCTCCGGCCCGCTCCAGTCGATCAGCGGCTGGCCGTCGCGGTCGCGGAAGTCCATCCGGCGGGCGTAGTCGAGGAAGATGTCCAGGTCCGGGCGGGCCTCCCCGGGCGGGTCGACGGCCTTGTCGGAGATGTGCACGGTCCGGTCGACGCTGGTGAACGTGCCGGTCTTCTCGCCCCAGGTGGCGGCGGGCAGCACGACATCGGCCAGCTCAGCGGTCTCGGTGAGGAAGAGGTCCTGGACCACCACGAACAGCTCCGGCCGGGTCAGGATCTGCCGGATCCGGTGCAGCTCCGGCAGTGAGACGGCCGGGTTGGTGGCGGAGATCCAGAGCAGTTTGATCGAGCCCTGCTCGGCGTACCGGAAGATCTGCATGGCGTGCGTCGGCGGCGCCCAGTGCGGAATGGTGTCCACCTCCACGTTCCACAGCCGGGCCAACTCCTCGACGTGCCGCTCGTTGTCCCAGTTGCGCAGGCCGGGCAGGTCGCCGTCGGCGCCGGTCTCCCGGTTGTTCTGGGCGGTGGGCTGGCCATTCATCTGGTAGATCCCGGCGCCGGGCCGGCCGATCATGGCGCGGATCAGGTGCAGGTTGTTGACGGCGCAGGCGGCGGCGGTGGCCTGGTTCGACTGGTAGAAGCCCTGCAACACGGTCGACAGCAACCGCTGCGAGGTGCCGAGCAGTTCGGCGGCGCGCTCCACGTCGGCGGCCGGCACGTCGCAGATGTCGGCTACCCGCGACGGCGGGTAGCCGTCGACAATCCGGCACAACTCCTCGAAACCCAGTGTGTGTGCGTCGACGTAGTCGTTGTCGTACCAGCCCTGCCGGATGATCTCCCGGAGCAGGCCGTTCATCAGGGCAACGTTCGTGCCGTTACGCACCGCCAGGTGCAGATCGGCCTCCCGGGCGACCGGGGTGGCGCGCGGGTCCACCGCCAGCATCGCCGGGGGGTTGGGGCCACGGCGTCGGTCCAGCATCCGCATCCACAGCACCGTCTGCGTCTCGGCGACGTTGTGACCCCACAGCGCGATGGCGTCGCAGTGGTCGACGTCGGTGTACGAGCCGGGCTGCCCGTCGGTGCCGAAGCTCGCCTTCATCGACGCCGCCGCGGTGGCCGTGCAGAGCCGGGTGTTGCCGTCCATGTGCGGCGTGCCCAGACCGGCCTTACCGATCACACCGAGCGTGTAGTACTCCTCCAGGAACAGTTGCCCGCTGGTGTAGAAGCCGAAGTGCCCCCACCCACCGGGCCCGTCGAGGAGGTCCTTCGACCGGGCCACGATCCGGCCCATCGCCGTGTCCCAGTCCGTCTCCACCAGGCGGCCGCCGTCGCGGACCAGCGGTCGGGTCAACCGGTCCGGGCTGTGGTTGGCCTGCCAGCCGTACAGGTCCTTCGGGTCGACCCGACCCCGGTTGATCCGGTCCACAACCCGCCCGCGCACCCCGACGATCCGCCCGTCGGCGACCGCGATGTCCAGCGCGTCGCCGTTGGAGTGCAGCACCGACGCCGACTGCACCCACCGGTCCACGTCGGCATCGGTCCGGCCGTCGGCCAGGTACCGGTCCACCCGCACCGGCCACTGCTGTCCCGGCCCGTACGGGGTCCGCTCACCCCACGGGTCGGCGATCCGGTCCACCACGATGTCCTCCTTCCGGTGACGGCGCGGACGCCGCCCACAGCGGCATCGGCCGGCCCGACACCCGTCCGTACAGCCAGTCGACGACCGTGACCAGCACCACAGCGCCGGCCGCGACGAGTAACTGGGTCGGGGTACGGAGCAGGCCCAGGCTCACGATCAGTGTCGTCGCGCCCGCCGGGGCGTGCGACGCCTTCAACAACACCAGCACCGACGCGGTGACCGCCAGCGACCCGGCCACCGCCACGATCCTCAACCAGGTCACCCCCTCCTGGAGCGCCGAGGGTTCGTCGGCAAGCCCGCAGACCACCAGGAACAGGTACCCGGCCAACAGGGCCACCCCGTGCCCGATGAACGTGTTGCGCGGCGAGGACTCCGGCGACGCCGGCTTCTCCACGTGCAACATCACCGCCGGCCCCAGACTGGGGAACAGCCACGGCTGGTGGGTGACGAGGGCGACCAGCCCGGCGAGCAACACCGCCAGTGCGCCGCCGGCGAAGGCGTGCGCGGAGCGCCCCGCTCGGCCCATCACCTTCCCCCTGTCGCTCGTGCCGCTCCGCGCTTGCTCGGGAACACTTCTCCCGAACCTTGTTCGTCATGGCTGCCCGGCGTCACAGCGGATCGTCGAAGCCTTCGGTGGCCCGTTCGCGGCGCAGGTGCGCCAGCGCCCGCCGGCCCAGGTCGGTGTCCTCCCGACCGAGCGCCTCGTACATGGTGGCGACCTTCTCGTAGCGCTGCGCGGGCGGAAGCAGCGGGATCGCCGGGTCCACGATCGCCTCGATCAGCGTGGGCCGGTCCGCCGACAGGGCCTCGTCCCAGGCCTTGTCGACCTCGGTCGGGCTGGTGACCCGGACGCCGCGCAGGCCCAACAACTCGGCCCACCGGGCGTACGGCGCGTCGGGCAGGCGCTGGGAGTCGACGAAGCGGGGATCGCCCTCCATCTCCCGCTGTTCCCAGCTCACCTCGGCCAGGTCGCGGTTGTGCAGCACCAGCACCACGAACCGGGGGTCCGCCCAGTCGCGCCAGCGGTGCGCGACGGTCAGCAACTCGGCCAGCCCGTTCATCTGCATCGCCCCGTCCCCGGCGAGTGCCACCACGGGTCGGTGCGGGGTGGCGAGTTTCGCGGCCAGCCCGTACGGCAGCGCCGAGCCCATCGACGCCAGGGTGCTGGACAGGTGCGCGTCCACACCGACGGGCAGCCGCAGGTGCCGGGCGTACCAGTAGGTCACCGACCCGACATCCACCGCCACCTGTGCGTCTGCGGGTAGCCGGTCGGTGAGGGCGTGCAGGACGTACTGCGGGTTCACCGGCTCGGAGGTGGCGGTCGCCCGTTGCCGGGCGATGTCCCGCCAGCGGGTCACCTCGCCCTCGACGCGCTGACGCCAACTCCGATCTGGCCGGGCGGTGAGCAGCGGCAGCAGCGCCCGGATGGTCTCGGCGGCGTCGCCGAGCAGCGGCACCTCCACTGGGTAGCGCATCCCCAGGCGTCGACCGTCGATGTCGATCTGCACCGCCCGCGCCTGCCCCGGTGTCGGGTAGAACTCCGACCAGGGATCGTTGCTGCCGACGATCAGCAGGGTGTCGCACCCGTTCATCAGCATGCTGCTGGCGGTGCTGCCCAGGTGGCCCATCACGCCGGTGTGAAAGGGCAGCGCCTCGTCCAGCACCGGCTTGCCCAGCAGCGACGCCGTCACGCCGGCGCCGAGGGCCTCGGCCAGCTCGACCACCTCGCCGGCGGCGGCTCGGGCACCCTGCCCCACCAGGATCGCCACCCGCTCGCCGGCGTCGAGCACGTCCGCGGCTGCCCGCAGATCACCGGCGCGGGGTCGCAGCTCGGGCACCGGCAACCCGGGGTTGGTCACCATGATCCCGTGCTCGTGCGCGCCGAGGTCCGGGGCCGGGGCGGTCTGCACGTCGTGCGGCAGGATCACACAGGTCGGGCTGCGGGTCGCCAGGGCGGCGCGGATCGCCCGGTCGAGCAGCATGGGCAGCTGCTCCGGGGTGTACGCGGTCTGCACGAACTGTGCGCACACATCGCCGTAGAGGCGTACCAGGTCGATCTCCTGCTGGTAGCCGCTACCGAGAACGGACGTCACCTGCTGGCCGACCAGGGCGAGCACCGGCTGGGAGTCCAGCCGGGCGTCGTAGAGGCCGTTGAGCAGATGTACCGCGCCCGGTCCCTGGGTCGACAGGCACACCCCCAGCCCGCCGGTGTACTTGGCGTGCCCGCAGGCCATGAACGCCGCCGTCTCCTCGTGCCGGGCCTGCACGAACTCCGGCCGACCGGCCCGACGCAGCGCCCCCATCACCCCATCGATACCGTCCCCGGAGTAGCCGAAGACCCGGTCCACGCCCCAGTCGGCCAACCGGGCCACCACCAGGTCCGCCACCGTCGCGTCCGCCACCGTCGCCTCCTCGCCTGGACCGCCCTCCAGCATGTGGCCCTACCCTCAGCCCGGCAGACCGAACCGGACGAGGGGCACCTCTTCGGGGATTCTCGCCAGCACTGCCGGATCGATGCTTGCCCACGGCTCGAATGGTGTGGGCGGCGAAATCGTGGGTAGGGTGGTCCGCGGGTCAAGACATGCGCCCAGGTCCGCCTCCCGCGCCTCGTCGCCGCGGCAGGGTCCGACTCACCGATGCAGCAGATCGGGAGGCGTCATGTCCATCCTCGAACAACCCACCCGGCAGCACGCTCAGCCCACCAAACCGATCATGACGCTCGACCTGCGCAATGATCGGCATGCGCCACTGATCGCCGTTTCCGGCGAGGTCGACATGAGCACCGCTCATCTCATCAGTGAGCTGGCCGAACACGTGATCACCAGGCGACCCGCACGTCTGGTGCTCGACCTCTCCGAGGTGACGTTCTTCAGCGCCCACGGCATCAGCGCCCTGCTGCGTATACAGCGCGCGGCGGAGTCTGCCGAGGTCACGTTGGCTCTGCGCGCCGCCGCCTCATGCGTCAGCTACCTGCTGGCAGTGACCAGCGCCGGGATAAACCTGGATATCCCGGCGGCCAACGCGAGTCGGTTATCCCATTCTCGATTGGGGAGCGTCGATCGGGGGGAGTAGCCCTACATGAGGGGTGCAGGCGCTGCGGTGGGCGCGGCTCTGGTTCTGGTGACCGGGGCGGGTTGCAGCTCGGTACCGGTCGGCGCGGCCCACTCCGCGACCGGGGTCGAGGGCTGAACAGGAAAACCGCGCTCTGGGCGATCGGCTGCGCGCCGCCTTTGCGGACCATCGACTGGCGCTGGCCGCACCGCGCTGGCTCGCCCCGATGCTCGACCTGATCGGCGCAGTCCACCAGCTCATCGATGTCGACGGGCTGGGGCCGTACCGGTGGCCACCGCTGTCGCCGGACTGGGCGGTGAACCTGCATGGGCGGGGGCCGCAGTCGCGCCGATTGCTGCACATCGCCCAACCCCGGCGACTGATGGCCTTCGCCTGGCCGGAGGCGGGACACCACACTGCACCGGAGTGGCGGCAAGACGAGCACGAGGTCCGCCGGTGGTGCCGGCTACTGGCCTGGTACGGCATCGTGGCCGACCCGGACGACCTCGCGCTGCGCCGACCACCGGCGCAGAAGCTGCCGATCGGGGTGACGATCGTGCACTGGGAGGAGGCCGAACGGATCGGACACGAATTGTCCGCCGCGGTGACGGCCATCGCCACCAGGGAGCGGTTCACCTGCCGATCCTGGTGATCATCGCCCATCGGGTCTGCCAGGGTCGTTCGTGCGGCGACGTTCGCCCAGGTGAGCCGGCGCTTGGTCCAAAGATGCGGGTGGTGGAAAATAGGCGAATGCGCGTACGCAACCGCAACAACGTGGTGGTGACCGGTCGTCAGGGCGGCCCTACCGTTGTGCTCGCGCACGGCTTCGGCTGCGATCAGCAGATGTGGCGTCATGTGGTAGCCGAAATCGGACAATGGGCCCAGCTGGTGTTGTTTGATCACGTCGGATCGGGCAAAGCCGATCCGGCGGCCTGGGACGCTGACCGGTACGCCTCCCTGGACGGCTACGCCGACGACGTGCTGAGCATCTGCCAGGACCTCGACCTCCAGCAGCCGGTCTTCGTGGGGCATTCGGTCAGTTCGAGCATCGGGGTCCTCGCGGCGAACCGCGAACCGGACCGCTTCTCCGCGCTTGTCCTGGTCACCCCCTCACCGTGTTACATCGACGACGAAAACTACCGGGGCGGTTTCACCCGCGACGACATCGACGACCTGCTCGGTTCACTCGAGAGCAACTACCTCGGCTGGTCGTCGAGCATGGCACCTTTGATCATGGGCAACCCGGAGCGGCCGGAGCTGGGTGAAGAGCTGACGGCGAGCTTCTGCCGGACGGATCCCGCGATGGCGCAGGTGTTCGCCCGTGCGACGTTCCTGTCTGACAACCGCGCGGATCTCGCCGCGGTGAGCGTTCCCACGTTGATCCTGCAATGTGCTCAGGACGCCATCGCGCCGCCCGAAGTCGGCGCGTTCGTGCATGCGCAGATAGCCGGAAGTCGGCTCGTGACCTTGGATGCGACAGGGCATTGCCCCCAGTTGAGCGCGCCGGAGGCCACCGCCGCAGCGATCACGTCGTTTTGCAGGGCCGCCTACCGATGACCGCAACTTCGGGGCACGACCCTCGCGGCCAAGGTTCCGGCGACGACAGGAGTGCCCAGCCGAGTGAAGCCGGGTTCCCGGCCCTGCTGGAGGACGACCTCGAAGACCTGTACGAGAACGCGCCCTGCGGGCACCTGTCCACCCTCCTGGACGGCACCATCGCCAAAATCAACGGCACCCTGCTGACGTGGCTCGGCTACCGCCGCGAGGAACTCGTCGGTCAGCGCCGCTTCAGCGATCTCCTCACCGGTGGCGGCAGGATCTACCACGAGACCCACTTCGCGCCGATTCTGGCCATGCAGGGCGAGATCGGCGGTGTGTCCCTCGAACTCCGTACCAAGGACGGCACCCGGATGCCGGTCCTCGTCACGTCGATCGTCAAGGCCGGCAGCGAGGGTCAACCCCAACTCATCCGGACGGCGATTTTCGACGCCAAGATGCGCCGTGCCTACGAACGAGAGCTCCTCGATGCCCGTAAGGCCGCCGAACGCGAGGACGAACGGCTGCGGCACCTCGTCGGCAAGCTCCAACGCAGTCTCCTCCCCGCTGTGCTGCAGACTCCGCCCGGACTGGACAGCGCCGCGTACTACCGGGCGGCCTCCACCGACCATGTCGGCGGCGACTTCTATGACCTGTTCCCCCTCGTCGACGGCCGCTGGGGGTTCTTCCTGGGCGATGTCAGCGGCAAGGGGGTCGAAGCGGCTGCCGTCACCGCCCTGGCCCGCTACACGTTGCGGGCCGCAACCGTCTACGACCCCGACCCCGCCGCCGCGCTGCACAACCTCAACACGGTGCTCTGGCAGGAATACCGGGAGGACGCCCGCTACTGCACCGTCGTGTTCGGCATCCTCACACCCACGACGGCCGTCGGCGGCTTCACCGCGATCATCGCCAGCGGTGGGCACCCGGAGCCCCTGCTACTGCGGGCCGATGGCTCGATCCACTACCACCCCACGAAGGGCCGCATCGTGGGGGCCTTCCCGGACTCCCGATACACCAACACCACGGTGGTGGTGAACCCTGGCGACACGTTCCTCCTCTACAGCGACGGACTCACCGAGGCTCGTCCCGTCGGCAGTGAGACCGCCGACGGCCGCTACGGAGCGCCGGCCCTCGCCCGATTTGCCCGCTCTCTCGCGCCCACCACCGCCGCCGCAGCCGTCACCGCCGTCACCGCTCTACTCGATACGTTCGGCGCCGGACTCACCGACGACACCGCTGTCCTGGCCATCGGTGCCCCACCGCACCGAGCCTGACCGGCCGGACTCCGACACCCGGCTGTGCAGCCGGCGAATCGGCAATGTTCTGGCCGGCCGGCCCACGCTCCGACGCCCTTGCGACGCACCGACGCGGCCTGCCGAGGGGGTGCGCTCAGGCCGGTCGTCCGGGGGCAGGTGGCAGACTCATCGGCGTGGACGACGTGGCTGCATCGACGGTGGATGGTGAGCTGGAGAGCGTCAGCCTGGTGGACCTCGCCGTCTCTCGGCTGACCCGGGAAATCCTCAGCGGCAAGAGCGACCCGGGCGAGCGCCTGGTGGAGGAGCAGTTGACCCGGCGGCTGGGGATCAGCCGGGCTCCGTTGCGGGAGGCGCTGCGGTTGCTGGCCCAGCAGGGGCTGGTCGAGCACGTGCCCCGGCGTGGAGTCCGGGTAGCCACCCTGTCGGACCGCGACGTGCAGGAGCTGTACGAGCTGCGTGACATGCTGGAACGCTTCTCGGTGCGGGCGGGGATCCCGGTCGCTCGGGAGAGTGACCTCGCCGGATTGCGTGCGACGCTCGATCAGTTGAGGGAGGCGACCCGGGCCGGTGACCGGATGGCGGTCGCCGAGTCGCACCGGGAGTTCCACGTCGCGCTGGTGGCGCTCGCCGGCAACCGGCAACTCTCCGCCGTGTACGGCTCGATCCTGGTGAAGCTCCAGCTCTACATGGCGATCAACCTGCGCCGGGAGGCGGAGCTGGCGCAGCCGCTGGACGGGGTCCACCGGCACGAGCGTTTGTTCGAGGCGGTCGCCGGAGGAGACCCGGAGGAGGTGCTCGCCGTGCTCTCCGGGCACGGCGCGCGTTCGTACCTCGGCTAGCTGACGTCAGCCAGGGCCGGCGGGCTGCAGCCACGCGCCGTCATGTCGTCGTTACGTGCCGCGCGGTTTCCTGAAACAGAACAGTCGACAATCGACTGTATGCCAGAGCGAACGAGGTCCATTGCGGAGCTTCGGTCGGCGTACCGCGAGGGCGGCCTGACCCCGGCGGACCATGCCGAACGCGTCCTGGACGGGCTTGCCGGGCGCGACGACGGGCCGGTCTGGATCAGCGCGGTCCCGGCCGAGCTCCTACGTGAGCGCGCCGGATCGCTGACCCGCCACGGTGATCCCGCGCTGCCGCTGTACGGGATCCCGTTCGCGGTCAAGGACAACATCGACGTGGCCGGCATGGTCACCACCGCGGGCTGCCCCGACTTCGGTTACCTGGCCGCTGAGGACGCTCCGGTGGTGCGCCGGCTCCTCGACGCCGGGGCGCTGCTGGTCGGCAAGACCAACCTCGACCAGTTCGCCACCGGCCTGACCGGCGCCCGCTCGCCGTACGGCAGTTGCCAGAGCGTGTTCGGCGGCGGCCTCATCTCCGGGGGCTCCAGCTCCGGCTCGGCGGTCGCGGTGGCCGCGGGCCAGGTCAGCTTCGCCCTGGGTACGGACACCGCCGGCTCCGGCCGGGTGCCGGCGGCACTCAACGGGATAGTCGGCCTCAAGCCCACCCGAGGTCTACTCAGCACGGCCGGCGTGGTGCCCGCCTGCCGCTCACTGGACTGCGTGTCGGTCTTCGCCCCCGACGTGGCCGGCGCCCTCGACGTGCTGCACGCCGCCCGTGCCGTCACCCCCGCCGACCCCTGGGGGCGTCCGTTCCCGGCCGAGCGGGTCGTGCCCCGCCCGCCGGGGACGCTCCGCCTCGGGGTGCCCCGGACAGAAGACCTGGAGTTCTTCGGCGACACCGGGCAGGAGACCCGCTTCGCTGCGGGCGTGGAGCGGCTGCGCACCTTCGTCGGGTCCCCCCGGTCGGTGCCGCTCGGCGCCTTCTTCGAGGCGGGCGACCTGCTCTACCGGGGACCCTGGGTGGCCGAGCGACTCGTCGCCCTGGACGGCTTCCTGCGCTCGCACCCCGAGTCGGTCCTCGCTGTCACCCGGGCCGTACTGGAGACCGGGCGGCGCTACGACGCGATCGCCGCCTTCCGGGGTCAGCACCGCCTGCGCGAACTGCGAGCGCAGGTCGACCAGCTCTGGCAGGACATCGACGTGCTGGTGGTGCCCACCGTCGGCAGCACCTTCACACTCGACGAGATCGCCGAGGACCCGATCGGGCGCAACGCCATGCTCGGCCGCTACACCCAGTTCGCGAACCTGCTCGACCTGGCCGCGGTGACCGTACCCAACGGGTTCACCAGCTCCGGCCGCCCGGCGAGCCTGACCCTCGTCGGCCCGGCGTTCAGCGACACCACACTGGCCCGGCTGGCCGCCACCCTGACCGAGGGCGGTGCGCCGCCCGGCGCGGTCGAGGCCGTCTCACCGCCGTCGCAGCGCTCGGCGGAACTGCTGGTCGCCGTGGTCGGCCGGCACCTCACCGGTGAGTCCCGCAACGGCGAGTTGCTCGGGCACGGCGCGGTCCTCGCCGGCACCGCCCGCACCGCACCGCTCTACCGGCTGTACCGGATGGACACCCCCGACGGCGAGGGACTGCCCGGCCTCGTCCGGATCGGCCCGGACAGCTCGACGGGCCATCCGATCGAGGTCGAGCTGTGGCGGCTGCCCACCGCCGCGGTCGGTGGCCTGCTGGCCGGCGTGCCGGCACCCCTCTCGCTCGGTTGGGTCCGGCTGCACGACGGGCGGGACGTGCTCGGTTTTCTCTGCGAAGCGTATGCGGCGGGCCCACCGGCCGAGGACATCAGCGCCAGCGGTGGGTGGCGGGCGTACCGGCGTTCCGCGGCCCGGCGCTGACGCGGCAGCACCAGCGATCACGACAGGAGGCGAGAGGATGGGCAGCATCGGGCCGGTAACGGCCAACCCCTACCCGTGGCCCTACGACGGCGCGGCGGACACCGCGCGTACCGCACTGCTCTGCATCGACTGGCAGACCGACTTCTGTGGACCGGGCGGCTACGTCGACGCGATGGGTTACGACATCGGCCTCACCCGGGCCGGCCTGCCGGCCACTGCCCGGCTACTGGAGCACGCACGATCGCTCGGGATGCTTGTCGTACACACCCGGGAGGGACACGACCCGCAGCTGTCGGATCTGCCGGCGAACAAGCGGTGGCGTTCGGCGCGTATCGGCGCCGAGATCGGCGCCGCCGGACCGGCCGGCCGGATCCTGGTCAGAGGTGAGCCGGGCTGGGAGATCGTGCCCGAGGTGGCCCCGGTGTCCGGTGAGGTGATCATCGACAAGCCGGGCAAGGGCGCCTTCTACGCCACCAACCTCGACCTGGTGCTCCGCACCCGGGGCATCACCCACCTGATCCTCACCGGCATCACCACCGACGTCTGCGTGCACACCACAATGCGCGAGGCGAACGACCGTGGGTACGAGTGCCTGATCCTCTCCGACTGCACCGGCGCCACCGACAAGGCCAACCACGACGCGGCACTGCACATGGTCACCATGCAGGGCGGTGTCTTCGGCTGCGTCACCACCTCCGACGACGTCATCGCCGCCACGGCCAGGTGAGGTGCGCCCATGTTGACCATCGCCGCCGCACGGCCCGGACCGTACTTCTTCGACCTCTCGACCACGGCGCTGCTCGTCATCGACATGCAGCGCGACTTCCTGGAACCTGGCGGTTTCGGTGAGAGCCTGGGCAACGACGTCGGTCAGTTGCGCCGGACCATCGCGCCGCTCGCGGCGCTGCTGGCCGACGCCCGAGCCGTCGGCCTGAGCATCCTGCACACCCGCGAGGGGCACCTGCCCGACCTGTCCGACTGCCCGCCGGCCAAGCTCAGCCGCGGCGCGCCGAGCAAACGGATCGGTGACCCCGGACCCAAGGGCCGCATCCTGGTCCGTGGCGAGTACGGCCACGACATCGTCGACGAGCTGACGCCGCTGCCCGACGAGCCGGTCATCGACAAGCCCGGCAAGGGCGCCTTCCACGCCACCAACCTGGACGTCCTGCTCACCGAGCGGGGCATCCGCAGCCTCCTGGTCGCCGGGGTCACCACCGAAGTGTGCGTGCACACCACCGTCCGGGAGGCCAACGACCGCGGGTACGAGTGCCTCGTGCTCGCCGACTGCGTCGGGTCCTACTTCCCCGAGTTCCACCGGGTCGGACTCGACATGATCGCCGCCCAGGGCGGCATCTTCGGCTGGGTCGCCGACTCGGCGCAGGTACGCGCCGCGCTACCCACCACCGGAGTGTTGCAGCCCTCCTCCTGACCGGGAGCAGCCATGACCTCGACCAAACCCACAGTCGCCCCGCTCCCGTACTGGGTCCGCGGCGACACCAACGCGTTCTTCGGTTTCGGCGTCAACGTCCTGGTCAACGTGCTCACCCTGACCGGGCTCTGCCTCGCCGTGGTGAACCTTCCCGAGGGGGAGGTGTTCGGCACCATCCTGCCGGCGCTCGGCATCGCCCTGGTCGCCGGGAACATCTACTACACCTACCTGGCCCGCCGGCTGGCTCGACGGGAGAACCGCACCGACGTGACGGCACTGCCGTACGGGCCGAGCGTGCCGCACATGTTCATCGTCATCTTCGTCATCATGCTCCCCATCTACCTGCGCACCCAGGATCCCGTACGGGCCTGGGAAGCCGGTCTGGCGTGGGCCTTCATCATCGGCGTGATCGTGTTGATCGGCGCGTTCGTCGGGCCGTACATCCGCCGGTACGCGCCCCGGGCCGCGCTGCTCGGCACCCTCGCCGGAATCTCCATCACGTTCATCTCGATGAACCCGGCCGGGCAGATGTGGCGGATGGCCTGGGTCGCGCTACCGGTCTTCGCGTTGCTGCTGATCGGTCTGCTGACCGATGTGAAGTTGCCGTTCAACTTCCCGATCGGGCTCGCCGCGCTGCTGCTCGGCACCGCTATCGGCTGGGTCGGTGGGGCGATGTCGGTGCCGGACGTGACGGCCGCGGCCCGGGACATCGCGATCGCCGTCCCCTCGTTCAAGCTGGACCTGCTCTTCACCGGGCTCGCCGACATGGCGCCCCTGCTGGCGACGGCGATCCCGCTCGGCGTCTACAACTTCACCGAGGGCATGACGAACGTGGAGAGCGCGGCCACCGCCGGGGACAACTACAACCTGCGCAGCGTGCTGCTCGCCGACGGTGCGGGCGCGGTGATCGGGGCAGCGCTCGGCTCGCCGTTCCCACCGGCCGTCTACGTCGGGCACCCGGGCTGGAAGGCCGCCGGTGGACGCAGCGGTTACTCGATGGCGACCGGTGTGGTGATCGCGCTGCTCTGCTTCCTCGGCATGTTCGGGCTGCTCGGCGCGATCTTCCCGACGGCGGCGATCGTGCCGATTCTGCTCTACATCGGATTGCTGATCGGTGCACAGGCGTTCCAGGCGACCCCCAGGGCGCACGCCGCGGCAGTGGTCGCCGCGCTGATCCCGAACATCGCGGCCTGGGCCACCGGGCAGATCGACAACACCCTGGCGGCGGCCGGCACCACCGCCGCGGCGGTCGGTGACGATGCGCTCAACGGCGCCGGAGTGATCTACGACGGGCTGATGGTGCTGGGTCAGGGCGCGATCCTCGCCGGCCTGGTGCTCGGCGCGGTGGTGGTCTTCATCATCGACAAGCGGTTCGGTCGGGCCGCGATCTTCGCCGGCTCCGGTGCGCTGCTGTCATTCATCGGGTTGATCCACGGCGAGCGGATCGAGTGGAACGCCAACGGTCAGGTGGCCCTCGGCTACCTTTTCGTCGCGGTGATCTGTGTGGTCTTCGCGCTGGGCCGCCCCACGCCCCGCGAACCCGGACCGGAGGAGGTCGATCCGGACCGGGAGCCCGGCCGGGCCGATCCCGCCAATGACCCGTCGGCCGACGAGCAGCGGACCTCGGCGCTGAGAGGCTGACCCGGCGGGCCCGGTCGGGGGCGTCACGGCTCCCGACCGGGCCGGCAAGTTCCCGGACCGAACGGACCGAAGGGACGTACCGCATGGAGATCGACCGGACGGACGTGGTCGCCGAGGTGGCGGCGGCCTTCGCCGACTACGAACGGGCGCTGGCCGACGGGGACGCCGACCGGATCTGCGGGTACTTCTGGGATTCCGAGCGGACAGTGCGGTTCGGCCTCGCCGACCATCAGTACGGGCTTGACGAGCAGCGCAAGTGGCGTGCCGCGCAGCCACCGCTGCCGGCCGGTCGCCGGCTGGTCGACCCGATCGTCACCACGTTCGGCCCGGACCTGGCGGTCGTGACAACCCGATTCGGGTACGACGGCACCGCCGCCACCGGGCGGCAGACCCAGACCTGGGTACGCCTGCCCGTCGGCTGGCGGATCGTCACCGCGCACGTCTCAGTCTCCGCCGCTCCCACCGCCTGACGGCAACGCGCCGCCCGGGAAAGGACCCGAGCGGCGCGTCTCCGACATGAGGGGCGTTGCCTGGTGCGGTACTAGGCGCGCCTGGCCCACTGCTGGTTGGCGCCGCCGTGGCAGGCCCAGAGGTGAAGTTGCGTCCCATTGGCCGTGCCGGATGCGACGGCGTCGAGGCACAGCCCCGATTGGGCGCTGGTGATGGTGCCGTTGGAGTTCAGGTTCCACTGTTGGTTGGCTTGGCCGTTGCAGTCCCAGATGAGGACCGCGGTGCCGTTGCTGGTGCCCGCGCCGCTGGCGTCGAGGCACTTGTTGCCGTAGACGGTCAGGGTGCGGTTGGCGGTGTGGGTCCAGCGCTGGTTGGTGCCACCGTGACAGTCCCACAGCTGCGGGCGGGCGCCGTTGGCGGTGCTGGAGTTGGGGATGTCGATGCACCGGCCGGACTGGCTCCCCGCGATCAGCACGTTCTGCTGGCCGGGCGGCGGGGTGGTCGGCGGGGGAGTGGTGGGTGGCACGTCCGACCCGAACTGGGTGAAGAACCGCCACACTTCCTGCTTGACCCAGCTCCGCGCGCCGCTCTCACAGCCGGCGCACCCGTCCACCGGGCCCTGCTGGTGGCCGCCGTCGAACGCGGCCCAGAGCACCGGGTATCCGGGCTGGCAGGAGTACGCGGTGGTGATGTGGGTCAGGCTGCCAGCCCTCGGCTCGGGCGGGCTCTGTGCGGCGCATCCGTTGTTGCGGACGAACCTGTCGCGCAGCGACCGTCCGCTGGGGATGTTGTCGTTGATGCCGTGAATCCCCAGGTACGCCACTGGCTGGGTGCCGCCGCTGCATCCGCTGATCGCCCCCGGGGCCGCGATCGCCGCGACCGCCCGGAACACCGTCGGCCGGGAACACGCCAACGAGTAGCTCATCGCGCCGCCGTAGCTGAACCCGACCGAGAAGCGTTGTGTGGTGTCGACGCAGAGAGCGTTGTCGATCATGCGGATCATGTCGTCGGTGAAGGTGACGTCCTCACCGTTGGAGTTGCCCCAGCCGTTGTTGAGGCCCTGCGGGGCGACGAAGATGGTGGTGTTGTTCGACTGGGAGAGCATGCCGTAGTAGGCCCACGCGGCCCCGTCGGAGCCGCCGCCCGCGACCTGGCTGGCGGTGCCGCCCAACCAGTGGAACCCGAAGGCCAGCCGGTGGGCGTAGGTGTTGTTGTAGTTGTCCGGCAGTCGAAGGATGAAGCTGCGGCTCTTTCCGCTGCTCTGGATGGTGTGGGTGCCGCTGTTCAGTCCGGGCGCCTTGCCGCAGCCGGCAGTGGTGGCCGCTGCCGCCGGTGAGACTGTCGTGAGGACGTACATTCCTACGGCGATCAGGACCATCACCGCCATGGCTGCCCCCAGCCAGGGGGCGGAGAGTTTGCGAATTGGCACGGCCGATCCTCCTTGTGGGTGGTTGAACATCCGTTGGGCCGGTCCCCGTCCCGGGAACCTCGCCGGGCTCAGCTCCGGCTCCAGCGTTGGTTGGCCGCGCCGGTGCAGTCCCAGATCTGGACGCGCGTGCCGTTGGCAGTGCCGTTGCCGACCATGTCCAGGCACCGGCCCGAACCAACTCCGGTGATCGAGCCGTCGGTGTTGAGCCGCCACTTCTGGTTGGACTGGCCGTTGCAGTCCCAGATGATCACCGTGCTGCCGTTCGCGGTGCCGGCGCCGTTGACGTCGAGGCACTTGCCGCCGAAGACGCGCAGCTCCTGGGCGGCGGTCGAGGTCCAGCTCTGGTTGCTCTGGCCGTGGCAGTCCCAGATGATCGCCGCCGCGCCGTTGGTCTGCGAGGCGCCGTTGACGTCGAGGCACCGTCCGGAGGACGTGCTGCGCAGGGGCGACGTGCCGCTCGGTGGCGGGGTGGTGGTCGGTGGCGGTGTCGTGGGGTCGGTGCTACCGAACTGGGTGAAGAACCTCCACACCTCGCCCTTGGTCCAGGTCCGGGCGCCGCTGTCCCCGCCGCCGTCCACCGGGCCGGGGGTGTGCCCGCCGTCGAAGGCGGCCCAGACCACCGGATAGCCGGACTGGCATCCCGAGTAGGTGGTGGTGATGTGGGTCAGGCTGCCCGCCCTCGGCTCCGGCGGGTTCTGCGCGGTGCACCCGTTGTTCCGCACGAACCTGTCACGCAGGGACCGTCCGGCGGAGATGTTGAGCACCGAGTCTCCGATGCCGTGGATCCCCATGTATGCGATCGGCTGGGTGCCGCCGCTGCACCCGCTGAGCTGCCCGCCGGCGTAGACCGCGACAGCGCGGAATACCCCTGCCCGGGAACAGGCCAGTGAGTAGCTCATGCCGCCGCCGTAGCTGAAGCCGAGCGCGAAGCGTTGCGTGGTCTCGACGCAGAGGTCTGCCTCGATCACCCTGATCATGTCGTCGACGAAGGTGACGTCCTGGCCGCCGGGGTTGGCCCAGCCGTTGCCGTTGCCCTGGGGGGCGACGAAAATGGTGCTGTTGTTCGCCTGCTGCCGCAGCCCGTAGTAGGACCAGGCGGCCCCGTCGGACCCACCGCCGTCGACGTCGTTCGCGGTGCCGCCGTTCCAGTGGAATCCGAAGATCAATCGGTAGGGATGGTTCCTGTCGTAGTTGTCAGGAATCCTCAGGATGAAACTACGGTTCTGGCCGCTGCTCTGGATGGACCGTTGGCCGCTGGTCAACGTGGGCGCCTTGCCGCACCCGGCGGTCGCTGCGGCCGCTCCGATGTTCGCGGCCGACGCGGTGGTGCTCAAACCACCGGCCAGTGCCCCCGCGCTCACTGTCATGACGACGGCCGCCGCCGTCGCAAGCAGTCCAAGGATGGGTCTACGTCTTGTCATGAAAGGGCTCCCGCCACTCGGCACGAACTGGTTGAACAGGTCCACGGCAACCCGCACGCCGCCACGACGCGCCGCTGCGGGTCACCCCATCGACCACGTTCGCCGCGGACGAACCCCAGAGGACGCGATGTGCCGGCGGCGCCCGGCCGGTTCGTCGACGCAGGTTTCCGCCACTGGTCTCGCTGCCCACGCAGGACCAGTCGGTCGTCGAATCGACTGTGGCCACACAGTGCGCCCGAACACCACGCGACCGTTCGCCCGACGGTGTCGGAAGACCCGGCTCGGCGTCGAATCGATTCGCTCCGACGCTAGATCGCGCAGTGAAAGATGTCAATGCCGTGTCCGGCAGGTTGCGACCCGGCTGGGCCGGTCAGGCGCTCGTGAGATCTGCCGCGCCGAAGGAGACCGCGAACCGCTTGCACCAGATGGAGACGCTGCGGAAGTCGGCCGGGTCCACCGACGCCGGCAGCTCGTACACCTGGTTGCCCTTGTTGCCCTTGAGCTTGGCGAGCTCGACCCATTCGCCGTCGTCGAACACCCGCCAGCCGGCCGTGCCCCGGATGACCGGTTGGTCGGTCAGCCACACCCGAAGGTCCGGACCGTTCGACGTGTTCAGGTCTCGGATGATGAGCTGGTGGCGCCCGTCGGCGAGCCGGTGGATCTCGGCACTGCCTGTCGTCCGGTGCTCATGGGTGACGAACTCGCCGGTGGTCAGGATCTCGTTCGCCGCTGGGGTGGCCGCCGAGGTCGCGGGGGCCGGCGTCGAGGACTCCGGGGTCGCGGACGCCGGGACTGGGGCGGCCGATGTCGTCGCTACGCGGGGAATCGCCTCGTCGACGTAGGTGTCGGTGAACAGCTTCCACGGCTGGAACCAGTAGAGGCCCAGCATCGCCACGACGACAGCGACTGCGAGACCGGCTCGGACCACCGGCGACCGGAACATCCGTTTTCTCACCCCCGCAGCGTACGGCCGCAGCCGCCGTCGAACTGTTCGCGAACCCTTTCGGAACTCTTACGACGCTCACCGCTCCGTATCTGCCAGCGCCAGTCCGCACGGGCAGGCTCCCTGGTCCTCCGGCAACGTCTTCACCGCGTCACCGAGCAGGAGGCGCAGGCGATCGATGTTCCGGGCGAAGACAGTGAACACCTCCTGCTGGGTCACGCCCTGGCCAACCTCGACGCCCGAGTCGAGGTCGGTCACCACTGACAGCGCTGTGTAACACAGTGCCAGTTCGCGGGCCAACACCGCTTCCGGGTGGCCGGTCATGCCGACGACCGACCAGCCCTCCCGGCCGTACCAGCGCGATTCGGCGCGGGTGGAGAATCGGGGCCCTTCGATGACGACCATCGTCCCGCCGTCGACCGGCTGCCAACCGGCGGATCGGGCGGCGTCGAGGACAGTGGCCCGTCCGACCGGACAGTAGGGGTCGGCGAAGGGCACGTGAACGACCTGGGAGGGCTTCCCGTCCGCGCGGGGCTGCCCGTCGTAGTAGGTCTGCTCCCGGCCGCTGGTCCGGTCGACCAGTTGGTCCGGTACGACGAGCGTCCCCGGGCCCAGATCCGGTCGCAGGCCGCCCACGGCGCCCGGTGCGAGCACCTGGCGGACGCCGAGTGCGCGCAGCGCCCACAGGTTGGCCCGGTAGTTGATGCGGTGTGGGGGGAGGGTGTGCCGGCGTCCGTGGCGGGGCAGGAACACCACCGGCCGCCCGGCGACACTCCCGACGGACAGCGCGTCGCTCGGCGGTCCGTACGGTGTGTCGACGGTGACCTCTGCGACGTCGTCGAGGAACTCGTAGAACCCCGATCCGCCGATCACGGCGATCGGTGGGCGATCGGTCGTGCTGGTGTCTCCTGCTGACATGTGTGCCCCTCCTGGGCGAACAGTGAAAACGGGTGGGGGTCGACTCAGCGACGGTCTGCCCGTCGGTGCGCGACGCGGCGGTCGACAGTGGTGGCGACGACCAGGACGACCACGATCACGGCCCACACGACAGCCAGCCCGACAGCGAGCCCCAGCGGGTAGTCGCGGTCCGGTAGGCCCGGGTTCGGAGGCGCCGAGGGTGGTCGCCACAGCAGGGGCACCGCGATCAGCAGCAATGTGGCGCTGGCCAGCAGACCCGCGGCGATCCAGGCCCGGCGCAACCGATTCGTCACCAGTCGACCCAGCGCCAACCCGGCCAGTCCGACCAGCGGTGCCACCAGGACGTCGTGCAGCACCGGGCCGCCGATCAGCCATGGCAGGGCGGTGCCGAACTGGGGAAGCAGCAACCAACCGCCGTACGCGGTGGCCGCGGCACCGACCACGAACAGGAGCAGCCGGACCGTTCTCACCGCAACACCTCCAGCCGGGCCACCCACTTGGTCTGCAGGACGCCGGGCCGGCTCGGCGCGATGAGTCGACACGGGTAACCGTGGTCGGGCGAGAGTTGCTCGCCATTGATTCGCAGGGCGAGCAGGGTCAGCGGGTCGCGGGCATGGGCCGCAGGGAGCGTGCTGGCCGCGTACAGGCCGTCGGTCTCCAGCGAGGTGACCCGAACCGGTCGGCCGGTCGGTGCGCCGGCCCGGCGGAGCAACTGAACGACGGGCACGCCGGTCCAGTGGGCCGAGACGCTCCAGCCCTCCACGCAGGCGATCGGCAGTTCCGCCGTCCGTTGCGGCAGGGCCGCCAGGTCGGCCAGGGACAGGCTGTCTCGCCCGCCCGGCCAAACGATCTCCAGACGCCAGTCCGGGGGAACGGTGACGCGCGCGGCAGCCGCCGTACGGTTGATCGGTACGCCCTGCGGCCCGGACGCGGAACGCCACGCCAGCGGTGACACCCGACGTAGCCACGGCACTGTGACCCCGGCGGTGGCCAGCACGGCGACGCCGGCGACGCCCACCGAGGTACGCAGGAACGCGCGTCGCGCGGACGAGTCCCGATCGTCGGGCCCTGGTGTCGCGGCCGGTAGCGCTCCGCTGCGCCGCAGTGGCGTGCTCAGCGCCGCGCGGGCCACCGGGAGCTTCACCGCGACGTGCAGCAGCATCGCCCCGACCACCAGCCAGGCGACCGCGTAGTGCGCCGTCGGGAAGAAGAACCCCCACGGGTACGACTGGGCGACGTTGAAAAGGCCCGTGACCAGTTCGAAGAACGCGCCGCAGACCAGCACCAGGACGGAGATCCGTTCGAGGGTGTGGGCGGACAACCGGATCGGCTGACGGAGGGGCGGACGGACGAACAGCCGGGGGTAGACGCTCCACAGTTTGGCCAGCAGCAACGGGATCGCCGCGACACCGGAGAGCACGTGAACGCCCTGGGTGACCCGGTACAGGTTGACCGGTCGGGTCGGCCAGGTGAACCAGCCCGGTGGGTGCTGGATGTAGTGGCTGAGCAACCCGGTGCCGAAACACAGCCCGAACGCCACCCCGAGCCAGAGGCCGAGCCGGGCGGTGACCAGCGGTGAGTGCGAGGGCCCGGTGAAGTCCTCGGGGGCGGGGACGCGTGGCCGGCGGATCATGAGTGTGCCAACTCGACGAACCAGCGTGGACCGAACCGGAAACGGTCGACGACGCGCAGGCCGGCAGCGGCGGCGGCACGGGCCACCGCCTCCGCCCCGACCCGCGCCCAGCGAAACGCCGGCCCGCGCAGTTCCCGATCGCCGGACGATCCGGACAGGACGTACGCCTGCCCCTGCCACAGCCCGGCCCCCGGGGGTTCCACCTCGACCACCAGCGTTCCGTCGGCCGCGACCAGGGTGCCGCACCGGCGCAGCAGGCGGACCGGGTCGCCGCCGATGCCGATGTTGCCGTCGATGAGCAGGGCGTGCGCCCACCTCCCCTCGCCGGGAAGCGGTTCGAAGACGTCGCGTCGCAGGGCCACCACACCTCGGCCCTGGGTCAGACGTACCGCCTCGGCGGAGATGTCCACACCCAGTGCGACGAGGCCGCGCTGGGCGAGTGCCCTGGTCAGCCGGCCGGGGCCGCAGCCGAGATCGATCGTGGGCCCGGTGCAGCGTGCGGCGACGGACTCGATTGCCGGTTCGGGCGGGCCGTGCCAGCGCCGTACCGGCAACAGGTCACGTCGCCCGTCGGTGTGCACCAGCCAATGCTCGGGTTGGGTCGCCGGCCTCGGGCCGACCGGCGTGCCATGGGCGTCCTGGTCGGCGGACCAACCGCCGAGTCTGCCCAGCACCACGTCGAAACCGTCGAGACTGATCGTCGGATTCACCGGGGGTGTCCGCTCAGCAGATGGCCGCCCACCGACGCGACGGCGTCCGCGAACCGGGTGCCGGGTAGGCCGGCCGCGACCGCCAGCGCCGTCGACCAGTCGTCGACATCGCGCAGCACTGGCAGGATCGCCGGTTGTACGCCGTGCCCGCGCAGCGCGGCGAGGGTGCGGCGCCCGGTGTCGTCGGTCGACATGGGTACGTCGCGTAACGCGCTCGCGTACCTCGGATCGCGTAACCCGAGTGCCCACCAGCCACCGTCCAACGCCGGCCCGAACACCGCCTCGTGTTCGGCGAGCCGCTCCAGCGCGGTGGTGAGCACTGCCGGCCCGATCTGCGGGGTGTCCATGCCGATCTGCAGCACCGGTCGGCCGGGAAATGCCGCAGCGGTGTCGGCGTGGGCGTTCGCGAGGCGGTCGGCGAACGTGCCGCCGCGCTGCGGAAGCAGGTGCCAGCCCGCCAACGCTGCGGTCAACTCCGCGCCGAACTCGGCATCGGCGAACCGACCGGTGTGGGCCAGCACGGGAATGGTCGAGGCGGTGGCGCGCACCGCCGCGAGAGTGTCCAGCAGCGACGCCGCCGCGATCCGGGCCGCCTGGGTGGGATCGGCTGGCGGGCAGAGGCGCGTCTTCGCCTGCCCGGGGACCGGCGCCTTCGCGACCAGGAGCAGGACGTTCACCGGCCACCACCGGCGTCGGCGCGCAGCACTCCGGCGAAGTCCCGGGTCGCCCGCAGCGTGCCCCGGACCGACCCGGAGACCTTCGAGCGGGTGCCGGCGGCCCGGGGCGCGTACGCGACGTCCAGTTCGAGGATCCGCCAGCCCGCTCCGGCGGCGCGCAGCAGCAACTCCAGGGGGTAGCCGAACGCCCGGTCGTCGACCCCGAGGCCCAGCAGCGCCGCCCTGCGGGCCACCCGGATCGGGCTGATGTCGTACACCGGCACGCCACGACGCCGCAGCAGGGCCGCGACCAGCGCGTTCCCGGCGCGGGCATGCCACGGCCAGGCATCCGCCGAGACCGGCCGACGCCGCCCCACGGCGAGATCGGCTCGCCCGTCGAGCACCGCCGAGGAGAGCCTGGGCAACTCGGCCGGGTCGAACGAGCCGTCCGCGTCGAGCACGCAGACCAGATCCGCCTCCGCCGCCAGCAGGCCGGCGTGCACGGCAGCGCCGTACCCGCGTCGCGGCTCGTGGACGACCCGGGCTCCGTGCTCGGCCGCGACGCCCGGCGAACCGTCGGTGGAGCCGTTGTCGACCACGATGGCGCGGTAGCCGGGCGGTAGCCCGCTCAGTACGGCAGGCAGTGCGGCCGCCTCGTCCAGACACGGCAGCACCACGTCGATCGTTGTGTGCATACCGGCGACGCTAGGCCCGCCACCGGCCGCCCGGACCGCGGTTTCTCCTTACGAATCGCTTACACGGCAACGGATCTTACGACTCGCTGACGTCTCACCGTCTGGCCGCCGAATGCCTGGTGGGAGGTCGTATCGTCGGCCGTCACCATGACCATGATGACCCGGCCGGGACGAACCCGGTCCGCCGACCTGATCGTCCTCGGCGCCGAGGTGGCTCTGCTCGCCGTCGCCGTCGCCGTCGGCGCCCTGCTCAACCACCAGGGCGTACGGCTGCACGCCGACGCGGCGCCGCTCTACGCGAGTTGGCAGCCCCACCTGGGGCCCGGCACCCCCGCCGCGCTTCTCGTCGCCGCGCTGTTCGTCTGGCGGGGCGTGCGCTGGGCAACCGACACGCCGTGGCCGCGACTGCTGGCGGTCGGCTACCTCGCCTCGCTGCTCTGGACGCTGTCACTGGCCCTGGTGGACGGCTGGTCCGCGGGGTTGACCGAGCGGCTCACAGTGCAGGCCGAGTACCTGCACGAGGTGCCCCGGGTGACTGACGTCGGCATCATGCTGTCCGGCTTCGCCGACCGGATTCTCGACTTCCAGCCCGACTCGTGGTCCACCCACGCTGCCGCTCACCCACCGGGAGCGTTGCTGTTCTTCGTCTGGCTGGAGCGGATCGGCCTGGGCGGCGGGACCGCCGCCGGGCTCGCCTGCGTGCTGCTCGGCGCCACGGTGTCGGTGTCGGTTCCGGTGACGTTGCGGGCACTCGGCGCCGAGGACGCGGCCAGAGCGGTGTGGCCGTTCCTGGTGCTCCTCCCGGGGGCGGTCTGGGTGGGCGCGTCCGCGGACGGGATCTTCGCAGCGGTGGTCGCGGCCGGGCTGGCGTTGCTGGCGGTGGGTGGCCGACCAGGGGCTGTACTGGGCGGCTTGCTACTCGGCTTCGCGCTCTACCTGTCGTACGGGTTCGTCCTGGTCGGGTTGCTCGCGTTGACAGTGGTGTTGCTCCGGGCGCGGGACCGCCTCGGCGTGCTCCTGGTCGCGGCGACGGCGGTCGCGGGCGTCGTCGCCGTGTTCACCCTCGCCGGCTTCTGGTGGCTGGACGGCTACCACCTGGTGGCACGTCGTTACTACCAGGGCTGGGCGGCGGAACGTCCGTACGGTTACTGGGTCTGGGCGAATCTCGCCGCCCTGCTGCTCTCGGCCGGCCCGGTGGTCGGGCCGGCGCTGCGGCGGGCGGTGGCCGCCGTGTCGATCCGAGCACCGCACCCGCCGCTCGCGACGGCCCTCCGGCAGCGGATCGCCAGCGCCGGGCCCACTGTGTGGCTGCCCATCGCGGCGACGGCGGCGGTGCTCGCGGCGGACCTGTCCGGGCTCAGCAAGGCCGAGGTCGAGCGGATCTGGCTACCGTTCGCCGTCTGGCTGCTGGTCGCCACCGCGCACCTGCCCCACTCTCACCGACGGTGGTGGTTGGCCGCCCAGGCCGCCACGGCTCTCGCCGTCAACCACCTACTGTGGACGGTGTCGTGACCGATGCCGGGTCCCGCATCACCGCCGTGGTGAAGTCGGCGATGCCAGCGGCGAAGCCGACTCGGGCGGTGAAACCGAGCACCCGGGCGGCGCGCGCCGGATCCGCCACGACGTGCCGTACGTCCGCCGCCCGTCCGCCCCCGACCGTGACCGGCGGTGGCCCGCCCATCGCCGCCGCCAGCTCGTGGGCCAACTCGCCGACGGTGTGTGGTTCGCCCGAGCAGACGTTGATCGGGGTCAGGGGATCCGGTGCCGGTGTCGTGAGGGCCAGCAGGTTGGCAGTGGCCACGTCGGTCACGTGCACGAAGTCGCGCCGTTGCCGGCCGTCCTCGAGCACCCGGGGCGGTCGTCCGGCGGCCAGGGCCGACCGGAAGATCGACGCGACCCCCGAATACGGAGTGTCACGGGGCATTCGCGGACCGTAGACGTTGTGGTAGCGCAGGGCCCAGACCGATCCGCCGGTCTGCCGGGCCCAGGCACCGGCGAGGTGTTCCTGAGCCAGCTTGGTGGCGGCGTACGTGCTGTGCGGCTCCAGCGGCGCGTCCTCGGGCACGAGACCGGGGGAGAGCTCCTGGTCGCAGCGAGGGCAGGTCGGCTCGTACTGGCCCTCGGCCAGGTCGACGACCCGGCGGTTGGCCGGCCGGACGATCCCGTGGGTGGGGCAGTGGTAGCGGCCCTCGCCGTAGACCACCATCGAGCTGGCCAGCACCAACCGGCGTACGCCGGTGGCGTGCATCGCCGCGAGGAGGGTGGCGGTGCCGAGGTCGTTGTGCGCGGCGTACCGGGGGGCGTCGGCCGGGTCGATGCCATGGCCGACCATGGCCGCCTGATGGCAGACCGCGTCGACCCCGGCCAGTAGCCGGGTCAGCAGCTCGCCGTCGCGTACGTCACCGACCACCACGTCGTGCCGCTCGGTCCACGGCGGCGCCGTCGCAGCGTGCGCCTCGGGCAGGAGCGCGTCCACTGCCACCACCTCGTGCCCGTCGTCGGTGAGCAGGTCGGCGACGTGTGAGCCGATGAACCCGGCCGCACCGGTGACAAGGATCCGCATTCCGGTCACCGTATGACCTCGCGTACGCCCGCTCGGGTTTTCGCGCGCAGCCGTAAGAACCTCGCAAGGTTTGCCGGTGCGGGCGGAGTCTGGTACGTGGCTACGCTGGGCCGATGGACATCTGGGGGAGACGTTGACGGGGCAGAACGGGGAAGGTCCGTGACACAGCGGGTGCTGGTGGTCGACGACGATCAGACAGTGAGCGACGTCATCCGTCGTTACCTCGAGAACGACGGCTTCCAGGTCAGCCTCGCGGCGGACGGTGCGGCGGCACTGGCGGCCGTGGAGCGGCAGGCACCACACCTGGTCGTGCTCGACCTGATGCTGCCACTGATCAACGGGCTGGAGGTGTGCCGGGCACTGCGGGTACGCCCGGACGGCGTACCGATCGTCATGCTCACCGCCCGCGGTGACGAGGCCGACCGGATCCTCGGGCTGCAACTCGGCGCGGACGACTACCTGACCAAGCCCTTCTCACCCCGGGAACTGGTGCTGCGGGTCCGTTCGGTGCTCCGTCGCGCCGGCGGTGCGACGCCACCCGAGCGGCCGGAGGCACTCACCGACGGCAACCTGGTGGTGCACACGGCCTCCCGAACCGCCCGCCTCGCCGGTGCGGATCTGGCCCTGACACTGCGCGAATTCGACCTGCTCGTCCACCTCATGCGGCATCCGTCCCGGGTGTTCGGCCGGGCCGAACTCCTTGAACAGGTCTGGGGCTGGAACTTCGGGGACCACTCGACAGTGACAGTGCACGTACGCCGGCTGCGGGAGAAGATCGAGGCAAACCCGGCCGATCCGCAGCGGATCGTGACCGTCTGGGGCGTCGGCTACCGCTACGAGCCGGCCCATGCGTGACGTACTCCTGATCTTCGCGCTCGCCCTCGGCGCGGCGCTCGGCATCGGGCTCGCCGGCGCGGTGCTGCTGCGCGCGCTTCGACGCAGCTCGATCACCGTGCACCTCAACGTGCTGCTCACCACCACCGTGGTCGCCGTCGCCGTCGGGGTGATGGCGGTCGCGGAGGCGATGTTCCTCTCCGCGCACGACCTTGAGGTGGTCCTGATCACCGTCGCGGCGGCAGCGGTGGTCAGCCTCGCCGTCGGCGGGCACTTCGGTCGGCGACTGGCCCGCGCCGCGGTGTGGCGCGACCAGGCCCGGGAGCGGGAACGGCAACTGGAGAAGGGCCGGCGCGACCTGGTCGCCTGGGTCTCCCACGACCTGCGGACCCCGCTCGCCGGGCTGAGAGCCATGGCCGAGGCGCTGGAGGACCGGGTGGTTCGTGATCCGGACACTGTCGACGAGTACCACCGACGCATCCGACTGGAGACCGACCGGATGACCCGACTCGTCGACGACCTGTTCGAGCTGTCCCGGATCAACGCGGGAGCGTTGCGGTTGTCGCTGACGGCGGTGCCGCTCGGAGAGGTGGTCTCGGACGCGCTGGCCAGCACCATCCCGTTGGCCGACGCTCGCCGGATCAAGTTGATCGCCAGCGAGTCGGGGTGGCCGACGGTCGCCGCGAGCGAACCGGAGCTGGCCCGGGTCGTGGCCAACCTGCTGCTCAACGCGGTCCGCTACACCCCTGAGGACGGCACCGTACGCATCGAAGCCGGCCGGGAGGACGACCATGCCTGGCTGTCGGTAGCCGACACCTGTGGCGGCATCCCCCCGGCCGACCTTCCCCGGCTGTTCGACA
This sequence comes from Micromonospora salmantinae, assembly GCF_022230905.1. NCBI lineage: Bacteria > Bacillati > Actinomycetota > Actinomycetes > Micromonosporales > Micromonosporaceae > Micromonospora > Micromonospora salmantinae. The sequence goes on from NZ_JAKKFG010000023.1 coordinate 77,032, forward strand.
TCGCCTTCCGTGGTGAACCGGCCCGCACGCCCGGTCCCGGCGACGGCGGGGCGTCCGGAGGGCTCGGCCTGGCCATCGTGCATGGCCTGGTGGAGGCGCACGGCGGTCGGGTCGAGGTGCGCAACACCCCCGACGGCTGCCAGTTCATGGTCCGCCTGGCGACCGCCTGAGGCAACGAACGGTGGCGCCGCCGGCCAGCGTCTCCCACAGCGCGCGCAGGGCGTACCCGTCGCCTCTCCAGGTCCGTCGACGGCTCGTGCCATTCGACAACCCTCGATGGGACGTGCACCTCCCGGGACCACGCGATTTGCCGGATCTGACTACGCTTTCCACTGTCTCGGAGGCGATCGATGGAGGGCGCATGTCGGTGAATGAGCCGGCGAGCGGGGAGTTCGCTCGCATGCTGGACGCGACGGTTGGCGCGCTGCGCGCCGCCGGCACCGCGCCGGAGGACGAGGAGGCCGCGCGCCTACGTCGGGTCGGTGAGTCCGCCGAGGGGCAGGTCCGCGCCGAGTTTGGCGCTGACGGCCGGTTGGAGTCGCTGACGCTGGATGCACGGATGATGCGGCTCGGCGCGGCCGAGGTCTGCGACAACGTGATCGCGGCCGTGAACGCGGCGATCGACTCGATGCGCGGCGGTGGCCCGGCGGTGGCCTCCGGCGACCTCTCGCAGCTCACCGAGCAGCTGGAGCAGGTTCGTGACACGGCCGTGCCGCGGCTCGGTGCGTTCCTGCAGGCGCTCACTGACGCGCAGGAGCGGATGGCCCGAGGAGGTTCCCGATGAACGGCTTCGAGGTCGAGCCCGCGCTGCTGCGTTCCGGCGGCGATGAGGTCATCGGCGCCGCCGAACGCTTCATCGGGCAGTTGGAGAGCTTCGAGGCACAGATGCAGGGGTACGGCGAGCCGTGGGGCGCCGACGACATCGGCTCGCTGATCGGCATCGCGTACACGGAGGCGTCCACCTGGGTTCTGGACTGCATCGGCGTTGCCGCCGAGGAGATCGGCTCGGCCGGCAGCGACCTGACCAAGATGGCCGACAACTTCGAGCTGGTCGAGGACGCCGCCGCGGGCGCGCTGCGGGACATCCAGGGAATGCTGGGGTGACAGTGTGGGACTCCAACTGCCGGGTGAACTGATCACGGCACTCGGCTGGATCGGCTACAGCTGGCCCGAGGCCGACGAGGAGAAGCTTTTCGAGATGGGCCAGGCCTGGCTGGACTTCTCCGGCACGGTCGCCGACGCCTCAGGGGAGGCCGGTTCGGCTGCTGCGGCGATCTGGTCGCAGCACCGGGGCGAGTCGATGCAGGCGTTCCAGAAGTGGTGGTCCAACCCGGAGACCGGTCCCGGAACACTGCCGGACTACGCCGAGGCCGCGATGCTGATCGGCACCGGGCTGATCATCGCCGCCGCGATCGTGCTCGCACTGAAGATCCAAGTGATCGTGCAGCTGGCGATCCTCGCCTTCGCGGTGGCTCAGGCGATCGCCACCGCCGTCGTCACGTTCGGCGCGTCGCTGGCCGAGGTCCCGATCTTCCAGATGATCACGCGAGAGATCGTCGGTCTGCTGATCGACCAGGTGATCCAGGAGCTCCTCGATGCCTAGCAGGGCGCCGAAAAGCTCGAAGAAGCGCGGCGGCGCGGGCAAGCCGAAGGTTGGCAAGGGCGTCCGCGCGGCGGTGAAGAAGGCCGCCGCCAAGCCGGTGGTGCGCAACAACGACCTGCCCGAGGTCACGATCAAGGTGCAGCGCAGGCCGTTCCACGCGCGCGGCCAGTTCGACCGCAAGATGAACGCGCTGAAGAAGCTCAGCGACGAGGGCAAGTTGTTCAAGCAGGCGAACCCGGTCGGCCGGGACAAGACGATCACGGCCGACTACAAGAAGCGCATCCGGCAGAAGATCTTCGACAAGTACTGGCCCCACGACAAGAAGATGGCGAACGCCCTCGCCGCCCGGCTCCGCAAGCAGCAGCCCGACCATGTGTGGGAGCTGCAACTCGGCGGCGCCGACGACGTTAGTAATCTGAAGCTCCTGGACGGTAGAACAAACTGGGATGTCGGCGGGCAAATCTGGCGTCAGATCATGAACCTGCCTGACGGCACACCGATCCGAATAGAGGTAGTGGATTGAATCTCGAGTTGCGGGAGCTCATCGCGGAGCTGCGTACCGACCTGGAGGCGGGCCAGCCGACGACGCTGGCGTGGGCCCAGATCAACGAGGGTGCCCCGGCCGACCAGATTCCCGCCGAGCTGCCGCAGCCGGTCCGGGAGCTGCTGGCGACCGCCAACGGCATCCTGGCCGGCGCGTTCGACCTGCCCGCGCTCGCGGACCTCGACGACGTCCAGTACTACATCGAGCAGATGCCCGAGTTCACCGGTGTCGCCGACGAACCCGCCGAATGGCTGGTCATCGGCACACTGAACGACGAGCCGCTGCTGATCCGACGCGACACCGGCGCGGTCTGGTACTTCCCGGCGGAGACCACCGACGAGTGGTTCATGCGTGAGATGTTCCTCGACGTCGCGCCGGACCTCGACTCGTTCCTCGCCTACTACGTCTTCGGCGCCGGGTACGGGGAGGTCGCCTTCGACGACGACGAGTGGTGGGGCTTCCTCGACGAGCACGGTCTGACGACGCCCGGTGACGATGACGAGGAGGCGGACGATTGACCGCGACGCATGAGGAGCTCACGGCGCTCTGGGGCGCCGGTGGGATGATCTACTTTCCGCTCGACCGGTTCGACGACGTGCTCGGTCCGCTGACGCCAGAGGTCTTCCCGCCGTTCGGGGCCATACCGGTCGACGTGCCGATCCTGTTCACTGTCGACGTCGACGTTCCCGGCATGGAGTTGTTCTCCAAGCTGAAGATCGAGATCGGGGAGGCCAGCCCGCGCATCCACATCGTCCTCGGCAGTTCACCCGAGGACCCGCAGCTGCTCTTCTGCCTCGACGCGCTGACCGGTGCCGTCGTGTTGCTGGATCTGGAAACCCCCAACTTCGAGACGGTCAACGCGACCTTCGCCGCGTTCGTCGAGTTCCTCTACCGGCTCGGAGGGCTCATCGCCACGGATCCGGGCGGTCGGGCCCGCGCCGCCCGCGCCGCCGCGATCCGCGAGGAACTGACGGGCGTCGACTCGTCAGCGTTCGCCGACCCGAAGTCCTGGTGGAGCGCGGCCTTCGATCAGCTGGAGTCCACCAGCGGCTAGCCTCGCCGCTGCCGGCCGTGAACGCCGTAGGTTCACCGCGCTCGCGGCACCGGTATGGACACGGCCGGCTGCTCCGACGGTGCTGCCTCTCGATGCCATGCCTCGGCGAGGAGGGCGTAGGTGTAGCCGTCCACCCAGCCCAGTTCGGCGTGCCAGGAATCGCCGACGCCGTGCTGCTCCCGACGCATGCCGACCTTCTCGAGGATTCGCACCGAGGCGAGGTTGTCCGCGAAGCAGCCGGCGGTGATTCTCCGAACGCCGAGCCGGTCGAATGCGTGCGCCACCACAGCGGTCACCGCCTCGGTCGCGTACCCACGTCCGCCGAAGGCGGGATCGAAGATGTAGCCGAGCTGGGCCTCGGTCCGTGGTGGCATGCCGGGTTGACCCATGCCGTCGACGACGTCGAGCGAGACGGTTCCGATCACCACGCCGTCGAGCGTGGCCGCCATGCTGTGGTCGTCGGGGTCTGCGGCCGCGCGTCGCCACGCCGCGCGGAAGGACGCGGGGTCGACCTGCGTGCGGAGTAGCCAGCGCGTGACCTGCGGCAGATTGCGGTACTCCAGCATCCGGTCGACGTCCTCGTCCCGCACCGGGCGAAGCTCGAGGCGTTCAGTGCGTACTGTGGTGTTCTCCATGAGGCGGGACGCTAGTGGACGCACCCCGGCGAGACGCCCGAATATCGGCCCGATGGCCCCTGCCCCGTCCTCGGTGGGAGGGGGCGCACGGCTCAATCGACCCGCTGGGCCAGCACCTGCCCCGGCCAGGATCCGGCCAGGAACGTCTCGGTGGGAGTGAACCCGTTGCGCTCGTAGTACGCCACCAACTCGCCGCCACCGCCCGCCCAGCAGTCGACCCGTAGCAACCGCACGCCGGCTCGCCGGGTTTCCTCCACCGCGTGTGCCAACAGGGCCGACCCGAGCTTCCGCCCGGCGAATCGTCGATCGGAGACCAGGAGGCGGACGAATCGCTCGGGTTCTTCCGCAGGCGCGATCGGTGCCCGCGGGTCGGGCCCGGAATCCAACACGAGGGCTGCGGCCGGCGTCCCGTCCACCTCCGCGATGAACGGGAGGTTCTCGGTCAGGTACCGATCGACCTGTGCGGCCCTTTCGGGTTTCTCCGAGAACGGCGTCGTGCCCCACTGCTCGGTGTTGCCGCGGTCGTTCATCCACGCCACCGCGGAATCGAGCATGGTCAGTACGGCGGGCGCGTCGGCCGGGCCACCGCGTCTGATGCGTACGCCGGCGGTGGTGTCCATGACCGAATGGTAATCCGAGGAATGGCCGATCACGATCGAGGGTGTCACCCGTCCTGACCCCCACCCCCAGGTCCGAAGTCCCCGGAGGTCAGGGTCCGACTCATCGCCGTCAGTAGGCGCTCGAGGGTTCGGCGGTCGTTGTCGGTCAGGCCGCGGAGGATTGCCGCCTCGTTGGCCAGATGTTCCTCGATGAGCCGGTCGGTCAACGCCACGCCGGTCGGCGTCAGCCCGACCACTCTGCCGCGCGCGTCGGCTGCGGAGACCGAGCGCGACACGAGGCCGCGGGCGATCAGCCGGTCCACCCGCTTGGTCACGGCTCCGGTGGTCACGAGCATCCGTTGGCTCAGCTGGCCTGCCGTGAGCGTGTAGGGCTCGCCCTCGCGGCGCAGCGCCGCGAGCACGTCGAAGTCGCCGTTGCCGAGGTCCGCCGCGGCGAACGGCGGCCGCAGGGCCTCATCGAGTACGGCAGCCAACTGTTGGATGCGACCGATGATCAGCAACGGGGTGGGGTCGAGGTCCGGTCGCTCGCGACCCCACTGCCCAACGATGTCGGCGATCCGGTCGTCATTCACCGTTGCATCTTACCTTCCAGGGAAGATAAGTTGCCTTCCGTGGAAGACAACTCGCCTCGAACGTCAACTCCGGTGGTCACGGCGTACGTGGATCCGTCCTGTCCGTTCGCCTGGATCACCTCCCGTGATGGAGGTCGCGAAGATGCGGCCGCTCACTCTGCGGTTCGAGGTGATGAGCCTCGCGGTGATCAACGAGCACCGTGACCTGGAACCCTGGTACCGCGAATTCAACGATCGGGCGTGGGGGCCGGCCAGGGTGTGTGTGGCGGCAGCCGCGCATCACGGCCCCGCCGCCCTCGCACGGCTGTACCCGGCGCTCGGCCGCCGGATCCACGACGCCGGCGACAAGGACTTCGACACCGTCGTCCCGCTGGCCCTGGCCGAGGCCGGCCTCCCCGCCGACCTGGCCGACGCCGCCCACCGCAGCGACCTCGACCCGCAGATGCGGGCGAGCACCGCCCACGCACAGCAACTGGTGGGCGAGGACCTCGGCACCCCGACTGTCGTCGTCGACGACGTGTCCTTCTTCGGCCCCGTGCTGACCTCGATCCCTCGTGGCGAGGAGGCCGTCCGCGTCTTCGACGGCGCTCGCCTGCTGGCCGGCTGCCCGGCCTTCTCCGAACTCAAACGCGCCCGGTCCGACGGCCTCACGTTCGCGTAGCTCCACCGCTGCCGGGGGGAGAGCTGGGTGCCCCCCGCACTGGTCGACCCAGGTCTGTCGATGCTTCGTCACCGGATGTTCGGCGTCGCGTCGGCTCGAATCGATAGTGTCCGTTGGTCGGCCAGCGCCGGCGGCCCATGCGGAGGGAGTTCGATGCGCACGACAACGGACTGGTCGGCCCGCGCCCTGGGCGCTCTCGCGGGCGCGGTCGCGCTGGTGGCGGCCCTGCTGCCGGCGGCGCCGGCTGCTGCCGCGAGCGTGGGCTTCAAGGCGGCCACGCTGAACATCTACTACGGGCTGAGCCAGGCCGACTTCGTGCACGACCTGAACCTGATCGCGTCCAAGGCCGACCTCGTCGGACTCAACGAGGTCGGCGCCCGCAAGGCTTTCCTGGCGAACTGGGCCGCCGACAACGGCTGGTGGCTGTACGCGCCGGGCGGCACCAACCAGGCCGGCGAGGCGTTGATCGCCAAGAAGAGCATGTTCGACGTACTCGACAAGGGCTCGATTTTCGTCTGTGACACCAACGGTCTGGGCGAGGTGCCGCCAGCGCGGTACAACAACTGGGTCAAGTACCGGGACAAGGCCAGTGGCCGCAACGTGACCCACGTCAACGCCCATGCGGTGGCCGGCATCGAAACCGCCGGCCGGCCGCCATCGAGGACGGGCGGCCGTTCCGCGACATCGCAAGATAGTGGAGTGGCGGCGGGTTCGCATCGAGGGTGTGCGGGCTGACGCCCATCATCGGCGCTCGGGATGTCCCCGGTGCTCCGCCCACTCGGGCGCGAGGATCGACATCACAGTGGCGTCAACCCAGTCGTCGCCGTCGCGCAGGACCTGCCGCAGCGCACCCTCGGCAACGAAGCCGACCTTCTCGTACACCCGCCGCGCCCGGGGGTTGAAGGCGAACACCTCCAGGGAGATGCGGTGCAGGCCGAGCCTCTCGAAACCGTGGCCGACGATCAGGCGTACCGCCTCTGTGCCCAAGCCGCGGTCGCGGCCGGCGGCGGTGAGCAGGGTGCGGAAGTTGCAGTTCCGGTTGGCGGGGTCCCAGTCGTTGAGAACGACCTCGCCGACGCAGGCCCCGGTGGCGCGGTCCACGACCGCCAGGTCGAGTCTGTCGGTCTGCGCGTTGCGGCTGCCGTACCAGGAACGCATCCGCTCCTCGTCGGGAGCGTCGTCGGCCGGGCTGCCGGTCAGCCTGGCCACCTCGGGGTCGGCCACCGCCGCCCGGAAGGTGTCCAGGTCGTCGTCGACGAAGGGCCGCAGGATCACTCGCTCACCGGTGAGGGTGGGCTTGATCGAGAAGTCGGGGGTCTCCTGGTCACTGGGCATCGAGTGATCGTCGGCGCGACCCCCGCGACAGGCAACCAGTTTCCGGGGGCAGGATACGGGGGTGATCCTGATCGTTCCCGCGAACCCGCTGCGTCCACGCCGCCCGGACGAGCACTTCGTGGCCGAGGCTGAAGCGGCCCGTGCTGCGGGATTCGAGGTGGCGATGGTCGACCACGACGCGTTGGCGCGGGGCGGTGACGTACGTCCGGCGATGGCCTCAGTCTCGGGGACCGGTGCGGCGGTCTACCGCGGTTGGATGCTGCGCAGCGAGCGGTACGCGGCGTTCGCCGAGGCTCTCGCCGAGCGCGGTGTGGTGTTGAGAACCACTGCTGAGCAGTATCGGCGGGCACATGAGCTGCCCGGCTGGTACGCGGCGCTGGCGGCGGTCACTCCCGCATCGGTGTGGACCCGGGGCTCGGATCAGGCGGATCTTGACCAGGCGCGCGTCGCGCTCGGGGCGGGACCCGCGGTACTACGTGACTACACCAAGTCGATGAAGCACTACTGGGACGACGCGGCCTTCATCCCCGAGCTCGACGACGCGGTGGCCGTCTGGAGAGTGGCGAGCCGCTTTTTGGAATTGCGTGAGGACGACTTCGTGGGCGGGCTCGTGCTGCGCCGCTTCGAGCGGTTCACCTCCGCCGAGGTACGCACCTGGTGGGTCAACGGAGACTGCGTCCTGATCGGCCCTCATCCGGACAGCCCGAACGACCGCCCTTCGGTCGAGGTCGACCTGGAGTCGCTCGCGCCGATGATCGCCGGGCTCGGTCTGCCCTTCGTCACCGTGGACCTCGCCCTACGCGCCGACGGCGTGTGGCGGGTCATCGAACTCGGCGACGGGCAGGTCAGCGATCGACCAACCACCATCGAGCCCGAAACGATGGTTGCCGCCCTACTCGGGCCCGCCACGCCCGTAGCGTGCGCACGTCGATGAGAGCGCGTGCCCGGCTGACCACATTCACCGAAGCAAAGGGATCGAAGCTGCCGGGTTAGACGGCTCGCACCCGTACGCGGCCGGAGGTCCGTGCTGTCGGACGCGACGATTCGGGTGTCACTGCCGCAGGACCCGCTGCGCATCGCTGATGACCTGCTCCGAGGCGATCGGGGCCCACGACGCGAACAGCTCCCGGAAGTAGGCCCCGTGCCGGTCCGCCACCGCAGGATCGTGCTCGATGACGTCCAGCTCGTTGACGATGCTCAGGTCCACGAGCGACCGAAGTTGAGTCTCATCGGGCGTCCGCACCTGACGTGCGAAGCGGTCGAACACCTCGCCGGTCCTCGCCAGCTCCTGCCAGCTGCGTCCACGGTCGCAGGCACCGTACAGATAGACGAGCTCCTCGGCGTCGGCGCCAACGAGATCCCGCAGCACCGCACGATCGGCCCGATCAACCAGGGTGACGTCGAACCCGTCGGTCCCGTAGGCGGCGTGGGTGAGGCCCGCTGCTTGCCCGTCACGGGCGCAGCCGAGCACGGCGAGTCGTTCGCTGACTCGACACAGGTGGACGTACAGGTTGCCTCCGGGATGGGCGATCTGTTCAGCTCCCTGCCGGCGGAGCCAGACCCGCACGCCGTCGTCGATGGTCATGGTCCGACTGTAGGTATCGGCCGTCGGGTTCGATGGCCGCCGGACGTGGGCAATATGTCACAGCGCTGTGGGCATGCCTGGCGTCGCGGCGGCCGCGAGCAGTCGTCGCGGTCGAAAATTGCGGGGTACGCGGAGCGCTGGTGCCGCACACTTACCCATCATGCTGGCATCGGTTCGGAGCGTCGCGAATCTGGCCGCTGCGCAGGCGCAGGGTCGTCAGGTCAAATTCCTGTTCTTCTGGGGGCACCAGCCCGAACGTGACGGTGGTGTCGGCGCAGGTTGCCTGAGTCAGTGGTGGCCGGCGCCGTTCACCGCCGGCGACATGCGGTTCGCCACTGCGGAGCACTACATGATGTGGCGCAAGGCCATCCTGTTCGGCGACCGCGCGATGGCGGAACAGATCCTCGCCGCGCCGCATCCCCACGCCGCGAAGGTGCTGGGCGGACGCGTCGCGGGTTTCGATCAGCAGACCTGGAGTGAACACCGCATCGCGATCGTGGTGGCCGGCAACCTCGCGAAATTCGATCAACACCCCGCGCTCCGGGCGTTTCTGCTGGCCACCGGGCAGCGAGTCCTGGTGGAGGCCAGCCCGGTCGACCGGATCTGGGGCATCGGCCTGAACCGCGACGATCCGGCTGCTGTCGACCCCGCCTGTTGGCGAGGCCTCAACCTGCTGGGCTTCGCGCTCATGCAGGTGCGTGAGGTGCTTGAGGATCACGGTCGGCAGGGGACGGTTCCGGCGTGACTCCCGGCTTCGCCGGACGTCCGGTCATCGTCCTCGATGTGGACGGACCGCTGATCACTTTCAAGGCCCGACCGGTTGGCCAGCCGACCGCCGATGGGTGAGGGCTCACCACCCGGCGCGGGCGCTGCTGCACCGCGTTGACTCGTACACGGGCCTGACCGAAGCGGACTTCGCCGTCGTCCATCGATGGCTTCAGGAGGGTGGCGGCACGGTCTGACCGGGACTGTGGATGACGGGTGGCGTGACCGGGGTCCCGGGGGAGTGGCCGCGGTCGATCCCTTGACACTCGTAGATGCGATCGCTAACACTTGTCCGCAACGCGAACTTAACGAGCCGAACACATTGCGTCTGTGGTCGTGTGACGCGCCAGAGGCACCGCATGCGAACACTCCACCCCGTCGCCAGGGCCGCTCAAGCCTGAGCCCGGATACCGCCTGCTCTTGTTAACGCTAACATAGATGATCTTGCGAGAGGGGTCGGGACGGTGATTCTGTCGGGAGCATCGACCAAGCGTCCACGTGCCCTCCTCGTGCTCTCCGCCGTGGCCGCCGCGGCTGTCGTGGTGGTGGCCGACGGGCCGGCGCAAGCCGCCAGCCTGCCGACCGGCGCGGTCTCGCTGGAGGCGATCAACCAGTCCGGACGGTACGTGCGGCACATCGACTATCTCGGTCAGCTCGACCCGGTCACCTCCAGCAGCGCCAACCAGACCAAGCTCGATGCCACCTTCACCGTGGTCAACGGTCTGGCGTCGCCGACCTGCTACTCGTTCCAGACCAGGACGGGCATGTTCCTGCGGCACCGCGACTACCGGCTCCGGGTCGATGCGAACACCGGCGACGCGGCGTTCCGGGCCGACGCCACCTTCTGCGCCGTGGAGGGCTCGGTCAGCGGATCGGTGGCGCTCGTCTCGTACAACTACCCGAGCCGGCGGATCCGGCACCGCGACTTCGCACTCTGGCTCGACGCCTACCAGGACACGGCCGCGTTCCGGGCGGACAGCGCCTTCCGCCTCGTCGCGCCCTGGGCGCCCAGGACCACCAAGGGGCCGGTGATTCCGGGTCTCTTCGCCGACCCGCACCTCACCGCGTTCAACGGCCGCTACTACCTGTACCCGACCACTGACGGCTACGCGAGCTGGGCCGGCACCTACTACAAGGCGTTCTCCTCGACCGACCTGGTCAACTGGACCGACCACGGCGTGATCCTCGACCACGGTCCGGACGTGTCCTGGGCGGACAACTCGGCCTGGGCGCCGGCGGTGGCCAGCGCCAACGGCCGCTACTACCTGTACTTCAGCGGTGGCGCGGCCAGCGGCAACACGGCCAAACAGCTAGGCGTGGCCGTGGCTGACCACCCCACCGGACCGTTCCGTGACGCGCTGGGCCGGCCGCTGATCCGCAGCGACCAGTTCTCCGGCGGGCAGACGATCGACCCCATGGTGTTCACCGACGACGACGGGCAGTCCTACCTGTACTGGGGGCAGGGCGTCGCGCGGGCGGTGGAGTTGAACGCCGACATGGTCTCCTTCGATGCGGCGCAGGCACGGGTCATCACCCCGTCGGGCTACAACGAGGCACCGTTCGTGTTCAAACGCAACGGTCTCTACTACTTCATGTGGTCGGAGAACGACACGCGCAGCGAGGACTACCGGGTCGCCTACGCCACCGGCCCCTCACCCCTCGGGCCGTGGACAAGGCGCGGCGTGGTGCTGCAGAAGCGCCTCGACGTCGGCATCAAGGGCACCGGTCACCACTCTGTGGTCCGCGCCCCCGGCAGCGACACCTGGTACATCGCCTACCACCGCTTCGCCGTGCCGACCGGCAACGGCACCAATCGCGAGACCGCCATCGACCGGATGGAGTTCAGCACCGACGGCACCATCCGGCCTGTCGCACCGACGCTCTAGCTGACCGGTAAGCCCCCTGCGCGAAGGAGAGAGACACATGTCGAGAGTCCTCGCCCGGCTCTGCGCGGTTGCGGTGGCCGCGAGCCTGCTGTTCTCCACCTGGTCGGCGGCGACACCCAAGGAGGCGGCCGCGCTCGACCCGACCGTCGGCTACCTGATGGCGCACTTCACCGGTGAGTCGTCGACCGACCAGCAGATCTACCTCGCCCACAGCACCGACGGCCTACGCTGGACCGACCTCAACAACGGTGGGCTCGTGCTGCGGTCCACGGTCGGCACCCGCGGCGTCCGCGATCCCGCCCTGGTCCGCTCGCCGGCCGGCGACCGGTACTGGATCATTGCCACGGACCTGTGCATCGGCTGCGGTCAGGACTGGTCGACCGCAATCAACAACGGCAGCCGCAACCTCGTCGTGTGGGAGTCCACCGACCTGGTCAACTGGTCGGCGCCGTGGCTGCTGAACGTCGCCGGCGCGATTCCGGACGGACGCAACGCCTGGGCACCGGAGGCGATCTGGAACCCGGCCACCGGCGACTACGTCCTCTACTGGGCGACGAACGTCCCGCTCAACGGCGCGACCAAGCACCGCATCTACTACGCGCGCACGGCGAACTTCCGCAGCGTCACCACGCCGCAGGTCTACGTCAACCGGCCGGGAAACCAGGAAATCATCGACACGCAGATCGTCGAGGTGCCGGCCGGAGTCGGCGCCTACCGCTACGTCCGGGCCTCCCGGGACGGCCAGATCACCCTCGAGGGCAGCAACTCGCTCCTCGGCACCTGGACGAACCTCGGGAACCTGTCCGGCATCGGGCTGACCGGCGCCCAGGTCGAAGGGCCGATGTGGATGAAGGTCAACGCCCGCAACGAGTGGGTGCTCTACCTGGACCAGTACGCCAGCGGGCGCGGTTACCTGCCCGTCCTGACCACCAACCCGTCGAGCCCGGGCAGCTACCGACTGCCGGCGTCCGGCTCGTACGCGATGGGCGGCACCAAGAAACGGCACGGTTCGATCCTCAACCTGACCGCTGCCGAACAGAACCGGGTGCTCGCCCGCTGGCCCGCCACAGCGGTCAACCGGATCCAGTCGTACAACTTCCAGGACCGGTACGTGCGGCACTACGACTACGACGTCCGCATCGACCCGAACGTGAGCCCTGCGCAGGACGGCCAGTGGCGGGTGGTGCCCGGCCTGGTCGGCTCCGGCACCGTCTCCATCCAGTCGGTCAACTACCCGGGCCACTACCTGCGCCACTACGGATACGACTTCCGGTTGGAAGCCAACGACGGCACCGCCACCTTCGCCGCCGATGCCACCTTCCGGCAGGTCGCCGGCCTGGCCAACTCGTCGTGGACGTCGTTCCAGTCCTACAGCCACCCGGACCGCTACCTCCGGCACTACGCCTACCTGCTCCGGCTCGACCCGGTGTCCGACGCGCAGAGCCGTGCCGACGCCACCTTCCGCGTGACCAGCTGAACCTGGTCCCTCTTCAAGGAGTTCCGACTGTGGCACTACATCGACGGGTGCTCTGCGCCCTGGTGGCCGCGTTGACGGCGATGGTTGGCATCGTCGCCGTCGCGTCGTCGCCGGCGACCGCCGCCACCAACCAGTTCCGAGGCATGAACTGGGCCATGCTGGGTGACAACTTCAAGACCAGCCCGCTCGTCGTGCAGGGCCTGAGCATGTCCGACAGCAACGCGACCGTGCGGGCCAAGGCCAATGCCCTCTACGACGACATGGCGTCCACCATGGGGGTCAACACCATCCGACTGCCCATCAACACCCACACGGTGGGGACGGCCTGGTGGGAGGCATATCGAGGCGCCATCGACGCGGCCACCGCCCGCGGCTTCAAGGTCATCCTCGCCTACTGGGAGGACGGCGCCGCCTCCGGCGGCAGGATCACGAACCTCGCCGCGTGGAACGCGATGTGGTCCACAGTGACCAACACGTACGGCACGAACACCAACGTCTACTTCGAGCCGATGAACGAGCCGCACGGCTACAGCTCGGCGGAGTGGCGCAACGTCGCGGCGAACTGGCTCAGCTACCACTACTCGGCGGTGCCCGGCCGGGTGCTGATCGGCGGCACCGGCTTCAGCCAGGACCTGCGCGACATCTGCAACGACAGCCGATTCAACTCGACGCTGCTGTCCTTCCACTACTACGCCTTCTTCTACGGCGCGATGACCTACGACGCCTTCCGCAGCCACATCCAGGCCCGCCTCGGCAACTGCGCATCCCGCGCGGTCGCGACCGAGTTCGGCGCGCCCATGAACGACGGCCGCAACTACGCCGACGCGGGCAGCACCGACAACTTCGTGCGCTACATCCGCGCCATGGCCCAGGTGATGCGCGACAACCAGATGGGCGGCACCTACTGGCCCGCCCTCGGTGGCAAGACCGGCTCCATCGGCTACGACTGGTACTCGATGTTCGCGCTGAACGGCACCGGCACCGACCTCAACCTGACCGTCCGCAACACCTCGGGCGCGGACCGGATCCGGTACGCGTGGGGCGACACCGTCGGCGGCGACCCGACGACGCCTCCGCCGTCGACGGGGACGTACTACCGGATCAACGTGCGGCACAGCGGCAAGGCCATGGACGTCCAGTCACCGAACACCGACAACGGCGCGCGCGTCGGCCAGTACACGTACGGCGGTGGTGCGTGGCAGCAGTGGCAGTTCCAGGACGCCGGCAGCGGCTACTGGCGCATCATCAGCCGTAACAGCGGAAAGTGCCTCGACGTGGTGAGCGCGTCGACCGCCGACGGCGCCGAGCTCGTCCAGTACACCTGCGGCACCGGCACCAACCAGCAGTTCCAGATGGTCACCAACGGCGGCTACTTCCAGCTCCGGGCACGACACAGCAACAAGTGCGTGGACGTGCCGGCAGCCGCGACCGCGGACGGAGTGGTCCTCAAGCAGTACTCGTGCAACTCCGGCACCAACCAGCAGTGGTCACGCACCACAGTCTGAATTGTCGTCCCGACCGAGTCACTGATCCACGCTCCGGCCCGCACAACCCGGTACTCGGGATGTGCGGGCCGGAGCGACGCCGTCTGACGTCGGTCTTTCGGCGTAGGCGTCGGCCACCTGGAATGAGTCCTCGTGGAGGCGCACCTCGCGCCGACCTCGTCCACCTGCCGGAGGAGCCCACCATCGTCTGAGCGCTGAAGACGCTGCCTGCGCCGGCAGCCAGCAGGTAACGACTGTCCCGTCGGAGTGGGGGAGCACTCAGCTGGGCCTGGCGTTGCGCTACCGTCAAGGCGCGCACCTCGGCGTCGATCAGTCCACGTCCGCCGGCCGTCGATGGTCCGCAGGACCCCACCAAATCAAGGAGAACCCGATGCCGGAGCCTGAACCCGCCCAAGACGACCCCGCGGTGGCTGCCGACACCTCAACGGCCGAGACCGAGACCGAACAGCCGGCCGTTCCCGCGAATCGGGCTGCCCGACGCGCGAAGGGCAAGGTGGCCTCGCCTCAACCGCATGGAAAGGGTCAGCACCTCGGTGGCCGCGGCTCGGTCCAGAGCCCTCGCCAGTACGGCAACCGCCGTAGCGGTTGATCAGCGGGTCCCGCCACGACGCTCGCGATTGCGACCCGACCTGCCCGGAGTCTCTCGCCGGTCCAGCACCGGTGCGTTCGTGGTGCGGCGTATGCCGACCGGGCAAAGTGGCACCCGCAAGCCGGCGTAGGTCGGCTTTGTCGGCGACCACGGGTACGGTTTCGGTGCTCGGCACGTACGGGCGTCGGCGGCACGTCGTCGGGGCCGGAGCGGCCAGCCCGGTGGTGACGGACCGTGGGAGGGAGCGACGGTGGCGCAGCGGAGAGCACTGGTGGTTCGGGGCGGTTGGGAGGGGCACCAGCCGGTCAAGGCGACGGAGTTGTTCCTCCCCTTCCTCGAACGTAGCGGCTATGCCGTACGGGTCGAGGAGTCGACTGAGATCTACGCCGACGCCGCCGAAATGGCCGCGACCGACCTCGTCGTGCAGTGCATGACGATGTCGCAGATCACCGCGGACCAGGTGGCGGGCCTCAGCGCGGCGGTCATCGCCGGCACGGGCTTCACCGGCTGGCACGGCGGCATCGTTGACTCGTTCCGCGCGTCTTCCGAATACCTGCACCTGGTGGGCGGCCAGTTCGCGACCCATCCGGGCCGGGAGCCGTGTGAGCGTCACGGTGGCCCGGAGGACAACTTCCTGCCGCACACCGTGCGCGTCACCGACCTCGGCCGGGAGCACCCGATCACTGCGGGCATCGAGGGCTTCGACCTGGTCACCGAACAGTACTGGGTGCTGCACGATGATCTGATCGACGTGCTGGCCGTGACCACCCACCCGACGCAGGCGTGGCATCCGTGGCGTCGCCCGGTCACCTCACCGGCGATCTGGACCCGCGAGTGGGGTGCCGGGCGCATCGTCGTGACGACCCCGGGACACAGCCTCGACGTGCTGGAGCACGCGGATGTCCGTACCGTGATCGAGAGGGGGATGGTGTGGGCGACCCGCACCGCGTCGGCGTCATAGGTCTCGGGGTCATCTCCCGCGCATACCTGGACACACTCGCGGGCCACCCTGAGGTCGACATCGTCGCGGTGGCCGACCTCGACGTCTCCCGGTCGGCCGAGGTCGCTGCCACGATTCCTGGAGCCGAGGCGATGAGTGTCGAGCGTCTGCTCGCCCGCCCGGACGTGCAGACCGTGCTCAACCTCACCATCCCCGCGGCCCATGCCGACATCTCGCTGGGCACGATCGACGCCGGCAAGAACGTGTATGTGGAAAAGCCGCTCGCCGTGACGTTTCCGGACGGCCGCTCGATCATCGATCGGGCCGTGTCGGCCGGCGTCCGCGTCGGGTGCGCGCCGGACACCGTCCTGGGTACGGGTACGCAGACGGCGCGGGCGGCGATCGACGGCGGGCTCATCGGCCGCCCGATGTCCGCATCGGCTGTCATGGTCACTCCGGGACACGAGCGCTGGCATCCCAATCCCGACTTCTACTACGCCCCGGGCGGCGGCCCGATGCTGGACATGGGGCCGTACTACATCTCGGCGCTCATCCACCTGCTCGGGCCGGTCCGGGCGGTGACCGGAGCCGCCAGCCGCCTGCGCGCCGAGCGCGTCATCGGCTCGGGCCCGCGCACCGGCCAGCGGATCCCGGTGGGGGTGGACACCCACCTCACCGGCGTACTCGAGCACACCAACGGTGCGCTCTCCACCATCACGACGAGCTTCGACGGCGTCAGGACGACGGCCGCACCGATCGAGGTGCACGGCGAGGCCGGCACGCTCGCCGTACCCGATCCGAACTACTTCGACGGTGAAGTCCGCCTCTTCGCGCTCGGCGACACCGAATGGCGCGCTCTCGAACCGCGGGCCGGTTACGCCGGGGCTTCCCGGGGCATCGGTCTGATCGACCTGGTCAGGGCCGACGATCAGCGTCCCCCGCGCGCCGACGGTGACGTCGCACTGCACGTACTCGAGACCATGACCAGCCTGCTCCGGTCGGCGACCGAAGGCCAGCGGATCGAGCTGACGACGGTGGTGGAGCGGCCGGTGCCGGTTCCGCTCACTCCGATCGAGGACTGGACGGCCTACCAGGCGTCGTGAGCTGGTCGCGTTGACGGGCGGAAGGGCCGGCCGGCGCCGACAATGGGGGAGTGGCACCCGCCTTTGTCCTGCATCACCACCGCAAACCACGACCGCACTTCGACCTGCGGCTCGAAGAAGACGGTGTGCTGCGCTCATGGGCGGTGCCTCGCGGTCTGCCGGACAGCTCCAGCGACAACCGGCTCGCGATCGCCGTGCCCGACCACGATCTCGATCACCTCACCTACGAGGACGTCGACAAGTCGATCGCCGACATCGGCACCTGGGAGGAGCATGATCGCACCGACCGCCGGATGCTGTTCACGTTGCACGGCCGCACCGGTCGCCGGCGATACGCGCTCATTCGCACCGGCGAGGGATGGCTGCTGCACCTGACGAGGGAGCAGCCTGCGGACCAGCACGGATAGCTGGCCACAGGCTCCAGTGGTGCTCGCGTGGCTGTGCCGGCGGTCGGTGTGAGCCCGTCCCGTCACGTCAGGTCGGGTGCCACCGTCGACTCGATAGGTCCTAGCATCACGGCATGGCGACACGGCTTGTTCAGATCAACATGAAGGCTCGCGACGACTCCGCGCTGGGCGGTTTCTGGGCGCAGGCGCTGGGTTGGGGAGTCTCCAGTGAGGGACCCGGCGTGACCAACCTCGAACCCGAGGGCTTCGTCTACCCTGACCCCGTCGCTGTCTGCGTCGACCTCGTCGTCTCCTCGGAGCCCAAATCGGTGAAGAACCGCGTGCACGTGGACCTCGCCACCACCTCGACGGCCCACCAGGCGCAGGTGGTCGCACGCCTGATGGATCTCGGCGCAACCGTTGCCGACGTGGGCCAGGGTGACGTGCCGTGGACGGTCATGACCGACCCGGAGGGCAACGAGTTCTGCGTCCTGGAGCCCAGGGCGCTCTACCGGGACACCGGACCGATCGCCGCCGTAGTGGTCGACTGCGCTGATCCGCGAGCCATGGCCCGATTCTGGAGCGAGGCCACGGATTGGACCCTGCACGAGGTCACCGATCAGGGTGCGAGATTGCGCTCCGCCAAGGGCGTCGGGCCCTACCTGGAGTTCGTCCGTACCCCTGACGTGAAGAGCGGGTGGAACCGCGTCCACCTCGACGTCCGTCCGTACCCCGGTGACGACCCGGAGGTCGAGGCGGCCAGGCTGCGGAGTCTCGGCGCGAGCCCCATCGACCTGGGGCAAGACGTTCCGTGGCGGGTGCTCGCCGACCCGGAGGGCAACGAGTTCTGTCTCCTCACCCCGGGCTGATTCAAGCTTGAGCGCCGCGGTTCAGGCCGAGGAACCGGGTGGCGACGGGGACGCCTCGACCGTCTGTCGCCCACCGTGGACGGCGACCCCGGTCAGCCGGATGTTCCCCAGCGCCTCGGGAACGTGCGGATCGGTGGCGAGGATCCCGTCGTTCACGTCGAGCCCGAGCATCGTCCGCAGGAACAGCAGGGGTGCGCCGCTGGCCCAGGCCTGGGGATTGCAGGCGGTGGGGTACGGCACGGGTCGTCGGCCGAGCGAGCGGTCGTACCCGGAGATCGCCTCGGGCAGGCGGTGCTCGAAGTGGGCGGCGGCCTCCAGCATCGCCACAGCGATGCGGTTCGCGGCGTCGCGGTGGCCATACCGAGCGAGCCCGGCGGCGATGATCGAGTTGTCGTGTGGCCACACGGTCCCGAGGTGGTAGCCGATGGGGTTGTAACCCACGTCCTCGGTGGAAAGGGTCCGGACACCCCAGCCGGAGAACATCTGGTCGGACATCAACTGCCGGGCCACCGTGGCGGCACGGTCCGGCGGGACGATGCCGCTCCACAGCAGGTGACCCATGTTGGAGGTCATCGAGTCGATGGGGCGCTTGTCGGCGTCGAGGCCGATCGCGTAGTAGCCGCCGCGCGCGGGCAGCCAGTAGTCGCGGTTGAAGCGTTCGCGCAGCTCGGCGGCCTCGGTACGCAACCGTCGCGCCAATGCGCGGTCGGCCCACGGGCCGTCGGCGAGTTGCGCCGCGCGAAGCTTCGCGTCATAGGTGTAGCCCTGGATCTCACAGGTCGCGACCGGCAGGGAGGGAAGGCTGCTGTCGGCGAACTGGACCCCGTCCGGTGAGTCGCGCCAGCAGTGGTTGCGCATACCTTCGGGGGAGCGGGTGGCGTACTCGACGTAGCCGTCGCCGTCGCGGTCCCCGAAGGTGTCGATCCACCGCAGAGCCGCGTCGGCGTTCGGCCGCAACCGCTGGACCAGTGCGTCGTCGCCCGTCCACCGCCAGTACTCGGAGAGCAGGATGAGCCACAGTTGGGTGGTGTCGGCCGCACCGAAGCATGGGCCGTACGGCATGATGCCGAGCTGCGTCAGCTCGCCGGAGCGGAACTCGTGAAGGATCTTTCCCGGTTCCTCGTCGCTGAAGTCGTCGATGGCGCCGCCCTGGTGCGCGGCGAGAGTGACCAGCGCGCCCCGCGCGACGTCGGGTCCGCAGCTGACGCTCTGGTAGGCGGTGATCAAAGTGTCTCGTCCGAAGACCGCCAGGAACCAGGGCATGCCGGCGGCCAGCAGAACGACCTGCTCACCCCGAATCTCCTTGGCGATCCGCATCGACACCAGATCGCTGGCCGACTTGTGGTACACGTCGCGCAACAGGTCTGATTCGGCGCTCAGGTGCGGCTTGTTCGCCCTCCACCGCCAGGCTGCGTCGTCGGCGCCGGGGTCCTGCTCTTCGCCGAAGGTGCGGCTGACGGGCTGGTAGTCCCTGCCCCGACAGTTCAGCAGCACCCGCAGCTCACAACCCCAGGTCTGACCTCGCCCCAGGTGCACGTCCCAGACCAGTGCGTCGCCCTCGACCCGATCGGCACGCGGCTCGGCCTCGATGGTGGTGACGGCCGACCAGTGCGAATTCTGGTAGGAGAAAGACAGCGCTGAGCCGTCCGACCGGTGGGTCCGCCGGATGTCGGCCAGCCTGCTCCGTCCCGTTCCCTTTATCTCGAACAAATCAGCGAAGTCCGCGCCGACATCCAACCGCAGACGCACGGAGACCGGCTCGGCACCGAAATATTGCACAGTGATCCGCTCGTGCATGCCGTCGCCGACGAAACGCTCCCGTCGCACGCCGACCCGGTTCGCCGCCAGGCCCTCGATCTCAGGGTTCGCCAGAAAGAAGGCCGCTGAGTAGGGATCGACAGGGTTTGCGCTGAGGACGAGTGGAGCATTCCCGTCGAGGGTCAGCTCCCAGCGGCTGAGGTAGCGGGTGTCGTCGTGTACCAGGCCAGCGATGGAGTCGCTCGGCACGTTCCCGGCCGGATCGGACAACATGAAGGTGCGGCCTTCGAATATGCCGACAGCGTCCGATCCCAACTCCGGAGGCATGTCCCGGTTGGCTCCACCGTGAGCCTTGTCGGATTGTTGCGTTGTCGACGGGGACCCGGACGGTGTCGACTGAGATTGCATGCCATTCTCTCCCCCCGGTTGGCAGGGTAAAGACCCCGCCACGCACCGCAGTCTAGGACTCGAGAAGATGACCTCGCTGCGATATCGAAAGGCGCGAACCGGGTTCGGGCAACGGCGCTATTGCGGCGAAAAGCGGCAGTTCGTGGCCCGAACGAGGCTCCACCGCGAACGTTGGCATTAGGGCAACCCCGCTCTATGGTGGGGGCATGCCGCCGGTGACGTTCCGCTCGCCCGCCGCCACCGAGGTGGCGGTGAGCGGTGCTGTGCGCGTGCCGACGACGACACGCCCCAAGGCCGACATGCGGGTGCCGGTTGTCCGCCCGCCGCACACCGCGCCCACGTGCACAACGTCGAGCCCGATGCGAACCGGCCGAGGCCCACCTGCGGAGTCGTTGCATACCCAGAACGACCGCCAGGGCGAAGCTATCCAAGCTTCGGCCCTTTTTGTTTTTCCCACCCATTCCCCTTGAAAGGCAGATCATGAGCGTCGATCATCGTCGTACTCTCGACCAGAGTTGGCTGGCTGACCTGCGAGTGTCCCTGGCGGACGACTTCGCCACCCAGACGGCTCGGCTGCGGGAACTGACCGAGCTCAACGCGGACACCGGCGACCCCGGCGAGGCCCACAACCAGGCCGCGCTGCTGCTGGCGACCCGTCAGAACATCGAGCAGATCACCGGTGCGTTGAACCGGATCAGCGACGGCACCTACGGTGCCTGCCAGAGATGCGGCCAGAGCATCCCGACCGAGCGGCTCGAAATTCTCCCGCACGCTCGCTTCTGTGTGCCGTGCCAGGAGAAGCAGAACAGGTGACGCCGGGGTGTGGCTGCCGTACCGCCGGCGCGGCAGCCACACCGTCAGGTGCGAGAGGGGAGACAACAGCCCCTCAGCCTCTCTGCGGCGCGGGCTCAGCTCGGCGCAGGGCCACCGCGGCGACGGCCCGAGTCGGACGCCGCAGGTACCACTCGGCCACCGCAAGGTTGATCAACCAGCCGGCGACCACCAGGCCGGCCCGGACGTTACCGTCGGGCTGTTCACCGGTCGCGATGAAATACGGCGCGTGGGTGAACGCCTGGGTACCGGCGCCGAGGCCGATCGCGTAACCGCGCGCCATCCACCTGCGGTGCTGGGCGATGTCCCGGCGTAACACGGCGGCGAGGCCGAGCAGGATCGCGCCGGCCATGGCCGAGCCGAAGACGAGTCGCATGCCGGCGAGCACGTCGTTGTCATGGGCCGGCAGGTCGTACGCGACGGCCATCCACAGGCCGGTGAAGGCGACCGTCAGCCCGCAGGGGACGAGCACGCGGCCGGTACGGCGGTGCCAGGAGTGGCGGCGCAGACGGGGCACGAACTGGAACGCGCCGAGGATCGTGTAGACCGCCGCGCCGACGATGTGCAGCACCACCGGCAGCGGATCGGCGACGAAGCGCGCGTTGGCCGGGGTGACCTCCGGTCCGCTGCCCAGCTCGGTGAGGCGTCCGGCGCCGGCGAGCATCGGTATCAGGCCCAGCAGGATCAACGCGGCCGGTAGCCGCCACTCGCGCATCGTCATGCCATCGATGGTGTACGCCGCACCCGCCCTCGCTCATCGGCACATGGGCCGCAGTCGGGTCGGCCCATGGTCGGACGCCGTCGTCGTACTTCCGCCGGTCACCACTGCCGTCGGCGGCGGTTGGTCTCGTACGCCCACATCGCCAACTCGACCCGGTTACGCACCCCCAGCTTGGTCATCAGGCTGGTGACGTGCGACTTGACCGTGCTCAACGTGATGTAGAGCTCGTCGGCGATCTCCTGGTTGGTGCGTCCCCGCGCAACGGCGACCAGGACCTGCTCCTCCCGGTCGGTGAGCGCCTCGATGGGCTGCCTGCGCGGTGCGGCCGGATCGGCGTCGGCGAACGCCTTCAGCAGCCGCGTGGTGACGCTCGGCGCGATCAGCGCGTCCCCGTTGGCGGCGGCGTGCACGGCCTGGCTGAGCAGATCGGGGCCGGCCTCCTTGAGCAGGAAGCCGCGGGCGCCCGCCCGCAGCGCCGCGTACACGTACTCGTCGAGGTCGAAGGTCGTGATGACGACCACCGCTAGCGGATCAGGGACCGTTGGCCCGGCGAGCGCCCGGGTGGCCTCGATGCCGTCCATGCCCGGCATCCGGATGTCGAACAGGCACACGTCGGGGCGGAGCCGACGGGCGAGTTCGACCGCCTGGCGGCCGTCGCCCGCCCCACCGACGACCTCGATGCCGGGCTGCGTGTTCAGGATGATGGTGAGGCCGGTACGGACGATCTCCTGGTCGTCCGCCACGAGGACGCGAACCGTCACGCGCCGACCCCCTCGCGCGGAAGCACGGCCGTGACGGTCCATCCACGGTCGGGATCGGGGCCGGCCTCGCAGGTGCCGCCGAGCAGGTCGGCGCGCTCCATCATGCCCACCAGGCCGAAACCGGGCGAGCCGGTCGGACGAGCGGCGCCGGCCTCGCCATCGTCGCTGACCCGCAGGCGCACGGACGTGTCGTCGGCAGCGACGCTGACCTCGATGCGGGTGGCGTGGCGCGCGTGGCGACGGGCATTGGTGACCGACTCCTGGGCCAGGCGGTAGAGCGCGGAGCCGACAGTTGGCGGAAGCTCGCCGAGGTCGCCGCGCAGCTCCACGTCGACGGTCGGACCGGTGCGGAACTGGCCGGCGAGCCGCCCGATGTCGGCGACCTGCGGGTTGGGCGCCAGGTCGGCGGGCTCGTTGCGGCGCAGGACGCGGACCATCGCGCGCATCTCGGCAAGCGCACGGGACGCTTCGGCCTCGATGGTGCGCAGCGCCTCGACGGCGGCATCCGGCTGGGTCGCCGACGCGGCGATGCCGGCCTGGGCTCGGATCGCCATCGCCGACACGTGGTGGGCAACCGTGTCGTGCAGGTCGCGGGCGAGCCGTTCACGCTCCAACAGCTTCACCCGATCCAGCTCGCGCAGCCGGGCGGCGGCGCGGAAGCGGATGGCGACACCCAGCGTGGCGGCGGCGAACATCACCGCGAAGCCGGCGACCAGCTCACCGCCGTCGGCCGAGCCGACCAGGCCGGCGGCGGTCACCTTGGTCACCACGAAGAACGAACCGAGCACGGCTTCCCGGCCGGAGCCCCAGCGGAACAGCGCGTAGACCAGGAGGACCAGGAAGCTCGCCGTGAACAGCTGGCAGGGATCGCCGGGTAGCACGAACGGGGCGACCGTGGTGCAGCCGAACGCGATCACCACCATCGCGAGCGGCGCCGTACGCCGCCACAGGAGCGTGGGCAGCAGCGCGAGCGCGACGACGACGCAGCCCACCCGCCAGGGCAGATCGGGTCGGAAGATTCCTTCCACCACGATCGCCGGCGCGAGGGCGGCGACCATCGCCCAGTCGCGCCACGTCCGCGACGGGGCGGGGGAGACACGCGGCTCGGTCAACACCGCGTGCAGGCGAGGATGCATGGGACTCATCGTACGAACGGTGGTGCGACTCCAGATCGTTCCAAAGTACGACCCGGGTGGCCGGTCGCTGGGCGATGGTCTCGATTACGTGAGCTGAAGTTTGGCGCGGACGGCGGCGGCGTCCGGATGGTCGAGGGCGGTGAAGATGTCCAGTGCCCGCTGCCAGTCGGCCCGACCGGAAACGGGGTCGCCAAGGGCGTGGCGGGTGTCACCGAGCCGGCTGAGGGTGTCCGCCTCGCCCCAGCGGTCCCCGAGGTCGCGCGTCAGCTCGAGCGTGCGCTCGTAGCACTCCACGGCCCGGCCGTACTGGCCGAGGTGATGGTGTGCGAAGCCGAGGCTGTCCCAGGTGGCGGCCTCACCGGCCCGGTCGTCGAGCTGCTGAAGGAGTTCGAGTGCCTGCTCGCAGTACGCCAACGCCCCGAGGTGCTCGCCGAGCTGGGCGAGGCACCAGCCGACCGCGTTGAGCGCGTCGGCCTGGGCCCTGCGGTGGCCGGCGGCCTCGGCCAGCACAAGGGTCCGCTTCGAGTGCTCAAGGGCCTTCCGGGGCTCGCCCTGCCGGTCCCACAACGAGGCGAGGTTCTGGTGCGTACGCGCCTCGCCCTCGGTGTCCCCGGCGCGGACGTACAGGTCGAGGGCCTGTTCGAGGTGGCCCAGCGCGTCGGCGTACTGGCTGACCACCGTGTGGGCGCCGGCCAGGAAGCGGTGCGCGACCGCCTGTGCGACCGGGTCGCCGAGGCGCTCGGCGGCGAGCAGGGCCGCCCGGCAGGTCTCGACACGGTCGTGCCAGTGCCCCTGCCGGTCAAGGAACGTGTCGAGGGCCCGCCCCAACCGCCAGGTGTGCGCGTCGAACCCGGCACCGGCGGCCTGCCGGAGCGCGGCGAGCAGGACCGGATGTTCCGCGGTCAACCAGGCCATCGCCTCCGCGTGGGTGGTGGGTCGCTCAGGATGCACGCCGTCAGCGGGCGGCGTCACGAGGTGGTCGACCGGGTCGCCGTACGGGCGCAGCAGGGCGTCGGCGGTGTGGGCGGTGTGGGTGTAGTGGTCGAGAAGCCGAGTGGTGGCGGCCCGACGGTCCGGCTCGGGATCGGTGCCGTCGCTGAGTTCAGCGGCGTACGCCCGCAACAGGTCGTGCGCCGTGAACCGGCCGGGCCGGTACTCGGCGAGCAGGTTCGCTCGGGTCAGCTCGGTCAGCGACCGGCGGGTGCCTTCCGCCGGAAGACCGGCCAGGCTCGCCGCCGCGGGCACAGTGGTGTCCGGGCCGGGGTGCAGGCCCAGCAGCCGGAACAGGTCGGCCGCCGGCGGGGTGAGCGCGGTGTACGACCAGGAGAACACCGCCCGTACCTCACCGACCGCGTCACCTGCGTCCAGTACGCCGAACCGCCGACCGACCGTCCCCAGCTCGGTCGCGAGGACGGCCAGCGGGAAGCCGGACTGCTGGGCTCTGGCGGCGGCGATGCTCAACGCGAGCGGTAGCCGGGCGCAGGCGGCGATGATCGCCTCGGCGGCCTCCGGCTCGGCGGCCACCCGTTCAGCGCCGAGCCGGTTGGTGAGCAGGTGACTGGCCGCGGCGCGGCTGAGCAGGCCGAGCGGTAGTGGGTGCGCGCTGTCGAGGCTGACCAGAGAGGTGAGCTGGTTGCGGCTCGTCACCAGCACCACGGTGGTGGGTGTGCCGGGCAGCAACGGACGGACCTGTTCGGCGTCCCGGGCGTTGTCGAGCACGATCAGGACCCGTTTGCCGGCCAGCGCGCTGCGGTACAGGGCGGCCTGGGCGTCGAGGTCGGCGGGCACCCGGGCGGCCGGCACTCCGAGCGCGTCCAGGAAGCCGTGCAGCGCCTTCGCCGCGCTCAGCGCCTGCCCGCGCGGGTCGAAGCCGCGCAGGTTCACGTAGAGCTGACCGTCGTCGAACCGGTCGGCGACGCGATGCGCCCAGTGCACGGCCAGGGCGGTCTTACCCACCCCGGCGGTGCCCGAGATGGCGGCGACCACGACGGCGGTGGGCGCGGCGACCAGCTTGTCGAGAAGGGCCAACTCGTCCTCACGACCGGCGAGGCTGGCCACGTCGGCGGGCAACTGCCGGGGCACCATCCGGGCGGGTGCGCGGGGCGCGCGACGGCGGCTCTCCTCGATCCGGTCCCGGGCGGTGGCCAACGCGCCCTGCTCGGCCGGCGTGGCACCGAGGAGCCGGACCAGGGCGTCGAGCCGGTCGGTCGGTGGCAGCGTTTTCCCGGTGAGGTACTCCGCGATCGCCGTGTGCGACCAGCCGGTGCGGGCGGCCAGCTCGCGATAGGTCAGCTCGCTGTCGCCCTGTTGGCGTGCGTGCCTGCGTCGCAACGCCCGCAACAACCCGGCAAGGTCGTCGGACGTTCGCGCCGTCGCAGCATCCAGCGTCCTGCCCCCCACAGTCAAAATAGACGTTCGTCAGTGTACGGCGGTGTACGGAATCCCGGCCAGAGGGCCGGCCCGCTCGGCGATTCTGCTCGGGTGCAGAGCGCACTGATCGAACCATTGGAGGTTACGTGTCCGTACATCTCAAGCCTCTGGTCCTGGCCCTGACCGTGCTCGCGGCAACGCTCACCGTCCCGGCGGCGGCCGCGTCGGCGGCGCCCGACGCGGCCATCTGCAAGACGAAGGCGGCCTGCTCCGACGGCGGCCTGCGCGCGACGTCGTCGGGCAGCTCGACCCGCACCACCGGTGACATCACGACCAACGCGATCCCGGTGCCCACGCCACCCGCGTTCCCGCCGGGCACCCCGTGCTACCGCGAGGAGGTCTCCGAGGAGGTGTACGAGACCGCCACCTACACCACCATCTACGAGTTGTACTTCCAGGCGAGCGTCTGCCTGTTCGCCAACGAGATCGTGCTCTACGGCCTGGACACGTCCCTCGCCTTCCCCAACGACGTGCAGGACCCCCGACTGACCTCGCTGCAGTTCGTGGTGCGGGACCAGATCGTCAGCTACAGCCCGACCGAGAAGGACGGCTACTCCGAGCTGTGGGTGACGTTCTGCCCCGACCCGGCGCAGCCGAGCACCTGCCAGCGGTACCTGCACCGGCTGGGCCTCATCTTCAACCCCGCCTGGGTCTACCCGTTCTCCGTGTTCGAGCGCCTGAGCTGACCGTGCCGGTGGCCTTCCTCCCGTGACTGATCAGGGCGTCTTCCGCGTAGCTTCACGACGTGGGGCGCCCTGATCACTCGTGCCGGCACCGGTTGCCAGCGGATCTCCGCGGCGTTACGTTGAGGTGCCATCGATAAGCTTCTACATCGCAAGCTACGGGGGCCCGCATGTCCACGTCTGTCACTCGCCGCACCGTCCTGGCCGGTGGGGCCGGTGCCGCCATCGGCCTGGCCCTGCCCGGCGCCGCCGCCCACGCCGGTGGACACCATCCCACCAACGTGAGCTTCACCCTCGGCGCGAGAACGCTCGACGGCGGTGAGCAGGTCACCTCGGTCACCCTCGACACCCGCCGGCTCGGATCGATCGACCCGGCCGCGCTGACCCCCGGCACGTTCACAGTGCACGCCAAGGCCACCAGCCCGATCCCGATCGCTCCCGGCGACCAGATCTTCAGCGAGTACGACCTGGACCGCACGGTGACCGCGGCCCGACTCGACCGGCACGGCAACATCGTGCTGGAGTTGAGCCACGCCGAGGGCCAACCCGGCGGTGGCACCCTCGGCTACATCCTGAGCAGGGGCCGCAACGTCCGGCTGGACCTCGTCTACACCATCACCCAGAACACCCCGATCGTCCGGCGGCACGGCTCGCCGGTGACCATCAGCCGCTTCGTGCAGGCAGGGCTGTCAAACCCCGAGGTGGACGCCTTCAGCCACCACGTCTCGGGCTCGGGTATGAAGTACCGGCTGTACTCGCCCGACCACTCGCCCCGGCATGGCCGGCGACCACTGATCGTCTGGCTGCACGGTGGCGGCGAGGGCGCCTCGCTGCCGGACGACTACTACGACAACGAGACCACGCTGCGCGCCAACCGGGGAGCGCTCGGCTTCGCCACCCCGCAGGCCCAGCGGATCTTCTCCGGCGCGTACGTCGTCGCGCCGCAGAGCACCTCCTACTGGATGGAGGACGGCCCCCGGTTCGCCCCGCTGATCCGCGAGATCATTCAGGACCTCGTACGCCGCAAGCGTGTCGACCCGGACCGGATCTACGTGGTCGGTTGCAGCAACGGCGGCTACATGTCCCTGGAGATGACCTCGACCTACCCCGACCTGTTCGCCGCCTCGGTGCCGATCTGCGGTGTCGTCGAGCCGCTCAGCGGGGAGGGCCCGCCGCTGATCACCGACGCGGAGCTGGCGAAGATTCGGACCCCGACCTGGCTGGTCACCTCGCGCGACGACGACACCGTGCCACCCGAGACCAACACGATCCACGCCCACGACCTCATCCCGGGATCACTGATCAGCCTGTACGACCACGTCGTCTGGAACGGCTACCAGTTCCCCGGTCACTGGTCCTGGATCTACGTGGCCCGCAACGACCCGAGGCTCAACGGCACCCACATCTGGCAGTGGATGGCCCGCCGCCGTCGGTGATCTGCCCTCCGAGGGCAGGCCGACGAGTGCCGACCGGCCGGCCGGCACGGCCTACTTGCGGCGTAGCTCGCGCAACACCCCGTGCCGGCGCAGGGCCCAGGCGAGGCGCCGGACGCTCGGGTGCCGCACGAACAGCACCGCCGCCCGGCGGATCAGGCCGAACCGGTCGTCGCTCAACTGGTTCTCGATCGCCTGCCAGATCAGCTCGCGCACCTTGGCGCTGGCCAACACCGCCCTCACCTCACGCCGCACCACAGGATCCTCGGCCGCCGACGCGATGGCGGCAGCCCGACCCGGCCGGTCAGCCAGCGGCTCCACCGCGGCCGCGACGAGCGGTCTGCGCACCTCGTCCTGCTCCAGCAGCAGCAACACCGCTTCCCGAATCTCGACAGTGTCCAGGGCGGACCGCAGCAGGCTCAGCAGGCTGCGCTCCACCTCGTGGTCATGGTCCGGAACGGACAGCGTGGCCAGCAGCACCGCGACCTCATCGAGATCGACGACGTGTCGCACCCCGGTGCGGAACTCCGGCAGCTCCCACGCGACCTGTAGAGCCTTGACGAGATTGCGGTTCATGGGCCATCGGCTACCCGCAAGCGACAGCCGACGAAACCCCGCGACCGGCCCGGGCCGGAGCACACCAACCTCGATCCGACTGAGAGCGGCCGCCCCTACCGGGGCGGCCGCTCTTCACCGGGTCAACACCACGTCAGGGTCGAGTTGACCCGGGTGACGTTGCTGATCGTGTTGTTCGCCCCACCGCAGGGGCTCTGGGTGATGTTGGTGCCGCTGACGGTCAGATTCTGGAACCGGATGCCGGAGGAGATCGGGAACTCGCTCCGGGCCGCGATCCGCACCTCGCCGCCGCCCGTCACCGTCCCGGACACCCCGGCGATGACGACGTTGTAGCAGTTCTCCACAAGGATCGCGTTGTTGCCCGTGTTCGAGATCGTCACCCGGTCGATGACCGCGCCACCGGACTCCGACACGCAGAAGATCCCCCGGCCACCGCCGGACGCGAGCACGGTTCCCACCCGGATATTGGTCGGGTACGAGTTGCCCACCCGGCCGTTGCGGTTGGCCATCCGGAACGCCGCGTACCCGGTTCCGGCCCCGGCGCCCTGCGCGTCGACAGTGCCCACCGTGGCGTTGATCGTGTCGTTGAGCAGCAGGCCGGAGTCCCGGGTGTTCCGGGCCGTGACCGTGCCGATCGTCAGACCGTCCACGCCGTACGTCTCCACCCCGTGGGTGCCGCTCCCCGACACGTACACGTTGTCGATGCGGACGTTGCGAACCTTCACCGCCCGATCTCCACCGTGGTTGTCGATGCGTACGCCCAGCCCGGCGGAGAGCCGCATGTCGATCTGCCCGAGAGTCAGGTTGTTCACGTTGCGCATGAAGATCCCGTACAACGGTGAACCGGTCAGCGTGAGGTTCTGCACCTCGACGTCAGTGGTCCCCCGCGAGTACACCGGCGCCTGGTCACCCGAGCCCGACCCGGTCACGTTGATCGTGCCGCACACCGCCAGAGTCGTGTACGACGGCAGCGACAACCGCGAGCCCGCGCTCATCGAGCCGGAGCCGCGAACCACCACCCGCTGCTTCGACGTACGACCCGTCGAGAGCGAGTTGACCGCCGCCTGCATCGCCGACAGCATGTCCGAACCCGAGTAGACCGTCGACGAGCCGTTGCGGGCCGTCCAGGTGCTCCCGCTCAGTACGGCCTCGGCGTTGCTCGACCCGCTGCCACAGCCGGTGGTCGGTGGCGTGCCGCCGCCTACCGCGACCAGCTGCCACTGCTGGTTCGGGCCGTTGAGGTCGGCGTACTGACTGATCCGGCCCCCGTCGGCGGTGGACCGCTCCCAGACCTCAAGTGCCTTGGCCGAGTGGCGGTTGATCAGCCGGACGTAACCGCTGTCGGAGTCGAGGACCTGGAACTGCTGGTTGATGCCGTTGACATCGGACCACTGGCGGTACTCGGCGCCGTCAGCGGTGTTCCACTCCCAGAGGTCGACGACCTTGCCGCTGTGCCGGGCCTTGAGGCGGTAGTAGCCGCTGCCGGAGGAGACGAACTGGAACTGTTGCCACGCGCCGTCGTTACGGGACCACTGCTGGATCACCGCGCCGTCCGCCGTCGAGGTGTCCCGGACGTCGAGGACCTTGCCGCTGTTCCGGTTGACCAGGACGTAGTAGGCGTTGGTGTCGATGCTCGCCGCCGCTGCCGGCGGTGCGCCGACCAGAACGGCACCAACCGCGCCGACCAGCATGGTGATCATGGCGAGCACCAGGCCCGTACGCCGGCCGCGACGCATCGTCCCACTGCCGGACGGTCTTCTCGTGCTGGTAGCGGACATCGCTCCTCCTGGCTGGAATGGGCTCCGGGCGAAACTGGACGGGTGTCGACGACCGCGGGCGCCTACTCCAGGTGGAAGGTGGCCGAGGCGCGTTCGGCGCTCGAACTGACCGCCTCGATGTAGAGCAGTCCGTCGCGGTGGCGCACGTGGCGGCCCGGGAAGTTCTGCGACTCCAGGGAGATCCCGGCGCTGTCGGCGAGGCCGCCTTGACGACGGAAGCTCGCGTCGCCGCCGAACAGCGCCGAGCCGTCGTTCTTCTCCACGTACAGGGCGTAGCCCCGGTGACGTAGGTAGTAACCGGGGAAGTTGGTCGACTCCAGCGACACCGAACCGCCGCCGGCGAGGCCGGTGACGATGCGGAACTGGGAGTCGGCCAGGTTGGTCACGTTCGGCTCGATCCGGGCCCGATAGTCGTAGTGCCGGATGTAGCTGCTGGCCTGATCATGTGACCGCAGCCGCACCGGTGTGGCCCCGTCGGGCACCGGGATGCCGAAGTTCGGGGTGCCGTCGGCGTTCCAGTACACCTTCTGCAGCCGGGTGCGTCGGTTCGGGTCGTTGAGCGGGTCGCCGGTGATGTCGCGGTAGTTCCGGTCGTGGTAGACGAGGATGTCGCTCTGCCCGTCCTCGGAGACGGTGAACGAGTTGTGGCCGGGGCCGTACTGGCTGGTGGCCGCGTTGCTGGCGAACACCGGGCTGGGGCTCTTGCTCCAGGAGGCGGCGTCGAGCAGGTTCGCGCTGGCGGAGGCGCTCAGCATCCCGAGGCAGTAGTTGGCGTCCGTGGCGCTGGCGGAGTAGGTCAGGAAGATCCGGCCATTTCGTTGGATCACCGCCGGTCCCTCGGCAACCCGGTAGCCGCGGGTCTCCCAGTCGTACGTCGGCACGACGAGCCGAGTCACGGTGCCGGTGATCTGCCACGGGTTGGCACCCATCCGGGCGAGGTAGACGTTGGAGTTGTTTCCGATCGCCGGTTCCTGCTGGGCCCAGGTCAGATAGCGCACCCCGTTGGCGACGAAGGTCGAGGCGTCCAGGCTGAAGGTGTCCCAGGGCGTGGTGATGCGGCCGCGTTCCGTCCACGAACCGGTCAGCGGATTCGCGTTGGCGTTCTCCAGCACGTACATCCGGATCCGCCACACGTCGTCGGTGCGGCCGGCAGCGAAGTAGATGTACCACCGATTGTTTATGAAGTGGATCTCTGGCGCCCAGATGTGGGCGCCCATCTCTCCGCTGGTGTGGCGGCTCCAGATCGTCGTCTCCGCGGCCGTCGCCAATCCTTGCAGTGTGGTCGCTCGGCGCAGGACGATCCGGTCGTACTGCGGCACCGTCGCGGTCAGGTAGTAGTAGCCGTCGGTGTGCCGGAAGATGTGCGGGTCGGCCCGCTGGTTCACCAGCGGGTTGGTGTAGTTGACGGCCGGCGCGGCCTGCGCCGGCGCCGCCACGAGCAGGCCGGCCGACACGGCGAGGACCACCAACACCGCGGCCAGCATCGACCGCAGACGCCAAGTGACGCCGTGGCCGGCAGGCCCCCGACGGGTGTTCGGGTCGGTTCGAGGGGATGGCAGCGGCATGTGTCCTCCGCGAGCTTGGGAACGGCCATGACCAGCACCGGTGGCACCGCGACAATCCCGTGGCCGGTCCGGTCGACGCCGGGCGGCGACGTCGGGCAGGACCGGGGGAGAGGCGCGAAGGGCTGGGAATGTGACGGTGGCGTTGCTATCAGGTGGCGGAGTTCATGTTGGCGTTAACATCGATGGCTGTCAAGGTATGGTGGCCGCCCTCCTGGCCGGAGCAGCCGCCGTCGCGCACCTGGAGGTAGTGTCCTCGGCGTGCTGCGACGGTGGGCTCTGGCGATCCTGATGGCGGCGTTCGGCGTGCTGGTGGCGGTGACGCAACTGGCCGATGGTCTGCCCGTCGTCGGCGGCGTCGAGTTGGTGGTCTTCCTGGCGTTGGCGTTGCTGCTGTCACCGTGGGCCTTTCCCCGCTCGATGGGCGCCGCCGAGGCGCAACGGGCCAGCGCGGTCGACGGCCGGCCGATCGTGTACTGGCGTCCCGGCTGTCACTACTGCCTCCGGCTCCGGTTCTCCCTCGGCCGGCTCGCGCGGCGGGCGCACTGGGTGGACATCTGGCGTGACCCGGCCGCTGCCGCCGCCGTCCGGGCGGTAGCCGGCGGCAATGAGACAGTGCCCACCGTCGTGCTCGGCGACCAAGCCGTCGTGAACCCCGACCGGGCCTGGTTCCGCCAGCAGCTCGGCTCGTCCTGACCCGACGGCACCCTCATCTCAGGAGGTCACCGGCGAGGTACACCGCGAGCGGGCGGCGCAGCACAGTGATGTCGCTCGTCGGGTCGCCGTCCACGATCAGCAGATCAGCGTTGAACCCCGGGCGGACCCGGCCCTTGCGTCGCCCCAGACCACACACCTCGGCACCGACCGAGGTCGCTGCGGCGAGAGCGACCGTGGCGGGAATGCCGCAGACCACGTACTCGACCAGCGTCTCGGGCAGGATCCCGTGCGGCTTCGCGGGGCCGAGACCCGCGTCCGAACCCGCCACCAGGCGGACCCCGGCCCGGTGCAGCGTGGCAACGCCGTCGCGCAGCGCGGCCTCGCTGAGCCCGGCCCGCGCCGCCATCTCCACCACCTCGAGTGGCGTGACCACGGCCGGGTCGGTGCCGAGCGTGGCACAGACTGCCACCCCGGACGCGGCCAGTCGGTCCGCGAGCTCAGCGGGGACACGGGCGCCGGCCGAGGTGACGCAGGTGCAGTGTTCGATACCGTCCACACCGACGCGCAGCGACTGCTCGACCGCGCCGAGCGCGTGCGCGTGAGCGGTCACCGGCAGGCCCAGATCGTGGGCCTGCGTCAGCGCGGCGGTCAGCTCCTCGTCGGTGAACTGCGGCCTCGTGGTGTCGGTGCCCGGGGTGAACACCCCGCCGCTGGCCATGACCTTCACCAGATCGGCCCCGGCCGCCGCCCGCAGACGTACGGCCTCGCGGACCCCGTCGACACCGCTCGCCTCACCCCCCAACGACCAGCAGTGCCCGCCGACGCTGGTGAGCGGTGCGCCCGACCCCACCACCGTCGGAAGGTCGTCCCGCACCCGCCGATCCCGCCAACGCAGCACCGCGTCACGCCGGTCGCCCAGGTCCCGGACCGTCGTGACGCCGGCCGCCAGGTGCCTACGTAGTGACGCCTCGACGACCGTGTCGAGGTCTGACTCGGGACGATCGGCGAGCCGGCCGAGCGCGTCGGGCCCGGCGTCGGCGCACAGGTGCACGTGCGCGTCGACCAAGCCGGGCAGCAGCGTGCCGTTCGGCTCCTCGCGCACCGGCCAGCCTTCCGGCGCCCCGGCGCTACCCCGGCGCACGTCGGCGATGCGCCCGCCGTCGACCAGGACCAGCACCCCGCCGTCCACGAGCCGTTCGCCGTCGAACATCCGGGCCACCCGGACCGCATGTTTCGTCATCGTCACCCCATCCCACACCGCTCGGCGCAGCTGCCACCGGTCATGGCCTGACCATCGCACCGCCGAGTGCGCGCAGCCTCCCTCGCCAGAGCGATGTCTCGTCCCCCAGCCGAGTTAGCGATCCGCCCGTACGGTGTCCGTGCGGAATCCGCCCTTTGCTCTGCACCCGCCCACGCACCACGCACGGTCCGTAACTGGCGAATGGGCGGGTGCAGAGCAAAGGTGGGGTGCCTCTGGTGTGGCCGGTGGGGGTCGGCGCCCCGCGCCACCTGCGCGACCCGGACGGATGTCTGGTCGAGGTCGGACAGGGTCCTTGGCCCACCCGTTCGCCGGGGTCGTCGTCCCGTCGTATCTCCATGGCATCATGCTGGGCCATGGATCATCAGGGGCAGTTTCGTCGTGCAGCGCTCGAGGTGGGCATTCCGGATGACGAGCTCAGCAGGTTCACCGACCACCTGCGTCTGTCGATCCGGTTGAGCGGCGGTTCCGGCGGTGCCCCGGTCGGGCAGTTCGGTGGGTTGCCCCGACTACCGGTGGGCACCGACTGGCCGACCGCCGGAACCAGTCCGTTGCCATTCATCTTCTCCGTGGACTGTGCGGCGCTGCCGAGAATCGACGGCTTCGGCCTGCCGGCAGACGGCTCGCTGCTCTTCTTCCTGGCCCACCAGGAGGACCACCTGGCCGGTGGCACCGGAGACCGGAGGTACGCGCGGGTCGTGTACGTGCCGGCCGACACCGATACCGAGGTGGCGGAAGAACCGAGCATCCCCAACTTCGTCGGCGAGCAGTACGACGTCCGCGCCACGCTGGTCGCGGAGCTGCCCCCTTGGATCGCGACGCACGACGACGACGAGGACGACGAGGACGACCTGTCGCCCTTCCAGCAGCAGTTGGTCCGTGACCTGGAGCGTGACCTGCCGCACCTGGAGGAGCTCCGTGCGCTGGCCGACGACCTCTGGTCGCCCGATGGAGGGCTTGCCAGCGCCGATATCGGCGGGTACGCCGACGACGAGGTGATCAGGAGTATCGCGGAGCAGACCCTCGCCGGACGGGAGAAGGCCGGCGAGATTGTCGTCCCGGTGGCGCAGTGGTATTCCCAGGTGGAGAAGGAGAAGCACCGGCTGACGAGCGAATGGGTGTCGCTCGCCCGTTTTTCCGTGGCCGACGAGTTCTACTACGGCAGCTTCGTCATCCGCCACGACGACCTGGCCGCCGGTCGGCTGGACGAGGCGCTCTCCGTGACCGATTTCAGTGAGTAGAACAGCGCCAGGCAGCGCAGGTGCGCTGCCTGCGGTCGTCCGTCGATCGAGCGGCCGGCTACCCTGACCTGCGGTGCCTCGACACCGCGTGACACGAGGAGTCGATGCTGACATGACGGCAGGGCGACCGATGCCGACCCAGGACGAGGTGCTCGGGTACTTCGACACGCTGTCCAACTGGGGGCGATGGGGCGACGACGACGAACTCGGCACGCTGAACCACATCACCGACGGCGTCCGGCTCGCGGCGGCGCGGGCGGTGCGGTACGGCAGGAGCGTGTCCTGCGCGTGGGAGGTCGTCGCACCGGGAGACATGGAGCGGTCGACGACGACGTGCCCGTGCACCGCCGACATGCCGGGTGCCGAGAACATGCCGCCCGCGTTCCACGCCGACCGGCGTTGGGGCTTCTCGTCCGAGCGGCTGGGCATCTCTTTCCACGGCAACACCCTCACCCACCTCGACTCGCCGTGCCACATCTACTGGGACGGCACGATGTACAACGGGCGGTCGCACTCGTTCGTCGACGCCGCGACGGGCTCGGCGTGGGCGGCCGTCACGGCGGCCGCGAACGGGATCGTCACGCGTGGTGTCCTGGTGGACGTCGCGGCGGCCCGCGGTGTGCCGTGGCTGGAGCCGGGGGAGGGCGTGTCTCCCGACGATCTCGAGGAGGCCGAGCGTCGCCAGGGGGTGCGGGTGCGCCCCGGCGACGCGATACTCCTGCGGACCGGCTATGGCCGTTTCCGGCACGAGAACGGTGCGGCCAGCGGCTTCACGCAGGCCGGCTGGCACGCGTCCTGCCTGCCGTGGCTGCATGAACGGGGGGTGGCGTTGATCGGCGCCGACACACCACAGGACGTTCAGCCGTCGGGGTACGACGACGTGTTGATGCCGGTCCACGCCGTGAGCCTCGTCGCGATGGGCCTGTGGATGCTCGACAACTGCGACCTGGAGGCGTGCGCGACGACGGCTGCCGAGCTTGGCCAGTGGGACTTCCACCTGGCAGTCGCACCGGTCCGCTTCGCCGGCACGTCCGGCAGCCCGGTCAACCCGATCGCCACCTTCTGACCGTCGCGGCGCACTCCCAGCGCCAGCCTCGCAGTGGTAGCCACCGCACCGCGGTACGGGCCCCCGGGTCCGACGCGGTGCGGCATAATGCGATGAGTTATCGAAGTACGTAAATCTATGGCAGGGGTGTCCGCCGTGGTGCGATGCGGTCGGAGCAACCAGGCCGGGCCGGTAGCCGCAGGCCGGCACCGGGTCAGGTTCCGAGAGGGCTACCACCATGACCATGCCACGTTGGCGAGGCGTACCCGCCCGGGTCCGCGCGGTCCTCGCCGCCGCCGTGTCCGTCCTCGTCATGGTGCTGCTCAGCGCCGCCGGTCCGGCCAACGCCGCCGATCCGCCGCACCGGGTGGCCAACCCCTACGTCGGAGCCCAGCTCTACGTCAATCCCGAGTGGGTCGACCGCGCCATCGCGGAGCCCGGCGGCGACGCGGTCGCCGGCCAGCCGACAGCGGTCTGGCTGGACCGGATCGCCAGGATCGAGGGAGACGACGGAAGGATGGGCCTGCGCGAGCACCTGGACGCCGCCGTGGCACAGCACGCCGACCTCGTCCAGTTGACCCTGTACAACCTGCCGGCCCGCGACTGCGGCCGGCGGGCCCCGCAGGGTGAGCTGTCGATCGGGGACCTTGCCCGGTACCGGGCACAGTTCATTGATCCGATTGTCGAGATCCTCGCTGCGCCCGACTACGCCGACCTGCGGATCGTCGTTTTCGTCGAACCGAATTCGCTGCCCGACCTTGTCGTCAACACCGGCAACCGGTACGCGGCCACACCGGCCTGTGACGACGCGCTGGCGCGCGGCACCTACCAGCACGGGGTCGGGTACGCCCTGGCCCGGCTCGGTTCCCTGTCCAACGTCTACTCGTACCTCGACATCAGTCACCACGCCGAAGTCGGCTGGCCGGAGGACTCCGGTCCGCTGACGGCGCTGCTGTCGCAGGCCGCGACCACCGCAGGCAGCACGGTGGCCGACGTCCATGGCTTCGTGGCCAACACCGCCAACTACTCGGTCCTGCACGAGGAGTACTTCCGCGCCGACGATGTCATCAACGGCCAACCGGTGTACCAGTCGAAGTGGGTCGACTGGAACCCGTTCATCGACGAGGTGCCCTACGCGCGACACCTGCGGGGACTGTTGACGGAGGCGGGCTTCTCCCCGGACGCGGGCGTGATCGTCGATACCTCACGCAACGGCTGGGGCGGCCCGAACAGACCCACCGGCCCGGGCCCCTTTGTCGATCTGAACAGTTACGTCGACGGCAGCCGGATCGACCGGCGGGCGGTGACCGGGAACTGGTGCAATCAGAGGGGTGCCGGCCTCGGGCAGCGTCCAGTCGCCACGCCGGAACCAGGCATCGACGCCTACGTCTGGGTCAAGCCGCCCGGCGAGTCCGATGGCACCAGCGGCAGCCCGAACGCCGGCCAGCCGTACGAGCCGTTGTGCGACCCGAACTACCTGCCACCTCGCGGATCCGCGTACGACACCGGTGCGATGCCCGGCGCCCCGCCGCTCGGAGAGTGGTTCCCGGCGCACTTCCGTCAGTTGCTGGCCAATGCCTGGCCGCCCCTGTGACCGTGGTTCCACACTGACACACTGGGACGGCGACACCGACCCGGTTCGGCGCTGCTCAGCTCAGCTCAAGGACGGGCCGGGTCAGGATCTCGTCGGCGTACCCACGCATCCGCAGCCGTCGTCCTCAGGCCGGGTACACCGTGTCCTGAAGGCCGACCGGCACGGTCAGACCGTGCCGGTCGGCGATCTCCTCGGCGAGGCGGCGCGCGGCACCATCGGAGAGGTTGTTCCACTGCGCGAAAGTGAGATCGGCGTACGACACCGCGCAAGGATAGGACCGGACTCCCCGCTCCCGCAGGCGTGATATCGCTGTGGAACGTCACGACCCGAACGCGTAGCCGCCGGGTCGGACCGGGTAGCGGGAAAGGTTGAACGGCGCGGTGTCGATGCAGTACCGCTTGGCGGGTCTGGTCGGATCGCCGCCGGCCTGGAGCGTCTCGATCTGGTCGGCTCGACCCGGACCGCCCTCAATGATCTTGATAGCGAAGACGTGGTTGACCATTGGGCTGCCGCCCTCCGGGACGACAGCGGTTACCAGTGCGGTGTCGCCCACCACGCTGACGCACGTCACCTCGGCCTGTCCCTCGCTCGCCACACTCCCGTCGGGCCTCGCGTGTCGGAAGTGGAACACGCCGTGGCCTGTCCCGTGGCGGTCGACCCAGCCCAGGACGCCGAACCGGATCTGATGATCGACCAACCCGGGCTCGTTGTAGACGAACCCGCCGAGGCCGGCGATCCACGCACCCGGCGTGGCGGGCACCTCGGGTGGGTCCTGGTCGTCGGCCTGCGCCGACACCGGGGCACCGACTACTGTCACGACCCCGGCGAGCAGGGCGACAAGCAACCTGCGGATTTTCATGGTTTCTCCATTCTTCGAACCCTGGCTGCGCGTCGGCCGTGGTTGACGGCCACGGCGATGACGAGCGGCCCCCACGCGAGCAGGGGGGCGTAGTAGCGGAGCACCTCCCATCCGGGGGTCGGGTGCACCGGTTCGTCCTCTCCGATGCCCACCCAGCCGCTCTGCACGAGATGGAACCTGTGGTTCAGGAGGAGGTACACGCAGATGGCGACGAGCAACCAGCCGCCGGTCAATGCGATGCGCACGACCGGACGCGCCGGGATGCAACGGCCTCCGATGCGGGGCACCCAGTGCGGAACTCGCTGTCCCCACCGGTGCACCAGCCCGAGTGTCAACAGGGCCAGTCCCATCGACAACGCGGACAGGAAGACCATGTACCGGTGCGTGGTGCCATCGTCGGCGAACACCAACGACAGTCGCCAGAGCGCGGACGGCAGGACGCAGAGCGGGACGGCGTAGGCGGCCCAGATCGCCCAGGCCGGCGGGGCGGCGGTTTCGACGCGGGCGGAGTCGGTGGGGCTCATGGGTGCTCCGATCCTGGGAGGTCGGTCATGGCGGCGTCGGCCCACCCGTCCCACACGTCGGACCAGCGGGTGTCACCTGTGAGCAGTTCGCCGACGAGCACCGCGATGCTCAGCACGCCGTAGGTGACCAGCGTGAGTGCCACCACGCCGGCCGGGATCACCGCCAGCCGTCGGGGGACCTGTCGACCGTGCAGTCCCGGCACCCAGCGCGGAAACTGCTGCCCCCACCGCCGCACCAGCCCGAGCACGAGCAGGCCGGCGAGCGGCGGGACGAGCGTGATCGCGACACCGGTCGGCGTGGAGAGGTTCTGCTCGATGTCGTTCAGTTCCCGCTCGGAAATGCCGACCGGGACGCCGAGCACCCACAGCGCGTGGGGCACGGCCCAGCCGACCACCGGCAGCGCGACGGCGACGTACGCCCAGCGGCGTGTCCACCGCGGCACCGGCCGGTAGCCGACGGCGACCGGTCCACGCCGGGGCCCGGAGGTGTTCGCGAGCCCGGCGAACAGGACGCCACCGGCCACCAGCGCCAGCCGGGCTCCGAGGTCACGCCAGTCCGAGGGCCGCCCCGCCAGCGCCGCCGGGATCTCGAAAAGCAGGTGCAGGGGGAACGCGACCACCAGGAGCAGCGCGGCCGCAGCCCAGCTGCCGGTGGTCGTCCAGCTGCCGGGCATCCGGACCGTGCACGCGAGCACCACCGCGAGGGCGACGCCGACTCCCACCGCTCCCCACCCTGACCAGAACGGCAACGCCACGACCTGGTCCGCACCGCACCCGCCCGCCGGATCTACCAGATCGGTGCGATCGCAGGCGGTGTACCCCCACCGGCCACCTGCGATCCAGTAGAGCCGCTGAGCCATCGCAGTGACGACGAACACGGCACACGCCAGCGCCCACTGTCTGGTGCGGGTCGGTACTTCAACGACAGCCATGGACCAACGATCGCCGGCTGCGAATCAATTCTCCTCCCCGACGAAAGGGGAGGCGCTCCCTCCGCTGGGGGACGGGCCGGAAGCTGAGCCCGGGTGTGCGCTCTATCGCTCAGCCCGGGCTCGGGTGCGGGCGGTGCCCGGCCGCCCGCCCGCACCCGATCGGTTCGGCCTAGTGGGACGGCGCCGGGGTCGCCCGGTTCAGCGCGGGCGGGCGGACCGGCGACGCCTCCTCCAGGTAGGGCCAGAGCGCGTCACCGCCGTTGTACAGGCTGCGGTCCTGCCTGCGCGCGTCGAACAGCGCCGTGAAGCCGGGGTGGCGTTCTTGGCGAAGAAGTCGTTCGCCAGGGTCGCGATCCGGTACGTCGACGTGAGGAGGACTTCCTCGGTGGCAAACCGGTAGCTGGCGTGCCGCGCGGCTGACACTGTGTCCCGGCCGCGATGATCGCGGCACGATCGTCGTCGCGCCGGTCAGCTGCGTCGGTCGGCCCACAACGGGCTGTCCACGTAGTGGTTGTCGTAGCGGTCCTGGGTTTCGCCGACGTCCTGCCAGGTGGCTTCGCCCTGGTGCACCTTGTCGAGCAGCCGGTAGTAGTCGAACCGGGGCTTGCCGGGGGTGATCACGACGAGGAAGTCGGCGTCCTGGCCGTCGGCGGGGGCGAAGGCGTGTGGGGTGTTCGGCGGGACGAAGAGCGCGTCTCCCTTGTGCAGGGTGTGCAATTCGTCGTCGACGAGCATCTCGAGGGCGCCGTCGAGAATGAAGAACAGCTCACCGGAGTGGGTGTGCAGGTGCGGCGGCGCACCGTCGGTGCCGTGCCTGAGCAGGGTGCGGTTGCTGGTCAGGGTGCCGCCGGTGTGCTCGGGGTCGAGGAGCAGCGTGATCACGCTGGCCGGATCGCTGTCGAGAACCTCGGCCTGGGCTGCGCGTACCAAAGTCATTGTCGGCTCCTTCGTCGTCCGTCGATTCCTGGACACTAGATGTCCAGAATCGGTCGACACCAGCGATCATGTCCTGCGTCACAAATCCTGGACATGTAAAGTCCAGGATCATGAGGATGAGTCAGGGTGTCGAATGGGCCCTCCACACGTGCCTGAACCTGAGCTGGCTGGACGCCCCGGTGCCGACCAGCACCCTCGCCGCCTACTACGAGCTGCCGCCGGCGTACCTGAACAAGCAGCTCCAGGCCCTGGCCCGGGCCGGGATCCTCACGTCGACCTCGGGGCCACGCGGCGGCTTCCAGCTGGCCCGGACCCCGGCGGCGATCTCTCTGCTGGACATCGTGGCCGCGATCGAGGGCCCGGAGGAGCTGTTCCAGTGCGACCAGATCCTCCGCAAGGGCCCGGGCGAACACGCGGGCGTCGACTATCGACAGTCCTGCGCGTTCGCCCAGGCGATGCGGGGCGCCGACCTGGCCTGGCGGCGGGAGTTGGCCGGCAAGACCGTCGCTGACGTCCGGGCCGATGTCGAGCGCGGGCACCCCGAAGCGCCGGCCAACACCCGCGCCAGGATCTCGGAACTGCGCTAGGTAGCGTGTTCCGGCCCGCGGTCAGCGGCCGTGCACCTCCAGCTCCCACAGCGAGTAGCCGTACGCGGGCAGGGCCCGCTGGGTGCCCTGCACGCGCAGATAGCGGCCG
Source organism: Micromonospora salmantinae (assembly GCF_022230905.1). Taxonomy (NCBI): domain Bacteria; kingdom Bacillati; phylum Actinomycetota; class Actinomycetes; order Micromonosporales; family Micromonosporaceae; genus Micromonospora; species Micromonospora salmantinae. The sequence continues at coordinate 118,980 of NZ_JAKKFG010000023.1, forward strand.
GTGGCCGAGATGGCGATGTCGTCCACACCGCCGTCGCCGGTGGCCGTGGTGTGCACCGACGACCAGGTGACGTTGTCCGGGGAGACCTGGATCTGGTACGCCCGCGCGTACGCCGCCTCCCAGGTCAGCCGAACCCGGTCGAGCGTGCGGGGCGCGCCGAGGTCCACCGAGATCCACTGCGGGTCGGCGTACGCGCTGCCCCAGCGGGTGGTCGTGTTGCCGTCCACGGCGTTGGCCGCCGCGTGCGCGCTGCCCGGCTCGACACTGGAAGCGGTGACCGGCTTGCCCCGGGAGAGCAGTGTGCCACCGGCGGCGGTGCCGTAGACGTTGAGGTCCCACAGCGAGTAGCCCCACTGGGTGGCGCGTTGGGTGCCGTACACCCGCAGGTAACGGCCGGTGCCGTTGACAGTGAGGTCGTCGACGCCGCCGTCTCCGGCGGTCGTGGTGTGCACGGGCGACCAGGTGACGTTGTCCGGCGACACCTGCACCTGGTATGCCCGCGCGTGGGCCGTCTCCCAGGCCAGCCGAACCCGGTTGATCGCGTACGGGGCTCCCAGGTCGACGGTGATCCACTGCGGGTCGGCGTACGCGCTGCCCCAGCGGGTGGTCGTGTTGCCGTCCACCGCGTTGGCTGCCGCGTGCGCGCTGCCCGGCTCCACGCTGGACGCCGCCACCGGCCGGCCCTGGGCCAGGTCGGTGGCGGGCGGCTCACTCGGACCGTCGGTCTTGATCCGTACGTTGCGGTAGTTGATGTCCATCCCGGCGCCGTCGTTCTGCAACCCGATGTAGCCGTTGGCGATGGCCCGGCTGCTGACGTAATCGTTGATCTTGACGCCGTTGAGCCAGATCTCGACCCGCTGGCCGTGCACGCCGATCTCGTAGGTGTTCCAGGAGCCGGGCGGGTTGAGCGCCGCCGCGCGGGTGGCCTGGTCGGGTGCCTGGAAGCTGTAGACGCTGCCGGTGGTGCGCGTCGGGTCGCCGTCGGTGGCGTCGATCTGGATCTCGTGACCGGCGGCGACCGGGCCCCACGGGTCGCCCTGCGGATCGGGGAACCCGATGAAGACCCCACCGTTGTCGTCGCCCGGCATCATCCAGTCGACCTTGAGTGAGTAGTTGGCGAAGGTGCGCACCGGGTACCAGAGCAACCCCATGCCACCGTTCGACGTGAGGGTGCCGTCGGCCACAGTGAAGCCGCCCGGCCCCGCCTGCCGCCACTGCCCGAGGCTGGCCTGGCTGCCGTCGAACAGCGGGGTGTAGCCGGGCTCCGGCCGGCAGTCGGCCGCCACCGCCCCGGCCGCCACCTGGATGCCGCCCAGCAGCATCCGGGTGAAGTTGGGGTCGGCGTAGCTCTGCTCGGTGTGGCCGAGGCCGGTGTACCAGGAGCGTCCGCCGCCATAGCTGTGGCACCAGGTGATCGGGTGGTCACCACCCATCGACCCACCGGTGTACGACAACTCGTCGAGGCTGGCCAGCACCTTGACCGCCGAGCGGGGGTTGGTCCGGTAGTTGTACCACTCGTCGGTGCGGGTCCAGGTCGACGGCAGGTGCGCGGTCGAGGCGTTGGAGCGGTCCTCGACTCGCACGGTCGCCTGCTGGGTGGCCGGGTGCGAGGCGAAGTACCCGCCGACCAGCCCGCCGTACCACTGCCAGTCGTACTCGGTGTCGGCGGCGGCGTGCACACCGACGAAACCGCCGCCGGCGGCGACGTACGCCTCGAACGCACCCTGCTGACCGGCGTTGAGCACGTCGCCGGTGGTGCTGAGGAAGACCACCGCCTGGTACTGGGCGAGATTGGCAGTGGTGAAGGTCGCCGCGTCCTCGGTGGCGGTGACGGTGAAGCCGTTGGCCGCGCCGAGCTGCTGGATGGCGGCGATGCCGTTGGGGATGGAGGAGTGGCGGAAGCCGGCGGTCTTGGAGAACACCAGGACCTTGGCCAACGGTGCGGCCTCGGCCGGGCTCGAGGCCACCGTCACCGCCCCGGCGGCGAGCGTGAGTCCGGCGACGACGGCGGCGGCGAGCGTGCTGATGGCGCGTCTGCGCATGCAGGGCTCCTTGTGAGGAAGTGCCCGATGTGCCCGCGTCCGCCGAAACGAGGGCGATGTCGAGACGACGCGGAGCGGTGCCACCAGGCCGGCTTGGCGCCAACCGGATGAACATCGATCCACATCGTTGATATGCAGTTAACATCGGCCCGCCGGTAAGGGTCAATCCCTCGGGATTGTCCGGATCGCCTCAGGAACGGTGCGCCGCCACGTTGATGACGTTGCCGTCCGGGTCGCGGACGAAGAACCGTCGCACGCCCCACGGCTCGGTGGTGAGCGGGTGCACGATCTCATGGCCGAGCCGCTGCGCCTCGGCATAGGCGCCGTCCACGTCGTCCACCTGCACGCTGATGACCGAGTCCTCGGGTGCGGTCGCGTCGCCGGAGACGAGCTGCACGGCCACGTCGGGGTCGGGCGAGGTGTAACGGGCTACCCAACCCAGGTTGAACGCCTCCGTGCTCAAACCGAGAAAGTCGGTGTAGAAGCCCTTGGCGGCGCTGACGTCAGCCACCGGAAGGTTGGGCAGAATGCGGATGACGCGCATGTGGGCCTCCAGCTCACTCGATTGGGACCTGTGATTATCCGCCTGACACCGCACCTGCCGTGGTGAGTCGTGGCGGCGTGATCACCACCGACGACCTGAGCGGTGCCGAGAACTGATCCGACGGGGCCGTCTCCCGGCCCCAGCATCCCCACGTCGAACGAGCGGCCCACGGATCGACACGGGCCCCGGAACATCTTTCCCTTGTCGCGGCGTGGTCACTGTCGCTCGTCCTCCGGCGGTGCCGTCAGTTCGGCGTGCCGCACTGTGAAGTTGCCGCGAGTCACCGTGGCGAACGCCGCCGGTGCGAGGCACGTACCGATTCGGGCTGGGCCCCACTGGCCTTCCTCGTCCTGGTCCATGCTGGCTGACCAGGTGAAGCCGACCCGGTCGCCGCCGCGCCCGCCGTCCTGCACGCTGAATCCGACCCGCTTACCGACGAGATCATTGGCCATCTGGTCGGCGCGGGTGACGATGCCGGTCAGGGTCGCGTGACCCGGGCTGGTGATCATGCAGTCCACCGACGCTTCCCACCGTACGGTGATGTCGGCTGCGGCCAGCCAGTGTGAGACTCGCACCGTCCCCGCCGCGTCCGCCGGGGTGCCGTTCTCCCCTCTCGGAATCGGGAGCGGGCGGCTGTACGGCGCCGACCGGGCGTCGAAGGTGAACGCTTGCACGTCGCCGTCCTGCCCGTACGGCAGGACGAACTCCGCCGATCCGGTCACCCGCGCCGGTCGATGGTCCGCCGCCCCGGCCGGCGTCGCCGCCGCGACTGCCATCGCCGCTGCGGCCATGCCCCATCCGAGTGTTCTGCGCATCGTCGTCCTCCCAATCTGGCCGCGGCACCGCGGCCCTGCGATGCCTTTACGGTCGACCAACTGGGAGCAGGAGTGATCCCCTTCACGGGGGGAACCACTCCCTCGCGCCTGGGACACCGGACCTCGCTTGCGGGAGAGCGCGCAGGCGCGGGGCCGTCCGGGCGAAACCCGGAATTCCGAAGCTTGATTCAATAGGCGATCGTCAATAGATTGAGGGTGGGCGCCGCCGGGGTCCGGGGGACCGGGCCGTCGGCGGCTGACAGGTCCACCCCGAGCCGGGCATTTCGGTCGTACGCGCGACCGGTCGCTGTGGCGCACCGCCGCGCCGCATCCAGGGCACGTTGTCGCGCCGCGTCCGTCCAGGACGCGCCGCCGTGCCGTCTCCGCTCAGCTCGATGGCAGAAGGACCGTTCATGACGATTTTCCGTGCCCGCCCCGCCGCGACCCTGGTGGTCGCCGCCGCGCTGGCCGCCGCCGCGACCACCACCGGAGCGGCCGTGCTCAGCGGCCCGGCCGCAGCCGCCCAGGGTTGCCGGGTCGACTACACGCCCAACCAGTGGCCCGGCGGATTCACCGCCACCGTCAAGGTCTCCCCGGGGGACGCGGCCGTCTCCAGTTGGACCGTCGCCTGGACGTACGCCGGGGACGAGCGGGTCACCAGTGGCTGGAATGCCACGGTCAGCCAGTCCGGATCGACGGTGACCGCCCGCAACGCGTCGTACAACGGCAGCATCCCGGCGGGCGGCTCCACCGAGTTCGGGTTGCAGGGCACGTACGGCTCCAGTGGTGGCGCGCCGACCGGGTTCAGCCTGAACGGCGTAGCGTGCAACGGCGCCACGCCGCCGCCGACCACCCCGCCGCCGACGACGCCGCCACCCACCACGCCTCCGCCGACGACGCCGCCGCCGACCACCCCGCCGCCCACCACCGAGCCGCCGACTGCGTGTGCTGGCGCGGCGCTCTGCGACGGCTTCGAGGGCCAGACCGGTTCGACGCCCTCCGGTGACTGGGCCGTGGTGAGCCCGGACTGTTCCGGCGCCGGTGCCGCCACCATCGACACGGCGATCACGCACAGCGGCAGTCGGTCGGTCCGGATCAACGGCGCCGCCGGGTACTGCAACCACGTCTTCGTCAGATCCACGAAGAACCTCGGCAGCGTGGGCAACCTCCGGTACGGCCGGATCTGGGTCCGGCACACCACCGCCCAACCCACCGAACACACCACGATGATCGCCATGGCCGACGCCGCCGACGGCAACAAGGACCTGCGGTTGGGTGGCCAGAACGGCGCGTTGCAGTGGAACCGCGCCTCCGACGACGCGACCCTGCCCGAGCAGAGTCCGGCCGGGGTGGCGCAGAGCCTGCCGTTGCCCACCAACCGGTGGACCTGCGTCGAGTTCATGGTGGACGGTGCGGCCGGTCAGCTGCGTACCTGGGTGGACGGCACCGCCATCCCCGGGCTGACCGCTGACGGCGCACCCACGCACGACATCGACGGCCAGTGGTACAACCGCACCTGGCGGCCGCAGCTCACCGACCTGAAGCTGGGCTGGGAGAGCTACGGCGGCGGAGCCGACACCCTCTGGTACGACGACGTCGCTCTGGGGTCCAGCCGGATCGGCTGCTGACCCGTCGGGGTCGTGGGCGGGGGCCGTCAGCGGTGCCCCCCAGATCCGTGAATGTGCCAAGGGTGTGACCCGGAAACCGGGTCACACCCCTGGTCGTCATTGTTCTCATTCACGACACGGCGGGCACCCAGTTGCTCACCTCACCCGGGAGGATGTCTGGACACTGTTTGGTCCGCGCGGTGGCAAGGGGCGGGAGCGCATTGCCCACGTCCGCCCTCGACAGCCGTGCGGTCGGGGACCGAGGAGAGGCGACAATGGACCGCACGTTGGCCGACATCCTGGACGCGGCGGCGCAGGGTCGTTTCCCGCCGTCGGACGGCGGGACCACGGTGGTGCCGCAGCCGAGCCGCCGCGACGCCGGAGTCATCGCGTTCACCGGACACTCGGTGGTGTTCACCGGCGAAGATCCCCAGTGGGTACGTCGTACGCTGGCCACCGTCGACTGCGACCCCCTGGCTGCCACGATGAATCCGCGTTTCCTGGGTGCGCTGCTCGACCGCACCCGGCGCTCGATGGACACGATCGACCTGCTGACCGTCGCGAGTTGCCTTGACGGGCCGCCTCCGTTGCAACTGACTGAGCTGGTGGACGCGGATCATCCTCGCGAGGTCAGGTCGCGTCGGCGTCGTGACGACATCCGTGTCTGGGCCGCCGAGGGTGGGGTGGTCGTGCTCGGCCGCGGGGTGGCCGGCCGTTGGGAGGCGGCGATCGAGGTCGACGACGAGCGGCGTCACCGGGGCCTGGGGCGGGCGCTGGCGACCGCCGCCCGACATCTGGTGCCCCACGGTCAGCCGGTCTGGGCCCAGCAGGCCGCCGGCAACGCGCGAAGTGTGCGCGCCTTCCAAGCGGCGGGCTTTCGACCGGTGGGTGCCGAAGCGCTTCTTCTCCCGACGTAGGCGCCGCACCGGACGATCCGCACGTACCACTGTGGGCCAAACCGTGATCGGAAGGAGGGTTTCCGAGATCACCCCTGGGGGCATCCCGGCGGATGAAGTCAGCCGCTCGTTTCCCCTGATCGAGGAGAGCACCATGTCGGTCCAGGCATTTCTCTACGTTGTCGCCGTCATCCTGATCGTGCTCGCTGCTCTGCCGCTGCCCACGAGGGGTGTCTCGCTCGCGCTTCTGGGCGCCGCCTGCGCCCTGCTCGCCTACGCCTGGCCGGTGATCACCGACTGATCTTCCGTCAGTCGTCGTCGATGCGGCCGGTGGCCGGCAGCCAGAGCGTGATCGGGCTGCCCGGCCACCGGCCGCGAGTTTGTTCGCTTGCTGAGTCTCTTTCATACGCGTAGGAAGAACACCACCCGTCGATCCGCCGTCCAGCGTCGAAGGAGATGCGTGTGACCACCTCCAGAGGGCTCCGTCTCGCCGTGTCCGTGCTGGTGGCAGCAGGCACCGTCCTGCTCGGCACGGCGGCCCCTGCCGCACCGCCAACGACTCCCGCCCCGGCCGGGCATCCGTCCTGCGACCCGATCGACCCGACCGCCTGCCTGCTGCCGTTTCCGAACGACTACTTCACAGTGCCGGACCGGAGCAGCGCCACCGGCAAGCGGGTGCGGTTCGCCGCCGCCGCGATGCCCGCCAACGTGCAGGGCACCCCGATCGACCCGACGGAGTGGAACCGGCAGGACGGGTTCAGTCCGGGCTCACCGATCCTGGTGCGCGTACCCGGTCTCGACGCCGCGGCGAGCGGGATCGCGCCGGTCACCGACATCGGCCGCTCGCTGGCGCCGAACGCGCCGATCGTGCTGCTCAACACCCGCACCGGTGAGCGCACGCCGTACTGGGCCGAGCTGGACGCGTACGCCGCCGGCCAGCCCGACCGGCAGCTGCTGATCATCCGGCCTGCGGTGGCGCTGACCGAGGGCACCCGCTACGTCGTCGGGTTGCGCGGTCTGCGGGACGGCAACGGGGCGTTGATTCCGGCGCCGAAGGCGTTCACGGCGTACGTGACGAGTGCCGGCCTCAGGCAGCGGGACGCTCGGGGAACGCAACTGAGGCGGATCGTCGCCGAGCTGAGCCGGACCGGCGTCAAGCGGCACAGCCTCTACCTGGCCTGGGACTTCACGGTGGCCAGCCGGCACGGGTTGACCGGGCGGATGCTGGCGGTCCGGGACGACGCGTTCGCCGACCTCGGCCGAGCCGCGCCGTCGGTCACCGTCAACATGGTCACCGACTATTCGCCGGAGCAGGATCCGCTGATCGCCCGGCAGGTGACCGGCACCATCGGCGTACCGTCCTATCTGACCGGCGACGGCGGGCCGGGCTCCCGCCTGCACTACGGGCCGGCCGGCGGCGCCGGGACGCCACCCACACCGAACGCAGTGCCCACGCCGTCCGGCGCGACGGTGGCGGCGGACTTCGTCTGCAACATTCCGCGCAGCGCCTCGGCCGCGCGGCCGGCTCATCTCTCGCTCTACGGCCACGGACTGCTCGGCCGACCGACCGAGATCAACGCCGGCAACGTCAGGACGATGTCGAACACCCACAACTTCACCTTCTGCGCGACCAGTTGGATCGGCATGGCCGCCGCCGACGTTCCCTTCGTGGCCAACGCTTTCACCGACCTCAGCGTCTTTCCCGCGGTGGCGGACCGGTTGCAGCAGAGTCTCCTGAACTTCCTCTTCCTGGGTCGCGCGATGATCCACCCGGCTGGGTTCGCCGCGCATCCGGCGTTTCGGGACGACACCGCCCGGCCGCTGATCAATCGCGTCGGTGGGCTGCACTACGACGGCAACAGCCAGGGCGGCATCAACGGAGGTGCCCTCACCGCCATCGCCCAGGACTGGACCCGGTCGGTGCTCGGCGTACCGGCGATGAACTACTCCACGCTGCTGCAACGCAGCGTGGACTTCGCGCCGTTCCAGACGGTGCTCGACGGCTACTACCCGGACACTGCCGACCAACAGCTGGTCCTCGCGCTGCTGCAGATGTTGTGGGACCGGTCCGAGGCCAACGGGTACGCCCAGCACATGACCGACCGGCCACTCCCGCGCACCCCGGCGCACCAGGTGCTGATGCACGTGGCCTTCGGCGACCAGCAGGTCTCGCCCGCCGCGGCGGAGGTGCAGGCGCGCACCATCGGCGCGCGCCTGCACACTCCCGCTCTCGCCGACGGCTGGTCGCTGGACGTGCGGCCGTACTGGGGCATCACGCCGATCCGCCGCTACCCGTACACCGGCTCGGCGATCGTGATCTGGAACAGCGGCGCGGCGTACGCGCCGCCCCCGACCAACCTCGCCCCGGCCGGACCGGAGCACGGCGACGATCCGCACGAGTTCCCCCGCGCCCAGGCCGGAGCCCAGAAACAGAAGGCGGTCTTCCTGCTCACCGGCAAGGTCGTCGACGTCTGCGGACGGACACCCTGCCCGTGACGCAAGACTCGGGACGAAGCGGGGCGCTGGCCGTGCCAGCGCCCCGCCGGGGAAACGCCGAGCCGGGTCAGCAGCGCACCTCGTGAGCAGGGACCGCCGGCTACGCTGGCGGCTCGACCGCCTCGACGAGCACCTCGAGCACATGCCGGTACGGCTGGCCGGTGGCCCGGCTCATGCCCATCTCGCAGGTGCGGTTGCAGGAGGCGTACGCGTCGTGGTCGCGCTCGTTGATCTCGGCGGCCTGCGCCGCGGTGGCGCTGGCGGTGACCTCGGGGTGCAGCAGCCCCCGGTCACCGGCGAAGGCGCAGCACCCCCAACTGTCCGGCACGGTGACGGTGTCGGCGACCGCCCCGGCCACCGCGCGCAGGTCGTCGATGCCGCCCAGGTGCACTGTGGAGCAGGTGGGGTGCAGGGCCAGCGAGCCCAGTCGCCGGGGCTGCGGCAGCGCCGGCAGGAGGTGCTCGGCGGTGAAGGTCACGCTGTCGACGAAGCGCAGCGCGCCGTACCGCGCCTGGTGCTCCTCGGCCAGCGCGGCGGTCAGCTGTGTCAGCCCGTGCGTGCACGATGACGCGTCGCACACGACGGGCAGCCGGCCCTCGTCGCTGGCCGCCCAGAGCGCGGCCAGCGTCCGCTCGGCCATCTCACGGTGACCGGCGGGGTAACCCTTGGACTGCCACGGGGTTCCGCAGCACAGACCCGCCGTGCCGGTCGGTACGACGAGCGGCACCCCGGCCAGTTCGCAGAGGCGCAGGAACGCCGCCGCCGAACCGCCGGACGAGCCGTCCTCGGGTGCGAAGAGGCTGCCGACGCAGGCCGCGAAGAACACCGCCTGGGCGTCCGGCGTGCTGCGCGGGGTGGGGCGGGGCGCGCCGGCGCGCGGCATGTCCTCGCTCCACATTGGCACGAGTTCGGTGGCGCCGAGCCCACGGATCATCCCGGTGGCGGCCCGGGTCACCGGCGTCGGCACGGCGTGCGCGGCGGTCAGCCCCACCCGGACGCCAGTCACGGCAGCCTGCCAGTGCCGGGCGGCGGTGCGGGCGGTGCGCTGGGCGCGAGGGCTGTGCCGCTCGGCGCGCAGCCGTTTCATCGCCGCCCCGGTGTCGATGCCGACCGGGCAGGCGGTGACGCAGAGGCTGTCCGCGGCGCAGCTGTCCACCGCGGCGTACTCGTAGTCGGCGGTCAGCTCCCGGCGGCGCTCCTCGTCGCCGGCGGCGGTGGCGAGGGCGATCTGCCGTTGCAGGACGATGCGCTGCCGGGGCGTGGTGGTGACGTCGGCGGTGGGGCAGACCGGCTCGCAGTAGCCACACTCGACGCAGGCGTCCAGCTCGGGGTCGACCGTCGGGACGGCCTTGAGCTGCCGCAGGTGCACTGTCGGGTCGTCGTTGAGCAGCACACCGGGGTTGAGCAGACCGCTCGGGTCGCACAACCGCTTGAGTTCGCGCATCACGTCGTACAGCTCGTCGCCGTACTGCCGGCGGACGAAGGGCGCCATGGCCCGACCGGTGCCGTGCTCCGCCTTGAGTGTTCCCCCCTCGGCGAGCACCAGGTCGACCATGTCGTCGGTGAACCGGGCGTAGCGATCGATCTCGGCCGCGGTGTCGAAGGACTGGGTCAGCATGAAGTGCAGGTTGCCGTCCCGGGCGTGTCCGAAGATCACCGCGTCCGGGTAGCCGTGCCGGTCGAACAGGCGGATCAGCCCGTCGCAGGTGCCGGTCAGGCGTGGCATCGGCACCGCGACGTCCTCCAGCAGGGCCGTGGTGCCGGGCGGGCGGGCCCCCGCGACGGCGGTGTAGAGGCCCTTGCGCAGGTGCCAGAGGTTGGCCCGTTCGCGCGGGTCGCGGGTCAGCTCGGTGCCGGTGACGGCCGGCAGCCGGTCGAGCACGGGCCGGGCGTCGGCCAGCGTCGCGGCCAACTGCTCCGCGCTGTCCTCGGCGAATTCCACCAGCAGCGCGGCGTGCCCCACGACAGTCAACCCACGAAGGGCCGGGCTCACGCCCGGGTCGCGCTGGCTGACCCGCAGCGCGGCCGCGTCGAGCAGCTCGGCGGTACGGGCGCCGGCGGCGAGCAGGGCCGGCAGCGCGTCGGTGGCGTCGGTGAGACCGGGCAGGATCAGCAGGCCGGTGGCGGCGTGGTCGTGGATCTCGACGGTACGGAAGACGGCCTCGGCCACGAAGCCGAGCGTGCCCTCGCTGCCGATCATCAGGTGGGCGAGCATCTCGACCGGGGTGCTGTGGTCGAGCAGCGAGTTCAGCCCGTACCCCATGGTGTTCTTCATCGCGAACAGCCGCTCGATGGTGGCGCGCGACCCCGGCGTCGATCGCACCCGGTCGCGCAGGCGCAGCAGCCCGGCGTGCAGCTCGGGCTCGTCGGCCCGCAGCCGGTCGTCGGCGTCGCGGGCGCCGGAGTCGACGACGGTGCCGGACGGCAGCACGAAGCGCAGCGACTCCATGGTGCGGTACGCGTTGTCGGTGGTGCCGCAGGTCATCCCGCTGGAATTGTTTGCCACCATGCCGCCCACCGTGCAGGCGGCCTCGCTGGCCGGGTCCGGGCCGAGTCGGCGTCGGTAGCGGGCCAGCCGGGCGTTGGCCTGCCGGATCGTCAGGCCCGGCTGGAGCCGGATGCGGCGGCCGTCGTCGAGGACCTCGGCGTGGCGCCAGTCGGTGCGGACGTCGACCAGCACGCCTGCGCCGCCGGCCTGCCCGGCGAGGCTGGTGCCGCCGCCGCGCAGGGTCAGCGGCACGCCGGCCTCCCGGGCGCCGGCCATCAACGCCCCCACCTCGGCGGCCGAGGCGGCGCGCACCACGGCCTGCGGCTCGAACAGGTACGGCGAGGCGTCGTGCGCCGCCGCCAGCCGCCGGGGCAGCTCGGCGCTGGCCCGGCTCGGATCATCGAGGCGCGCGCGTAGCAGCTCGGCGACCGCGCGGGCGCGAGCACCGGCCGCGGTCGGCGGTGGCACTGGTACGACGGGTCTCATCGGCGGATCCTCCCGGGAGCGTGGTCAGCCGGCCACCGGCGGCACGGCGGGGCGGCCGGCGATAAGCAGTCGGCGGGGAGCGGTGCTGGCCGGAGCCGGCAGCCGCAGCGGCTGCCGGCCGGGGGTGATGTTGCCGAGCACTGAGGCGTGCCGCGCACCGGTGCCCGAGCGCAGGGTGCCCGGCAGCCCGTGCACTGTCAGGTAGCCCAGCAGCGCGAAGGCCAGCGCCTCCTTGGCGTCCGACGCGACGCCCAGGTCGTCGCTGGAGGACAGCTCGACGCCTGGCAGCTCGTCGGTGATCATGCGCATCAGCGTCGGGTTGTGTGCGCCGCCGCCGGAGACGACGAGCCGGGTGACGCCGTGCTCACGGCAGGCGCCGGCCACAGTGACCGCCGTCAGCCGGGTGAGCGTGGCCAACACGTCCTGCGGGTCCGGTGTGGGCGCGTCGGCGAGGGCGGCGAGCAGGTAGGGCAGATGGAACAGCTCTTTCCCGGTGCTCTTCGGGCCGGGCAGCCGGTAGTACGGCTCATCGAGCAGCCGCCGAAGCAGGTCCGGGTTCACCTGCCCGGCGGCCGCCCCGCGCCCGTCCCGGTCGTACTCCTCGGTGCCCCCGCTGAAGTGGCGGGCGGCGGCGTCGAGGAGCGCGTTCGCCGGACCGGTGTCGAGGGCGAGCGGGTCGGCGTCCGGCGCGACGACGGTGATGTTGGCGATGCCGCCCAGGTTCAGCGCGGCCGGGACGCCGGGCAGGCCACCCAGCAGCAGTGCGTCGAAGAGGGCGACCAGGGGAGCGCCCTGGCCGCCGGCGGCCACGTCGCGGCTGCGCAGGTCGGCCACGACCGGAAGGCCGGTGGCCTCCGCCATCCAGGCCGGCTGACCCAGCTGGAGAGTGCCCCGGACCGTGCCCTCCTCGACCCAGTGGTGCATGGTCTGCCCGTGCGAGACGAGCAGGTCGGCATTGCCGTCGCACAGCTGGGCGAGGGCCTGCACGCCGGCCTCGGCGAAGGCCTGGCCGATGCCGGTGTCCAGCACGCAGATCGCCTCGGTGGTGGTCGCCACGGGCGGCAGGGCCGCGGCGATCTGCGTGCGCAACTCGTCGGAGTACGGGTGGCTGAGCCGGCCCAGCGGTCGCATCCGCACTGTTTCGCCGCTCATGTCGAACTCGGCCGCGGCGGCTTCGATGCCGTCGTAGGAGGTTCCGGACATCAGGCCGATCACGCGCATCACGTCCTCCTTCATGCCCGGCCGGCTGGCGCCGCCGCCGCGTCGTCGTCGACCTCGTCGGTACGTCCATGGTCGTACGGCGTCTCCGGGGCCGGGTGGAACCGGCTGGACACCGCGCCGACGACCAGGGTGATCAGGACGCCGATCGGGACCAGCCACTGCGCGGCGATGGCGGTGGCGGTGGTGGTCCCGGCCGTCGTCACATCGATCTTGACGTAGCGCACGATGTAGGTCATCACCGCCACGGTGACCAGGAAGGCGATCACCGCGTCGACCTGGTTGGCCCGCTTGACGAGACGGCCGAGCAGGAATGCGCCGAGCAGCGCCCCGTAGGTGTAGCCGGCGATGGTCAAACCGGTCAGGTAGACGTTTCCGGTGCTGGAGCTGAACGCGCAGGCGAAGACCGCCATCAGCACCGCCCAGACCAGGGTCATCACCCGGGCGAGGCGGAGCATCGTGTCGTCGGAAGGGACCTTGCGGAAGAAGCTGTGGATGAAGTCGGCGACTGTGGAGTTCGACATCGAGTTCAGCGCCGAGGACAAAGAGCCCATCGCGGCGCCGAGGATGCCCGCCACCAGCAGACCCGAGATGCCCACCGGCAGGGCGTGCAGGATGAAGCTCGGGTAGAGGTTGTCGCTGCTGGCCAGGCCGAGTTCCTTGAAGGTCTGACCCTTGTTGTACGACCACAGCAGCGCGCCGACCAGGGAGAACGCCGCGAACTGGATCACCACGAAGATGCCCGAGGAGATCATCGCCTGCTGCCCCTCGCGCAGCGTGCGGGTCGACAGGATGCGCTGCACGATCAGCTGGTCCGACCCGTGGCTGGCCATCGCGAAGATCGCGCCACCGATGATCGCGGTCGGCAGGGCGAACGGGCTGGTGAGCACGTGCGAGAGGGCGAAGTTGGTGTCGAAGAGCTGGAACTTGCCGGCGTCCAGCGCCTGCGAGTAGCCGTCGAAGCCGACGGCGTGGCTGAGCACCGCGATGGCCAGGATCGCCCCACCCAGGTACAGCCCCATCTGGATGGCATCGGTCCAGATGACCGCCTTGATGCCACCGAGGTAGGTGTAGACCACAGTGATGAGCGTCAGGACGACGATGATGGCCTGATAGCCGACATTCAGCCCGAACTCGTCGAGAAGAAGCTTGATGGGGATGGCCGAGGCGAACAGCCGTACGCCCTCGGCGAGCAGGCGGGTGAAGACGAACGTCACCGACGCCAGGCCCTGAAGTTTCAGGCCAAACCGCTCACCGAGGTACTGGTAGGCGCTGACGAACCCACCCCGCTTGTAGAGCGGGATGAGCACCGCGGCCACGACGACCCGACCGATGACGTAGCCCAGGGCCAGCTCGACGTTGCCGAAGCCCTGACCGCTGTAGGCCCCGCCGGGAACACTGATCACGGTCAGGACGCTGGTCTCGGTGGCGACGACGGAGAACGAGACGGTCCACCAGGGCAGTCGACCCTCGCCAACGAAGTAGTCCTTGGCGGACTTCTGTTTACCGGACAGGCGTAGTCCGACGTAGGCGATCACCACGAGGTACAGCACGATCACGACGAGGTCGAGTTGACGCACGGCTCGCTCCCAACCAGCGATTGTCAATAAGTGACGTTGACTCACCCTAACGCGAAACTTTTTGCCACCGCCCGTCCGGGCTGGTTACGCTGTGGTTTCAGCCTGCTGATACGGGGACTGTTCGCAGCTGCGCCCTCGGCCTGGCCGCGGCGGCGGGTCGCGAGGACACGCTCGACGGCGAGCCGCCGGGCGACCGGAGGACCTCTCCCCGCCGGCCGGCGACTGCACACCAGCGAGAGGAACGAGCACCCCGTGGACCTCAGCACCCTCGGCACCGAGACCCGCAACGACAAGACCGGCGACCTCGACCGGATGTCTCCCACCGAGTTGCTTCTCGCGATGAACGACGAGGACCAGACTGTCGCCGACGCCGTCCGCCGGGCCGTGCCGGACATCGCCGCCGCCGTCGACGTCATCGTGGCGTCGCTCCGCCAGGGCGGACGGCTGATCTACCTCGGCGCGGGCACCAGCGGCCGGATCGGCATGCTCGACGCCGTCGAGATCCCACCCACCTTCGGTACGACGCCCGAGCGGGTCGTCGGTCTGCTCGCCGGCGGGGCGCGAGCCTTCGGTGTCGCCGTCGAGGGCGCGGAGGACGATCCGACCCGCGCCGTCGCCGACCTGGACGCCGTCGGCCTGACCGCCCGCGACACGGTGGTCGGGCTCGCCGCCAGCGGCCGTACCCCGTACGTGGTCGGTGGGTTGGATCACGCCCGCGCGCTTGGCGCGGCGACCGTATCGGTGGCCTGCAACACCGACGCGGTGACCAGCCGGCACGCCGACGTCGCCATCGAGGTGCCCACCGGCCCCGAGGTGCTCACCGGCTCGACCCGGCTCAAGGCCGGCACCGCCGAGAAGCTGGTCTGCAACATGCTCTCCACCGCCACGATGGCCCGGCTCGGCAAGGTCTACGGCAATCTGATGGTGGACATGAACGCCACAAACGAGAAGCTCGTCGACCGGGCGCGTCGGATCGTCGCCGAGGCCGCCGACACCGACCTCGACACGGCCGCGCGGGCGCTCGCGGCGGCGCACGGGCACGCCAAGACGGCCATCGTGCTGCTGTTGGCGAACTGCACCGCCGAGGAGGCCGCGGCCCGGCTGCGCGCCGCCGACGACGACGTCCGGGCGGCCGTCGCGGCCTGATCCAGGGCTTCGCGGCGGCGTCTTGTCGGGGTCCGGGTGAGGGCGAGCGGTAGCTCGTCGTGGTGGTGGCGGCACGATGCCACCGCCCGGCATTCTGATCGCACGGTGTCCCGAGCAGAAAGCCCGATTGACGAAGCGCCCCGTCCATTGCGGACGGGGCGCTTCGTGGTGTCAGTCGAGCTGGGTGCCCGGAACCGTTCGGTCCTCGTCCGCGTCGCCGTCGGGGGAACTGGCCAGCTCGATCCGGGGGGACCGATCCGGCGGGAGGTGGGCGAAGTCGGCGATGACGACGACATCCACCTCCCCGTCGATCATCGTCTGCTCGACGGTCTCCCACGGGGCCCGCATGATTCCTGCGAATCGGTAGGAGTGTTCGCGAAGGTGGCTGAGACACTTCGCGACGGCGGGCTCCGACGGCTCGATGTGGGCGGGAATCCAGATAACGGCGATTTCCATGAACCTCTCCTGATCAACGTCGTGGACGCGAGTGGGTGATCAGGAGGTGTCGGGGCGGGGGAGGACCCCGCTCGACGGGACGGCTGGAGGCGCGCATGTCGACGGCGGTGACGGTGAGCCCTGGCCGCAGCGGCGAGGCGGGCGGCGACGCTTCTGCTGTTGACGTGGGTGGATCAGCGCCGCCGGCGCCGACGCCGGTCGGTGCGGACGCGAGCGCCAGCACGAACGCCGGTGGCCCGGGTGCGCGACGGGCGGGCGGGTTGGGCCGCTGTCCGGTGACGGCGGTCATCGTCGCCTGGGCCGACGCCCGGCCATCGGACGTGTCGCGAGCGCCGCTTCGGGTCACCGTCGCCGGTACACGCGTCGCGGGCGCCGGCCACGGCCGCGAGGCGACCCGTGCCACCGGGGATGCCGAGGCGGACGGTGCCCGTGTTGCCTGCGGCGACGACGACGGGGTGCCAGCCGGCCGACTCGGCCGGGCGGTGGAGGGCTTAGCCGGCGGCGTCGGCAGCGGAACGGCCGACGGCAGGGGGGCCGTCGACGGTAAGGGCAGCGGGTCCGTCGACGGTAGAGGCAGGGGCAGCGAGACGACAGCGGTCGGCAGGGGCAGGGGGACGGTCAGTTGCACCTCGACCACCTCGGCCACCGAAACCTTGATGGCCTCCGGCGAGGTGGCGACCTCCACCAGCGGGATACGCGACGGCGACGGGGTGTCGGCGTGGGCGGGGTTGGCACCCAGAGCCGCGCCGAGCGCCACCGCGCCGAGCGCCACCGGGGGGAGGCTGTGCCTCAGCCGCATCAGACGGAGGCCGCCGGCAGCGCGGACGCCAGGCCGGCCCGGTCCGGCTCACCGGTGCGGTGCCGTCGGCCGAGCTGTTGCCCCTCGTAGCCTGCCGTTCCCTCCATGTGCGGGTTCTTGCCCCGGGGGACCGGGAGCTACACCTTCTGTCGATATCTCCGCTGAGCGATGTGGACAGATCGGGAGCACACCCGACCGGGTCACACCCTCGCCTCGGTGGGTGTCGGCGTGGGATCGAGCGGCAGGTCGCGCAGCCGGCGGATCGGCGTCGACAGGTAGATGATCGGGGACAGTACGGTGAGCGCTCCGAAGACCAGCAGTGTGGTACGGGCGCCGAGGGGCCCGGCCAGGATGCCGGCGAGCAGGCCGCCGACCGGGATGGCGCCCCAGGAGACGAACTTGACCGTGGCGATCACCCGGGACAGCAGCTCCGGTGGGCTGGCGAGCATCCGGTAGGTGCGGGTGGTCACGCTGAGCACCACAGTGGAGCCGGCGAAGATGATGTTTCCGATGGCGAAGGCCAGAAACGCGGCGGTGCCGGTGCCCAACGGGATGATGAGCGCGCCGGCCACACCGACGAAGGCCGCGATGATCAGCCCGCGTGCGGTGCCGAACCGGTCGGTGAACCGGGTCGTCAACGCCGCGCCGATGAGCGTGCCGAGGCCGTCGGTGGCGATCAGCAGCCCGACCATGAGCGGCGACGCGTGCAGCTCACGCACCAGGTAGAAGGGGAACAGGGCGAGCATGGCGCCGTTGACGAAGTTCGTCGCGGTGGCGTCCCACATGGCCGGTCCGATGATCGGGTGCCGGAGCACGAAGTGCCAGCCCTCGCGGATCATCGTGATCATCGGTGGCCGTTCGGCCGGTCGCTGCACCCGCCGGGCCGGAAGGGTGCGCAGCAGCGTGGCGGAGAGCAGGTAGCTGACGGCGTCCACGAACAGCGTCGGCACCGCACCCAGCAACTGCACCGCGAGACCGCCCAGGGATGGCCCGCCCAGCGCGGTGGCGGCGTGCGTGCCGGAGGTGAGGCTGTTGCGGGCCTGCAACTGCGCGGCCGGCACGATCTCCGGCAGGAAGGTCTGGTTCGCCACGTCGAACAGCACGTTGGCGAAGCTCACGACCAGGGCGACCGCGATCAGCTGGGCCACCGTCAGCATGTCGAACCACCAGGCCAGCGGGACCGACGCGATGGCGAGGGCCCGGACCAGATCCAGGGCGACCTGCATGCCGCGCAGCGGCAGGCGCTGCACGATCACGCCCGCCGGCAGGCTGATCAGAAGGTACGCCAGATAGCCCGCCGCCGTGACCAGACCCAGCTCGAAGGCCGACGCGTGAAGCACGGTCAGCGCGGTCAACGGTAGGGCCAGCGCGCCGACCGCCGACCCGAGTTGGCTGGTCGTGCCGGCGACCCACCACCGCCAGAACGTAGTAAGTCCCATAATGGAACTCACTATAGGGGCGCGCGGGAGAGGGCGTCGACCCCGCCGGTGCGGGCTCGACCGAGAACCGGCTGCCTATCCCGCTCGGCGCACCATTTCGCCGATCCAGGTGGGCGCGAACGGAGACGTGCAGCCAGGGGAGGTGGGGTAGTCCTTGAGCACCTCAAGGCGTTCGCCGATGTCGATCGCCCGTTCGCGGTGCTCGGCGTGCTCGATGCCGATCTGCGCCAGGCAGTGGTTCATCGCCCACTGCAGGCGATCCGGCGCGTCCCTCATCTCGGTCTCGATCACATCGAGCAGTCCCGGGAGGTCGAGACTCTCGGGCTTCTTCGTCACGCGTTCGGTGGTCAGCGCCCAGCCGGCACTCGCGACCACGGGATCCGGGTCGGCGAACCAGGCCAACCGCAGCTCCTCGGAGTGCGGACTCTTCTTCACCACGTAGTTCACGAGCCAGTCGTGCACCTTAGGGGCGCGCGCCTCGCGCACCATGACGTCCAACTCGTCCCGCTCGAACGCCCTGGGACGGCAGATCAGGATTGCCAGCAGCCGCGCCGAGGCCCCGCCCGTCGCCCAGAGCTGGCGCGCGAGATCGTGCTGCGTCTTCAGTCGCTTCGCCAGCGCCCGAAGCGCACCGAGGTGCACACCATGATCGTCGCCGTGTCTGGCGTTCACCTCCAGTGCCTTCGGGTCCTCCAGCGCGGCCAGTTCGGCCGTCACCTCGGCCAGCGTCGTCGTAGCCATCGCAGCCTCCTGCTCATCGGGTCGGACGTTTCACACTCGCGTAACGGGTATCCAGGCGTACCAGCGCGACCGGCGGTGAACAGCTTCACGGAGTGAGGGGGCACCTGTCATGCCTGATCCACAGCCCACCATCGTGCTCGTGCACGGCGCGTTCGCCGAGTCGGCGAGCTGGAACGGTGTCCTCGAGCGGCTGGGCGCCGGGTACGACTCGGTGGCCGTCGCGAACCCGCTGCGGAGCGTGGCGGGCGACGCCGCGTACGTGCGGGATGTCGTGCGCGGGATCGGCGGTCCTGTCGTCCTCGTCGGCCACTCGTACGGCGGCATGGTGATCACGCAGGCCGCAGCCGGCGACACCTCGGTGCGGGCCCTCGTGTACGTGAACGCCTTCGCCCCGGACACCGGTGAGTCGGCGCTGACGCTGTCCGCGAAGTTCCCCGGCAGTACCCTCGCCGACACGCTGGTGCAGTACCCGGTGTCGAGCGGTGGGAACGAGGTGGCGATCGGCCAGGACCAGTACCACGCGCAGTTCTGCGCGGACGCGACGGACGACATGGCCGCGCTGATGGCCCGGACCCAGCGGCCGATCACCGAACAGGGCCTGGGCGACAAGCTCACCGGCGACCCCGCCTGGCGGTCGCTGCCCAGTTGGTTCGTGTTCGGGGACGCTGACAAGAACATCCCCGCCGAGGTGCACCGGTTCATGGCCGAACGGGCCAACCCCCGGGGGCAGCGCGAGGTGGTCGGCGGCTCGCACGCGATGGCGGTGGCCCGGCCGAGCGAGGTCGCCGAGACGATCATCGAGGCGGTTCGGGGCGTGAGCTGACGGTCCGGACGGACACCTGGCGGTGGGCCGACGACGAGAGGTCGCCGGCCCACCCCTGTCTGCTGGCTACCGAACCCGCAGCCGCTGGTGGACCGCAGCGGTGGGGGCGTGGACCGGGTCACCGGAGTAGGCGACGTGCACCGGGTACACCCCCGCGGGCAGCCCGCCGGTCGGCAGCTCGACGACGGTCGCGCCACCACGGAGCGGAACCACCTGGGTGGTACCGCCGAAGGTGACGGCGACCTCGCCGGTCACCTTCGGAGCCTTCCGGTGCGGAGACTGTGCCCGTACGCCGACGGTCAGCGTGAACGTGCCACCGCTGACGACCGAGGCTGGCGTGGCCTTCGCCTTCACCGCGACCCGGGCCGGGCCCGGAGGCGTCAGGGTGACCTGGGCGGAGCGTGACTTGCTCGGATCGACCACCGACGTCACCACGACGGTGAGCGACGACGCGGTCTCCGCGGCGGCGACCGAGAGCAGGCCCTCCGCGGAGATGCTGGTGCCGGTGGAGGTCGCTCCCTGGACCGACCACGTCACCGCCGGGCTCACACCCTCGTTGGCCGTCACCTGGGCGGTGAACCGCCTGGCCCAGTTCCAGCCCTTCGTCAGGTTAACCGTCGCGGGCATCACCGACACGGAGTCGACCCCCGACCACAGGTGGTCCCGGGCGAAGATCGTGAACAGCTGGCCCGCCGTCATTCCGTCGTGCGCGCCGGGGACCTGGGTCGTCGCGGCGGCGTATCCCCGGGCCCGGAAGTTGTCCGCGATGGCGTTCTGGGCGTTGAGGCTGCCCTCGAAGATGCCATTGCCGAGGAAGACGGAGAGGTCGTCGTCCCCGACCGCGTTCGCGATGGTGTCGTAGTCCTGGCTGGTGAGCGACGGGTTGCCGGAGAAGTGTCCGTAGAACGCGAAGGTGCTCGGGTAGTTCTTGATGACGACGCCGCCCGTCATCCCGCCGTACGAGAACCCGGCGTAGGCCCGCCCGGAGCGCTCGGTCGAGACGTTGTAGCTGCGCTCGATGAGGGGCAGGATCGTCTGGACCAGGTTGTTGGCCGCGTTGGTCTGGTTGTAGGAGGCGAAGCCGAGGCTGGTGCCCGTGAAGTGGTTGCCCATGGTGACGACCACCGTCGGCTCGATCTCACCCCTGGCCGTCATGTTGTCCAGGATGTTCGGGACGTTCGCGGGGACCATGAAGTCGGTCTCGTCGCCGAAGATGCCGTGGGCGAGGTACGCGACCTTGTACGGCTCCGCCCGGTTGGCGTCGTAGTTGGCCGGCAGGTAGACGCCGAGGTAGTGGCCGCTGTCGCCCAGGATCGTGGTGTACGGGACGTACCGGACGGTTCCCCGCTTCGCGCGGTCGGCCACCGGCAACTCGTAGTCCGCACGTGCCTTCAGCACCGGGTCGTTCTGCTTCTTGGCGTACGGCACGTGCACGGCGTCGAGCACGTCGTTGTTCCTGACCCGGAACGAGGACTCGCCTGGCGGCCGAGGGTTCGTCGAGGCGGGGTCCCAGATGCGCTTGTTCTCCCAGCCCTGGGTCGGGTCCCAGACCCGGTACCAGTAGCTGAGACCTCCGGCGTGCAGCGGGACCGAGACCGACCAGTTTCCCTTCGGGTCCCTGGTCATGTCCCGCAGGAACTCGGTGCCGCCCGCGTGGTAGCGCCCCGGTTGCCACTCTTCCGGCTGGTAGCGCGTGGTGCCGGTGGCGACGTCGAGCAGGGTCAGGTCCCCGGCGAGGCGGACCTGGGTGGCGTGGGGATTGCGGTAGACGAACGTGACTGTGTACCCGGTCGGTGAGGTGCGGTCCGCCTTGACCGTCGCACCCGGCACGGGCCGGCCGGCGGCGGCAGCCGGCGCGGGGACGACGGCCCCCGCACCGAGCGCCGTGAGCGCGAGAATCGAGATCGCAAGCCGGAGCCTGCGTCTTCCGGTCGTTTCCCTCATGCGCGAAGACTCCTTTGTGGTGGTCGCTCGTCGCGGTCTGGTCCAGTGTGGGAGTTGAGGGCTTCGATGGTCGCTAAATCGAATTAGCATCGGGAGTGTGGCTGGCTACACCTTTCGATGTCAAGGGTGTCCGGAGCCGAGGCCGGCCAGCGCATCAATGGGCGCACCACCTGCGGCCTGCGGGTTTTCCCAGCTGGGCGCCGCTCGGATGGCAGGGTGTTGGCCATGGACAGGAAGCACGTCGAGGATTGGCTGGCCACCTACGAGCGGCTTTGGCGGACCCCGGGCACTGACGCGCTGGTCACGCTCTTCACCGAGGACGCGAGCTATCAGCAGGGCCCGTACTGGACCCCCGTCGTCGGCCTGCCGGCCATCGCCCGGATGTGGGAGAAGCAGCGCAAGGGCCCCGACGAGGTGTTCCAGCTGACCACGGAGATCGTCGCGGTCGAGGGCGACACCGCCGTGTCGCGCCAGGAGGTCCGCTACGGCGACCCGGTCGACCAGGAGTACCGCGACCTGTGGGTCATGCGATTCGCCGACGACGGACGGTGCCGCTCATTCGAGGAGTGGCCGTTCTGGCCGGGGCAGCAGCCCGCCGACCCCCCGGACGGGTCGTGACCCGAGGAACCCGCCGGCGGCAACAGTTCCCGCTCCGCCTGGTGTGCTCCGTCACGCAGGTGGGCATGGTCAGGACGTTGGGGCGCCGCGGGGGCGGCTGCTACAGTCGAGATTGTTGCGGCCGCAAATTTATCAGCGGCAACTACTTTGGGAAGGATACCTCCGATGACCAAGCTCTCCGTCATCTACTACTCGTCCACCGGAACCCTCCACGCCATGGCCAAGCGCCTCGCCGAGGCCGGCGAGAAGGCGGGCGCCGAGGTGCGGCTGCGTCAGGTTCCGGAGCTCGCCCCGGCCGAGGCCATCGCCTCCAACGCCGCCTGGAGCCAGCACTTCGACTCCACGAAGAACGAGCCGAAGGCGACCGCCGACGACGTCGTCTGGGCGGATGCGGTGCTGTTCGGCACGCCCACCCGTTACGGCAACGTGGCCAGCCAGCTCAAGCAGTTCATCGACACCCTCGGCCCGCAGTGGGCGCAGGGCCTGCTCGCCGACAAGGTGTACGCCGGCTTCACCGCCTCCATGA
Organism: Micromonospora salmantinae; assembly: GCF_022230905.1. Classification (NCBI taxonomy): domain Bacteria; kingdom Bacillati; phylum Actinomycetota; class Actinomycetes; order Micromonosporales; family Micromonosporaceae; genus Micromonospora; species Micromonospora salmantinae. The sequence goes on from NZ_JAKKFG010000023.1 coordinate 141,644, forward strand.
CCGCGCACGGCGGCCAGGAGTCGACGCTTCTCGCGCTCTACAACACCGTCCACCACTTCGGCGGTCTGGTCGTCGCCCCGGGCTACACCGACCCGCTGAAGTTCGCCGACGGCAACCCGTACGGCGTCTCGCACGTCACCGGCGGAAGCAACGACGCCCCGCTGGGCGACGCCCAGTTCGCTGCCCTCGACCACCTGGCCGAGCGGGTCGTCAAGATCGCCGGCAAGCTCAGCGCCTGATCGCGCTGGCGCCGTAACGGACGCCCGCGTCGACGCGGGTGCTCAGCTGGGCGAGGGCCGGCCTCCCACCACGGGAGGCCGGCCCTCGGCGTCCTCACACCGCGATCGCCGCGACGGCGGCAAGCAGCCGATGTTCGTCGGTGCCGGGCCGCCGGAGGCGTTCGACCTCCCGGAAACCGGCCCGGCCGAGTCGTTCGGAGATCTCGTCGACCGGCCAGCGGTAGGCGGTCAGGACCTTGTGGTCGAAGGCGCCGACCTCCTCGGCGTCGAAGACGCCCAGGACCAACCGTCCGTCCGGGACCAGCACCCGCCGGAACTCCTTGAGCATGCCGTCGAACTCCGGCGGCGGAAGGTGAATCAACGAGTACCAGGCCAGGATGCCGTCGATCGAGTCGTCGGCCACGTCGAGGCGTTCCATCGAACCGATGTGGAACTCGACGCCCGGGTGGGACGCCCGCGCATGCGCGATGAACTCGGGGACCAGGTCGATCCCCGCTGCGTCGACGCCCAGCTCACGAAGGTAGCCGGTGAGGTGGCCAGGCCCGCACCCCAGATCGAGCACCCGGCCGGGCCGGCTGCCCAGGTGTCGCCTGATGAGGGCGAGGTCGTCGGTGTCCACCTGCTGGCTCGTGCCGAACAGCTCGATGTAGAGCTCCGCGACGGACGTGTAAGCCTGCCGCACCGTGTCCGTTTCCATCGCGGCACTATACGGGTCACCAGGCCTTGCCGAGGCGGCCTCCGCCCCTGACGCCCTCTATCCCCAGCTCGGCCTGGGCGGAGGGACGTAGCGGCGACCGGCGTTTGCCAGCTGTGGCTAATGCGGTTAGCCTTTAGCTAATCACGTTAGCTTCCATGGAGGACGTCATGACCGAATACCTGGACATTGCCGGCAACACCATCGCCTACGAGGTGACCGGACAGGGCCCACTGGTCGTCCTGGCGCACGGCATGGGCGACAGCCGACACTCCTACCGGTTCGTCGCTCCGGCCCTGGTCGCGGCCGGATACCGGGTCGCCAACGTCGACATCCGTGGCTGCGGCGACTCCAGCCTGGGCTGGGACGGCTACAGCCGCACCGACATCGCTGGTGATCTCGTCGCCGTCGTGCGCCACCTCGGCGGGCCGGCCGTGATCATCGGCCAGTCGATCAGCGGGGGTGCCGCGACCATCGCGGCCGCCACCGCGCCCGAGCTGATCGTCGGCGCCATCGAGCTGGCGCCGTTCACCCGCGCACAGTCCTTCGACCTTGGCGGGTTGGTGCGGGTGAAGCGCTTCCGGGCCGGCTACCTCCAACTGGCGCAGGTACTCCTGCGGGGCAGCCTGGCGAACTGGCGTAGGTACCTCGACGTGGCGATCCCCACCAAGCCCGCCGACTGGCACAGCGAGCTGGCACGTATCGAGGCCACGATGAGTGAGCCCGGCCGGATGAAGGTCCTCCAGGCCATGGCCAAGACCAGCCCGGGCGACGCCGGGCGGCAACTGCCCAACGTCACCTGCCCGGTCCTGGTGATTCAGGGCAGCGCCGACCCGGACTGGGCCGACCCGCGGGCCGAGGGTGAGCGCATCATCGCCGACCTGCCGCGAGGGCTCGGCGAGCTGGCTGTCATCGAGGGCGCCGGCCACTACCCGCACGTCCAGACGCCCGACCAGGTCGTCGCCCTGGCCCTGCCCTTCCTCGCCCGGACGCTGACCAATGCCTAAGGCCCGGCTCACGCCGGCGTCGGTCACCGAGGCCGGGGCCGAGCTGGTCGACGAGGTCGGCTTCGACAACCTCAGCATGGGTCTGCTCGCCGAACGGCTGGGGGTCAAGACCCCCTCGCTCTACAAGCACGTCGCCAGCCAGGCCGAGCTGGCGCACCGGATCGCCGTCCTGGCCATGACCGAGGCCGGCGATGCCATCCGCGACGCCATTCAGGGCCGGTCCGGCAGCGATGCCCTCGCCGCGGGCGCGCAGGCGATGCGGACGTACGTGCGGGAACACCCCGGCCGGTACGCGGCCGCCAACGCCACCCGCCCGACCGGCCCCGACGACCCGTTCATCCCGGCCAGCGAGCGGGTGATGGCCTCCTGGGCGGCCATGCTGAGCGGGTACGACCTGGACCCCGGCCAAAAGATCCACGCCATGCGGACGCTGCGCAGCGTCCTGCACGGGTTCGCCACCCTGGAGACGGCTGGTGGGTTCCAGATCGACGCGTCCGTCGACGACAGCTTCACCTGGTTGGTCAACTTCATCGATCAGGGCCTTCGCGCCGGTCCCGCCAGCGGCAGCGACGCCGCCCGCTGAAACCGGGTCGCCTCGACCCGTACCGGCCGCCCCACCCTGCGGTGCCTACCCCTGGCAGGGAGTGGTTGGGGCCGGCAGGGCTCGCAATACTTCGAGGCATGAACGCGAGAGGACAACTCGGCGACTTCCTCCAGGCCCGGCGCTCCCAGCTGCGGCCGGAGGACACCGGCGTGGCGACGTACGGTGAGCGGCGCCGGGTTCGAGGGCTGCGCCGGGAGGAGTTGGCCCTGCTGGCCGGGGTGAGCGTCTCGTACTACACCCGGTTGGAGCAGGGGCAGGCCGTGAACGCCTCACCCGAGGTGCTCGACGCGCTTGCCAGGGCACTGCGACTCGACGACGCGGAACGCCGCCATCTGGGCGAGCTGGCGGCCGGAACCCGCCGTCGGCCCGCCGTCCGTCGTCCGGCCCCGGAACGGGTGAGCCCGGCGGTACGCCAGCTCCTCGCGACGCTTGGTGACGTACCCGTGGTGGTGCTCGGTCGCCGCGCCGACGTGCTGGCCTGGAACACCGCCGGTCACGCCCTGTTCGCCGGCCACCTGAACCCGGAGATCCCGCAGCGGCCGAACCAGTACCCGAACATGGCACGACTGGTGTTCCTGGACGCGCACACCCGTGACCTGTACGCGGACTGGCCCGCCAAGGCCCGCGCGGTGGTGGCGACGCTGCGGATGGCGTCCGGGCAGCACCCGGACGACCCGCTGATGGCCGCGCTGGTCGGTGAGCTGACGATGCGGAGTCCGCAGTTCGCCGCCATGTGGGCCGATCACCGGGTGAAGGCCGGCGGCGACACCGTCTACCGGATGTGTCACCCGCTGGTCGGTGCGATGGACGTGACACAGCAGACCCTGCGTATCGAGGACGGCCAGACCGTTGTCGTCGCCACCACCGAACCCGGCTCGGCATCTCACGCCGCGATGACGTTGCTCGTACACGGCGTCGTCACCACCCGTGCTGGTGCTCCGCAGCCGTTCGTCAGGCGCGAATAGCGCCGTCCCCATCGGCTCGACACGAGGTGCTCCGCAAGGAGCGCCGGACCCGTCGCGCCCTTTTCAAGCCCACCAACAACACAGTGAGTAAGGACAGAAATGCGCAAGAGAACGATGACCCTCGCAGTCGCTGTCGCAGCAGCGGGGATCGGCGTCGTGACGGTCGTACCGTCAGGCGCCGCACCGGCCGCCACCGCCAGGCCCCTCACCGTCGGGGCGCCCCGAGCGTCGGCCGCGCCGGTGCCCGCACGGATCGCGGTCCACTTCGACCTGTCGAAGGGGCAGTTGCCGGAGAACGTCGCGCTCGGCCCGGACGGCACCGCCTACGTCACCTTCGCGGCCGCCCGGCAGGTCGCCGCGGTCAGCCCGTCCGGCGGGACGCGGATCCTGGCGACTCTGCCGGCCCCGGCCGATGGCGGCGTCAACACGCCGGTGCTCGCGTTCGCGCTGACCACGGGCATCGTCCGAATGAATGACGGCACCCTCTACTTCCTCTACGCGAGCGGCGATGCCGCCACCACGGGGCTGTACCGGCTGCGTCCCGGCCGGTCCCCGCACCGCATCGCGGCCCTGCCGTCAGACGGGCTCCCCAACGGTCTGGCGTTCGAGGCGGACACGAAGAGGTTCTACCTCACGGACTCGGTGCTCGGCACGATCTCGACCGTTCCCCTGGAAGGCGGCAGTGCCGAGGTTTGGTCCTCGGCACCCGAGCTCGCCGCGGCGGGCTTCCTCGGTGCCAACGGCATCAAGGTACGTGCCGGTGCGCTCTGGGCGACCAACCTCGACCAGGGCACGCTGCTGCGCATTCCGTTGCGGCACGGCCGACCCGGGCCGGTCCGGGTGGCGGCGACCGGGCTGGTCGGCATCGACGACTTCGCCTTCGTCGGTGACCACCAGGTCGTCGCCACACTGAACGGACCGAACGCAGTGGTGAGCATCGACGCGGCCGGCCGTTCCCGAACGCTGATGACCGCCGCCGACGGGTTGCAGAACCCGACCTCGGTGGCCGTGCGGGGCCGCACCGTCTACGTGCTCAGTGCCGCGTACGCCACCGGCGTCGACCCCAACCTGGTGCTGGCCACCCTGCCGCTCCGCTGACCCACCACTCCTTTGTGGAGCAGTGAGGCCACGTTCCCTCGATACTGAGCGCTTGGATCGCCCGCCACCGTCGGATGACGGCGACGGGCGATCCGGCGCTCCCGCCCAGGCGGGGGAGAAGCGCATCGGTCACGGCGCGGCCCGGAAGTGCGGCCGTTCGCTCGACGTCCCGTCGGGCCTGCTCGGGCGTCGATGGCAGAGGTGGAAGGCAGTTGCCGCGGCCAGCGCGGCCACTACGATCAGCGCGGCGAAGAGCGGGTGCATGTCCTTGGAAAGGCTCGGGGCGCGGTCGGGCCCGATGGCCCAGAGGATCAGCGGCGTGGCGTACGCGGTGGTGAGAGCGATGGTCCAGCGGCGTAGCCCGCGTAGGTGGGCATGCCGCAGGCTGACGGTCAGCGCAAGGACCACCGGGACGATGGCCAGCATGGCGAACTGGCCGACGACCAGGACCGGGACCGCCCAGATCGAGATGATGACGGTCCGGTCGACGCGCCGGCGAGGCGAGGTGGGGGGCATCGTCGCCTCCGTCATCGGGTCGGGTTGGTGGTGGCGGGACGCCACGCCGACCAGCCGCGGCACAGCACGTAGGCAGCCGCGACGACGGCGACGAGCCCGAAGTCGATGATGGCGGAGAGGCGCGCCTCGGGGACGTCTCCGATCAGCGCGCCGAACACGACGAGCGCGGCCTTGCCGACGAGCACGATCTCCCAGACACCGGCCGCCTGACGGGGCCTGACCGCGAGCAGGGCGAAGAGCGCGGCGAAGATGCCGAAGCTGGAAACTCGCCAGCCTTCGACGAACAGGCGGTCGTCGCTGGCGTTGATGGTCAGGAGCACGCCGTTGACGAACGCGACGCCGGTGGCGAGGGACGCGAGGGCCGCCAGCCCACGGCCGACGAGGTCTGCGCGGCGGGCGGGGGCGGCGAGGCCGATTCGGGTAGCTGTTGCGGTGGTCATGAGGAGCCTCATCTCCAGGAAACGGATGTGAACTTACAGGCGTTAACTTACGCTCTCGCCTAACGCCTGTAAAGTCATGGCGTGACCTCACCGAGAACACGGGCCCGCAACAAGCGCGGCGAAGGTGCTCAGCTGCGCGACGAGATCGTCGACGCCGCGATGGAGCTCCTGCAGGACGGCACGCCGCAGAACGTGACCCTGCGGGGGATCGCCCGACAGGCCGGCATCTCCGCGCCATCGATCTATCCGCACTTTCCGGACCTGGACTCGATCCTGCTCGCTGTCGCGCAACGCGCGTTCGGAATCCTGGAGCAGGAGCTGAGCGCGCCCGATGACGCGGATCCGGTCGAGCGCCTGCGCGCGATCTGCGCTGCCTACCTGACCTTCGCCGAACGCCGGCCCCACCAGTACCGGGTGATGTTCGGTGCCGTCTGGGACGCCGGGCAGGCCCTTGAGCGGGTCCCGGCCATGGCGGACGATCTCACAGTGCTCGGGATGGGAGCCTTCGAGGTCTTCCGGCGTACGCTCGCCGACTGCGTCGCGGCGGGACGATCGACGAGTGTGGACCCCTTCGGCGACGCGGCGGCGCTCTGGGTCGGGCTGCACGGATTCGCCCAGCTCCAGGTGGCGGCGCCGTTGTTCCCGTGGCCGCCGGGGCTGCTCGACTCCATCATCGACCGGATGACGCTGCTGCGCTGACCGGACGGCTCAGGCGTAGGCGGGCAGGAAGTCGTCCGTGCCCGTGCTGCCGGGTTGACCGGCCGAAACGGGCAGGCGAGCGGGTCACCTGATCGCGTCGCCGTCATGGGACGATTCCGGCGTGGCAGAGACTGCGGCGACGCTGACCGAGATCCGCGCACGGATCGACGAGCTGGATCGGGAGTTGGTCGGGCTGCTCGCCCGGCGGGAGGCGCTGGTCCGGCAGGCCGCCCCGCTCAAGAGCGACGCTCAGGCGGTCCGTGCGCCGGACCGGGTGGCGCAGGTGGTGGCCCGGGTCCGCACGTTGGCCAGCGAGGCCGGCGCCGACCCGGATCTGATCGAACGGATCTACCGGGGCATGATCCAGGCCTTCATCGCCATGGAGACCGACGAGCACCGTCGCGTCACCGGCGGGTAGGCGTCGAGAGTGCGGTGATCGCCCGGGACGGGCGCGCTCAGATCGCGGAGCGGCTCTCACCGTCCGGGCTCGCCAGGGCGGGCGGCGCGTAGCCGAGTTCGTACGAGATCTTGTTGGCGGTCTCCAGGAGCAGCGGAAGGTTGCTCTTGAGCTGGTCGAGGCTTGCGATGACCTCGATCGCCGTGATCGAGGCGGCGGCGATGACCTGTCCCCGCGAGTCCCTGATCGGCGCGGCCACGCACATCACGTAGGCGTCGTGCTCGCCGTTGTCCATGGCCCAGCCGCAGTCGTGGATGCGGGCGAGTTCGGCTTCCAGGGCGTCGTGGTCGGTGAAGGTGGTGTCGGTGAATTTCTCGAAGACGACGTGGGAGAGAAGGCGGTCGCGTTCCTGCCGGGGGAGGTAGGCCAGGATCGTCTTGCCCACAGCGCTCGCGTAGATGGACACCGCGCGTCCCACCCGCGAGGGCAGCTTGACGGCGTCGAAGGCCGGGCTGTCCACCTTGTCGATATAGATGATCTCGTCGCCGGTCAGTTGCGCCAGGTGTACGGTGTGGCCGGTCGCGCGTTGCAGCGCACGCAGGTGTGCGGCCGCGGGCTGGCGGAGGTCCATCGAGCCGAGCGCGAGCTCGGACAGCTCGATCAGGCCGCTGCCGAGCACGTAGGTGCCCGCGCCGGTGCGGCGGACGAAGCGCGCGGACTCCAGTGTCTGCAGGATGCGCAGGGCTGTGGACTTGTGGACGCCGAGCACGTCCGCAGCCTCCGTAAGGGACAGCGGGTGCTCCGCGGATCGACGGATGAGGTCGATCGCGCGGCGGATTGATTGCGCCAAGGCTGTGTCTCCCCTCGCGCGACGGGCAACGCCGTCGCTCTCATTGCACATTATGCAATATAGATGACGCGATGCGCAATCGCCACTTGACACCGTTGCACATGGCGCTACGATCGTTGCAATTTCATCGGCTTGACGCCAACTCGTAACAGTGGAGTAACGATGGGTAATAAGCGCGCTCATTTCGGCATCGCCAGGGCGACATGTGCCCTCGGCCTGGTCGCCACCCTCCTGACCGGTTGCGGCTCGGACGGCGATTCCGGCGACGGCGTCACCAAACTGACCTTCGCCGCCTCGACCTTCGGCGACCCGGGCCGCGGGCCCCTGCTGACGAAGTGGCTCGACGAGTTCAACCAGAGCCAGACCAAGGTCCAGGTGTCCGCCGCCGCGGTGCCGTACCCGACCTTCGGCCAGACCGTGCTCACGCAGATGGGCAGCGGCAAGGGCCCCGACCTGATCCGCTTCGACATGCCCGAGTTCGAGGCGGCCTCCGACGCCGGCCTCGTCGCGCCGCTGGACAAGGTGATCGACGCCAGCAAGTACGACCTGCTCAAGCAGCCGGACCAGTTCATGGTCCACGACGGTGTCCGGCACGGCGTCATCTTCGAGGCGTCGAACTACGCGATGTTCTACAACGCGGACCTGATCCCGACGCCGCCGACCACCTACGAGCAGTTCACCTCCACCGCGAAGTCGCTGACCAAGGGTGACGTCTTCGGCCTGGCGTTCCGTCAGACGGAGGCCGAGGAGGCCGGTGTCTGGCAGGACATCTTCAACTACGTCTACGGCTTCGGCGGCGCGTGGTCCGACGGCAAGAACCTGACGATCAACTCGCCCGAGAACCTCAAGGGCCTGCAGGCGTTCAAGGACCTGTACGACGCGAACGTGATCCCGCGCGGAGCGGACGCGGCCACCTTCCGGCGGATGTTCGCCGAGGGCAAGGTCGGGATGGAGCTGAACAACGGCGGCTACGTGACCGCCACCCGCGGCCAGAACGCGAAGCTGAACTTCAACGTCGCGCCCATCCCGTTCCCGGTCCGCAAGCAGGGCGCGATCCTCGCACCGATCGTGATCAACGAGGCGAGCGAGGGCAAGGACGAGGCCGGCACCTTCATCAAGTGGGCGCTGGAGCCGCAGAACCAGGTCAAGCTTCAGGAGATCCTCGGCGCGAGCAGCGTGGCCACCACCACGCAGCGCAGCGCGGAGGCGCTCAAGGCGACCCCGTTCCTCCCCGTCTTCGACGGGCTCACCGAGACCAGCCTGCCGCAGATCGTCCTGGGGTTCGAGGCCAAGACGCCGGACATCCGCAAGGTGGTCGTGCAGAACGTGGTCGCGGCACTGCAGGGCAAGGCCGACCTCAAGTCGGCACTGGATCGCGCCCAGCAGCAGGCGAGCGAACTGGTCCGCTGACCGCTCGACACGGCGACGCTGCCGGCGCAACGATCCGTGCGCCGGCAGCGTCCTTCCCCCAGAAGGATCGAACCCGATGACTGTGGTCGAGCAGACCGGAGCACCGAAGACACCAACCCCAGGCCGGCCCCGGCGTCGGCCCAGCCCACTGGGCAGCAAGTGGACGCCGTACCTCTTCCTGGCACCCGCCGCCCTGTTCATCCTCGTCTTCCAGGTGGTACCCCTCGTTCAGGAGGTGTACCTCAGCTTCACCAGGACGAGGCTGCTCAACCCCACCCGCAGCGAGTGGGTCGGGCTCGACAACTTCAACCGGATCTTCGGTGACCCCGAATTCCACCGCACGCTGCTGATCACCTTCGTCTACGTGATCACCTGTGTGGTCGTCGCGATCGGCGCCGGGCTCGCCGTCGCGCTCCTGCTCAACAAGAAGTTTCGCGGCCGGGGCGTGGCACGGGCGCTGGTGACCGTCCCCTGGGCCGCTCCGGGCATCGCGGTCGCGCTCATCGCCACCTGGATGCTCAACGCGCAGTACGGCATCGTCAACCGCTTCCTCGACGCGGTCGGGCTCGGCGTCCCGGGTGGCGCCATCCTGGACAGCTCGCGCTACGCGCTCCCGGCAGTGCTCGCCACGACCATCTGGCAGCTGTTCCCGTTCACCTCCGTGGTGCTGCTCTCCGCCCTGCAGTCCGTTCCGCAGGACCTCAACGAGGCCGCGACGGTGGACGGCGCCGGACGATGGGCCACCTTCCGCGCGGTCACCTGGCAGGTCATCAAGCCGACAGTGGGCCTGCTGGCCCTGCTGATGACGATCTGGTCGCTGCGGCGGTTCGAGCTGATCTGGCTGATGACCAAGGGCGGACCGGTCGGTGCCACCGAGACGCTCGTCATCGACCTCTACTCGCAGGCGTTCGACTCGAAGGAACTCGGATCGGCGGCGGCCATCGGAATGGTCGGCGTCGTCATCTCGCTCATCGTCATCATCGGCAGCCGCCTGGTCGCCCGTGCCGTGGAGAAGGGGGACGTCCGATGAGGCGCTTCCGATTCGGTGTCACCGCACGGATCATCGCCGTGCTCGTCGTGCTGGGTGTCGCGGTGTTCCCGCTGTACTGGATGTTCGTCACGGCGCTGTCCAGCAACAGCGACCTCTTCGCCGACAAGCCCCGGCTCACGCCCGACCTCGGCCAGTTCGGGGTCTTCGTGGACGCGCTCGCCGAGGGCAAGGCGGCCGGGTGGCTGCTCAACAGCCTGATCATCGCCGTCGGCACGATGGTTCTCTCCGTCGGCCTGGGCATTCCGCTCGGGTACGCGCTGTCCCGGTTCTCGTTCTGGGGCAAGGCCGTGCTGACCGTCGTGCTGCTGTTCACGCAGATGCTTCCCGAGGCGCTCATGGTCGTCCCGCTGTTCGCGCTGTTCCGCCGCTTCGAACTGCTCGACTCGCTGACCGGCCTCGTCCTGGTGAACTCCGCCTTCGTCCTGCCGATCGTCGCGCTGATCCTCAAGGGCGCCATCGACGGCATCCCGAAGGAACTGGAGGAGGCGGCGCGCGCCGACGGCGCCCGGCCCTTCACCACCCTGACCCGCATCAACGTGCCGCTCATCGCACCGTCGATCGCGGCCACCGCGGTCATCGCCTTCTTCCACGCCTGGAACGAGTACGTGTTCGCGGTGACGTTCATCTTCAACCCCGATCTGCAACCCGCCTCCGTCGGCATCGCGAACTTCATCGGCGAGCTGGGTACACCGATCCAGACGGTGATGGCTGTCGCCTTCCTGTTCACACTGCCCGCCGTCGCCTTCTACCTGTTGGTCCAGAAGTACGTGGTGTCCGGCATGACCGCCGGTGCGGTGAAGGGTTGAGCCGAAAGATGAAGATCGTCTCTGTCGACACACTGGTCGTCGACTTCTACCGTACGAACCTCGTCATCGTGCGGGTCCACACCGACGAGGGGATCGTCGGGCTCGGTGAGGCCACCCTGGAGGGCAAGGAACGTGCCGTCCAGGGTGCCATCGCCGAGCTGGCCGAGGCGGTGGTGGGCCTGGATCCCACAAGCATCTCGAAGATCCTCTACGAGACCGCGCGGGACTGGTACTGGCGCGGCGGGCCGGTGATCATGACGGCGTTGAGCTCGCTGGAGATGGCCCTGTGGGACATCTCGGCGCGCGAGCTCGGCGTGCCGGTCTCCCGGCTTCTCGGCGGCGCGACCCGCGACCGGGTCCGCGCGTACGCCAATGGTTGGTTCTCCGGCGCCGTCACTCCGGAGGACTACGCGGCCGCCGCGCGCCGGACCGTGGAGTCGGGCTTCCGGGGCCTCAAGTGGGACCCGTTCGAGAACTACGACCTGACCATCACCACCGCGCAGCTGGACCGGGTGCTGGCCCAGATCGACGCCGTCCGTCAGGCGGTGGGCCGCGAGGTGGAGCTGTTCGTCGAGGGGCACGGCCGCTTCGACGTCCGCCACGCCATCAAGGTGGCGAAGGAGATCGCCCAGTTCGACCCGGTGTGGTTCGAGGAACCCTGCCCACCGGACAACCTCGACGCGCTCGTCGACATCCGTCGCGCGTCGCCGGTGCCGCTCGCCGCGGGGGAGCGGTGGTACGGGCGGCAGGGCTTCGCGCCGGCGCTGGCCCGCCAGGCGGTCGACTTCGTCCAGCCCGACGTGACGCACGCCGGCGGGATCGCCGAGCTGGCCTTCATCTCCACGCTCGCCGCGACCAGCTACGTGGGCTTCGCGCCGCACAACCCGAGCGGTCCACTCAGCACCGCAGCGACGCTGCAACTCGGGGCGACGTTGCCCAACTTCCGGTACCTGGAGATCATGGCGACCGACGTGCCCTGGCGTCCCGAGATCACCAACGAGCGGCTGGTGCTGACCGACGACGGAGACATCCTCATCCCGACCGGGATCGGCCTGGGCATCGAGGTGGATCTCACAGCGATCGAGCAGCATCCGTTCACACCGCACCCGCTGCGGATGTTCCAGGACGCCGTCTTCGACATCCGTCCCCGCGACGAGCGGTCCTTCTTCAACCTGGAGAGCGACTCATGACGCTGCCACGGCCCCGGGGGTCGGCCGCGGCCGCGGACTGGGTCGGTACCGCCGCCGAAGCGTTGCCGGACGATGCCGACAGCGTCCTCATCGGCCGCATCTGGGACCCGTCCGGCGACGGCCCCTCACCGGTGACCGTCCGCGACGGCGAGGTCATCGACATCAGCCACCGGTTCCCGACCGTCCGCGACATCTGCGAGCTGCCCGATCCCGCCGCGACGGTGGCCGGGCTCGACGGGCCGAGGGTGGGCGACTTCGGGGAGATACTGGCCAACACGGGGGCCGCGACCCGGGACCGTGGCACGCCCTGGTTGCTCACCCCGGTCGACCTCCAGGCGCTCAAGGCCGCTGGCGTGACCTTCCCGATCTCCATGATCGAGCGGGTGATCGAGGAACGGGCGCGGGGAGACCTGGCACTGGCGGCGGACATCCGGCACCGCATGCTCGCCGACGTCGGTGTCGACCTGCACAACCTGGAGGCGGGCTCACCGGAGGCGGATCGGCTCAAGAGTCTGCTGGTCGCCGAGGGCATGTGGAGCCAGTACCTGGAGGTGGGCATCGGCCCGGACGCCGAGATCTTCACCAAGGGACAGATCCTCTCCGCCGTCGGCACCGCCGTTCCGGTCGGCGTGCTCGCCGCGTCGACCTGGAACAACCCGGAACCCGAGGTCACGCTCATCGTCCAGTCCAGTGGCCGGATCGTCGGCGCCACCCTCGGCAACGACGTCAACCTGCGTGACATCGAGGGCCGCTCGGCGCTCCTGCTTCCCCTGGCGAAGGACAACAACGCCTCCTGCGCCCTCGGCCCCCTGATCCGGCTCTTCGACGACCGGTTCGGCATGGATCGGATACGCGAACTCGAGGTGCGCCTGCAGGTTCGCGGCGAGGACGGCTTCCACCTGGAGGCGGTCTCGGAGATGACCCAGATGTCACGCGATCCCGAGGAACTGGTCCGGCAGCTGATCGGGCCGCACCACCACTATCCCGACGGCGCCGCCCTGATGCTCGGCACCATGTTCGCGCCCATCCAGGACCGGGACCGCCCCGGTGAGGGCTTCACCCACAAGGTCGACGACGTGGTACGGATCAGCTGCCCGGCGCTCGGCACCCTGGTCAATCGGGTGTGGCACGCGGAGGAGTGCGAGCCCTGGCACTTCGGCGTCCGCGATCTCATGGGCAATCTGGTAAGGAGAGGACTGCTGTGAACGTGGTCAGCACTGTCGATCCGCGCGACGGTCAGCGTCGCGCGACGGAGCTCACCGAGACCGACGAGTCTCGACTGGAGGTGATCGCCGGTCAGACGTCCCCGGCGGCGCAGTGGCTGGCCGCGCGCGGGAGGCTCGGCCGCGCGGAGTTGCTGGACGCGATCGCCGCGTCGCTGGAGTCCCGTCGGGTGGATCTGGTCGCTGCCGCCGAGGCGGAGACCGGGCTGAGCCACGCGCGACTCGACGGGGAACTCACCCGGGCGGCGCTCCAGTTCCGGATGTTCGGCGAGGTGCTGCGCGACGGCGCGTACGTCGAGGCCACCATCGACCACGCCGCCGACACCCCGCTCGGCCGAGGCCCGGACCTGCGGCGGATGCTGGTACCCCTCGGGCCGGTCGCGGTCTTCGGGGCCAGCAACTTCCCGTTCGCCTTCTCGGTCGCCGGCGGTGACACGGCCGCGGCGCTCGCCGCCGGGTGTCCGACGATCCTGAAGGCCCACCCGTCGCACCCGCTGACCTCGCACGCCTCCGCCGCCGCGATCGAGTCGGCGGTCCGCGACCTCGGCGGGCCCGAGGGTGTCGTCGCGACCGTGTACGGGGAGCAGGCCGGTCGCGCGCTGGTGCGCCACCCGGCGATCCGCGCAGCCGCCCTGACCGGCTCGGTCAACGCCGCCCGCGCCATCCAGGCGGCCATCGACGAACGGCCCGACCCCATTCCCCTGTACGCCGAACTGAGCAGCGTGAACCCGATCGTCGTCCTGCCCGACGCGGCCGCCGCCCGAGCCGACCAGATCGCCGAGGGGCTGTTCGGCTCCTTCACGAACTCGGGCGGTCAGTTGTGCACCAAGCCCGGCCTGGCGTTCGTTCCGTCGGATCCGGGTGGTGACGGCCTGGTCGACGCGCTGCGGGCCAGAGTCGACGCGTCGGGCGGCACGCTCCTGCTCAACGAGCGCATCCGGGACGCGTTCGAGGACCGGTCCACGGAGTTCGAACGGGCCGGCGCCCGGCTGTCGGCGCGGCCCACTGTCGAACCCGGGGCGGGCTTCACGGTGGCACCGACCCTCCTGGAGGTCGACCTCGCCGGCCTGACCGCCGAGATCGCCGACGAGTGCTTCGGCCCGCTTTTGGTAGTGGTCCGCTACGACGACGCCGCCGACCTCGACGCCGCGCTGGCCTCCGTCCCGCCGTCGCTGACCGGTTCGCTCCACAGCGGACCGGGCGACGACGCCGACGTCGTACGCCGACTGGTCGACGTGCTCGCCGCCCGCGCGGGTCGCATCGTCTTCGACGGCTACCCGACCGGTGTCCGGGTGTCGTGGGCCCAGCACCACGGTGGCCCGTGGCCGTCGACAAACGCCGTGCACACGTCGGTGGGCGCCACGTCGATCCGACGGTTCCTCCGCCCACTGGCGTGGCAGGACGCCCCGGCCTGGGTCCTCCCCGAGGAGTTGCGCGACGAGTACACCGCCATCTCCCGGCGAATCGACGGGAGGTTGCAGCCAGCGGTCGAATAACCGGGTCTGCCGGTTTCTTTTGGGCGCGTTTCCGGCCCACCTGCGACTGGCGCGCGAATTCCTCGACGACATCGACCCGACAGCGAATTCGCGCGCCAGTTGTCCTGGTGCCGCTGAAGCGCGCCCGAATTGTTTGGACGCGATTCTCTGTTCCGATTTCCGTCTTCACCGTCAATGCAATTCATGGTTGTGTTTTCGGCAGGGAACGATGTTAGCGCTCGCATAGCTGCATCGCTCGTTACTGGTATCCCTTCACCTCACCATCGAATGGTCGGTCGGCCGCTCGGTGCGGTCTGACCCACACGCCGAAGAGGGAGCAGGAACATGCCCGTCGCACCTCCCCGTCCCCTGATGCCGGCACCGACGCGCCGGCTGATGCTCGCGTTGCTCGCCGCCGTCACCGCCCCGCCCGCCTCGGCCGCACCCCCCGCGCTCCTGCGCCCGACCGTCTACCAGTGCGGACGTCTCCGAGATCAGCCATAGACCAACGCTAGAATCGATGCGTGCAGCTTCGGTGCAACTACCGGCTCTACCCGGACGCCGCCCAGCGTGAGGCGCTGGCGAAGGCGTTCGGGTGCGCGCGGGTGGTGTTCAACGACGGGCTGCGCGTGCGACAGGAAGCACACGAGGCTGGCCTGCCGTATCCGACGGACGCCGAGTTGTCCAAGCGGGTTACCGTGGCCAAGTTGACCCCGGAGCGTGCGTGGCTGGGTGAGGTGTCATCGGTGGTGTTGCAGCAGGCCCTCGCTGACCTGAACACTGCGTACCGCGCCTTCTTCGCCTCGCTGTCGGGCATGCGCAAGGGTCGCAAGGTCGCCGCTCCCCGGTTCCGGTCCCGCAAGGACAGCCGGCAGGCCGTCCGGTTCACCGCCAACGCCCGGTTCAAGATCCTCGACAACGGTCGACTGCGGCTGCCGAAGATCGGCGATCTGGAAGTCCGTTGGTCGCGGGAGCTGCCGGCTGCGCCGACGTCGGTGACGGTGGTCCGGGACGCCGCCGGTCGGCACTTCGCCTCGTTCGTGGTGCAGACCGCCGACCAGCCGTTGCCCGAGCTGGACTCGGAGGTCGGCATCGACCTGGGGTTGACGCACTTCGCAGTGATGTCCGACGGGACGAAGGTGAGCGCGCCGAAGTTCCTGCGCCGTGCAGCCCGCAAGCTGCGCCGGTTGCAGCAGGGCTTGTCCCGCAAGCAGCGGGGCAGCAACAACCGCAAGAAGGCTGTCCGGAAGGTCGCCCGCGCGCACGCGAAGGTGGCCGACACCCGGCGGGACTGGCAGCACAAGCTTTCGACGCAGATCATCCGCGACAACCAAGCGGTGTTCGTCGAGGACCTGTGCGTGGCTGGTCTCGCCCGGACACGGTTGGCGAAGTCGGTGCACGACGCTGGGTGGTCGCAGTTCGCGGCCATGCTGGAGTACAAGGCCGCCCGGCGCGGGCGCACCTTCGCTCGGGTAGGTCGGTTCTTTCCGTCGACGCGCATGTGCTCGGACTGCGGCCGGATCAACGATAAGATGGCGCTCAACGTCCGGACGTGGGGCTGCCCATGCGGCAGCCTGCACGACCGAGACGTGAACGCCGCCAAGAACATCAGGGCCGCCGGACGGGCGGACCTCAACGACCGTGGAGCGCAGGTAAGACCGGCACCCGTGCCGGCACCGCGCGGCGAAGCGGTAACCCGCCGAGAGCTTGCCCCTTCGGGGGCGTAGCAGACCGGAATCTCCGCCCTCCAGGGCAGAGAGGACGTCAAGCGTTCACCCACGACTGTCGACTTCTACGCGGGTGACAGGCACCTCGGGTCGGCCCCGGTGCGCCACGGCGTCGCCCGGCTGAAGAAGACCGTCAGTGGTGAGCTGAACGCGCCGGTGGTCGCCCGCTACCGGGGCGACAAGCTCTTCAACGACTCTGACAGCGATCCCGTCGACGCCCGGTAACAACAGGCTGGATCCCGTACTCCCTGTGGTGGGGAAGCCCCCGGCCGCGCACCCCTGGTGATTGCCAGGGTGTGCGCGGCCGGGGCATGTCCGGGACCGTTCGTCAGCCGATCACGGGGTCTTGTCGGCGGCACGCAGGCGCAGCATGGTCCAGGACGCCGGCGGAAGAGTCAGCTGGACGCTGGCGTCGGCGCCGCGTGCCGTGTCGTTGGGGCGCGGCGCGGCGTGGTCCGGACCGTCGGCCGTGTTCTTGGCGTGCAGGTCGGTGCCGCCGACGGTGACGCACTCGATGATGTCGCTGACCTGCGCGCCGGCGACGTCGATGGTCACCTCGGCCGGGGTGTCGAGGACGCGGTTGACGAGGAAGACGGTCATCTCCCCGGTGGTGTCGTCCCAGGTGGAGACCGCGTCGACCGCGTTGATCTCACCGTAGCGGTCGGTGGTCGTCGTGCTGCCCTCGCGCAGCACGTCCAGCACCGTGCCCTGAGCGTGCCGGGCGGTGCGGGCGAAGGGGTGGAAGATGGTCTGCCGCCAGGCCGAGCCGCCCGTCTCGGTCATGATCGGTGCGATGACGTTTACCAGTTGGGCCTGGCACGCCGCGCTCACCCGGTCGCTGTGCCGCAGCAGGCTGATGAGCAGGCCGCCGACGACGACCGCGTCGGCCACGCTGTAGTGGTCCTCCAGCAGCGGCGGTGCGACCGGCCAGTCCTCGCCGCTCGGCGGCGTGGACGGGGCGGCGGACTGGTACCAGACGTTCCACTCGTCGAACGCGATCATGATCTTCTTGGTGGACCGACGGATCGCTCCGACCGAGTCGGCGATGGCGGTGACGGCGTCGATGTACCTGTCCATGTCCTCGGCCGAGGCGAGGAAGCTGGCCAGGTCGTCGTCGACCGGCTGGTAGTACGCGTGCAGCGAGATCAGGTCCACGTCGTCGTACGCCTCGGTCAGCACGTCACGCTCCCAGCTGCCGAAGGTCGGCATACCGAGGTGTGAGGAGCCGCAGGCGACGAGTTCGAGATCGGGATCGAAGCGGCGCATGGCCTTCGCGGTCTGCGCCGCCAGCCGCCCGTACTCGGTCGCGCTGCGCTGACCCACCTGCCACGGGCCGTCCATCTCGTTGCCCAGGCACCACAGCTTGATCCCGTACGGATCGACGGCGCCGTTGTCGCGGCGCTGGTCGGCGAGGTGGCTCCCGCCGCGGTGATTGGCGTACTCGAGCAGGTCGACGGCCTCGGCGGTGCCACGGGTGCCCAGGTTGACCGCCATGATCGGATCCACCTCGGCCTTGCCGACCCACCGCATGAACTCGTCGAGCCCGAACGCGTTGGTCTCCAGGCTGTGCCAGGCGAGGTCGAGCCTCGCCGGTCGTTTGTCGACCGGGCCTACGCCGTCCTCCCAGCGGTAGGAGGAGACGAAGTTGCCGCCGGGATAGCGGACCGTGGTGACGCCCAACTCACGCACCAGCGCGAGGACGTCGCCCCGGAAGCCGTCGGCGTCGGCCGTCGGGTGCCCCGGCTCGTAGATTCCGGTGTAGACGCAGCGACCCAGGTGCTCGACGAACGAGCCGAAGAGTCGACGTGGCACCGGCGCGACGCGTCGGCGGGGGTCCAGGGTCAGGCGGGCCGTGTTCACGCCGTTCTCCGGCGCGCTGTCGAGGTGGGTGTTCAGGGCTGGCTCCCTTCGTGCAGGTCCGACGCCGGCAGCACTGCCCGAGCGCCGGGACCGAGGGGTGGTGGAGGCACTGTGAGCTCTGGACAACGTGATCGTCTTCGATTACGTTCTCGATCTATGTAAACGTTACCGATTACGTTTACGTAAGGGAACGCGACGCCTGGACCAATGTCTGGCCGGCATCCCCCCGCGGGTCCTGCCGCCCCGGCCGAAAGACCAGCTTGTCGCGGTGATTGGGGTGACCGGGTGACCACTGTTGAGCCGGAGATCGAGGCGACCTACAGGGATGCGACGGCACCGGTCGACGAACGGGTGTCGGATCTGTTGGCCCGGATGACCCGCGAGGAGAAGCTCGCGCAACTGGGCAGCACGTGGGCGTTCACACTGCTGGAGGGCGGACGGTTCGCGGCCGAGCGGGCCCGGCCGATCCTTCGACACGGCCTGGGGCACGTCACCCGCATCGCGGGCGCGACCAGTCTGAAGGCGGCGCAGGTGGCGCGGGCCGCCAACGCGATCCAGCGCTTCCTGGTCAGCGAGACCCGGCTGGGGATTCCGGCGATCGTGCACGAGGAGGTCTGCTCGGGGGTCATGGCCCGCGAGGCGACCATCTTCCCGCAGGCGATCGGCGTCGCGAGCACCTGGGCACCGGAGCTGAACCGGCAGCTGGCGGACGTTGTTCGCGCACAGATGCGCGCCATGGGAAGTCATCAGGGGCTCTCGCCGGTGTTGGACGTGGTGCGCGACCCACGGTGGGGCCGGACGGAGGAGACCTACGGCGAGGACCCGTACCTGGTGTCCCGGATGGGGGTGGCGTTCGTCAGGGGCCTGCAGGGCGCCGAGCTGGCCGACGGCGTCCTCGCCACCGCCAAGCACTTCGTCGGCTACGGGGCGTCCGAGGGTGGGCTGAACTGGGCGCCGGCCCACCTGCCGCCGCGTCTGCTGCGCGAGGTGTACCTGTATCCGTTCGAGGCGGCGGTCCGTGACGGCGGGCTCCAGTCGGTGATGGCCGGCTACCACGAGCTCGACGGCGTCCCGTGCCATGCCAACCAGGAACTCCTCGCCGACGTCCTGCGTGGGCAGTGGGGCTTCACCGGAACCGTGGTCTCCGACTACTTCGCCGTCAACGACCTCCACTCGTACCACCACTTCGCCCAGGACAAGCAGCAGGCCGCGACTGTGGGCCTCGGCGCGGGCGTGGACGTCGAGCTTCCGGCGACGGACGCGTACGCGGACGCCCTCACCCGCGCCCTGAACGCCGGCGAGGTCAGCCAGGCCCGGCTGGACGAGGCGGTCGCACGGATCCTTCGGCACAAGGTCGAACTCGGGCTCTTCGAGAACCCGTACGTCGACGAGGATGCGGCCTCGACGTCGGCGAACGCCGAGCGGCACCGGGACGTGGCGCTGGAGATCGCCCGCCGCAGCCTCGTCCTGCTCAAGAACGACGGCGTCCTGCCGCTGCTCGCCGGCGTCGGAACCGTCGCTCTCATCGGCCCGAACGCCGACGACGCCCGACACCTGCTCGGTGACTACTCGTTCGTGGCCCACATCGAGGCGTTGGTCCAGGCGCGCAAGCGGCGCGGCCTGCTCGGCGAGATGATGACGATCCCCGACGATCTGGAGATCGACGAGAGTACCGAGGGTGTGCCCACGGTGCGGGACGAACTCGCGGCGCGGCTGGGCGACCGGCTGCGCTTCGCCCGGGGCTGCGACGTGCTCGACCCGTCGACCGAGGGGTTCGCCGAGGCGGTCGCCGTCGCCTCGGCGGCCGACGTCGCGGTGCTGGTCCTGGGTGATCGCTCGGGCGTGACGCCCGGGGCCACCACTGGCGAGTCGCGGGACCGGTCCAGTCTGGATCTGCCGGGCGTGCAGGAAGCGCTTGTCCGTGCCGTCGTCGCCACCGGCACGCCCGTCGTGGCGGTGCTCGTCGCCGGCCGACCGGTGGGCAGCGACTTCCTGCACGAGGAATGCGCCGCGGTGCTGATGGCCTGGTTGCCGGGGGAGACCGGGGCGCAGGCGATCGCCGAGGTGCTCCTCGGTGAGGTCGACCCGAGCGGGAAGCTGCCGATCTCGTACCCCCGCGGCGTGGGCCAGATCCCCGTCTTCTACGGCCACAAGGTGTCCGGCGGGCGGTCACACTGGCACGGCGACTACGTGGATTCGCCGGTCGCCCCGCGGTACGTCTTCGGCCACGGCCTCGGGTACACCTCGTTCGTGATCGAGGACGCCACGGTGGAGAGCGCCGAGGTTCGCGCCGGGGACACCGTCGGTGTCGAGGTCACGCTCACCAACACCGGACACCGGGCGGGGGAGCAGGTGGTGCAGCTCTACGTCCGCGACCCACAGGCCACTGTCACCCGGCCGGTGCTGGAGCTGAAGGCCTTCGCCCGCGTCGAGGCCGCCGCCGGCCAGCGGGTGGCGGTGCGGTTCGCGCTCCCCACCGGCCAGCTCGGTTTCTACGACCGGAGCATGGCCTACGCGGTGGAGGCCGGGCAGATCGAGGTGTACGTCGGCTTCTCGGCTGCCGACCACACCCATGCCGGCACCTTTGTCATCAGTGCGGACCCGGACCGGCCGACGTCGAAGGTCTTTACCGGGGCCGTCGAAGTTCGGCAACTGTGATCGTTCACCCGGGGACGGGGAATGGTTCTTGACGGAGCGTGCCGTCCTGTTGTCAACGGGTGGCACCAACACGGAAATCGGGCCCAATCCGACCCCCGGCAGAGGATGCCGATTGCGTTATCCGCAACGGCGTCCGAAGGTCATCGCGCCCTTGCGGGCGTCCGGTTAGGACCTTGTTCTCGACGGTCGGTCAAGGACGAAGAGGTCTTGTGTTCGTAATCGTTCTCAGTTACGTTGGCAACATCCTGGAAACGTAACCGATAACGATTGCAGTCCAGAGAGAGCGGCATGATTGAAGTCAATGCGCCGGTAACAATGAGTGATGTCGCCCGAGCTGCTGGCGTTTCCACCGCCACCGTCTCGCGCGTCGTCAACGGGCATTACGGCGTCAGCGCTCGCACTGTCGCTCAGGTGCGCTCCGCCATCGAGCAGCTCGGCTACGAGTCGAGTCTGGTGGCCACCAGCCTTCGGCGCAGCCGCACCAACGTTCTGGGTCTCGTGGCGCACAGCTTCCAGTCGTACACGGCGGAAGTGCTCAAGGGCGTGATGAAGGCGCTGAGCCGATCGGGCTTCGATCTGATCATCTATGCCAACAGCGACCTCTACGGGTCGTATTCGGAGGGTTGGGAGCAGCGCCACCTGACCCGACTGTCGGGCACCCTCACCGACGGGTGCATCGTCGTCACGCCCTGGGGTGATTTCCGGACCCGGACGCCGGTCGTGGCCATCGACCCGGTGCGGGGCTCGACGGCACCCTCGGTGATTTCCGACAACCTCGCTGGCGCCACCACGGCGGTCCAGCACCTGCTCGGCCTGGGCCATCGACGCATCGGGTTCATCGCCGGCCGGGACAGCCTGGCCTCGGCCTGGTCCCGGGAGGAGGGCTACCGGGCCGCGCTGACCACCGCCGGGGTTCCGGTCGACCCGACACTGATCGGCCGAGGAGATTTCAACCCGGAGTCGGCGACTCCGCTGGCGCGCGTCCTGCTGCAACGACCGGACCCGCCATCGGCGATCTTCGCGGCGAGCGACGGGATGGCCCTCAAGGTCCTGGAGGTCGCCAGGGAGCTGGGGTTCTCGGTGCCGGGGGACCTGTCCGTCGTGGGGTTCGACAACATCCCCGAGTCGGCGTTGACCCAGCCGGGTCTGACCACTGTGGACCAGTCGATGTATCAGCTCGGGTACGAAGCCGCGCGGATGCTGAAGTCACTGGTGACCGGGGAGTGGGACGAGCCGAGCCAGATCGTGCTTCCGACCAGCCTCGTCGTGCGCGACTCGACAGCACCACCGAAGAGCGCGGCAGCGGCCTGAAGGAGGTGCACGCACCACACGGCAGATCCACAGTTGAGTTGAGCCGGCCAGTCGGGTCGCATCCGCTGCCGGCACGTGAAAGGAGTGGAGTGTGGCTACCGAACAGTATCACGGGCGTTTACGCCGTCTGGGCGTACGTCGGCGGCTCTCGGCGGCGTTCACCGCCGGGGTCATCGCCACCGCGGCGGTGCTCGTCGCGCCGCAACCAGCCGCGGCGGAAACGCCGTGGCTGGACGTCTCCGCGGACCGCTACGCCACGTTCGCCGTCCCAACGGCGTACGTCCAGGAAAACCTGGGCACCGTCTCGCAGGTCGTCGTCGAGGGAAACTTCGGTCCGTCGGCCAGCTGGGCGGAGTTCGGTCTGACCCGTCGGGGTGACGTGTGGTCGGGTGTTCTCGGCGCGTTGGAGCCCGGGCTGTACAACTACCGGCTCACCGCCGACGACACCTTGACCATCAAGGACCCGACGAACAGCACCAGTGTCGCGTCCAACCCGCTCCTGAGCACCTTCTTCATCGCGGGTGACTCGGCCCGGTGGCTGGTCGACGCGCCAGCCGGCACCGGCGGGAAGATCGAGACGCTGACCTATCGGACCAGGAACGCACAGCGCTCCGCCCTGGTCTGGACGCCACCGGGTTACGCGGCCAAGGGCTCCAAGGGATACCCGGCGCTCTTCCTGCAGTCGGGTGACGGTGTGGCCGCCACCGACTGGCTCGACCTCGGTCGATCCAAGCAGATCCTCGACAACCTCTCGGCCGCCGGCGCCATGAGCCCGATGGTGGTGGTGATCAACGACGCCGACGCCTCGGACGACAAGGAGCTGAAAGACCTCCGGAAGGCGGTCACCGACAACTACCGGGTCCTTCGCGATCCGGCGCACCAGGCGATCGCGGGTGTGTCCGACGGCGGCGCGCAGGCGCTGCGGGCCGCGCTCACCAGGCCGGGTCAGTTCGGCTACGTCGGTGGGTTCTCGGGCACGTCGGCCCCGGCGATCGACCGCAAGGACGCTAAATCGATCAACCGCGGCGTCAAGCTGCTGCGCCTGTACACCGGCAACGTCACCGATCCCGCGTACAACCCCACCTACCGGCTGAAGAAGGCGTTGACCCGAGCTGACGTCCGGTTCGAGTTCGACGGGGTCAACCCGGACGGCGGCGCGACCTGGACCACCTGGCAGGAGAACCTCGTCGACTTCGTGCCGCGGGTGTTCCGGCACGTGGCGGACCACGGGCCGAGCCCCGGTCACCAGCCGCTCAAGCGGGAGTTCGCCCCGCCACCGGCCGGCACCACCCCGACGCCCTTCATCAGTGAGGACGGGTTCGTCACCTTCGAGACGACCACGGACTTCGCTGACGCCCAGCACGTCACGGTCTGGGCGAACGTCGCGCCGGGCGGCAGTTGGCTGCGACTGCCACTGACGCGCGACGGTGACCGGTGGCGGGCAACAGTGGGTCCGCTGAAGCCCTGGTTCTACTACTACCGGCTGATCGTGGACCGGGTCGCGGTCAAGGACGCCTCCAACCCGACGACTGTCACCACCGAGCCGATGTGGAGCACCTTCTTCATCCCGGGGCCGGGTGCCCGACTGCTGTCGGACGTGCCCGCCGGTCGCGGCGGCAAGGTCGAGAGCATGACCTATCCCAGCACGGTGGCCGGCCAGGACCGCACCGCGCTGGTGTGGACCCCACCGGGGTACGACCCGAACCGGACGCAGCCGTACCCCGTCCTCTACCTCCAGCACGGCGGCGGCCAGAACTACACGGACTGGGTCGAGATGGGCCGCGCCAAGCAGATCCTCGACCACCAGTTCCTCGACGGCGACCTCACGCCGATGGTCGTCGTGATGGGCAACGGCAACTCGTCGAACTTCAACAGCGAGTTGCGGCAGAACATCGTTCCGACGGCCCGTGCCCGCTACCACATCTCCAGCGATCCGTCGCAGCAGGCCCTCGCCGGCCTGTCGATGGGCGGCGGGCAGGCGTTCGGGGTGCTGCGGGCCTACCCGGGCGAGTTCGCCTACGTCGCCGCGTTCTCGGCCGGTTTCGGCAGCGGCACCGGCGTCGACGTGGCGGCGATCAACAACGGCACCAAGATGCTGCGCCTGTACGTCGGTGACCAGACCGACTTCGTGTACCCGAGCTTCATGACGTCGCTGACCACGTTGGACAACCTCGGTATCCGCTACGAGTTCGACGGGGTCACCCCGGGGCCGCACGGCTGGGACGTGTGGCAGAAGAACCTCATCGACCTGGCGCCGCGTCTGTTCAAGCGCTAGGAGCCTTCGCCGGCGACGCCACCGGGAGCAGGGCTTCCTGCCCCGGTGGCGCCCGCCAGCGTATGGATGCAGTGCACCGCCATCGCCGAAGGGAACCATCTCAATGAAGAGAAGACGGATACTCGCCACGGTAGCCATGCTCGCGGCGGGGACCGGCCTCGTCGCCTGCTCCTCCGACGGGGGCGGCAGCGACGCGAGCAATTGCACGAACACCATCACCAAGAAGGACCTGCCGGTCGTGACGATGTGGGGGTGGTACCCCAACACCCAACTCGTCGTCGACAACTTCAACAAGCTGCACGACGACGTGCAGGTCTGCTGGACCAACGTCGGGCAGGGCGGCGACGAGTACGACAAGTTCCAGACGGCCATCTCGGCGGGCACCGGCGCGCCTGACGTGATCATGGTCGAGGCGGACCGGATCCCGACCTTCCAGATCCAGGGCGCGCTCGTCGACATCAAGCAGTACGGCTACGACGCGGTCAAGGCCAACTACAGCGAGGGCGCCTGGAAGGACGTGTCGGTAGGCGACGCGGTCTACGGCGTACCGGTCGACGGTGGCCCGATGGGCATGATCTACCGGAAGGACATCTTCGACAAGTACAAGATCACCCCGCCGAAGACCTGGGCCGAGTACGAGCAGGCCGCCCAGAAGGTCAAGGACGCCGGCGGTCCGCTCTTCGGGGACCTCGGCGCGAACGTCCCGGCGGTCCTGATGGCGCTCCAGATCCAGAAGGGCGCCACGCCCTTCACCTCCGATCCGGCGCAGCCGAACGCTATCGGTGTGAAGCTCAACGACCAGGCGTCCAAGGACGTGTTGGACTACTGGGGCGGCCTCGCCAAGAAGGGCCTGGTCGGTACGCAGGACCAGTTCACCCCGGAGTACATCTCCGGCGTGATCAACGGCAACTACGCGACGTACATCTCGGCGGCCTGGGCGCCCGGCTACCTCACCGGCGCCGGCGTCGGTAAGGGGCAGGACACCGGCAAGTTCGCGGTGGCGCCGCTGCCGCAGTGGGACCCGGCCAACCCGGTGCAGGTCAACTGGGGTGGGTCGGCCTTCTCGGTGACCAAGCAGGCGAAGAAGCCGGAGCTGGCCGCGAAGGTCGCCTACGGGCTCTACGCCGACAAGGAGTCGCTCACCGACGGCTGGACCAACCAGATCATCTTCCCGCTGAACCTCACGGCGCTCAAGGACCCCGCGTTCGCCGACCTGAAGGTGGCGTTCTTCAACGGCCAGCAGGCGAACAAGGAGGTTTACCTTCCCGCCGCCGAGGCCTACAAGGGTGTCGCGTACGCCCCCTTCGGTCAGTACTACCTCGATGCCATGACCAAACAGGTCAGCGAGATCATCAAGGGCTCCGTCACCGGTTCGCAGGCTGCCGACCGGCTCCAGGAGGACGTGGCGAAGTACGCCAAGGAACAAGGCTTCACCGTTCAGTGACCGGACGGGTGGGCCGCGCCGGCACTGGCCGGCCGGCCCACCCGCCCCCCTCAGCGTCCACGTCCCGGAGACCAAGATGACATCCCTGACCGAGAAGCGAGCACCGCGTCCTCAGCCTGAGGCGCGCAAGATCCGTGGCAAGGTGCACCTCCGCGAACACCTGATGGGGTGGCTCTTCGTCGGGCCGTTCGGGATCGTGTTCCTGGCGTTCCTCATCGCACCGCTGGGGTACGCGCTGTACCTCAGTCTCTTTCAGAAGAAGCTGATCGGCGGCACCAGCTTCGTTCTCTTCGACAACTACGTGAAGGCGTTCACCGACCCGAGCTTCCTGTCCGGGGCGTGGTTCGTCATCCGCTTCTCGCTGGTCTCGATCCCGCTGCAGATCGTCATCGCGCTCGCGCTGGCCCTCATCCTGGACTCGGTGACCACCCTGTTCGCTCGCTTCTCCCGCCTCATGATCTTTCTGCCGTACGCGATCCCCACCGTGATCGGGGCCGTGATGTGGGGGTTCCTCTACAGCCGGGGCTTCGGCCCGCTCACCGACATCTTCGGGCTGTTCGGCGCCACCGCACCCGACTTCCTGAGCAGCGACCTGATCTTCTACGGGCTGCTCAACGTCGTCACCTGGCAGTGGGCCGGCTACTACATGATCATTTTGTACGCGGCGTTGCAGGGCGTCGACCCGACGCTCTACGAGGCGGCCCGGATGGACGGCGCCGGGCGGTGGCAGATCGCGACGCGGATCAAGATTCCGCTGATCGCGCCCGCCCTGATCCTCATCCTGGTCTTCTCGCTCATCGGCACCCTGCAGTTCTTCAACGAACCGCAGATCCTGCGCTACCTCGCCGCGGGCACGATCGGCGCGGACTTCACCCCGAACATGTACGCGTACCAACAGGCGTTCTCGCTCGCCAACTTCAACTACGGGTCGGCGATCTCCTTCGCCCTCGGCGGGCTCGTGTTCATCTGCGTGTACGCCTTCCTGTTCTTCACCCGCAAGCGGAGGAGCTTCCTCTGATGACCGACCACACCAGCGTTCGCGCCGGCGCCCGCCGACCGCAGCGCTATCTTCCCCTTCAGATCCTCCTCGGCTTCCTGGTGATCTACTTCCTCGTACCGTTCTGGTGGGTCATCGTCAACAGCTCCAAGGACGCGCCCGGCCTGTTCGGCGGCGGCAACACCCTCTGGTTCACCGACCAGATCGACTACCTCGGGAACCTGCGGCAGCTCTTCACCTACGACGGTGGCATCTACCTGCGGTGGATGCTCAACTCCACGCTCTACGCCATCGCCGGCGGAATCGGCGCCACCGTCCTGGCGGTCATGGCCGGCTACGGGTTCGCCAAGTACCGGTTCGCCGCCCGGCGCTTCAGCTTCGCCATCGTGCTCGGCGCGCTGATGGTGCCCGCCACCGCTCTGGTCATCCCGACCTTCATCATGTTCTCCCGGCTCGGCCTGACGAACACGGTCTGGGCGGTGATCCTCCCGTCGCTGCTCAACCCGTTCGGCGTCTACCTGATGCACGTGTACGCGCGCGACGCGGTGCCCGACGAACTCCTGGACGCGGCACGGGTCGACGGCGCGGGAGAGGTACGGACGTTCCTTCAGATCGCTCTTCCGCTGATGCGTCCCGCGGTGGTCACCGTGCTGCTCCTGTCGGCCGTGGCGTCCTGGAACAACTACTTCCTGCCGCTGGCCATGCTCTCCGACAACCGGCTCTTCCCGGTCACCGTCGGCCTCGGCCTCTGGCAGGGAATCGCGTCCGCGAACAACGCGGGAACCACCTCGCTGTGGAGCCTCATCATCCTGGGTTCCCTGGTGTCAGTGATCCCGCTGATCATCGCGTTCTTCAGTCTGCAACGACACTGGCGCGGCGGCCTCTCCGTCGGAGGTCTCCGGTAGGCCGCACCGACGTCACCAGCCAATCCACCACAGGCGCATTGATCGCCGCGCAGGACGCGGCCGGACGGATGACAGAGAGGTGTGCTGATGTCGACGACGAATCGACCGCTGCGCAGCGGGGAGTGGTTCGGTGCGGAAGGCCGCAACGGGTTCATCCATCGGTCCTGGATGCGCAACCAGGGGTTCGCGGACGACGTCTTCGACGGTCGCCCGGTGATCGGCATCGCCACCACCTGGTCGGAGCTGACGCCCTGCAACGCCCACCTGCGCGACCTGGCCGAGTCGGTGAAGCGGGGCGTGTGGGAGAGCGGGGGCCTGCCGCTGGAGTTCCCGGCGATGAGCCTGGGCGAGCCGCTGATGCGACCCACGACCATGCTCTACCGCAACCTGCTGGCGATGGAGCTGGAGGAGTCGGTCCGCGCCAACCCGCTCGACGGGGTGGTCCTGCTCTCCGGCTGCGACAAGACCACCCCCGGCCTGCTGATGGGAGCGGCGAGCGTCGACCTGCCGACCCTGATGCTGACCGGCGGCCCGATGCTCAACGGCAAGTTCCGCGGCCAGGACATCGGCTCCGGCACTGTCGTCTGGCGCTTCACCGAGGAGATGCGGGCCGGCCGGATGACCGCGGCCGACTGCTCCGAGGCTGAGGTCGGCATGTCCCGCAGCCGAGGCCACTGCATGACAATGGGTACCGCGTCCACGATGGCCTGTGTGACCGAGGCGCTGGGCGTGCAGCTGCCGGGGGCGGCCGCCGTGCCGGCTGTCGACTCCCGGCGGTACGCGCTCGCGCACGCCGCCGGACGCCGGATCGTCGCCATGGTCGAACAGGACCAGCGGTTGTCCTCGGTGCTCACCAGGCAGGCGTTCGAGAACGCCGTCCGGGTGAACGCCGCCATCGGCGGCTCCACCAATGCCGTCGTACACCTGCTCGCGATCGCCGGACGCCTCGGCGTCCCCCTGTCGCTGGAGGACTTCGACACCCTCACCGCCGACGTGCCCATGCTCGTCAACCTCATGCCGTCCGGGACGTACCTGATGGAGGACTTCGCCTACGCGGGCGGCCTTCCGGTGGTGATGAAGGAGCTCGCCCCGCTGCTGCACATGGACCACATCACTGTCAGCGGCAGGAGCGTGGCGGAGAACGTCGACGGCGCCCAGTGCTGGAACCGGGACGTCATCGCCACCCTGGAGGAGCCGTTCCAGCCCGCCGGCTCGGGCACGGTGGTGCTGCGCGGCTCGCTCGCGCCGTCCGGGGCGGTGTTGAAGGTCTCCGCCGCCTCCGCCCACCTCCTCACGCACACCGGCCCGGCGCTCGTCTTCGACCGGATCGAGGAGTACGTCGTCGCCGCCGACGACCCGGACCTCGAGGTCACCCCCGACACGGTGATCGTCGTGCGCAACGCCGGGCCGCGGGGCTACCCCGGCTTCCCGGAGGTGGGCAACGTGCCCATGCCACGACGGTTGCTCGCCGACGGCATCACGGACATGGTGCGGATCTCCGACGCTCGGATGAGCGGCACCGGCTACGGCACCTGCATCCTGCACGTGGCACCGGAAGCGTCAGTGGGTGGCCCGCTCGCGTTGGTACGCACCGGCGACCTGGTCTCCGTCGACGTTACGACGCGCCGGCTGGACCTCCTGGTCGACGACGCCGAACTCGCCCGACGCCGCACCGCCTGGCAGCCTCCGCAGCCGGTGGCCGACCGGGGTTGGGTACGGCTCTACAGCGAGCACGTCCTACAGGCAGACAGCGGCGCGGACCTCGACTTCCTCGTCGGGGGCAGCGGCAGCGCGGTGCCCCGTCACTCACACTGACGGCCACGATCGGACGAGGCCCACGAGGAACTGATTCCATGGAAGAACGGACGGCCCGCCAGTGCGAGTTCACGCAAAGGCCGCTGTGACAGCGGCCGACCGGCCCCCGGTCATGGCCGACGTCGCTCGCCTGGCGGGCGTGTCACACCAGACGGTGTCCCGGGTCATCAACGGGGCACCCAGCATCAGGCGCGAGACGCGGGAGCGGGTCCTCGAGGCCATCCGACGACTCGACTACCGCCCCAACACGGCCGCCCGTGCGCTGGTGCGCGGACGGTCCGGGATGATCGGCATCATCGGCACGGCCAGGACGCTGTTCGGTCCGACGAGCATCCATCGCAGCGTCGAGGACGCCGCCCGCGCGGCCGGCTACTTCGCCACCTCGGTGAGCCTCTCCGAGGTGACGGTACGGGCGCTCAGCGACGCCACCGAACACCTCATGCGCGTCGGCGTGGAGGGCGTCGTGATGATCGCCGGCAACGACGAGGCCCTCGAGGTGGTGCGGATGACGCGCTCGGGTGTCCCCTTCGTCGTCGTGGAGGGCGACCTGTCCAGGGCCAGCGTGACAGTCGGTGTCGACCAGGTGCTCGGCGCCCGGATGGCCACCGAGCACCTCCTCGACCTCGGGCATCGAGAGATCGTGCATGTGAGCGGCCCGCTCAACTGGGCGGAGGCCCGCGCTCGCCTCGAAGGGTGGCGTCGGGCGATGAGTGCCGCGGGCCTACGCCCGCCGGAGCCGGTCGAGGGGGACTGGAGGGCGCACAGCGGCTACGCCGCCGGGCTGCGGATCGGTGCGATGCGCGCAACCACTGCGGTGTTCGCCGCCAACGACCAGATGGCCATCGGTGTACTGCGCGCGTTGCACGAGCGTGGCCGGCGGGTGCCACACGACGTCTCCGTCGTCGGATTCGACGACGTGCCCGAGGCGCCCTTCCTGATCCCGCCGTTGACGACGATTCAGCAGGATTTCGACGCGGTCGGTCGGCGGGCCATCACGGCCGTCACCCAGGCCATCGACGACACGGTGCCGCAGCGTCTGCCGCTGGTCGTTCCCAAGCTCGTGGTGCGACAGAGCACGGCGCCGCCGACCGCTACCTGAACAGCCGACGATCTGGAGCGGCCGGCCCGCCGACGGGCGGGAGCCCCAGGCGTGTGACCGGGACCCCCGCGACGTCGATGGTGCTCGGGGCGAACGAGGTGTTCAGAGGGTGAAGACGAGCGTGGAGATGCTGCGGGCGCCGACGTTGATGGTGGCCTGGCCGCCGTTCACGCTGGTCGGCTGGCTGGCCGCGTTGGCGTTCTGTGAGGTGAGATAGTGCTCGGCCCGGCTGACGTTCTGCGGGGCCTGGATCACGGCGTTGTTGACCGCGCTGTTCGAGCGGTTGAGGATCACCAGGGTGATCTTCCCGTCCCCCTGGTAGGCGGTCACCTCCAGCGGCGAGGCCTTCGAGCTCTTCGTCAGGGCAACCCGCTGGTAGCCGGGGCGGACGTACTTCGCGTACTGCGAGAAGGCGTACCCGCGCTTGAGCGGAGCGCCCGCGACGGTGCCGAACGCCGACTCGCCGTCACCGATGAAGGAGTAGTAGCGCTTGCCGTACCACCAGATGTAGGCGTTCCAGTTGGCCTCCATCGACTTGTGCACGGTGCGCATGATGTCGTCGAGGGTCTCGTTCCAGACCGCCGCGTTGGCGGGGTTGCCCCAGATGTTGGAGCCGCCACCGTCGGCGGCGTGCAGGTTCCACTCGGTCATCCACACCGGCTTGTTGTGCTGCTCCGCCAGGGAGTACGGCCGCAGTCGGCCCGACTCCTCGGTGCCGTACAGGTGCCCGCCGACGTAGCCGATGTTGTTGCGGGCGGTCGCGTCGTTGAGGGTCGGATCGGTGTAGCCGTAGTTCATGTTGACCGCCTCGGCCACCATCAGCTTGGTGTTCTGCACCTTGGTGCCCTGGTCGCGGACGAAGGTGCGCAGCTCGGTGCCGCTCCAGTCCATCGAGTCGTAGTCCGGGTGCCAGTCCGGCTCGTTCTGCACCGACGTGACATCGACGGGTACGCCCTGGCCACGCATGTACTGCACGTAGCTGTTCAGATGGTTGGCGTAGTCGTCGTAGTAGTCGGTCCTCAGTTTGCCGCCGTTGACCCGGCTGTTGTTGGTCTTCCACGCTGCCGGCGCGGTCCAGGGCGAGGCGAGGATCTTCACGTTGGACCCGTACGACTTCGCGGTCTTCAACGAGTTCACGTGCGTCGCCCACTCGTTGGATTCCGGCGACAGGCCGGTCCGCACGATGGAGAGCCCCAGCTGGTTGGCACCCATCCCGACCAGCGTCTGGGTGTCCGTCGTCGACCAGGCGCTACCCCAGATGGACTGTGCGGCCCCGAACCCGTCGACAGTCTGGTATTTGGTCGCGCTGTTCACAGTGATGTCCGCCGGCCCGTTCGGCGGCGGGGTGGTGGTGGGCGGCGGGTCCGTCGGTGGCGGGGTCGGCTCGGTGCCACCGGTGCAGCCCACGCCGTTCAACGCGAAGATGGTCGGATCGGGGTTGCTGCCGGTCCACGAGCCGTTGAAACCGAACGAGACGGTCCCGTTGGTCGGGATGGCCCCGTTGTAGCTGACGTTCTTGGCGGTGACGGCGGTGCCGCTCTGCGTCAACGTCGTGTTCCAGGCCTGCGTGACGGTCTGACCGGCGTTGTAGTTCCAGGTCAACGTCCAACTCGTCAGCGCGTCACCGAGGTTGGTGATGGTGACGTTGGCGCCGAAGCCGCCCTGCCACTGCGACGACACGCTGTAGTTCACCGAACAGCCGGCGGCTGCGGCCCCCGCCGGCATCGCCACGGCGACCGCCGCCGACGCCAGCAGGACGGCGCCGGCCGACACCAGGGCGGCGTTTGTCACTCTGCTTCTTCTCATGAAACTCCTCCTGAAGTGGTGGTGGCTTCCACGCCTCGGGAGGGCTCGTCTGCGGTGAGATTCAGCGACGGTGTGAGCGGCGGAAAAATTGGGAGCGCTCCCAGGTGGTGACTCAGAAAGCTAATTCGTATAACGAATCCTGTCAATGCAATCGGCCTGGGCGCAGTGGTGCCGTCACCGGCCGCAGGCGCCGCACTGCCTGCGAGTGCGCAGGTGGTAGTCGGTGGACGCGATCACCAGGCCCACCCCCATGACGAGGTACGCCGACATCGCCACCCACAGGAACGCGTCGGAGAACTCGCTGTGCGAGCCCGACGTCACCTGCACCATCCCCATGCCGAAGTAGGCCACGATGCCCGTGCCGAGCCCGAAGCCGGGCACCAGCAGCAGCAGACGAGAAATGGTGCGCCCGGCGAGCAGCGGCACCCACCCCGGCCAGACCTCACCCCAGTGGTACACCAGCGCCAGTGGCAACAGCACTCCTGCCAGCACCAGGCCGATCTCCAACCCGAGCAGGGAGGCGCTCTGGTCGACGCGGTCGAACCCCACCGCGAACTGGGCCGCGAAGCGGGTCACGAGACCGCCCACAGTGGCCCACGCCGCCCAGCGCGCCCACTGCGTGGGTGCCGAGCGCCGCGTACCCGGTCGGACCGTCCGGCAGCAGGCTGGGCAGTCGCCCCGGGTGCGCCGCTGATAGCGCGCGGTGGCCAGAGCGAGCAGGACCGCTCCGGTGGCACAGGTCAGCCGACTGACGAACGCCAGCGGGTCGAAGAACGGCCCGACGGCGAACAGCAGGAAGCCCACCAGCTCCGGCAGCAGGATCGCGGCTGCCGCGACCAGCGCTGCGGCGACCGTCCAGGCGAGCCCCGCAAGCGCCGGCCGCCAGGTCGCCTCCCGGTCCAGGGCAACCGCCAGCCCGCCCGCGGCCGCGCACAACGCCACCGACCACCAGCCGGTGAAGCCGAGCAGATCCAGCCCGAGCCTCCCGAACTCCGGAGCCTCGTCGACCGTCCAGGCCAGACGCACGCCCCCGTATGCCACGGCCCAGCCGAGCACTGCGTACGTCAGGCCATGGACGCCCCGCCCGACGATCCGTGTCGATGTCGTCATGCGCCGATCCTGCCGGCGTCCCCGGGTGGGCGGACCCCGCTGACAGGGGACGTCGCTCCCTCGCGGGAGGGACCGGCCGGACAGTGGGTGCGCCGAACAGGGCGCGTCAAGCACCGTGCGTCTCCTGTGGAGTGACCGGGTGTGGTGCGAATCCTCGGCCTTCTATACCGTGGCACGATCACGGGTGGCCACTTCCTCGACCGGGCCGCCCGCGACGACGTCGCGTACGCGTTCGACATGGGGGATTCGTCGTGAGCATGGAATCGCCGACGACCGGCCGGCACGAGGCCGGTGAGGCCGACGTGCAGCAGAAGGTCGACACGTCGGTGCCGCATTCGGCGCGGATCTGGAACTACTGGCTCGGTGGCAAGGACAACTTCGCCGTCGACCGCGAGGCCGGGGACCAGTATCGCCAGGTCTTCCCCGGCGTCGTCGACGTGGCCCGGGCCTCCCGGCAGTTCCTGGTCCGCTCGATCATGTTCCTCACCGCCGACGCGGGCATCCGCCAGTTCCTCGACGTCGGCACCGGGCTGCCGACCGCCAACAACACGCACGAGGTGGCCCAACGGATCGCCCCGGACGCGCGGATCGTCTACGTCGACAGCGACCCGCTGGTGCTGGTGCACGCTCGCGCGTTGCTGGTGGGCACGGCCGAGGGCAGGACCGCCTACATCGACGGTGACCTGCACGACCCGGCCGCGATCATCGCCGAGGCCGGCAAGACGCTCGACTTCGCGCAGCCGATCGGTCTCATCCTCAGCGGCGTTATGGGCCACGTGCCCGACTACGAGGCCGCCCGCTCGATCACCCGGCAGTTGGTGGCGGCGCTGCCGAGCGGCAGTTACCTCTCGCTGAACGACGGCACGAGCCTGATCAGCGCCGAGATGCAGCAGGCGCAGGACGACTACAACGACAGCGGCGCTACTCCGTACACCCTGCGCTCTCCCGACGAGATCGCCGGCTTCTTCGACGGCCTGGAGCTGGTCGAGCCCGGCGTCGTGCCGTGCCCGCAGTGGCGGCCGGACGACGCGGTCGACACGCCGGCCGACATCGACGCCTTCGGCGGGGTGGGCCGCAAGCGCTGACACTGTCGTGCGGCGGCGGTCGGCACCACTGTGGGTCGTTCCTGGTGGCTACGCCGCCGCGCGGTAAGGACGGTCAGCCGGACTGGTCGGCTGGCGGAAGGACGCTCTGCACGGCCACGCAGGGGTCCGTGGCGGGTGCGGCGGCGTGGATCGCTTCGGCGGCCCGGGCGGCGAGGTCGCGAAAGACCTCGCGCTGCTCCTCGGGTAACCCGCCCAGCACGTGGTCCTCGGCGTGGGCGACCCGCCGTTCGGCCTCGGCGAGCGTCTGGCGTCCGCGTTCGGTGCCCACGACGCGTCGGGCCCGCCGGTCCTGGGGGTCAGGTCTGCGCTCGATGAGGCCGGCGTTCGCCAGGTCGTCGATGACGTAGGTCAGTACGCTGCGGTCGATGGCCAGGCGATCGGCCAGGGCGCCCTGCGTGGGCACATCTTCGTGCACGACGACGGCCAGGATGTGGTAGCCCCGACTGCCGTGCGGCAGGTCCTTCAGTAACTCCTCGACGCGCTCGTGCCAGCGGCGCAGCACCATGCCCAGCGACCAACCGAAGTTCGAGCCGCGCTCGCGGTCGGCCGGCAGCTCGCACGGGTCGGTCACGGACATGTCCCGATGCTAGTGGCCGGTGCGTTGATCATGATCCGACATCGCGGCAGCCAGGAATGATTGGCAGCTAAGATAGGTTGCCTGACAAACGATAGATGTAGAACATCATGGGTTGATCAAACGATCGCGTGGATGGTGAAGCAATGTCGGATTACGGGCACGAACTCCGGTTTGGGTCGTTCCTGACACCCAGCGTGCACGACCCGGATCAGGTGGTGGCGCTGGCCGAGTTGACCGAGGCGGCGGGGCTGGACCTGGTCACCTTCCAGGACCACCCGTACAACGCGGAGTTCCTCGACACCTGGACGCTGCTGAGCTGGGTCGCCGCCCGCACGGAGCGGCTCCGGATCTCCGGGAACGTCCTCAGCCTGCCGCTGCGCCCGCCGGCAGTGCTGGCCCGGGCCGCGGCGAGCCTGGACCGGTTGTCGCACGGCCGTTTCGAACTGGGCCTGGGCGCCGGCGCGTTCTGGGACGGGATCGAGGGCATGGGCGCACGTCGGCTGACAGCGGGGCAGGGAGTCGCGGCCCTGCGGGAGGCTATCGACGTCCTTCGCGGCGTCTGGGACGACACCGCCACTGGGCCGCTGCGGCTGGACGGGGAGTACTACCCCGTACCCGGCATGCAGCGCGGCCCGAAGCCGGCACATGACATCGACATCTGGCTCGGCGCGTACCAGCCGAAGATGCTGGCCCTGACCGGTCAGAAGGCCAACGGCTGGCTGCCGACGCTGGAATACCTGCGATC
Source organism: Micromonospora salmantinae (assembly GCF_022230905.1). Taxonomy (NCBI): domain Bacteria; kingdom Bacillati; phylum Actinomycetota; class Actinomycetes; order Micromonosporales; family Micromonosporaceae; genus Micromonospora; species Micromonospora salmantinae. The sequence continues at coordinate 177,743 of NZ_JAKKFG010000023.1, forward strand.
TCCGGACCGGGTGACCGCCAACCGGCTCATCGACGGGGCGGCCATCGCCGCGGGCCGCGACCCCCGGGAGATCCGGCGGCTGCTCAACCTGTTCACTGTCGACGTCTCGTCGCGCAGCCGCGGCTTCCTCCAGGGGCCCGTCGAGCAGTGGGTCGACCAACTCCTTCCGCTGGTCGTGGAGGAGGGGTTCAGCACCTTCCTGATCGGGCGCGACGACCCACGTCTCATTCAGACCCTCGGGCAGGAGATCGCCCCCGCGCTGCGGGAGGCGGTCGCCAAGGAGCGCACCGGGGGTGAGGTCGGCACCGGGCCGGTCCGCACGACCGTCGCGCTGGCCGAGCGGCACCCCGGCCTCGACTACGACGCGCTGCCGCCGTCGCTGGCCACCAGGTCCGTCGAGCCCGGTGACCAGGAGTACGAGCGGGTACGCCACACCTACAGCTGGCACGGCTCGCCGGCCCTGGTGATCCGTCCGCGCAACGCCGCCGAGGTGGTCGACGCCGTGTCGTACGCCCGGACGCAGGATGTTCCGCTGTCGGTGCGCAGCGGCGGGCACGGCATCAGCGGCCGGTCGACGAACGACGGGGGAGTCGTCATCGACATGTCGAGGATGAACAGGGTCGAGGTGCTCGACCGGGCGACCCGTCGGGTGCGCCTGGAGCCGGGCGCACGCTGGGGCGAGGTGGCCCAGGCGCTCGCTCCGTACGGCCTGGCCATGAGCTCGGGCGACTACGGAGACGTGGGCGTCGGTGGTCTCGCCACCACCGCCGGCGTCGGATACCTGGCGCGCAAGCACGGCCTGACCATCGACCACGTCGTCGCCGCCGAGATCGTCACCGCGGATGGCCGTCTGCTCCGCGTCGACGACGAGCATCACCCCGACCTGTTCTGGGCCGTCCGCGGCGCCGGTGGAAACTTCGGTGTGGTCACCGCGCTGGAGTTGGAGGCGTACGAGGTCGACAAGGTCGTCTACGCCCAACTCGTCGCGGACGCGACCGACACCGCCCAGTTACTGCGCCGGTGGGGCCAGCTCGTCGAGGACGCGCCACGGGAGCTGACGAGCTTCCTCTCCCTCTTTCCCGCTCGCCGTGGCAGCCCACCGGCTGCCCAGGTCACGCTTGTCTACGCCGGCGACGACGTCGAGGCGGCGCAGTCCGCTTTGAGCCCGTTCCTGGAGATCGGGCCGATCCTCGACCAGCAGGCGCAGCTCGTGCCGTACCCGGCGATCGTCGTGCCGCCGGGCAACCACCATCGGGGTCAGGGGCTGCGCGACACCCGCAGCGGCCTGTTGCACCACGTCACACCGCAGGCGGCCGACCTCATGGAGAACATGATCCATTCCGGCGACGTGATGATCATGCAGCTCCGGTCCGTCGGCGGGGCGGTCAACGACGTCGCCCGCGACGCGACCGCGTACCCGCACCGGGAGCAGAACTTCTCGGTGCTCGCCGCCACTGTCCCGGACCGCCGGCCCCAACTCGACAAACTGTGGGCCGAGCTGTACCCGCACCTCGACGGCCTGTATCTCAGCTTCGAGAGCGACACCGATCCGGCTCGACTGCTGGATGCCTGGCCCGAGCCCACCCTCGGCCGGCTGCGCGCCGTCAAGGCCAGCTACGACCCGGACAACGTCTTCAACCGGAACTTCCCCATCCCACCGGCCGGGCCGGTCGGCTAGAGGGCACCGGACAGGTAGTCGCGGCGACGCTGCGGTTCGAACTTCTCGATCGCGTACCGCAGCATGACCCGTGGCATGACCCGGTAGCGGCGGGCGAGGAACTCCTCCTCCGCCGCTCTGTCCCGGTTGCCCACCTCGCGCAACATCCAGCCCACCGCCTTGCGGACGAGGTCGTGCGGGTCGTGCAGGAGCCGGTCGCCGAGTCGGAAGGTCCACTCGAAGTCACCGGCCTTGATGAAGGCGAAGGTCGCCATGATGGCGATGCGCCGCTCCCACACGAGGCTCGACTCGGCCAACCGGTCCAGGACGCTCCGGTCCCTGTCGAGCAGCCAGGGCCCGACGATGTACGGCGCGGACGAGTCCACCAGGTCCCAGTTGTTGATGCGGTCGGTGTTGGCCAGGACGATGTCGAAGATCTGACCCCGTTCCGGCTCGTCGCCCTTGACGAACTTCCGCACCAGGATGAGCAGCGCTGTCAACCGTTCCTCGTGGGCGCCGCCGGTGAGCAACTGCGTCGTCTCGGCCAGCGAGAGGTCGAGCCAGAACCGGGCGGCCACAGTGCGCTGGTCGGGCACTGAGACACCGAGGGCCCGGTCGCCCTCGCCGTACCCACCGGGGACCATCCGGAGGAACCGGCTCGACGCCTCGGCTCGACGTGGATCGGCGAGGCTGGCGAGTGCCCGACGCACGTCGACGTTGGTGGCCATGACCGTCGACGCTACCGGGGGTCAGCCGGCATGGCGGAGGCGTCCGACCTTCGGCATGGTGTGAGTGGGTGATTCAAGGGGTACGACCCTGCGATGACGCAGCCGAGGACGGATCCCGCCGACGCGTTGGCCGAGCTGGGCCGGGTCAGACTCGACGAGGTCAGCCTCGACGACATGCTGCTCCGGGTCGCTGAACTCGCCAAGGGGAGCATTCCCGGGACGAGGGAAGTGACTGTCACCCTGGTGCGGGGGTCGGGTCGGTTGGACCGGGGCATTCACCGGCGAGCTGGCCCGTCAGTTGGACGAGTGGCAGTACGAGCAGCACCGGGGCCCCTGCCTGGATGCCTCCGCCAGCGGTGACACCATCTCCGTGCCGGACATGGAGACCGAGGAGCGCTGGCCGGCATGGGCGGAGAGGGCGCGCGCCGCCGGCGTGCGGAGTCTCCCTGGACACCAACCGGAAGGTGCGCGAGGTCGCGGAGGCCCTGGTCGCCCAGGCGGTGGGAAAGTCTCAAGGGTGAGTCTCGCCCGGACCTGACCGGCGCCGCACCCACCCCGGGTGGTGGCAACCGGGCAGTCGTCCGGCGCGAAGTCCGGTGACGAGTCGCGGGTGTGGGTGCCTGAGCGGTGGGTAGGGCTGAACCATGCTGAAGCGAGCGGTGTGGCAGGGGCTGGTGGCGGGCCTGGCCGGGGCGGCGGTGATGACGGCCGCCGAGAAGATCGAACAGCGGGTGACCGGTCGGCCCGACTCCTACGTGCCGGCCCGGGTTCTGGCCAGGCTCACCGGCCTGCCGGAATCCTCCGGGCAGCAGCCCCGGTGGCAGAACCTGGCGATGCACTACGGCCAGGGCGCGCTGGTCGGCGTGCTGCGCAGCGCCATGGCGCAGGCCGGGCTGCGCGGCGCCTGGGCCTCGACGATGTTCACGGCGGTGCGCCTGACCAACGACCAGATCCTGGAGAACGCCACCGGCGTGGGGGCGCCCCCACCGACCTGGCCCCGCCCCGAACTCGCCATCGACGTGTTGCACAAGTCCATCTACGCGTTCGCCACCGGGGCGGTGGCCGACGCGCTCGCCGCCCGCGACGGAGCGGGTCCCGGGCAGCGGCACGCCGCGCTGCGTCCCGGTCGTCACTCGGACGTCGGTCCGCTGCCCGGGGCAGCAGCACGCCGGGCATAGCGGCGGAAGAGCGCCCACGGCCAGGAAGCTGCGTGCGCGGCCGGGGAGTGTTTAGCTGCACGGATGATCACACCCGTTCCCCTCGGTACCTGGCCGACGCCGTTGGAGGCCGCGCCCCGGCTCGCCGCCCGGCTGGGGCTGGCCGAGCTCTGGTTCAAGCGTGACGATCTCACCGGCCTCGGCGGGGGCGGCAACAAGATCCGCAAGCTCCGGTACACCTGCGCGCAGGCGATCGCCGACGGCGCCACCACGCTGATCACCTCCGGGGCGCCGCAGAGCAACCACGCCCGGCTCACCGCGGCCGCCGCCGCGCGGCTCGGCCTCTCCTGCGTGCTGGTGCTCGCCGGCCCGCCCCCGGAGCGTCGACGAGGCAACCTGCTGCTCGACGCACTCGCCGGCGCGGAGATCGTCTGGAGCGGAGAGCGTCCGCTCGCCGAGGTGGTGGCGGCCGAGGCGGAGCGACGATCGGCGTACGTCATCCCGTTCGGCGGCACCGCTCCCAACTCGATTCAGGGCTATGTGGACTGCGCTCGGGAGCTGCGGGACCAGTTGCCGGACGCCGACGGGGTCGAGGTGGTGGCGGCGCTCGGTTCCGGCGGGACGATGGCCGGCCTGGTGCGGGAGTTGGGCGCGCAGCGGGTCGTCGGCGTGGATGTGGGCGCCGTGCCGGACCCACGGGCGACCGTCGCCGGGCTGCTCGGCGGCGAGGTCGAACCGGACGCGCTGCGGATCGACGGCACTCAGGTGGGTGCGGGGTACCGCACGCTGACCGACGCCGTCCGGGCGGCGCTGGAGGTGACCGCGCGTACGGAGGGGGTCTTCCTGGACCCGACGTACACCGGTCGGGCGATGGCGGCGCTGCTGGCTGGCAGCTTCCCGCACGGCGACCGGGTCGTCTTTCTGCACAGCGGCGGTCTGCCGGGACTCTTCGGCCACCCCGAGCTGTAGGGGCGCCGGCCCGGGCACGCACGGCGGTGCCCTCCGGCGGAGTCGCGCCGAAGGGCACCGCGCCGAGCTGTCGACGAATCAGACGCCGGCGAAGTGCTCGCGGTGATCGCGAACGAACTCGGCGAAGGTCCGCGGCTGCCGGCCGATGATCGCCCTGTTGGGGTGCGCAGGGCCACCAGGATGGCTCCGGGCTGATGCCGGAAAGCCGCCGCCGAACAGGGGCGCAAGCAGTAGCGTGATGATCAGGAAGGGGGCGGCGATGAGCCCGAAGGTTGCCCAGGGCGACGCGAGTGCGACGTCGCGCATCGAGAGCCTGGACGTCAAACTTGAGGTGGTCGTCATCCCGGTCTCGGACGTCGACCGGGCGAAGGCGTTCTACGAACGGCTCGGGTGGCGCCTCGATCAGACCCCGCCCGGCATCGTCCAGTTGACGCCGCACGGCTCCGCGTGTTCCGTGCAGTTCGGCCCCGGGCTCACGTCGGCGGCACCCGGCTCGGCCACGGCGTACCTGATCGTGTCCGACATCGAGGCGGCCCACGACACCCTCGCCGCCGCCGGTGTCGAGGTCGGCGACGTCTTCCACGTCAGCCCGGACGGCCCGGTCGACGGGCCGGACCCGCAGCGGCGCAGCTACTTCTCGCGCGCCACGCTGCGCGACCCGGACGGCAACACCTGGCTGATGCAGGAGATCACGACCAGGCTTCCCGGACGCATCGAGGGCGGCCTCACGTCGTTCGGCTCCACGAGCGACCTGGCGAGCGCGCTTCGGCGCGCGGCCGCCGCGCACGGCGAGCACGAGAAACGTACGGGCGAGCATGACGACAACTGGCCCGACTGGTACGCGGCGTACATGGTCAGCGAGCAGTCGGGGGCCAAGCCGCCCGAGTGAGCCGGTCAGCGCAGTCCGCGGATGAGGTTGTCGACCAGGGTGCGGGCGAAGTCCTCGGTGAGCGGCAGGTCGGCGATGAGAAGCCGGTGGTAGCAGGCGCCCCAGAGTTGGTCGACGACGGATTCGGGGTCGATGTCGGCGCGTAGCTGCCCCCGGGCCATGGCCCGGGTGAGGGTTTCGACGGCGAGGGCCCGACGGGGTGCGGAGTAGCGCTCGCGGTAGGCGGCGGCCAGTTCCGGGTCGGTCTGCGCCTGCCCGATGAGTTGGCTGATGACCCGCCCGGCGGTGGTGTCCCGCACCAGGTGGACGAAGGCGACGAGTTGGTTGGTCAGGTCGGCGACGATGTCGGCGGTGTCGGCGAAGGCCAGGGTGGGCGCGACGACTGTGAAGTAGCCGTCCAGGGCGAGCGCTCCCTTGGAGGGCCACCACTTGTAGACGGTCATCCGGCTGGCTCCGGCGTGGGCCGCGACCTTCTCGATGGTGAAGCCGGCCATGCCCTCGGCGAGCAGGAGTTCACCGGCGGCCGTGAGGATCTCCGCGCGTACCTGATCGGTGGGGCGGCGGCCGCGACCACGGCGTGCTGGCGTCTGGGCATCCGGCGTGAGTTCGGCCACTGGTCCTCCCGGTTATATGGACATGCTGTCTACTTGCTGGTTATATGGACACAGCGTACACAGCGGTGCCCGCACACCGCGACGCACCGCGACGACGACCGGAGGAGACGAGGGACATGGCGGGTCTACGACGGCGACGGTTGGGTGCCTCCGGGCCGGAGGTGTCGATCATCGGGCTCGGCGCGATGGGCATGTCCGACCTGTACGGGCCGGCCGACGAGGCGGAGAGCGTCGCGACGCTGCACGCGGCTATCGACGCCGGTGTGAACCTGATCGACACCGCGGACTTCTACGGGTCAGGTCACAACGAGATGCTGATCGGCCGCGTGCTGCGGGAGCGCCGCCGGGACGAGGTGGTGCTCAGCGTGAAGTTCGGCGCACGCCGGACACCCGACGGCGGCTTCCAGGCGGCACCGTACGACGTGTCGGCGGCGGCGGTGAAGGACCGGCTCGCGTACTCGCTGCGACGGTTGGGCACCGACTACCTCGACATCTACCGGCCGTCACGGCTGAACCCGCAGGTGCCGGTCGAGGAGACAGTGGGCGCGCTGCTGGAGATGCAGCAGGCCGGCTACATCCGGCACATCGGGCTCTCCGAGGTGGGCGCGGACAGCATCCGCAGGGCCGCGGCGGTGGCGCCGATCAGTGACGTGCAGATCGAGTACTCGCTGCTCTCCCGGGGCCCGGAGGCCACCATCCTGCCGGCGCTGCGGGAGCTGGGCATCGGGTTGACCGCCTACGGGGTGCTGTCCCGAGGTCTGCTCAGCGGCCACTGGTCGGCGGACCGTGCGCTGACCGGCACGGACTTCCGGGCCAACAGCCCACGGTTTCAGGGCGAGCACCTGGCCGCCAACCTGCGCCTGGTGGACGCGCTCGGCCGGGTCGCGCAGCGGCTGGGGGCGACCACCAGCCAGGTGGCGATCGCCTGGGTGGCGGCACAGGGCGAACAGATCGTGCCGTTGGTAGGGGCGCGGCGACGCGACCGGCTGACCGAGTCGCTGGCCGCTGTCGACCTGGTGCTCGACCAGGACGCGCTGGACGAGATCGAGCGTGCCGTGCCGGCCGGCGCCGCCTCCGGCCAGCGGTACGCGACCGCCATGATGGCGCTGCTCGACAGCGAGAAGTGACAGCGGCGGGCGGGGTCAGGAAGCTGCTCGCCAGACCCAGTTGCGGCGTTCGTAGAGCGGCACCAGCCCGGCCCGGCGCATGTTGTTCAGCGACGGGTTCTGCTGACCGGGCGCGGGCTTGCCGGTCTCGGCGAACAGCCACCGGCATCCCGCCTCGGCCGCAGCTCGGGCGCGGGCGGCGATTAGCGCCGACTGCGCCCCGAGCCCGCGGTGCCCGGAGGCCGTCGCGGCGGCGTTGAGCGACGCGGCCTCGCCGTGCAGGAACAGGTTGCCGCCCGCGACCAGTTCGCCGTCGTCCCAGGCGGCGTACGGTCGCCACGCCGGCTGGCCGACCGTCGCGGCCAGCATGTCGGTGAGCCCACCGGTCGGCATGCCGAACCCGGTGAGCAGCACGTCGGCCCAGCGTCGCGCCTCGGCGGCCGGCACCGGCGCGACGTGCAGACGGGTCTGCGCCGCGGCGACGTCGCCGGGTCGGGCGGCGAGCTTGACCCAGGTGCTTCCCGGCTCGAGCCCGCGCGCGGCAGCGACCTCGTCGAAGCCCGCCGGCAGCACCGACGGAACGAGCTGGAGGACCGCCTGGTCGACGCCGTGCTCCCGGTAGAAGTCGAGCACGCGATCCAGGGTCTGCACTGTGAACGGCTCGGTGGTGCCGAAGCCGAGGGCCTTGTTCCAGTACCCGCCGGAGGGGTCGTTGCGCATGGCGAGGGCGACACCGCCGTCGATGCGGGTGGTCGCGATCCCGAGATCGGTGTACGTGGGCCCGGGCGCCTGCGACTCGTAGGAGTGCATGAATTCGCACTCCACGGCCTCGGCGAGCGGGGTCAGGTCGGCTGGCGCTGTCATCGGCTGATTATCGTCTGGTCCGTTCCCAGGCCCGCACCAACTGCATCCGATTGTGAATGCCCAGCTTGTGGTATATGGAGCGGAGTTGGGTGTCCACGGTGTGGAAGGAGACGAAGAGGCTCCTGGCCGCCTCCTTCTTCGTGGCACCTGCGGCGAGCATCTCGGCCACCCGCTCCTCGGCGGGGGTGAGCGCGCCGATGCCCCGGCTTGGCGACTCGTCGACCGGCGGCCGGTGGCGCGGGGTGGCGGCGAGGTCGGCGCAGCGCCGGTCCGCGATCGCCTGGTCCCCAGGAGCGCCGATCCGGGCGTAGAGGGCAGCAGCCTCGTGCGCGGCATCGCGCGCCTCCCCGGATCGCGCCCGAGGGCTGTTCGCGAGGTCGAGCAACGCGTCGGCCAGCGCCGGCCGCGCGGCGGTGGTGCGCAGCCGGTCCACCGCCGACCGGAGGGCGTCCGGGTCGCCGTCGCGCAACCCTCGGCTCTGGTCGGCCAGCGCGTGCCACAGCGGCACCGGGGTACGAGTGGAGACCAGCTCGACTAGTTCGGTGACCCGCCGGGCGGCCCGGGTGTCGTCGGCCGCCACCGCCGCGCGTACCAGTCGGGGGCCGAAGTGCGGCACGGGCAGAAGTGACCGGACCGACCGGTGCAGGTCGGCGACGACAGTGGTGAGCAGGCCGGCCGGCGCGCTGAGGGCGGGGTCGCGCACCGCCACACAGAACGCGAACGTCCACATCGTACGGTCGGGCCAGCGGTCCTCGGCGAGGCAGGCGCGCAGGATGGCACGGGCGTCGTCGTGTTCGCCCCGTCGGTAGCGGACCTCGCCGATCACCGCTACCAGCAGGGCACGCACCTCCCTGCTGAGGTCCGCAGAGTCGGAGCTGAGCGTCGTGACGGCCAGCGCGGCGGCCTCGGGCAGCTCTCCCACTGCCACCATGCGCAGGCAGTCCAACGCGGTCAGCCCGGTGAGTGAGGCGTCGGTCGCCTCGGGCGCCTGGCGGGTCGCGGCCCGCGCGTCCTGGTGGCGGCCCAGACCGAGCTGCACGAGGATCCGTTCCGCCCGGATGGACGGGGCGTCGGCGCGTGCCGTCCAGGAGTCCGGGTCGAGGGTCGCCAGCACGGCCTGGGCGCCCGGCAGATCACCGTGCGCGAGCGAGCGGGCGGCCCGGCCGAGCGCGAGCTGGCGAGCGGACGCCTGGTCACCCGACGCGGCGTGCGCGGTGCCCGCGTCGCGCAGTAGGGCATCGGTGTCCGGATGTCCCGTGCGGGCCGCGATCGTGGCGGTCAGGGCGAGCAGGGTGCCGTGGCTGCGGGCGTCCAGTCGGAGGTTCAACGCCTCCCGCAGGCCGGCGAGGGCGATGGTCGGCTGCTCCAGTGCCACGATCTGCGCCACTCGCCCGAGCAGGTGGGCGCGGTGGCGCTCGCCGCTGCGACTCGTGGCGATCTCCGCGGCCAGGACGTGCAGCGCCTCCATCCCGCGTCCGGCCAGCCGGAGCTGGTCCGCCGTGGCGAACAGCCGGTGCCGTCGTTGCTCGGCGTCGGTGGCGATGTCGTCGGCCGGGAGCGTTCCGGCGTTGAAGGGTGATTCGGACAATGGCGTTCTCCCCGGTTGTTACCAGGCGCGTCGAAAGGCCGTCCTGCGACCGAGCCTAGCTATGCCGCCAGGTACGGGCGAGCGGATCGACGAACCGGTGGGATTGCGCCGAATGGCCCCCGCCGTCCGGGATTTGACCTGCGGTAATGGCGCGATCACGTGATGCGACGGGCGACGTTCGGCGCCGATCATCGAATCATGGCCCAGCTCACCGAACTTCCCGGTCTGCATCGGCTCCGGGTCGTACTGCTGATGTTCGTCCTCTACGCCGGCACCGGGGCGGGTGGTCACGCTCCGGCGTGGACCCGCCTGGTGCTGATGGCGACCGCCGCGGCGATCCCGGTCGCGATCACGGTCCAGTACGGCTGGCCCGGACTGCGCGCCCTGCTGGGGATCTCGTCCCGGCTACGGCTGCGGGGCGGGTCCGTTCCCGCGCCCCGTCCGATCCAACCCGAGTGAGGAGACAGCGATCATGGCGAACAGCGATCCCGAGCCTCGGCGCGGCGGCCAGGGCGCCCCGCCCTTCGCGGGCCGCAACGTCGAGCTCGAGCGGCAGAACCCGGACCTCCTGGTTCCACCGACGACCGACAGCCGGCTGGTGCCCAACCTCAAGTTCTCGTTCTCGCAGGCGCACACCCGGGTGGAGAAGGGCGGCTGGACCCGCGAGGTAACCAACCGGGACCTCCCGATCGCCAGTCAGTTGTCCGGCGTCCAGTTCGGTCTCGAGCCGGGCGCGTACCGGGAGATCCACTGGCACCAGCAGTCGGAGTGGGCGTACATGCTCAGCGGTAGCTGCCGGATCAGCGCTGTCGACCACGAGGGCCGCAATTTCATCGAGGACGTGAAGGCCGGCGATCTGTGGTTCTTTCCGCAGGGCGTGCCGCACAACATCCAGGCGTTGGAAGACGGCGCACAGTTCCTGCTGGTCTTCGACGACGGGGCGTTCTCGGAGAACAACACCTTCCTGCTCAGCGACTTCTTCGCCCACACCCCTCGACACGTGCTGGCCAAGAACTTCGGCTGGACGCTGGAACAGATGGAGAATCTGCCCGAGCGGGAGAAGTACATCTTCCAGGGCGACGTCCCACCGCCCCTGCAGCAGGATCGGGTGGTCAGCCCGACGGGTGACATCCCCCGAAGCTTCAAGCACCGGATGCTCGCGCAGACCCCGCAGCGATTCCGCGGCGGGACGGTCCGGATCACCGACTCGACCAACTTCGCCGCCTCCGTTACCACCGCCGCGGCCCTGGTCGAGGTCGAGCCGGGAGGGATGCGCGAATTGCACTGGCATCCCACCACCGACGAGTGGCAGTACTACATCTCCGGCACCGGGCGGATGGGCGTCTTCGCATCCCAGGCCGCGGCCCGGACGTTCGACTTCCAGGCCGGCGACGTGGGTTACGTCCCGTTCGCGTACGGCCACTACATCGAGAACACCGGCGACGAGCCACTGGTGTTCCTGGAGATGTTCCGCCATCCCCGGTTCGAGGACATCTCGGTGATGCAGTGGATGGCCAACACGCCCCACGAGATCATCGCCGACACGATCAACGTGCAGAAGTCGATCGTCGACAGCCTGCCGAACACCAAACAGGTAGTGATCTGAGCGAAGCGTCCGGCCGTCCGTTCAAGCACGGACGGCCGGTCCGTTGGATCAGCTCCCCGCAGGGGCCGGGGAGGTGGGAGCCACGGCAGGTCGCCGGCGTCGAGACAGCGCACCCACCACCACGTCGATGACGAGGAAAGCGAGCAGGGTGAGCCCGAACAGGGGCAGCGTCCAGCCGATCGCCACGGTCACCGGTACGCCGATCAGCAGCGCCCAGAGCGGCAGACCGCGTACGCCGCCGCGGGCTGGCGGGGTGCCGGCGATCGCACGGCGGTCGGCGCGGGTGGGCCGGCGTTGCCACCACATGCGGTAGCCCCAGAAGATGACGCAGAGCAGGCCGAGGGCGAGCGCGGCGAGCAGGATCTGGTTGACCAGGCCGAAGAGGATCCCCATGTGGGCCTGGATGCCGAGGCCGCTCAGTTTGGCCAGCAGGGGCCAGTCGGCGAAGTCGCTGCGGGCGGTGACCGTGTCGGAGGCCGGGTCGACGGCGATGCGGTCCTTCTTGACCGGCCAGGTGTTGTCGACCTGCGTGACGGTCCAGGCGGAGCCCGGCTCCGGCGCGGGGCTGATCTCGACCGGCCCGGAGAGGCCCGCGCCGCGAGCGACCGTCAGGACCCGATCGAAGGCCGCCGACTCGACGACGCCGCCCGGCCCGGCGGCGCCGTGCTCGTGGCCCCCGCCGGTCTCGGCAGGGGCGGGGGGACCGGCGGTGAGGCTGGTGGAGATCTCCGGGGTGCGGGCGTTCAGCGCGTCGAGGCCGGCGGTGAAGTTCGCGCCGGCGTAGCGGGACCAGGTCAGGCCGGTGATCGAGAGGAAGAGCAGTCCGACGGTGAGCCAGATGCCGGTGGTGGCGTGCCATCCCCGGGTACGGCGGACACCCTTACCGGTGGACAGGTCCGGCACGAGCAGGTGCCGAGCGGCGGCTCGGGCGGCGCCGCGTCGACGCCACCAGAGGATGACCCCGCCGAGCGCCATCACCCACAGCCAGCTCGCGGCCAGCTCGGAGTAGTGCTCGCCCACGGTGCCCAGGTGCAGGTGGCGGTGCAGGTCGTCCAGCCAGGTGGTGGCCGGCGTGGACCCGAACCAGGTGGTGAGCTGCCCCTGGGACTCGCCGGTGTACGGGTTGATGTAGACGGTGTGCTGGTTCTCGCCGAGTTCGGGCAGGGAGAACACCACCTTTGTGGTCCGGTCGCCGTCGCCGGGTTGCACTGTGGTGATGCTGCCGTCGGGGTGTGCGTTGCGCGCGGCCCCGATCTGCTCGGCCAGCGGGAGCTGACGGTCACCCACCTGGGCGACGGTCAGGTGGTCGCCGTAGAGGACGGTGTCGAGTTGCGGGGTGGTGGTGAAGGCCAGGCCAGTCAGTGCGGCGACCACCAGGAACGGGGCGACGAGGATGCCGGCGTAGAAGTGCAGCCGCAGCAGCAGCGCGCCGAACGGTGACGCGCGCCGGGCGGGTCGGGCCGGTTTCTCGGTGGTAGTGGCGGGCTCCGGCGTCGGCGTGCCGGACAGTTCGGTGAGAGACATGGTGATCCGATCGGAAGAGTCGGGAAGCACGAAGGTGATTCCCGTACTGGTCTGGTCGCCCGGTGAGGTGTCGCGTCGGCCCTGACCGGTAGTCGGGGGAGAGACGCCGGTGGTTCCCGAAAATCGGATTCCCGGTGTCAGGGCTGGTCCGGCCGGACCGTGCGGCGCGAATCGCTGTCGGTCCGTCCGGCCGCGGCGAGAAACGCGTTGTAGCGGGAGAGGTCGTCCTCCGCGCCGGTGGCGTCGGCCCGGTCGGCGGCCCGGTCGAGGTGCGGTGAGGTGATGGGGCGAGCCGACCGCACGCGGGCGGGTCGGATCAGCGCCGGGCCGCCCGCCGCCACAGCAGCCCGGCCGTCAGCAGGACGAGGAGGGCCAGCGCGGCAGCCGCGACGAGTAGGCCGGCGCTCGGACCGCCGCCGGACTTCCCGGCAGCGGCGGACGGGGCGGGCGCTGACGCGCTCACGTCGGCAACCGGCGCGGCGCTGGACGTCGGATCGGCCACAGTGAACGGATAGGAACCCTGCACCGGGTGCCCGTCGACGGAGACGACCCGGTAGGCGACCGTGTACGTCCCGTTCGGCAGGGTGTCGGTCACCTGGACGGTGCTCTTTGCTCCGGTGACCACCGGTTCGCCGGTGGGAAGCTTCCGCTTGGCGGCGTCGGTGAGCACGATGGTGGTGAACGCCGGGTCGAGTCGCTGCATGAATTCGAGCGTGACCTCGGTCGGTGCGCTCGGGACTGTCGCGTCCCGAGCGGGCGTGGCCGTCTTGAGCGAGTTGTGCGCCCAGGCCGGGCTGGCCGGGATGAGTACCGCCACGAGGGCGGCGAGCACCGCCGCGCCGAGCCGGACGGCGGTGGGGCGGGACGACGGTACGGTCATGACGGTTGACGTGCTCATCCGAGCACCTGCTCGCCGATCCACCCGCCCGGTTGACATCCGGGCGGGATGGCGAAGACGGCGGACCCGATCGGCGTGGTCCACTCGTTGAGCAGGTCCCGATCGGCCAGCCGGCGCTGGATGGGCAGGAACTGTCGGGCGATGTCGGCCTGGTACGAGGCGAAGATCAAGCCGCTGTCCGCGTGGCCCTCCGCCGTCGGCACCCCGTCGTAGTTGTAGGGCCGGCGCAGGATCTTCAGCCGGTCGTCGGTGACGTGGGCGCGGGTCAGGTGCGAGAAGTCGGGGATGACGGTGAGGCCGTCGGCGTCGGTGGCGGCGAAGTCGGGTTCGTCGTGTTCGGCGGTGCCGGTGAGCGGGGCGCCGGTGTCGAGCCGTCGCCCGACGGCGAGTTCGCGGTCGGTCCGGCCGAGCAGGTCCCACGTTTCCATGTTCATGCTGATCCGCCGGAGTACCACTGTGGTGCTGTCGCGCAGCCATGCCGGGCCGTCCGGGACCCAGAGGGCGGTGTCCATGGGCGCGCCGGGTCGGGGGTTGGCGGTGCCGTCGAGCTGACCGAAGAGGTTGCGTTGGGTGTGGCCGCCCGGCTCGACACCGGGGCTGCGCCGGAAGCCCTGCTGGGCCCACCGCACTGTGGCGAACGGTCGGCTGTCCTTGACCAGGACCCGCTGGGCGTGGGCGACGGAGATCGCGTCGTCCGCGCAGATCTGCAGCAGCAGGTCGCCGCCGGACCAGGCCGGCTGAAGCCGGTCGATGCGGAACGACGGCAGGTCGGTGACCGATGCCGGCCGGCGGTCGTCGACGCCGGCCGCCCGGTACAGGCCCGGCCCGAAGCCGAAGGTCACTGTCAACCGTGCCGGCAGCAGCCCGAGTTCGGCCTCGGTGTCGGCCAGCGCGGGTCGGCCCTGGGTGAGCCGGGCGGCGTCGTCGGTGAGCAACCGCAACATCCGGCCCAGCGCGGCCCGGTCGACGCCGGCCCGCACTGTGAGTGCCACGAACGACGCGTGCGCCTGCGGTTCGGTGGCCACCCCGGCCTGCCGGGCGCCGTGGAACGGCTCGACCAGCCCTCCGACGGTCGCCACGGGCGTCGTGTCGGCGGCGGTCGCCGTCGGCGGCCCGGTCCTCCCCGCGCGGGTGCCGGCGATCGCGGCACCACCGGCCAGGGCTCCGCCGGCGGCCAGTGCTCCGCCGGTGAGCAGGCCGCGCCTGCTCACCGGCCGGACCTGTGGTGTCCGCGTCACGATGCCGGGCTCATGCTCATCTCCGGCGTGGCGCTCATGCTGGGCATCGGCTCGCCGTGCCCGGGGGCGTAGCTCTCCTGCGCGCCGGTGAACGGCTTGGCCATGGCGCGGAACTGCTGGTTCTTGCCGTCGGCGAAGGTCAGGGTGAAGGTCAACTCGTCGCCGGCCTGAACGGGCTTGGTGAGGTTCATCAGCATGAGGTGGTCGCCCCCGGGCTCCAGGGCGTGCGTGCTCTTGGCCTTGATCACGATGCCGCCCTGCTTCTGCCGCATGACCATCTTGCCGTCCTTCATGGCCATCTCGTGCAACTCCATCGGCGACAGGGAGGTCGTGGCACTCGTCACCGTGACATCGGTGTCGCCGTCGTTGACCAGGGTCCCGAAGGCCGCCGTCATGCCCTTGTCGGCCGCCTTCACCCACGGGTCACGAATGCCGAGCACACCAGCGTCCGGGTTGGCCGAGGTCGACGCGGGCGGGCCCGCCTGCGCTGTCGACGGAGAGTCGGACGAGCCGCAACCGGCGACGCCCACCGTCAGGATCGCGGCGGCGAAGATGGCGGCCGAATGGCGGCGTGAAGCGTTTGGGCTGGTGGTGCGCATGTGTTCTTCCTCCGATGGTTGCTGCTGGGAGGTTGGTCGGCCGCAGCTCGGAGAAAGTTCCGGAGTCAGGGAACGTTGATCGTGAACTCCCCGGTGTGCACCTTGCCGGCGACCTGGAAGTCGAAGAAGGCCCGGTACCGGCCTGAACTCGGCGCGGTCAGCCAGAACTTGACGGTCCCGTCGACCAACTCCTGCTCGGGGTGGACGTGCACGTAGCCGAGGTCGCCCTCACGAACCACCACCAGGTGCCCGTACGCGCCCAGGTACCGCTCCAACTGCGCCGGTACGGTCGGGTCGGCGCTGACCTGGAAGTGCATCGGCGCCGTCACCCCCACCGTCGGGGTGCCGGTCATCGACACCGCGTACGGACCAGCTGTCGCCTGCGCCTGTGCCGGCGGCAGTGCGGTCGGGGTGTGCGCGCCGGGCACCGTGTGGTCGACGCCCAGCACGAGAGGCTGCTGCCTGCCGTCGGCCGCGGTGACGGAGAAGTCGGCGTAGACGCGGTAGCCGCCGGGCCGGGCCAGCGTCAGGGGGACGCTCCAGGTGCCGTCGGGTGCCATCGTCGGGTGCAAATGCTGGTAGCCGGACAGGTCCCGGCCCACCACGATCATGTGCAACGGCTTGTCGTGGACGACCGCGAAGGTCGTTGCCGGCTGCCGGTCGGTCCCGACGATGCGGAACCGGTAGTCGGCGCGTACACCAGGGGGTTGGGACCGCTCCAGCGGCTGCAGGGTGTACCCACCGGCGCTGACCGTCGTCCCGGTCGCCAGCGTCGCGCCCGGCGCGTCGTCACCCCGATGCGTGTGCGGCCCCGTACCAGCCGGGTGTTGGTGCCCGTCGGTCGCGGAGCCCACCTGCCCCGAGTCGGACGCTCCACCGGCCGACGGTCGTGCGTTGCCGGTCGCCGGACTCTCGTCGGCGGTGCCGATACGGGCCAGCCCGAACCCGGCCAACAGGGCCACCACCAGCCCGCCGACGAACAGCGCCAGGTGGGTGTTGCTCAGCCGGGACCCAGGCGTCGCGGCGGCGAGGTCCGTGTCGGGCCGTGGCCCGGGGTCGACCGTCGGCTCGCCGTCCGTGTTGGCGAGGGCCTCGGTCACCTGATCGGTAGGCGTCGGCTCGACGGTGACGCCCGTGCGGGCCGTGACGACCGTGTCGCCCTTGCGCGCCGCCGGCACGGTGGCGGGCCGCTGCCTGTCGCTCGCGGTACGCGCGACGACGCCGGTCGCCGCGCCGGCCCTGCCCCCGCCGACCTTGCCAGCGCCGACCTTGCCCCCGACGGTCTTGTCCCCGGCAGCCTTGCCGCCGACGGTCTTGTCCCCGGCAGCCTTGCCGCCGACGGTCTTGCCAGTGCCGGCCCTGTTCGTGGCACGGGCGCCACCGCCGCGTCGACCGGAGGTCGCCGCCGAGGTACGGCCCCGGCCGGTGGGTGTGCCGGCGGATCGGCGACGCCAGACGACGAACCCGGCCACCGCCCCGACCGCCGCGACCGCCGCCGCCCAGCCGGCCCAGGCCGGTGCCCCGGGACCGCTCTCCTCGGTCGACCCGGTCGACGGGGCCGCCGCAGCCGGCGGGGTCGACGGATCGTCCGCGGTGGTCGGCACCGCCGAGGCCTGCCCGGACGTGTTGTGCTGCTCGGTGGCGGCCACCAGCGCCGGGTCCGGTTGGGTCGATGGCGGGCTCCACCCCTTCGGCGCTGCCGTCACCCGCCCGTCGTAGCGGAAGGTCAGGGTGCCCCGCACGGTGTCGCCGTCCGAGGCGACCGACAGGTAGCTCACCGAGTACTGGCCCTTTGCGGGCAGGTGGGCGACGGACACCACCGCGGGGAACCCCGTCGTGTACTCCCGTGGCTCGAACTGCCCGTTGACCAGGAAGTACTCCCGCACCGGCTTTTCCAGCGGCTTCGGCTCCCCCTGCGACCAGCCGTTGTCGACACGGGCGCCGCCCGGGGCGGTGATAGTGAAGAACGCGTTGGCGGCGGCCTTCTCGGTGAAGTACAGCCGCACCTCCGTCAACGGCTCGCGCACGGTGGCGCCGCTCGCCGGTGTGGACGTGGCGAGGGTCCCGTGCGCCGCGGCGGGCTGGGCGGACGCGAGGAGGGCGACAGCCGAGGCGAGGAGGAACGCGAGGAGGCCCGAGACCACCCGCCCGCAAGTCTGGGGGAGACGACGCATCTGGATATCCTCACCCTCGCGAGACTTTTTTCAATAGGTGGCGATCTTCTTCCTCGGACGACAAAAGTTGACGATGAGGCCGTCCGCCGCCGCGGCAGGACGCCCTCGTGGACAGATCCCCTGGCCAGCTATGCTGCCGACGGCGCTGGTTCGCCCCGTCGTGACCGGCTGGGCGTCGTAAGAGGGAACCGGTGGAAATCCGGGGCTGCCCCGCAGCGGTGAGTGGGAACGACCGCCGTCATCAGCACTGGGCCAACGGCCTGGGAAGCGACGGCCAGTAGGGGACCGGCGCGACCGGTCAGGCCCGCGAGTCCGAAGACCTGCCGGCGCCGCGTACACAACCGTGTGCGCTGCCGTCGGCCTCGCGGGTGGGCTGAGCGGGTGACGGGCCGTGCGTGTGGTGCACGGCCAGGTCCTCGCCAGTGTGTGTCCGCGACCCGGCGGTGTGGTTTCCCGACCAGCACCACACCAACCTGATGGGTACGGTGCACGGCGGCCGGATCCTCAACCTCATCGACTCCGTCGCCGGTGTGGTCGCCGCCCGACACTCCGACGGGCCGGCGGTGACCGCCGCCATCGACGAGACGGCGTTCCTCCGCGCGGTGCGGGTCGGCGACGTCGTGCACGTCGACGCCCGGATCACCTGGGCCGGCCGCAGCGCGATGGAGGTGGCCGTCAAGGTGACCGCCGACCGGTGGGACCGGGCGGTGCCTCCCACCGACGTGGCAACCGCCCACCTGGTCATGGTCGCCATCGACGACGACGGCCAGCCTCGTACCGTGCCGCCGCTGCTACCGGAGACCGACGGGGACCGCCGACGGTACCGGGAGGCGGAGATCCGCCGGAAGCACCGACTGGCGTTGCGACGCGCGCTACTCGATGGTGCCGAAGACGACTGACCCACACTCGGTCCGCCCGTCGCGGCGCCGGCGCGGTCCGAGGAACCCGCCCCGCCGCCGACCCGGTCGGATAGCGTCCACGTGAAGCCTCGATCACGGAGAGTATGGATGGTTATGCGCGCCGCGTTGTTGCGGGAGTTCGACGCTCCGCTGACGGTCGAGGAGATCGATCAACCCGCCCCCGAGCGCGGGCAGGTGCTGGTGCGGATCGTCGCCAGCGGGGTCAACCCGCTCGACACGAAGATCCAGGCAGGAAAGGCCGCGCACGCGCGTGTCGAGCTGCCCGCGGTGCTCGGCCTGGACCTTGCCGGCGTCGTCGCGGCGGTCGGCGCGGACGTGGCCGGCTTCGAGCCGGGAGACGAGGTGTATGGGCTGTGCGGGGGCGTCGGCGACCTACAGGGCTCGCTGGCCGAGTACGCCGCCGTGGACGCTCGACTGCTGGCCCACAAGCCGAGGAGCCTCTCGATGCGGGAGGCCGCCGCGTTGCCCCTGGCGGCGGTCACCTCCTGGGAGGGGCTGGTCGACCGGGCCGGAGTCCGCGCCGGGCAGAAGGTCCTGGTGCACGGAGGCGCCGGAGGTGTCGGGTACGTGGGTGTGCAACTTGCCCAGGCGCGAGGCGCCGAGGCGTACGCCACGGGCGGGCCGGCGAGCCTGCGGGTGATCGAGAGTCTGGGTGCCGTGCCGATCGACTACACAGCGAGCAAGGTCGAGGAGTACGTCGAGAGGTACACCGGCGGCGAGGGATTCGACATCGTCGTCGACAACGTCGGCGGCGCGACGCTCGACGCCTCGTTCGCGGCGGTACGCACCTACCACGGGCACGTCGTCAGCGCACTGGGCTGGGGCTCACACTCGCTCGCCCCGCTGTCGTTCCGGGGTGCGACCTACTCCGGCGTGTTCACCCTGCTGCCGATGCTCACCGGGCGGGGCCGGGAACACCACGGCGACATCCTGCGCGAGATCGCGGCGCTGGCCGATGCCGGCGCGCTGCGCCCCCGACTGGACGAGCGCAGGTTCACGCTCGACACGGTCATGGACGCCCATCGGCTGGTCGCCGACGGCACCGCCGAGGGCAAGGTCGTCGTGGACGTCGCCGGTTGAGCCGAGCCGTTCGTCGACACCGAAGTGGTCAGGGCTCGCTGCTTGCAGCGTTACTCGTGGCTCCTGGTCCCGGGTCGCTGGTCGTCGCAGTGACAGGTCGGCATCGGTCTGGTGGTGGCTGTCAATCCCAGGCAGAGCTCATCCGCACAGCGCGGAGCGCGGCCCGCAAAGCGCCGCTGTTGTCGATCAGCAAGCCACCTTGGCACAGCCCACGACAGCCCATCGAGGCTTGTCCTCACGTCTTTGAGGAGTTGGTCGATCGGCTGTCGTGGGTCATGCCCGGCCGGCATGGTTTTGTCACGCGCATCCCGTGGTGGCTTCCGCGAGACGCTCGTTTCCTGGGCTTGGCCCCCCCGGTGAGCGTCCGGGGACGGGCACGCTACCTGGTGCCGGAGTCCACCGCGGAGGTGTCGACGACCTGCTCAGTGGGCAGGCGCGGAGTGTGGGGTGGCGCGGCGTGCGCCCGGTCGGCGATCCCCAGCCGCATCGCCAGATACGGAAAGCCGAGCCCGGCCAGCATCTGGCGCAGTGTCTGCCGGGTGCCGTCGGTCTCGACCACGCCGCTGAGCGGCACCATCGAGACGCCGAGCCGGGTGGCGGTCAGCCAGGCGGCGGAGAGCCCCTCTCCGGCGCGCAGCCAGCTGTCCGGCTCGTCGTCGATGTTCCAGAGGATGGCATAGGCGGCCGCACGGTCGTGTCCGGGGCTGATCGGCAGGGTTCCGGATTTGCCGAAGTCCCGTACCGGCACGGTGGTCTGCGGGGGCTGCTCGGGCAGCACCTCGGGGGGCAATCCGGCGCCGGCTGCGGCCCGGCTGGTCCAGTACGCGAGCTCCTCCCGCAGCTCCGGCTCCTCCGCCGCGACCACCGCAGCGTGGGCCGCCGCGGCCGCCAACTCCATCACCTGGTCGGAGTCGAGCAGTTGGAGTCGGGCGCCCTGCGCGCCGGTCGACTTGACGATCTCGTCGAGTGTGCCGTTGGGCACCGGCTCGTCACTGACCGGCCGCCGGTCGGTCTGCCGAGTCCGCATGCACGGCACGAGGCGGGTCGCGTCCGCGTCCGCCTCGGTCTGCTCGAACCGGCTGAATCGGGCGAGCAGCTCAGGCTGGCCCGGGTCGGGTAGCCGCTCCACCTCTGCGGCCCAACCCTCGGCGGCCAGCGCCACGCGCGCGTGGTGCAGCGCCAGGCCGCAGCTCAACGTCACCAGCCGATTCTCCGGATCGGTTGCGGCGAGTTGCGGCTCGTGCACCATCCGCAGCTCCAGCGCGTCGGGGAGGACCGTCCAGCGCCACGGCTGGCTGTTGTGCACCGACGGGGCGAGACCGGCCGCCGCGGCGGCCTGCGTGAGTGCGGTGGTCAGCGGGCGGTCCCTGGCCGGCGTCTCGTGGCTCATCGTCACGACCTTTCGTTTTCCACATCGTGCCCCACTCCGGACCTGTTCCGGGCGGTGTTGCCGCTCCGTCCTCCGGGGATGCCGGTCAGCCGGCATACCCCGCCTCGGGGATCGTCCGGCCCGCAACGGATCACGCCGGTTCCCGCTTGCAGGGACCGGTGCGCTGAGACGATCCGCAGGTGGGAGCGGAACCGGACGAGTGCGTGCCGGAACAGCCGGTGCGGGGGCGGCGGGTGGACTGGCGGGAGTGGGCACCGCTGACCCTGATCACCCTGGCCGCCCTGCTGGGCGGCGGGCTGTGGGTGGCAGGGTTGCGGACGGCGGCCCAGCTGGTCTGGGCGGCGGTGACCCTCGTTGCGCTGGTGCCGGCCATGTGGGCGACGCTACGGCAGCTGTGGCGCCGGCAGTTCGGGGTGGACGTCATCGCGGTGCTGGCGCTGGTCGGCACGCTGCTGGTCCGCGAGTACCTGGCTGGCGCGGTGATCGCCGTGATGGTCGGCACCGGGCAGGCGCTGGAAGGCTACGCACAGCGCCGGGCCAGCCGTGACCTGCGCGCCCTGCTGGAAAGGGCCCCTCGACAGGCCCGGCGGCGCACTCCGGACGGCGCGATCGAGGTGGTGCCGCTGGACCAGGTTGCGACGGGAGACCAGCTGGTGGTTGGCCCCGGCGACGTGGTGCCGGTGGACGGGACGGTCGAAAAGGCTGCGACGCTGGACGAGTCGGTGGTGACCGGCGAGTCGCAGCTGGTCACCCGCGCCGCGGGCGAGCAGGTCGCCAGCGGCGTAGTCAACGCCGACGCCGGGTTCGGGCTGCGGGCGACGAAGAACGCGGCGGAGAGCACGTACGCCGGAATCGTCCGGCTGGCCGAAGAGGCCACCGCGCACAAGGCGCCGATGGTCCGGCTCGCCGACCGGTACGCTGCCGCGTTCGTGCCGTTCACCCTGCTGCTGGCCGGAACCGCCTGGCTGCTCACCGGCCAGTTCCTGCGGGCGGTGGCGGTGCTGGTGGTAGCCACCCCATGCCCGCTGCTGCTGGCCACCCCGATCGCGATCGTCTCTGGACTGTCCCGGGTGGCCCGGCGCGGGGTACTGGTCCGCGACGGCGGGTCGCTGGAGCTGCTGGGCCGGGCCCGCACCGTACTGATGGACAAGACGGGCACACTCACCGCAGGCCGCCCCCGCGCGACCGAGACGGTGGTCGCGCCGGGCGGCGACCGGGACGACGTGCTGCGCCTGGCCGCCTCCGTCGAGCAGCTCTCCACGCACGTGCTGGCCGCCGCCCTCGTCCGGCAGGCCAACGAGCGGGGGCTGCGGCTGGTTGAGCCGACGGATGTCACCGAGGAGCCGGGGCGCGGGGTGACCGGACGGGTGGACGGGCGCTTGGTGCGGGTGGGCCAGCTCGCCGGTGAGGCGCCCGAATGGGCGCAGCGGGTACGTGAGCGCGCCGAACTGGCCGGCCACTCCACCGTCTGGGTCAGCGATGACCGCGGCCCGCTCGGCGCGATTCTTCTCGAGGACCCGGTACGCCCCGACGCTCGGCGCACCGTGCGGCGGCTTCGGGAGGCCGGCCTCAGCCGGCTGATCATGGTCACCGGCGACCGGCCGCGTACCGCCCGGCAGGTGGCGCAGACCGTCGGCGTGGACGACGTGATCGCCCAGTGCTCGCCGCAGGAGAAGATCGACCGGGTTAGGGAGGAGTCCGCTCGGGCGATCACCGTGATGGTCGGCGACGGCGTCAACGACGCCCCGGCCCTGGCAGAGGCGCACGTCGGCGTGGCGATGGGCGCAACCGGGGCCACCGCCTCCGCCGACGTGGCCGACGCGGTGCTCACCGTCGACCGGCTGGATCGGCTCGCCGACGCCGTCGAGATCGCCCGGTACGCGCGCCGCATCGCGGTACAGAGCGCCACCGTCGGCATGGGTCTCGCGGTGGTCGCGATGGTCGCCGCCGCCGGCGGGCTACCCCCGGTCGCCGGCGCGTTCCTCCAGGAGGGCATCGACGTGCTGGTGATCGCCAACGCGCTGCGAGCCCTCCGCGGCGGCCTGCGCCGCCGCAAGGTCTCACCGGAGACCCGGGAACTGCTCGACCGGTACGCCGGCCAGCACGCCGGGGTGCGGGACGTGCTGGCCCGGCTGCGGGACACCGCCGACCTGGTAGCGACCCGCCCCGACGCGCCGGAATGCGTACCGGCGTTACGTGGGGTGCACCGCCGGCTGGTCGACGAGGTGCTGCCACACGAGGCGGCCGAGGAGCAGCGGCTCTACCCCGCGCTGGCCGATCCTCTGGGCAGCGACGAGGCGACCTCCACCATGAGCCGGGGGCACGTAGAAATCAGCCGTCTGGTGGACCGCATCGGCGGCCACCTGGCCCAGCACCCGGACGGCCGGCTGCGCCCCGACGAGGTGCCCGACCTTCTCGCGGTCCTGTACGGGCTGGACGCCGTGCTCCGGTTGCACCTCCTGCAGGAAGAGGAGGACTACTTCTCACTGAACCCCGCCGACACCCCGCAGCAGTGAACAATGACGTACGACGACATGGCCGGCGAATGGGGCCTCGGCGAAAGCCGCGACCGGCGGCCCCGACAGGCCGAGCCACCTGATCGCTCAGCAGCCTCACCCTTCGGGTGGGGACGCCGCTCGCACCCACCCCTGCCTGCGGCTCACGTTGCCGTAGGTCAGAGTCGGTGCGGCGTCCTGCTTCACACCGGAGTGCTCCGCAATTCTCCACAGCGGTCGACAACGTTCTATGTCGCCTGGCGGGGGTGCTACACCGAGTCGAGGCTAATCTCGAGTCCGACAGCCCGCCCGCCGTGCTTGCGGAGGCGACCGACCAGCGTCACGATCGTGAACCAACGGAATTTGTTTCCGTACTTTGCGGTCATCGCGCGCTTGGCGATGCGCAACTCCGACGCGGGGAGTACCCGCGCGTGGCCCGGTCGCCACTGGTCGTGAGGTTCACCGGCAAAGTTGGACGGCGCCACCTCGACTTTCGAGTTCCGCCGGATCCGCCTCACTTTCCAGGAGCGGCCGGGTGTGTACGCGTACAGGTTCCCTCCGGCTGACGCCAGCCAGACCGGCGTCGACACCGATGACCCATCCTGACGGAACGTCCGCAATGCAAAATAATCATGCCCATCAGCATTGACTTGACTTGTCATGAGGTCAGTCTTCCCGAGATCGGCTAGGGGCAGCAAGCAATCATCCGCGGCGCATCCACGCCGCGGACTCTCATGCCGCAGACAGAGCACACAGGTTCAAGGTGTTGCCCGGGACCGGGCCGATGGTCAGCCGGTGAGGATGATGTTGTGGAGGTTGGCGATGCCGGAAGCGGCGTCGGTCAATGTGTGGCCGGCGCGGCGGTAGTCGACGCTGAGGCCGTCGAGATCCTGCACGAAGGCAAATCCTCGCGCGCGGGTGGCTATCTGCAGGACAGGGCCATCCCACGACGGCTTCCAGTTGTTCGGCAGACGCGAGGCGATGGTGCCCCGCACCCGCTGGTCGTGCAATGCCCGAAGCTCGCTCCGTGTAGTCATCGGGGCGGAGCGTGGCATTGGCGCCGCCTATCGGCAAGCCGTTTCCGTCATCCTCCTCTGCCGCCGACCGTGCGCGCTGCGCCTCGGCGCCCCCGCTCGCGTTGGCCAAACGTCGGCCTCGCACTGCTCGGTGAAACGTGCCGATACGGAGCCCCAAGGCGCCTGGGCGACGTCACGCCCCCAGAGTCCGCGTCGTCAGTTGGTGGTCACGTCCGTGTCGGGGGCGCTTACAGCAACATTCTGCCGGCAGGGGCCGTGCGTGATGCCACGGCGTCCGTCTACGCCGAGATCGCGCATCGCCTCGGTTGGCTTGAGCTGGAACGGGCGCTGTCCGAGGCAGAGTATGAGCAGCTCCACGCGGACGTTAGCAGCTGGCTGTCGCGGGATCGGGCGCTGCGCGAAGTCATTGAGACGTTCGGGCCACCGTCGCTCTGGATCGGGGGAACTAACCCGTTTTACCCCAAGACGCTTGCCTACACCACGGCCGATCGTGACCGCGACCTCATCTGCATCCATAGGTGGAATGCCTTCGCGAACTCTGCAGCCGAGACGGGGCTGCGGGGCGTACACCCCGAACCGGCGCTTCTGGCCGTACGCCATCGATCGGGCAAGTTTCCCGATTCGTTCTCCATTACGCCGGAGGGCCAGCGGCGCAGGCCATACTTCTGATCAGCGGAGCCCGCTCAGGTCAACCGTCTGGATCTTCCACGGTGACTCCGCCCGATATGCCTCCGGAGTGTTCGACAACCTGGACGCTGGACTCGCTTGGGCTGCCGAGCGCCAAGTGTCTGGAATCCTGGCCGAGTACGCCATCGGGGGCGCCTACGACGCCGCAGTCAGCGAAGGCCGGTTCACGCCATCGAAAGCGCACCACGGCGCCTCGGGCCACGTCGCCGCCTTCAGTCCCTGGTTACGTCACATCCATCTGACCGGTGGCCGCCAAAGTCAATAGACATCCACTCATGCCGCCGATCGGGCGTCACAGTTCGTCACGAGCAGTCCGCGCAGCGAACACCCGGCCCTGCCGATGAGCGGGGGTGTCATCGACGGCCTGCTCGCCAGGCTTGCCATCCTGGCGTGACGGCGTGGCGACCGGATCTGCCGAGGAGTGCGTCTGCGTCTCGGCGTGAAGGCGCGGTTAACCGATGTCCCAGGACGAGAGGTGAGTTCCGCAATGCAGGCATTGGAACAGATACGCGGTGGGCTCACCGTTACGGTCGAGCCGGTGCAGGAACTCTTCGGTCTCCTCGGGTGACCAGCCGCGTTGCCGGTGGCCCGCGCGAAGCATGTTCAGGGCGTCCGGATGAGGTTCGAGATCGCGGTAGCCAACTGGGCCGAGAAAGGCCGCGCCATCGCCGCAGTGGTAGAGCCATGACTGTTGCTGCCAACCGGTGAAGCCGGGGGTCCGGCGAGTGATCTCCTCGATGACGTGATGCGGCACGTCGTCAGGTACGTCGACGGCGTCGCTAAGGTTAGCGGGCATCTCCAGGATGTCGCTGCCATCCGTGGCGGCGACGACGCCGAGTGCGCTGGAAGCCGCTCCGGAGTAGATACAGTGCAGGCAAAGACTCTCGGGTTGTCTGCCGTAGACCGGTCCCCGGTAGCGAATTTGCCGAAGTTGACCGCAGACGCTGCATTCGTGCTGAATCGGCACCGCCGAGCCCGTGGCCAAGGGATCAGGATGGTATCGAAACACCGGCTCGGTCACCAGCCCATCATGCCAACTGTTGGTCACCGGCCCGACGGCGGCTGGTCCCTACCGCCTCGCGCACGCCTTCAGGCAAAGTCGGAGGACGGCCAATTTTGATGGGATCGATGCGCCGTCGGCTTCCTCTTCTGCCGCCGTCCGAGTGCGGCAACCAGCTGGCGGCGCGTTTTGAGCCGGTCAGTTCACTGCGTGGCCGTCGAGATAGCCGACCTCGGTTGAGCACGACGCGACACGGACGTAATACCCCCAGCGTCTTAGGACCAGGGCGACCTTCGCGGCGCCGGCCGGATTGGCGGAGTGGATGTTGATGACGCCGACGTCAAAGGGGCGTTTGTCGAAGGCCGCCCGTTCCAGGACCTCCACGACCGGCCAGATCGTGTCATCCCCGCCGAGGTCATGGTCCAGCCACAGTTCATCCAAGCGCCGGCCTCGGTACCGACCGAGGAGTTCAACTCCGGCGTCGCTGGTGCGGGCCACCTCGGCGATACGGCCATCCACAAACGAACGTAGGTCATCCACCAAGACGACGGTTCGGCGGGCGTTCACACGATGATGATGCCTGGCACCGTCATGATCCGACATCCGGACTTGCCACGTACCGCGCTGCATTGAACGTGATGCCTCGGGGCGCTGCCGGCGGTTGGCGGGGTTCTCGGGACGGGAGGATGAGACGGGCCTTGGAGTGCTCTTGTGTGGTCTGGCTCATCCGCCGCGTCGTACGAAGCCGGCCACTGAGGCCGGCAGTTCATCCTGCGGCCTGTCCTCGCAGCCGGGACGGACGAAGTCGACCAGGAGCACAACGCGGTCAAGGGTGCCGTAGTTCCACGCCTCATGCGTGACGGTGTCGTCGAAGACGAGGGTTTCGCCCTCGCGCCACTGTCGAGTCTCGTCGCCCACTCGCAGCGCGCAGTCCTGCGGCACGACGAGTCCGAGATGCGCGCGTAAACGGTGGTGACCCATCCCTGATGGGGCTTGATTTGGGTGCCAGGAGTCATCCGAGAGAACCCAGCGGTCGTCAGGTGAGGGACCTTCGTCAGCGCGGAGGCAGTGTTCGGGCATGCCTCGAGCGCCTCCTCGATCCGCTCCCCGAAGGCAACGAGTCCGTAGACGCTCCAGCCCTGGCCGTACATCTCGCGTTGGACCCACGGCTGGTAGGTCTCAGGCGGGAGAGCAAGGCATTCATTAGGGGTTCAAGCCTCCGACTCACGAGCGCGTGCCCGATCCGCGCCCGATGCGGCGGTCAACATCGGCCAGCAGTGGCCCGCCCCGCCATTTGACTCGGTCGTCTGCCGCTCCACCGCCAGCAGGCGCTAAGCTCGTCCGCCCTGACTCAACCGCATTCCTCAGGTTAGACATCTGAGCCTTCCGTGGTAGCTCGGACGATCTGCACGGCGGCCTGGGCGGGAGTCAGGTTCGTAGTGTCGACGACCTCGGCCTCGGCATGTAGCCACGTGCGGGCCGCCTCGGCGTAGGGCTTGAGGTACTTGAGGCGGAACGGGGAGGGGACGGGGTGTTCCCCCTCGATACGCCCGCGGAGGGTGTCTTCGTCAGCGTGGAGAACGAAGTGCCTTACCGGGATGGCATGTTGGGCAAGGCCTGTGCTGATTTCGCGCCAGTACTGCTCGACCAGGACGGTCATGGGCATCACCAGAGTGCCGCCGGTGTAGTCGAGCACGCGGCGGGCGGTCTCGACGACGAGTTGCCGCCATGGCGGCCAGTGCTGGAAGTTGTCCGTGGCGGGTAGCCCGGGTGTGATGTCCATGAGTGTCTCGCCGACCTTCTCGGCGTCGAACACCCGTGAATCCGGTATCAGATGCTGCACGAGCGCGCTGGTCGTCGTCTTGCCCACGCCGTGGGTGCCGTTGAGCCATACGATCACGGGACACGGTAACGCGCTTGAGCAACCGGATAACGTGCACAGGACTTGTGAGCGACACGTCAGGCATCGAGGTGGCAAGAGCCGGCAGCTCGCCTCTGCATCCCTCGGCGGAGAGCGGAGCCCTTGGAGATGGCGTCAAGATCAGGCCGTCTCCAGGCTGTCTGAGGTGAACTAGCAGTGACCACCGATGACCGTCTATGACCTCTTCAAGCCCAGGTCACAGGGCGTCTCCTCCAGTTTGATCGACTACGCCCATCGCCGAGATCAATACAACGCCAAGTGATGACGCTTACTCCTGCGGCGGGGGAGTGAGCCAGGCCAGGGGTTGTCCGCTGAGGGCGGCGTCGGCAAGGCGGTGGGCGCTGGCGGTCTTCAGAGCCGCTCGTGAGCTGTCGATCCAGCGCTGCACGTTGTCGATGCCCTGGTGGCGGTACTCGACGGCTTGGACGAGGCATTCCAGCTTGTCAGCGTCACGAGCGACGACAGCTTCTAGTGTCTCGCCAGCTTCGTATTCGGCGACGGCAGCGGTGATGACGTCGGCGACGGCTGGGGGACAGTCGGCGACCTGGTCGGCGGTGACGGCGGTGTTGGGTACGGCGGTGAGGTAGCGCTTGGCGATGTGTGGGATGTCGGTGATTCGGGTTTCCTGGGTGTCGTGCAGGGCGCAGAGCATTGACACTCGGGCTGGGTCGGCGCCCTCCATGGCGGCGAGCATCATTCCGATGAGCGCTGTTCGGAAGGAGTGCTCGGCGATGGATTCGGGTTGCTTGACGCCGGCGAACCACCAGCCGGTGCGGGCGGCGCGTTTGAGGACGCCGGCTTCGAAGATGAAGTTCATCGCTCCGGCGGCGTCGTGGTCGTCGGTCATCTGCCCGTCCCTGTGCCGGTGAGTCCGTCCGCCCGCAGGCTGTAGACGATAGAGGTTAGTTCCTGCCGCGACTGCGCGGAGATCCGGTCACTGTCCAGGAGAGGGACACTGCGGTCGAGGAGCGCCCGAGGGTCAGGCGCGTGCCCCCGCTGTGGCGGCCAGGTCGACGATCCGGTCGCTCCAGCGGTCCAGCAGGGTCTGGTCGTGGGTGACGACCAGGACACCGGCGCGCTGGGTCCGCTGATAGTCGCGGATGACGGCGGCGACGTGCGCCTGGGTCGAGGCGTCGAGCATGGCGGTGGCCTCGTCGCAGAGCAGGTAGTCGGGGCGGTGTACGAGGGCCCGGGCGAGGCAGGCGCGTTGCAGTTGCCCGTCGGACACCGCGTGGGGGCGCCGGCTGCGCAGATCCGCGGTGAGGCCGACGAGGTCGGCGAGTTCGGCCACCCGTTCCCGGACCGCCGACTCGGGCGTCCGGGTGGCGCGTAGCGGTTCGGCGATCAGATCGGTGAGGCTCAGTCGAGGATCGGCGGCGGCGCGCGGGCTCTGGAAGAGGGCGGCGACGCGGGTCCGTAGGGCGACCGGCACGGCGTACCGGACGGCGTCGACAGCGGTGCCGTCGATGCTGACCCGGCCCTGATCGGGGCGGTGCAGCAGGGCCAGGACCCGGACCAGTGTCGATTTTCCGCAGCCGGACGGCCCGCGCAGCCCGACCGTCTCTCCGCGGCCGATCCGCAGTGTGACGCCGTCGAGGACGACCTGGCGGCCGTATCCGACGCTCACCTCGTCGGCGAGCAGGTGTTGCGCGCTGGTCACGTGGTGGCTCCGGTGGGGATCGGGTGGTGGCAGGCCACAGTGCCGCCACCGGTGAGCGGGGTCGACAGTGGTCGGTCCGCGCAGGTGTCGGTGCGGCGTGGGCAGCGGGGCGCGAACGCGCACCCGGGGGGCAGCGCGGTGAGCATGGGCGGGTCGCCCGGCACCGGCCGGAAGGCCCGGTCCGGCAGGGCGTCGAGCAGCGCCGAGGCGTACGGGTGGGCCGGCGCGGTGAAGAGCTGGTCGCTGGCGCGGTGTTCCACGATGCGACTGGCGTACATCACGGCGACGGTGTCGGCGACCCGGCGTGCGGCGGCCAGGTCGTGCGTGATGAGCACGACGGCCGCGCCGTTCTCGCAGCGACGGCGCAGCAGGTCGAGGGTGTGGTCCACCAGCGGCCGGTCCAGCCCGGTGGTGGGCTCGTCGGCGATGAGCAGCGACGGGTCGGGCGCCAGCGCGAGCGCGGTGACCAGACGCTGTGCCATGCCACCGGACAGCTCGTGCGGGTAGCGGTCCAGGTCCGCCGGGTCGAGCCCGACATCGACAGCGAGTTGGTCGGCATCGGCGCGGTCGCGGCCGTGCGCCCGCAGCGTCTCGGCGAGCAGTCGCCGCCCGGTGCGGACCGGGTTCAGGGCGGTGGCCGGGCTCTGCGGGACCAACCCGACGCGGCGTCCGCGTACCCTGCGGGCCAGCTGGCGTTGGCCGCAGGTGACCAGGTCGACCGGGTCGGCGCCGGGGTGGTGCAGCACGGCGTGACCGGTGGTCGTGGCGTTGCCCGGCAGGAGGCCGAGCAGGGCGTGGGCCAGGACGGACTTGCCGCAGCCGGACTCGCCCACGACGGCCAGCAGTTCGCCGGGCCGGACGGTGAGGCTGAGTTCGCTGACGGCACGCACGCGCGCGTCGCGGAGCCGGAACTCGACGCCGAGGCCGTCCACGGCGAGCAGCGGCCGAGTCACCACGGTGCGGGAAGGCACCGAAGCGGAAACGGATTCGGTGGTGGTCACAGGTGCAGCTCCGCTCGGACCCGGGGATCGAGGCGGTCGCGCCAGCGGGCGGCGAGGACCGCGATGGCGAGGGTGACGACGACGATGACCCCGCCCGGTGCCAGGCTGGCCCACCAGGCGCCGGTCAACAGCGACCCCTGCCCGTCGTTGATCATGTTGCCCAGCGAGGCGAGGTGCGGCGGCAGACCCAGACCGAGGAACGACAGGGCGGTCTCGTGCCACACCGCGTGCGGGATCATCAGGGTGGTCGCCAAAGCCAGCCGGGGCAGGACGTGCGGCAGCAGGTGCCGGGTGAGGACCCGGAGCCGGCCGGCTCCGCCGCTGATGGCGGCGTCGATGAACGGTCGGGTCCGAAGGCTCAACAGCTCGGATCGGACGATGCGGGCGGTGGAGAGCCAGTGGGTGAGCCCGACGGAGGCGATCACGGCACCGAGGCTGGGACGCAGCATGGCGACGATGAAGATGCCCAGCAGCAGGTGCGGCATCGCGGCGATGGTGTCCACGATCCGCATCAGGATCCGGTCCACCCGGCCGCCGAGCGTGCCGGCGATCCCACCGACCACGCCGCCGAGGACGGTGGCGACGAGCGCGGCGACAGCGCCCACGAGCAGCGAGACCCGCAGCCCGTAGACGGCGCGGTGCGCCACGTCGCGGCCCAGGTCGTCGGTGCCGGCGAGGTGGGTCCAGGACGGTGCCAACCGGGTCTGGTCCAGCGCGACAGCGCTCTGGTCCAGCGGCCAGACCAGCGGAGCGAGCAGCGAGCCGGCGATGGCCACGAGCAGGACCAGGCCGGCCGTGACGGCACCGGCCCGACCGGGCCGCAGCCGCATCCGCGACCGGGCGACCTGGAGCAGCGGCGGTCGGGCAGCGAGGTCAGCCATCGAGTCGTACCCTCGGGTCGGCGGCGGCGTAGGCGAGGTCGGTCGCGAGGTTCGCGGCCAGCACCACAGCTGTGGTGACCAGCGTGATGGCCGCCAGCAGCGGGAAGTCGCTGCCCAGTGCGGCGGCGACAGTGACGGCGCCGAGGCCCGGCAGCGAGAAGACCGTCTCGACCAGCACCGCCCCGCCGACCAGCTCGGGCAGGTGGGTGCCGACCAGGGTGAGGAACGGCAGCAGCGCGGTCCGCAGCGCGTGCCCGAACAGCACCGTCCGACCGGGCAACCCGCGTGCCCGCGCCGCGAGCACGTGGTCGTCGCGCATGCTCTCCGCTACCGCGTCCCGGACGAACAGCACGAACCACGGCGCCTGCGACACGGCCAACACCGCGACCGGCAGGATCAGGTGGTGCGCCACATCGGGCCAGGACGTGCTGGTCGCTGTGACGTCGGTGAGCCCGCCCGCCGGCAACCAGCCCAGGGCCAGCGCGAACACGGCGATCGCGGCCAGGCCCAGCCAGAAGACCGGCATCGACTGCACCGCGTACGCGGCCGCCCGCAACGCGCGGTCGAACAACCCACCCCGCCGGTACGCCGCCAGCGCGCCCAGCAGGAGGCTCGCGACCAGGACCAGGGCGAGGGCCACACCGATCAGGAGCAGCGTCCAACCGGCCCGGGCGGCGAGCACCGAGGCGACCGGCTCGTGGCGGCTGGTCGACCAACCCAGGTCGCCCTGGACCAGGTTGCCGATCCAGCGCAGGTACTGCACCGGCAGGGGGTCGTCGACGCCCCAGTTGGCGCGCAGTTGGGCCAGGTTCTCCTCGCTGGCGGTGAAGGCCGCCGCACCCGCGTACTGCTTCGCGGGGTCGACCGGCGAGGCGGCACCGAGGGCGAACATTCCGACGCTGGTAGCGGCGAGCACCGGCACGGCGACGAGGAGCCGCCGCCGGACCACCGCACCGGCCCCGGCCAGTCGACCGGAGCGGGTCACGACCGCGTCCAGGTGTCGATGTTCCACCAGAGGCTGTTCGCCACCCCGTGCTCGTGCGCCTCGACCCGTGGCACCACGCCCTGAACCGAGGACTTCAGCACGTAGGTGTGCCGCAGGTAGGTGAGGAACAACCACGGTACGTCGGCGGCCAACTGCTTCTGGAACTGCGCGTACGCGGCCTTGCGGAGGGCGGGGTCGATCTGGTCGCGGCCCTCCTGCAGGGCCCGGTCGGTCACCTCGGAGCGGTACGAGCCGGGGTTGAAGTAGCCCTGCCCCGCGAACCGCGAGCCGAACAGCTTGTACGAGACGAAGTCCGGGTCGTACGGGGTGCCGTAGCCCATCAGCAGGGCGTCGGACTTCATCCGCGGGTCGATGGCGTCCCAGGTCAGCCCCGCCGGAGTGACCTCGATGCCGACCTTCTTCGCGTCGGCGGTGACGGCGAGGGCCAGGTCCTTGCGCAGCGTGTCGCTCGCCGGGTACATCAGCGTGAACCGGGCCGGTCGGCCGTCCTTGACGCGTACCCCGCCGGGACCCTGGGTCCAGCCGGCCGCGTCGAGCAGCCCTTCGGCCGCTCTCGGGTCGGCGGTCGGCTTGCCGATGATCGACGGGTCGGCGAACTCGGAGGTCGGGGGGATTGGCCCGAACGCCGGTTCGCCGGCGCCACCGAGGAGCCCGGTCACCATCGCGGCCCGGTCGACGGCCAGGTTGAGCGCCCGGCGGACCGCCGGGTCGGCGAGGACCGGGTTGCCCGTCGGCAGCATCACGCCCCGGTAGTCGGCGGTCGGCACCCGCTGCACCCGGAACGTGGTGTCGGCGTCGAAACCGGAGGCCAGCTTCGGCGGCAACTCGGCGGCGTCGAACTCGCCGGCGCGCATCCGCTGGGCGCGGACGTTGTCGTCGGCGACGAACGCGACCACTACCCGGTTGTTCTTCGGCCGCCCACCGAAGTAGCGCTCGTTGGCGGTGAGCACCAGGCGGTCGCCCGGCGTCCAGGAGTCGATCCGGTACGGCCCGGTCCCGATCGGCTTGCGGTTGAACCCGGCGGTGTTGATGTCCTGCCCGCTGAGCAGTTTGGCCGGCACGATGCCGAGGGTGAGCCGCTGCACGAACGGCGCGTACGGGTAGCGCAGCCGGAACACCACAGTGGCCGCGTCGGGTGCGGTCACCGACTCCACCATGTCCAGGTCGGAGCGGAGCGTCGAGTCGACAGTCGGATCCAGCACGGCCTGGTACGTGAAGACGACGTCCTGGGCGGTCAGCGCGGTGCCGTCGTGGAACTGCACGCCGTCGCGGAGCTTCGCGGTCACCGTGCGTCCATCGGGGGACAGCTCCGGCAACGCCGCGGCCAGACCGGCGACGAGGCGGTTGTCGTCGTCCCGGCTGACGAGGCCGTCGAAGATCAGCGAGGCGCCGTCGACGCCGTAGTTGAGCACCGGGTTCAACGCGTCCGGCTCGTCGGAGGTGGCGACGACAAGCGTCGCGCCGCCGGATGAGCCGTCGGGATCGGCCGGGGCCGAGCATCCGACGAGGACGAGCATCCCCGCCGCCGCGGTCGACGCCACGAGGCGTCGGAAGGTCGGACGCATCCGGGTCACAGAAGGCTCCTGTGGTGTGGGGAGGATCGTTTGTCGGGTGGGCGCGGCGCCGCAACCGTTGATCATCACGGTGGCACAGTTGCCAGTCATTTGCAATTACCAGAGTTATGCATCATGTGGTTGATCAGGAGTCGTCCGTCGGTGGTGACGGTCACCAGTGACCGGCTAGGGTTCCGGGATGTTCCGCGCCGTCGTGTTGATCGCTGCTGTGGTGCTCGCCGCGGATCAGCTCACCAAGTACTGGGCCGAGTCCGCGCTCTCCGGCGGGCAGACCATCACCGTTGTCGGTGACCTGCTGCAACTGCGACTCCTGTACAACCCGGGCGCCGCCTTCTCGATCGGCTCCGCGTACACCTGGATCTTCGCGGTGTTCGCGGCGGCGGCGGTGGTCGCGGTGACGGTCGTCGCGTGGCGGGTCACCTCGCGCGCCTGGGCGGTGGCGTTGGGCCTGGTGCTCGGCGGCGCGACGACGCACCTGCTGGACCGCCTCTTCCGGGAGCCGGGGTTCGCTCGCGGGCACGTGGTGGACTTCATCGACTACGCCGGGTTCTTCGTCGGCAACGTCGCCGACATCGCCCTGGTGGTCGGCGTGGGCATCGTCATGCTGCTCAACGTGCGCGGCGTTCCGCTGCGCGCGACGGCGGGCGAGACCCGCAGCGACGAGCAGGTGGCGTCGTCAGGCTCCTGAGCCGCCCGCCGGGCCGACTGGGACGACTTCGTCGTCTGGGCTGACTGGGACGACTTCGTCGTCTGGGCTGACTGGGACGACTTCGTCGTCTGGGCCGATCAGGACGACCTCCAGCCGGCGCGGGCCGTGCACTCCCTCGACACGGTTGAGCTCGATGTCGCTGGTGGCGGACGGGCCGGAGATCCAGGTCAGCGGGGCGCGCGGGTCCAGTCGGGTGAGCGCCTCCGGCAGCAGACCGACCACCTGGTCGGTGCGGACGACGCAGATGTGCCGGTCGGGCACCAGGGTGAGCGCGCGTCGACCCTGCGCCGGGCCGGCGTCGAGGATGATGGTGCCCGTGTCGGCGACCACGACGGCGCAGCCGGTCAGGACCGCGTCCAGGTCGTCGAGCGCGGCCGGTGACAGCGGGGGCGCGTCGCGGTGCAGCTCCCCGGCGTAGCCGGCCAGCCAGGCGGCGGGGACGTCGGTGGGGACGGCGAGCCGGTCGACTTCGCTGAGCAGCCGGGGTAGGGCGTCGATGCCACGGTGGACGACCGCCCGGTAGTCCTCCAGGCGATCGACCAGGGTCTCGATCACGTCGGAGCGGTCGTCGACCCGGCGGTACCCGCGGGGCACCTGCACCGGCGGCGGGTTGTCGGCCAGGGCCGTTCGGAGCCGCGCCAGGATCTCGTCACGTGCGCTCACTGCTTACCCCACCATTCCCGGAAGGTCTGCGGCGCGGGCAGCGGCAGATCGCGCGACCGGGTCCACGCCGAGGCGGGCCAGGGCAGTCGCCGCAGCGTCCGAGCGCCGGTGCGCCGCTCACGGTACGCCCCGAGTGGCCCCGCGCCGGCCCGGGCCAGGCGCAGGGCGGCGGCCCACCGTCGAGGGCTGCGCATCACCCAGGACAGGACGCGCATGGTGGCCCGTTCGACGGGCGGGTGCGGTGCCTGCTGGCGGAGGTGGACCAGGATCTCCGGAATGTTGATCTTCACGGGACAGACGTCGTAGCAGGCGCCGCAGAGGGTCGACGCGTACGGCAGCGAGGCGTTGTCGGCCACGCCGGTCAGCTGCGGCGACAGGATCGCCCCGATCGGCCCCGGGTACACCGAGCCGTACGCGTGCCCGCCGGCCCGCTCGTACACCGGGCAGACGTTGAGACACGCGGAGCAGCGGATGCACGACAACGCCGACCGCCCGACCGGGTCGGCGAGCACCGCGGACCGGCCATTGTCGACGAGCACGACGTGCACGTCCTGCGGGCCGTCGCCGGGGGTGACCCCGGTCCACATCGAGGTGTACGGGTTCATCCGCTCGCCGGTCGAGGATCGCGGCAGCAGTTGCAGGAAGACTTCCAGGTCGGTGAAGGTCGGCAGCAGCTTCTCGACGCCGACGACGCTGATCAGCGTCTCGGGGAGGGTGAGGCACATGCGGCCGTTGCCCTCGGACTCCACCACCACGAGCGTGCCGGTGTCGGCGACGGCGAAGTTGGCGCCGGAGACGGCGACCCGGGCCGAGAGGAAACGCCGCCGCAGGTGGGCGCGGGCCGCCTCGGCCAGCGCGGCGGGTTCGTCGCTCAGGTCGGCCGGCGCGTCGGCCATGCGACGCTGGAAGATCTCCCGGATCTGGGCCCGGTTGTAGTGGATCGCCGGCACCAGGATGTGCGAGGGGGTGTCGTCGCCGAGCTGCACGATCAGTTCCGCTAGGTCGGTCTCGTACGCGGCGATCCCGGCGGCCTCCAGCGCCTCGTTGAGCTCGATCTCCTGGGTTGCCATCGACTTGACCTTCACGACCTCGTCGGCCCCGGTGGCCCGGGTCAACGCGACAACGATCCGGCATGCCTCGGCCGCGTCGCGGGCCCAGTGCACTGTGGCGCCGGCAGCGGTGGCGGACGCCTCGAACTGCTCCAGCAGCTCCGGCAGGCGACGTTGGACATCCGCCTTGATCGCCGAGCCGGCGTCGCGCAGGGCCTCCCAGTCGGGTACCTCGCCGACGACCCGGGCTCGCTTGGCCCGGATGGTGCGGGTGGCCCGGTGCAGGTTGGCCCGGAGTTGCGTGTCGGCGACGGCCGGCTTGGCGGCGGTGGGGAACGGCAGCGGCGTGCGGATCCGCCCGGTCCCGGTGGCGGGTGCTACCGGTGGGTTCATGAGGTGGCTCCCGTCTCGGCGAGAATCTCGGCGTAGTGCACGGCCCGTACGCCGGAGCGGTGGCGGTCGAGGCCGCCGCCGATGTGCGCCAGGCAGGAGTTGTCGGCCGCGGCGAGCACCCGTGCGCCGGTGTCGCGGACCCGGGCGCACTTGTCGGTGAGCATCGCGGTGGAGACGTCCGGGTTCTTCAGGGCGAACGTGCCGCCGAAACCGCAGCACTCCTCGGCGTCGCCCAGCTCGACCAGCTTGATCCCGCGCACCTGGCGCAGCAGGGTCAGCGGCCGGTCGCCGAGGCGCAACATGCGCAGGCCGTGGCAGGTCGGGTGGTAGGTGACCGTCTCCGGGAACTCGGCGCCGACGTCGGTGACGCCGAGAACGTCGACGAGCAACTCGGACAGCTCGTACGTGCGGGCGGCCACCGAGGTGGCGGGTGGGTGCAGGTGCGGGTACTGGTCGCGGATCATCGCGGTGCACGACCCGGACGGCGCGACGATGGCGTCGTAGGAGTCGAAGACGTCGACGTAGTTGCGCACCATCGGCAGGGCTTCGGCCCGGTAACCCGTGTTGGCGTGCATCTGCCCGCAGCAGGTCTGGTCGGCGGGGAAGTCGACGGTGTGGCCGAGTCGCCGCAGGATGCGGGTGACCGCGATGCCGGTGGCCGGGAACGCGAGGTCGTTGACGCAGGTGATGAAGAGGGCGATGCGCATGGCGGCTCCTCGGAGGTGTGGGGGTGGGTCACGCCGAGTCGCGCGGTGTTCCGGGGGTGGGGAGCTGGTCGAAGGCGGGCAGGTGACGTTCCCGGGCGGCGCTGAGGTGGGCGCGCATCGCCTCGGTGGCGGCTGCCGCGTCGCCGGCGACGATGGCGGCGGCGATGCGCTGGTGTTCGGTGTTGGTGTCCGGTGCCCCGGCGATCGGGAAGTACAACCGGTGCAGGTGCAGGTGTGAGTGCAGCCGGGTGACGGTGTCCCGCAGCAGAGGGCTGCCGGAGACCTCGGCGATCAGGTCGTGGAACTTCGCGTCCAGCGCGGTGAAGGCGGCGTGTCGGCGATAGCCGTCGCCGGCCTCCACGTCGATGCTTGCCGCCGCCTCGGCGCTGATCCGTTGGCGGGCCTCGGCGGAGGCGTGCATGGCGGCCCGTCCGGCGGTGGCGCCCTCCAGCAGTTGGCGGACGTCGAACAGGTCGTCGAACTCGGCGCGGCTCAGCAGCGGCGTGGTGGTGTAGCCGGAGAGCGGGCGTTTACGGACCAGGCCGTCGGCCTCCAGCCGGGCGAGGGCCTCGCGGACCGGGGTGGGGGAGACGTCCAGCTCCCGGGCCAGCGCGTCGATGTTGACGCGCTCGCCGGGCGGAAGGATGTGGTCCATGACCAGCGTCTTTATCGACTCGTAGACGTCCTCGGTGAGGGTGAGTCGACGGGCGGGACGGAGTCGACCCTCGCGAGGTTCCTGCTGGGCCATCTCGTCTCCTCAGCGACCCCTTGACTGTGCCGGTGTGAGCGAGTACACACGAGCGAAGCAACATCCTATAGGAAATTGGGCGTTTGGCGACCCATCGCTGGAGGTTGGTTCGTGAGACTCATTCGCGTCGGGCCCGTGGGGCGGGAACGTCCCGTGCTGTACGTCGATGGGCGGCACTTCGACCTCTCGTCGCTCACCGCCGACATCGACGGCGAGTTCCTCGCCGGTGACGGCATCCGGCGGGTCCGCGAGGCCACCGACCTGCCCGAGATCGACGTCACCGGTCAGCGGGTCGGCGCACCGATCGCCCGACCCGGGGTGGTGCTCTGCGTGGGGCAGAACTACGCCGCGCACGCCGCCGAGTCGGGTGCCGCGCCGCCGACCGACCCGATCATCTTCTACAAGGCGCCCAACACCGTCGTCGGCCCGTACGACGAGGTCCTGATCCCGCGCGGATCGACGAAGACCGACTGGGAGGTGGAGCTGGCGGTGGTGATCGGCCGGACGGCCCGCTACCTCGCCTCGCCGGCCGACGCCCTCGGGCACATCGCCGGGTACGTGCTCTCCAACGACGTCTCCGAGCGGGACTTCCAACTCGCGGTCTCCGGCGGCCAGTGGTCGAAGGGCAAGTCCTGCGAGACGTTCCAACCGCTCGGCCCGTGGCTGGTCACCGCCGACGAGATCGGCGACCCGCAGGCGCTGCGGCTGCGCTCCTGGGTCAACGGCGAGCCCCGCCAGGACTCCAGCACCAAGGACATGATCTTCGACGTGGCGTACCTGGTCTGGCACCTGTCCCAGTACACCGTTTTGGACCCGGGCGACGTCATCAACACGGGCACCCCGCAGGGGGTGGCGCTCTCCGGCCGATTCCCGTATCTGTCCGTCGGCGATGTGATGGAGGTCGAGATCGACGGCCTCGGTCGGCAGCGCAACACGCTCCGGGACGCCTGATGCGGTGTGACGGTCTCGTGGCGGTGGTGACCGGAGGTGGATCGGGGATCGGCCTTGCCTGCGTGCGGGCGTTCGCCGCCGCCGGCGCCCGGGTGGGTGTCCTGGACCTGGACCTGGCCGGGCTGCCGGAGGATCCTGGCGTACTCGGCGTCCGGGCGGACGTGGCCGACCGGTCCTCCCTCAGCGCGGCCGTCGCCTCGGTCGCGGAGGCGTTCGGCGGCATCGACATCCTGGTGAACAACGCCGGCATCTCGGCAGTGGGCACGGTGGAGGAGGACGACGACGAGCAGTGGAGCCGGGTACTCGACGTCAACGTCTCCGGCGTGGCCCGAACCAGCGCCGTCGCCCTGCCGTACCTGCGCCGGTCGTCGTCAGCGGCGATCGTCAACATCTCCTCGATCGCGGCGACCGTCGGCCTGCCCCGACGCGCCCTGTACTCGGCGTCGAAGGGTGCCGTGCACGCCCTCACCCTCGCCATGGCCGCCGACCTGGTGACTGAGGGCGTGCGGGTCAACTGTGTCGCCCCCGGCACCGTCGACACGCCCTGGGTGGCCCGCCTGCTCGCCGGCGCGGCCGACCCGACGGCCGAGAAGCGGCAGCTGGCGTCCCGGCAGCCGACCGGCCGCCTGGTGACAGCCGACGAGGTGGCCGCCGCCGTCGTCTACCTCGCCTCGCCCGCGACCGGGTCGGTGACGGGTTCGACGCTGCCGGTGGACGGCGGTATGTCCGGCCTGCGCCTGCCCGCCCCGGTCCCGCCCGCGGCCGGTACCGCCGAACGGGGCGCGTGACATGATTGCGCCATGGGGAAACAGCAGGACGTCGGCGAGGCCGACAGTCACAGCGGGTCCGGCACCACCGCCCACCGTCCGATCGGTGGCAGCGCTGACGCTCGGCTCGCCCTCGCCCAAGACCCCACAACGCCACAAATGACCCTTATCGACCTGGCGTCCGACCCATCGGAGCTGGTCCGCAAGGCGGTCGCCTCCCGGGCCGACGCACCAGCGCAGGCCCTGCGACCGCTCACCCGCGACCATGATCGTCAGGTCCGGGAGGCCGTGGCGCGGAACCCCTCCACCTCGATCGCCAACCTCATGCGCCTGGTGAAGGACGCCGATCGGTGGGTCCGCTGGGCGGTCGCCGGCAATCCGGCCTGTGACGAGTCCATCCGCCGGGTCATGGTGGAAACCTCGGACAAGGAGCTTCGCGGTCTCCTCGCGGAGAGCCGTGAGCTGGAGCCGGAACTGGCCGCCAAGCTGATCGACGACGTGTCACCCGAGGTACGGGAACGACTCGCCACGCACACCCACGACCCCGACGTGATCACCGCCTTGCTGGCCGATCGCACCGCACGCGTACGCAAGGGGGTTGCCCGCAACCCGCGGACCACCGCCAAGCAGCGCAGCGCGCTCGCAGCGGACCCGGTGGTCGACGTCCGTGCCGCGCTGGTGCGGGCCGTCGAACTGGACGAGGCGGACCTGGCCCGCCTGGTCGACGACCGCGCGGTGCAGGTCCGACTGGCGATGGCGACGTCCGAGTTCGTTCCGCCGCACATCCGGCAGGCGCTCAGCCGCGATGCCGACGAGATGGTGGCAAGCGCGGCACGGGACTACCGCCCCGGCGCCGGCAACGCCTCCGCCGTGCGGGCGCCCCGCATCGCGCACCGGCCCTCCGCCGGCGCGGGCCGACGGGGTGGCGGCACCGCCCAGTAGGACCCCTCGCTCCGCTGAGCCTGATTCCAGCACCACTCACCACCTCGATCAGACCCGAGTGATGAGTTGTCGCGTCCGCGCCCGTCATACCTAGGACAGGACATGACGAGGCGGAAGGATGACGCGATGAGTGCGGACACGCGGCTGGAGGAGCTGGGCGTGAGCGGTCTGAGCGAGGTCGACGAGCCGGCGTTCTCGGGGCTGGCGCAGCGGCACCGGCGGGAACTGCACGTGCACTGCTACCGGATGCTCGGATCGTTCGAGGACGCCGAGGACACCGTGCAGGAGACGTTCCTGCGTGCCTGGCGGCGGCGGGAGACGTTCGAGGGGCGGTCGACGTTCCGGGCCTGGCTGTACCGGATCGCCACCAACGCCTGCCTCGACCTGCTCGCCAAGCGCCGCCCGCAGCCGGCGACCGGCGGCGAGGTGCTGTGGTTGCAGCCCTACCCGGACCGGCTGCTCGACGAGCTGCCCGCGGGCGACGCGGACGAGCCGGAGACCGTCGCCGTGGCGCGGGAGACGATCGAGCTGGCGTACCTGGTCGCGGTCCAGCATCTCGCGCCGCGTCCGCGGGCCGTGCTGATCCTGCGGGACGTGCTCGGCTGGCCGGCGAAGGACGTCGCGGACCTGCTCGGCGACTCGGTCAACTCGGTCAACAGTGCCCTGCAGCGGGCTCGCGCCGGCATGCGGGAGCACCTGCCCGCCGAGCGGCAGGACTGGACCGGCGGCGAGGAGGACGCCGGCACGCGCGAGCTGGTGCGCCGCTTCACCGACGCCAGTGTGGCCACGAACGTCGACGTGCTCGCTGGCATGCTGCGCGACGACGTCCGCTGCTCGATGCCGCCCACGCCGGGCCTGCACGTCGGCCGAGACGCGGTGGTGAACAGTTGGGTCGAGGATGGCTTCGACGGCATGACGGGCCTGCGCGGGGTTCCCACCTCGGTGAACCGTCAGCCCGCCGTCGCCTTCTACCACTGGCGGAAGCAGGAGGGCGCGTACCTGCCGCTGACGATCGACGTCCTGCGCGTCACCGGCGGCAGAATCACCGAGATATTCACCTTCCACGACGACCAGTTCCCGCGGCTCGGGCTGCCGGAGCGCCTGCCGGCGGACGGCACGGAGTAGTCCGGTGTGGACGCTCACGCTGCGCGGTGGCGCGCGTGCCGCGGTGGTCACGGCGGAGTGGTACGACGCGTTCGGTGTCGTCACCAGTGGGCGGGTCCAGTTGGAGCTGCGCGACGGAGAGCCCGGGCCGGTCCTCGGACGCGATGCCGGGTTCTGGTTGCGCGGCACCGGCGTCCGCGCGCTGCGCAACCCCGGCCGTCGTACGGCGAGAGTGCGTGTCTTCACGCCCGGTGCCGTCACACGCCAGTCGACACATCCCGTACGCCAGGCTCCAGATGAGGGAGACGACATGACCAGCACCACCCTCGCCGCCGCACTGGCCCGGGCCGCTGGCGTCTAACGCGGCCACCGTAACCGCCCTCCTCGGGCTGCACCTCGTCGCCGCGGCGGTCCCCATGAGCCGGCCCTCCTGTGGCTACGTGATCCATGGCCCGCTCATCGGCTGGTCGTCGGACCGCCATCCGTGCTTCGGTCGGGTAGAGCGGTCTGCTCCCACAGCGACTTCATCTCGTCGAAGGCCTGCTCCATCAGCTGCACCATCGCCTGCCGGGCCCGTTCCCCGTCGCGCCGCTGGATCGCCTGGGCGACGTCGGCGTGCATCTGGAGAGCCTGCTCGTGCGGGTGGTGCGGCATGAGGTGGTGCTTGTGCCGGCCGGTGAGCACCTCCGCGACCAGCTCCTGGAGCCGGACGAACATCTCGTTGCCGGAGGCGAGCAGGACGCGCCGGTGAAACTCGATGTCGAGGTGCAGGAACCGCTCCTCGTCGCCGGCCTCGCCGGCGGCCCACATCTTCGCCGCCAGCCCGACGAGGTCGCTCGCCTCGTCACGGCCGATCCGGCTGGCGGCCAGGTAGGCCGCGTGCGGCTCGACGGCGGTGCGCAGCTCGGTGATCGAGCGGAGCTGGGCGATCCGGCCGGCCGAGGCGAGACGCCAACGGATCACCTGCGGGTCGAAGACGTTCCACGCGCTCGCGGGT
The DNA here is from genome assembly GCF_022230905.1 of Micromonospora salmantinae. Lineage (NCBI taxonomy): Bacteria > Bacillati > Actinomycetota > Actinomycetes > Micromonosporales > Micromonosporaceae > Micromonospora > Micromonospora salmantinae. The sequence goes on from NZ_JAKKFG010000023.1 coordinate 221,036, forward strand.
CGGATCATCACCCCTACCCGTCGGCGCGCCTCGATGAATCCGATCGAGGCCAGCACCCGTAGCACCTCGCGGACGACCGAGCGGGACACGGCGTACCGGTCGACCAGCTCGTCGATGTTGAGGACCGATCCGGGTGCCAGCTCGCCGCCACAGATGGCCGTGCCGAGGTGTTCGAGGACGCGCGCGTGCAGCCCGGAGTCGGCGGGGCGGGCCGGAGCGGCTGCAACCTCTGGTGAGGACGGTTCCACTCAAAGATCATATCATTTGGATCTACCTCTTGAGGTAATCAGCTTTTTCGGCCTAGCATCCGGATGTTAAGCGGATGTAACGCCGAGGTAGCGGCTCTCTCGGGGGCGGCGGCCACGACAGAAGGAGAGACAAGCGTGCGACGTCGATCGATAATCGGCACTTCTCTGGCTGTGGTCGCCGCCATGAGCCTGACCGCCTGCGGCGGCGACGACGGCGGCGAGGGCTCGAAGACCGTTCGCGTGACACTGGTCAACCACGTGTGGACAGAGAACATCAAGAAGGTCCTGCCGGAGTTCGAGAAGCAGTCCGGCCTCACTGTCGAAGTCACCCAGCTCGGTGAGGACCAGCTCTCCGACCAGTACAACGTCAAGCTGAACGCCGGGTCCGACGACCTCGACGTGATGATGTACCGGCCCCTTCAGGAGGGAAAGCTGTTCGGCAAGAACAAGTACCTCGCCGACCTGAGCGAGAAGGTCAAGTCCGACAGCGCCTTCGAGTTCGCTGACTTCCAGGCCGAGCCCGTGCAGGCGACGACCTATGAGGACACGGTCGTCGGGCTGCCGATCATCACCGAGCAGGAGGTCCTCTACTACCGCAAGGACCTGCTGACGAAGTCCGGCTTCACAGCGCCGCCCAAGACCCTCGACGAGCTCAAGGCGCAGGCCGCGAAGATCGAGGCCGACAACCCGGGCGTCGCCGGCTTCGTCGCTCGTACCGGCAAGGCCGCCGCGGTCACCCAGTTCTCCAGCTTCCTCTTCAGCTTCGGCGGCGACTTCGTGGACGCCAGCGGGAAGGCCACCGTCAACACCGAGCAGGCCAAGCAGGCGTACGCCTACTACGGCGGACTGCTCAGGGACCACGGCCCGGAGAACATCAGCACCGACATGAGCTGGTCGGAGGCGATGGCGATCTTCACGCAGGGCAAGGCCGCCTTCTACACCGAGGCCAACTCGCTCTACAAGAACGCCACCGACCCGACCAAGTCCAAGGTCGTCGACTCCGTCGGCTTCGCACCCTTCCCGGCCGGCCCGGCCGGATCGAAGCCGTACAACATCCCGTCCTGGGCGCTGGGCGTGAACGACAGCTCGGAGAACAAGGACAACGCCTGGAAGTTCATCCAGTGGGCCGCCGGCAAGGAGCAGGCGCTGGCGCAGCAGACGGCCGGCGTACCCGGTGCCCGTACCTCGGTCTGGGCGAACCCCGCGAGCACCGCGACCCTGCCGAAGGACCTGGCCGAGGCCAACACGGTCAGCACCGCCAACGGCGTCGGGCACGACCGTCCGCTGGTGGTCAAGGTGGCCCAGGCGCGGGAGATCGTCGGCCAGCCGATCGTGGACGCGATCACCGGCAAGGACGCCGCCAGTTCGGCGGACGCGGCGAACGCGGCGTTCCAGAAGTTCCTCGACGACGAGGCGAAGTAACCCACGCGCCGGGCGGCGGGGCCGACCGGCTCCGCCGTCTCGCCGGGACCTGACCCCTCCAACCCGGAGATCTCAATGTCAGCCGTTCTCACCCCCCGTACCGATTCGCCCGAGGTCCCCGCGGCGTCAGTGGACACGACGTCGGCCTGGTCGCGTTGGGCCAACGAACACCGCAAGTGGCTCTTCGCGGCACCCGCCATGGCGTTCGTCGCCGTACTCATCATCTTTCCGGTGGCGTGGACCGGGTACCTGAGCCTGACCGACGCCGAGGGTTCGGTACGCGCCGAGTCCGAGTTCATCGGCTTCCAGAACTACCTCGACGTGCTCACCGACACCGACCGGTTCTGGCCGGCGGTCTGGCGCACGGTCCTCTTCACCGGCGTCGTGCTGTTCTTCGAGGTCATTCTCGGCATGGCGATCGCCCTGCTGCTGTGGCGGCCCTTCCGCGGTGAGAAGTGGGTCCGCGTCGCGATCCTCCTGCCGCTGGTGGCCACTCCGGTGGCGGTCGGCATGATGTGGCGCCTCATCTTCGACCCCAACATCGGGATGGCGAACCAGCTGCTCGGCTGGATCGGCATCGGCCCACAGCCCTGGCTGGCCGGCCAGAACTCGGCCCTGCCGACGACGATGTTCATCGACATCTGGCAGTGGACGCCGATGGTCGTGCTGATCCTGCTCGCCGGGCTGACCTCGCTCTCCGACGAACCCCAGGAGGCGGCTCGGATCGACGGCGCCAGCAGCTGGCAGCGGTTCCGGCACGTGACCCTCCCGCTGCTGATGCCCACGGTGATCGTCGCCATCCTGCTGCGCGGCATCGACGCGCTGAAGACGTTCGACATCCTCTACGCCACCAAGGGGCGCGGCGGCGGTTCCTTCCACGAGGTCGAGACCCTCAACGTGTACGCGTACGGGCTCAGCTTCGACTACAACGACTACGGCGTCTCGTCGACAGTCCTCATCATCTTCTTCCTGATCATCATCGGGGTGATGTGGGCCCTCACCTATCGCAAGAAGGGGCTGGGCCGATGAAGCCGAGCAAGCCGTACCGGGTGTTCCGCAACTCGGCTCTCGTCGTCGTGGTGTTCGCGCTGATGGCGCCGCTGCTCTGGATGATCGCCGCGTCTTTCAAGACCAACGTGGACATCTACGACACGGCCAAGGCGTTCGTCTTCTCGCCCAGCCTGAAGAACTACGAGACCGTTCTCCAGCAGGCGAACTACCTCGAGTTCATCGGCAACAGCCTCTGGGTGGCGTTCGCGGCCACCACGCTCTCGCTCCTGCTCGGGGTGCCCGCCGCGTACTCGATGAGCCGGTTCAGCATGAAGAAGTCCGCGCTCGTCGTGCTCATGGCCCGGGTCATCCCCGGCGTCTCGCTCCTGGTGCCCTGGTACTACGTCTTCTCGAACCTGAAGATGGTCGGCGGCTTCACAGTGCTGATCCTGAGTCACATGTTCGTGTCGCTGCCGCTGATCGTCTACATCATGATGGGTTACTTCGACGGCCTGCCGACCGAGTTGGAAGAGGCCGCGCTGGTCGACGGGCTGACCCACATCGGCGCGTTCCGGCGGATCACCCTGCCGCTGTCGGTGCCCGGCGTCGCGACCGCCGGCATCCTCTCCTTCATCTTCTCCTGGAACAACTTCATGTTCGCCCTGGTGCTCTCCGGATCCGACACCAAGACGCTCCCGGTCGCGATCTTCGACTTCGTCGGCTACGCCAGCATCGACTGGGGCGGCCTGATGGCCGCGGCGACAGTGGTCACCCTGCCGATCATGCTGATCGCCCTGTTCGTGCAGAAGTACGTCGTCTCCGGCCTCACCGCCGGTGCCACGAAGGGCTGACCGGCACATGACGACGATCGCGAAGGTGGAGACGTTCCTGGTCGCACCGCGCTGGCTGTTCGTCCGGATCGAGACGGAGTCCGGCATCGTCGGCTGGGGCGAGGCGACCTGCGAGGGCCGGTCCGAGACCGTGCGCACGGCCGTCCACCAACTCAGCGAGCTGCTCACCGGCCGGGACGCGCTGCGTATCGAGGACCACTGGCAGGTGCTGACCAAGGGTTCCTTCTACCGGGGCGGCCCGATCCTGGCCAGCGCGGTGTCCGGTCTGGACCAGGCGCTCTGGGACATCGCCGGCAAGCACTACGGCGCCCCCGTGCACCAGCTCCTCGGTGGGCCGGTCCGGGACCGGATCCGGGTCTACGGCTGGATCGGTGGTGACGAGCCCGCCGAGATCCGCGACCAGATCAGCGCCCGGATCGAGGCGGGCCTGACCGCTGTGAAGATGAACGCGTCCGGGCCGATGGGCGCGCTCGCCTCGGTCGCCGACCTCGACGCGGTGGTGCAGCGGGTGGCAGTCGCCCGCGAGGTCCTCGGCGACGACCGCGACGTCGCTGTCGACTTCCACGGTCGGTTCACCCTCGCCAACGTCCGGAGGGTCGCCCCGCTGCTGGAGCCGTACCGGCCGTTCTTCCTGGAAGAACCGGTGGTGCCGGAGAACTCTCACCTGATCGGTGAGGTCGTCCGCTGCACCACCACCCCGGTCTCGACGGGGGAGCGGCTCTACAGCCGGCAGGAGTTCCTGCCCGTGTTGCAGGCCGGCATCGCCGTGGCCCAGCCGGATCTCGCGCACGCCGGCGGCATCACCGAGGTTCGCAAGATCGCGACGTTGGCCGAGGTGTACGACGTGCAGCTCGCCCCGCACTGCCCGCTCGGGCCGATCGCCCTCGCCGCCTGCCTCCAGGTCGGCTTCGCCACACCCAACTTCCTGATCCAGGAGCAGAGCATCGGCATCCACTACAACCAGGGCGCCGAGGTGCTCGACTACTGCCTCGACCAGACCCCGCTGACCTTTGTCGACGGGTACGTGCAGCGGTTGACAGCGCCCGGTCTCGGCATCGAGATCGACGAACACGCAGTGCGGACCGCTGACAAGCGTGGGCACGCCTGGCGCAGCCCGACCTGGCGGCACCCCGACGGCTCCTACGCGGAGTGGTGAGACCCCGACCGGCGAGAACGAAAGGCACCCCGTGAAGATCGTCGCAGCAGACATCATCGTGACCAGCCCCGACCGGAACTTCGTCACCCTCAAGATCACCACTGATGAGGGCATCACCGGTCTGGGCGACGCCACGCTCAACGGCCGCGAGCTCTCCGTCGCCTCGTACCTGCGCGACCACGTCGCCCCGCTGCTGATGGGACGGGACCCGCACCGGATCGAGGACACCTGGCAGTTCCTGTACCGCTCGGCGTACTGGCGGCGGGGCCCGGTCACCATGGCGGCCATCGCCGCGGTGGACGTCGCGCTCTGGGACATCTTGGCCAAGGCCGCCGGCATGCCGCTCTACCAACTGCTGGGCGGCGCGTCGCGCACCGGCATCATGGCGTACGGGCACGCGTCGGGGCGGGACATCCCCGAGCTGTTCGACTCGATCCGCCGCCACCTCGACGAGGGCTTCCGGTCGATCCGGGTGCAGACCGCGGTGCCGGGGATCAACGCGGTCTACGGTGTGGCCGCGCAACCCAGCGCCACCGGCCAGCGCTACGACTACGAGCCCGCGCAGCGCACCCCGCTGCCCGCCGAGGAGGACTGGGACACCCGCGCGTACCTGCGCCACCTGCCGTCGGTCTTCGAGGCGGTACGCGGCGAGTTCGGCCCGGAGTTGCCGCTGCTGCACGACGGTCACCACCGGATGACCCCGATCCAGGCCGCCAAGCTCGGCAAGGCTCTCGAACCGTACGACCTGTTCTGGCTGGAGGACTGCACCCCGGCCGAGAACCAGGAGGCGCTGCGGCTGGTCCGCCAGCACACCACCACCCCGCTGGCCATCGGTGAGGTCTTCAACACCGTCTGGGACTACCAGACCCTGATCCGGGAGCAGTTGATCGACTACGTCCGGTCCGCGGTCACCCACACCGGCGGCATCACCGCCATGCGCAAGCTGCTCGACTTCGCCGCCCAGTACCAGATCAAGTCCGGCATTCACGGTCCCACCGACATCTCCCCGGTGGGCATGGCCGCGGCGCTGCACCTGGACCTGGCCATCCACAACTTCGGGATCCAGGAGTACATGAAGCACACCCCGCTGGCCAACGAGGTGTTCCGGCAGTCGTTCACCTTCACTGACGGCTACCTGCACCCGGGCGACCAACCGGGGCTCGGGGTGGAACTCGACGAGGAGGCGGCGGCCCGGTTCCCGTACGAGCCGGCGTACCTGCCGTTCAACCGGCTCAAGGACGGCACGGTTCATGACTGGTGAACGGCGCGGCGCCCGGCCCACCCGGCATGTCGTGGTGATGGGCGTCTCCGGGGCCGGCAAGACCACTGTGGCGCGTGGGATCGGCGCGGCGACGGGGCTGACGTTCGCCGAGGCGGACGAGTTCCACTCCCCGCAGAACGTGGCGCGGATGCGCTCGGGCGTACCGCTGGACGACACCACCCGGTGGCCGTGGCTGCGGGACATCGCCGGGTGGATCGCCGATCGCGGCGCGGAGGGCCGCTCGACGGTGCTGGCCTGCTCGGCGTTGAAGCGGTCGTACCGGGACGTGCTGCGTCAGGGCCCGCTCCGGGTGGACTTCGTGCACCTGGACGGGCCGGTGGAGGTCATCCGAGCCCGATTGGCCCGGCGCGAGGGGCACTACATGCCGGCCAGTCTGCTGGAGTCGCAGCTCGCCACGCTGGAACCGGCCGAGCCGGACGAGTCGGTGCTCGTCCTCGATGTCTCGCTGCCCCCGGAAGCCCTGGTCGCGGCGGCCGTCAAGGGTCTCGGTCTGCCCGCTTCGGTGCCGGTGGGGGAGCACCGGGACCGCGCGTCCGATCCCACTTCGGGGGCATGTTAGGTTAGCCTGCCCTAATGTAGTGGAGTCTGTCGCCGTGCCCTCATCGATCCGAGCATGACAGTCGCCGAGACCACCGGTGGCGTGGTGCTCCGTCGCGCGCTGCGTCGACAGCGCGCCCGGGTGGCCGCCGGCATCGCGCTGCTCTGCACCCACCAGGCCACCGAAGCCCTCGTCCCGGTCGCCATCGGCGTGATCATCGACCGTGCGGTGGCCACCGGGGACGTCAGCGCCCTGCTGCTCTCGCTGGCCGGCCTGGCCGCCCTGTTCACAGTGCTCGCCTTCGCCTACCGGGCCGGCGCACGACTGGCGTTCGCCGCCGTCGAACACGAGGCGCACGCCACCCGGGTCGAGATCGTCAGCAGCGCCCTCGACCCGCGCGGACGGCGGTCGGGCATGCGCGACGGCGAACTGCTGTCCGTGACGGCCTCCGACGCCGAGCTGTCCGCGCTCGTCGTGCGGGTCGCGGGACTCACCGCCGCGGCGCTCACCGCCATCGTGGTCGCGGCCGTCGCGCTGCTCGTCGTCGACATCCCTCTCGGCCTCGGGGTGCTCATCGGCGTACCCCTGCTGGTCGTCGCCCTCCAGCGGATGGCGCCGCTGCTCACCCGGCGCAGCACGTCGCAACAGGAGGCGCTCGCCGCCACGACCGCCCTCGCCGTCGACCTCGTCAGCGGCCTGCGCGTGCTGCGCGGCATCGGCGCACAGGACCACGCCGCCCGCCGGTACGCGGGAGCCAGCCGGCACGCGCTCGACGTCACCCTGCGCGCCGCCACCACAAAGGGCCTGCACCTCGGGCTCACCACCACTGTCAACGGCCTCTTCCTCGCGACGGTCGCCGGAGTCGCCGGCTGGCTCGCCCTTCAGGGCCGGCTCACCATCGGCGAGCTCGTCGCCGTGGTCGGGCTGGCCCAGTTCATCGCCGAGCCGGTGCAGACGCTCGGGTACTGCGTCCAGTTGTTCGCCATGGCCCGAGCCTCCGCGGGGCGGGTCGCCCGGGTCCTCGGCGCCGCGCCGGTCGTCCAGCCGGGTGACGCCGGGCCGCCCGCCCCGAGCCCGTCCCGGCTCGTCCTCGACGGGGTCTCGTACGCGGGCCTCGACGACGTCAGCCTGCGCGTTCGCGCCGGTGAGATCCTGGGCGTGCTCGCCTACGACCCGAGCGAGGCCGAGGCGCTGGTCGCTCTGCTGGCCGGCCGGGTGCCCCGCGCGGACCACCAGGGCACCGTCCGCGTCGACGGCGTGCCCGCCGACGAGCTGCACATCGACGCCGCGCGCGCCGTGGTCCTGGTCGAGCAGCATGACGTGGCGCTCTTCGAGGGGACGCTGCGCGCCAACCTCAGCGCCGGCGCCTCCGTCGATGACGAGGTGCTGCGTGCCGCAGTGCGGGCCGCCGCGGCCGAGGACGTGCTCGCCGCGCACCCGCACGGGTTCGACCGCCTGCTCACCGAACGCGGGGCGAACCTCTCCGGTGGGCAGCGGCAGCGGATCGGGCTGGCGAGGGCACTGGTCGCCGACCCGCCGGTGCTGGTGCTGCACAACCCCACCACCGCTGTCGACGCGGTGACCGAGGGGTTGCTCGCCACCAGGCTGGCCGAGGCGCGCGGGGCGGGCACCCGCGGCACGGTGCTGATCACCACCAGCCCGGCGCTGCTGCGGATCACCGACCGGGTCGCGGTGATCGACCGGGGACGGATCGTCGCCGAGGGTCCGCACGAGCTGTTGCTCGCCAGCGACGCCCGCTACCGGGAGGAAACCCTGCGATGACGTCCGAGCCGATCACCCGGCACCTGCTGCCGACGGCCACCGGCCGGCAGACCTGGGCCGCCCTCCGTACCGAGCTGGCGCTCCTGCCGGGGCTCAGCGCCGTCGCCGGCACGTTGCTGATCGCCGCCGCCGCGACCGGGCTGGTCGCGCCCTGGGTCCTCGGGCGCCTCGTCGACGACGTCATCGCCGGGACCGACACGCCCCGGGTGATCGCCTGGGCCGGCGTGATCGCCGGCGCCGCCGTGCTCGCGGGGCTCCTCACCGCGGTCGGAGCGGCGGTCGCCGCGCGTCTCGGCGAGACCGTGCTGGCCCGACTCCGGGAGCGGGTCCTCGACCGGGCGCTGCACCTGCCCTCGGCCACCCTGGAACGGGCCGGGACCGGGGACCTGGTGGCCCGTGCCGGCGACGACGTGGCAGTGGTGACGAACGTGATCGCCACCAGCGGTCCTGCCTTCCTCGGCGCGCTGCTGTCTGTCGTGCTGACCGCGGCGGGGCTGTTCGCCCTCGACTGGCGGCTCGGCATCGCCGGGTTGGTCGCGGCCCCGGCGTACGCGGTGGCGCTGCGCTGGTACCTGAAGCGTTCGGTGCCGTACTACGCCCGCGAGCGGGTGGCGACGGGCGAGCGCGCGCAGGCGACGGCCGAGGCGCTGCGGGGCGCGGCCACAGTGCGCGCCTACCGGATGGAGGACGCCCACGTCGCGCGGATCGCGGAGCGCTCCGGCGTCGCCCGCGACCTGTCGCTGGAGATCTTCGGTCTCTACACCCGCTTCGGGCTGCGCATCAACCGCTCCGAGTTCGTGGGGCTCGCCGCCGTGCTGCTCGCCGGCTTCCTGCTGGTCCGCGGTGACCTGGCCACCGTCGGCGCCGCCACCACTGCCGCCCTCTACTTCCACCGCCTCTTCAACCCCATCGGCCTGCTGCTGTTCGAGTCGGACTCGGTGTTGCAGGCCGGGGCCAGCCTGGCCCGACTCGTCGGGGTCACCACCCTGCCCGACACCGCGGCCCCCGCCGGCACCGAGCCCACCCGCCATGATCGGGGCGCACCGGCGGCCCTGGAGGTGACCGTCGGGCAGCACCGTTACGACGACGGGCCGGTGGTGCTGCGGGACATCGGCCTGCGTCTCGCACCCGGGGAGCGCGTCGCCCTGGTCGGCGCGAGCGGCGCGGGCAAGAGCACCCTCGCCGGCATCATCGCGGGCATCATCGTGCCCACCGACGGCGCGGTTACCCTGCGCGGCGTGCCGCTGACACAGCTCGGCGAGCACCGCCTCCGTCGCGAGATCGCCCTGATCAGCCAGGAGGTGCACGTCTTCGCCGGGCCGCTCGCCGACGACCTGCGCCTCGCCGACCCGGATGCCACCGACGCCGAGATCGCCGCCGCCCTCGACCTCGTCGGCGCCACCGAGTGGGTGCGGACCCTGCCGGACGGCCTCACCACGGCGGTGGGGGAGGGTGGGCGGCAGCTCACCTCGGCCCAGGCCCAGCAGCTCGCCCTGGCCCGCCTCGTCCTCGCCGATCCGGCCGTCGCGGTCCTCGACGAGGCCACCGCCGAGGCGGGCAGCGCGGGCGCGCGCGACCTCGACCGCGCCGCAGTGGCGGCCACCGAGGGCCGTACCACGCTGATCGTCGCCCACCGACTCAGCCAGGCGGCCACCGCGGACCGCATCGTCGTCCTCGACCAGGGGCGCGTCGCCGAGCACGGCACGCACGCCGAACTGCTCAGGGCCGGGGGCGGGTACAGCACGCTGTGGCGCTCGTGGAGCATGCCCGACCCCGTGGTCCCGCGAGAACGCGAGAGCGCGGACCAGCCCGTCGCGAGCTGAGCGGCACCGGTTCCCGTCACCTCGGACATCCGCGAGATCAGTCGAAACGTGGAACCTCGGGAACTTTTCCGGACCGGCCGGCGACCACCAGAGTGCGCGGCCGACCGGCGGCGTTCCGACGACGACCTCTCGGCATGAAGGAGCGCCCGTGGCACACAGGACGGTGGTCTGTGCGGAACGGCGTCGCTGACGACGACCAGGTGACCCGGTGGGCGCGGGAGGCGGGCCAGGGTGACCGGCAGGCCGCCACGGCGTTCATCCGGGCACTGCAGGACCAGGTCTGGCGGTTCCTGTCGCACCTGGCCGGGCCGGGAGAGGCCGACGACCTGACCCAGGAGACGTTCCTGCGGGCGATTCGGAACCTGCCCGGCTTCGCCGGCCGATCGTCGGCCCGTACCTGGGTGTTCACCATCGCCCGGCGCGTTGCCGTGGATCACGTCCGGACGGCGGTGGCCCGGCCGAGGCTGGCGTCGGTGCCGGACTGGCAGGCGGCTGCCGAGGCCGCCGGTGCGATCACCGCCGGTGCCGACGAGGGTGTGACCCTGCACCGGTTGATCGCCGGACTGACCCCGGAGCGCCGCGAGGCGTTCGTCGCCACCCAGGTGCTCGGCCTGTCCTACGCCGAGGCGGCGGACGTCTGCCAGTGCCCCGTCGGCACGATCCGTTCCCGGGTCGCCCGGGCGCGCGAGGATCTCGTCGCCGCCTGGCAGGCCGACACCGACCCGAGCCACGGGCGACGAACCGGCTGAGGGTGGATACTGCCGCCATGAGTGTGCGGCGTTCCCTCTTTCTGCACTCGGAGCTGCGCCGTCGGCCGTACGACCTGCTGCGGTCGATGCTGGCCCAGGTCGACCCGGCCACGCCGCCGAACGGACCGGACGGGCCGGTGGCCGCCCTCGAACGCCGCGTGGCATCCCTGCTCGGCACTGACGAAGCCCTGTTCTTCCCGACCGGGACGATGGCGCAGCAGGTGGCAGTGCGCATCCACGCCGACCGGCGCGGCCGGCGGGCCTTCGCCGCCCATCCGCAGTGTCACCTGGAGGTCTGGGAGCAACAGGGGTACGCCGTGGTGCACGGGCTGCGCTTCCAGCCCGTCGGCGACCGCCACCGGTTGATGACCCTGACCGATCTCGCCGCCGTCGCCGAACCGCTCGCGGCGGTGGTCTGGGAGCTGCCGCAACGCGACATCGGGGGGCTGCTGCCGGAGTGGGACGACCTCGTCGCCCAGACCGCAGCGATGCGTGAGCGCGGCGCGGCCATCCACCTCGACGGTGCGCGCCTGTGGGAGGCGCAGACGTACTACGCGCGTCCGTTCGCCGAGATCGTCGCGCTGTTCGACAGCGGGTACGTCTCGTTCTACAAGGGACTGCAAGGCGTCGGCGGTGCCGCGCTCGCCGGAGACGCCGCCCTGGTGGCCGAGGCCCGGGTGTGGCGCCGACGGCTCGGCGGCGACGTCTACGACGCCTGGCCGTTGGCGCTCACCGCGATGCACGGCCTGGACACCCTGCTGCCCCGGCTGCCGGCGCACCGGGAGCACGCGGTGGCGATCGCGGCGGCCATCAACGCCGACGGGACTGCCCGCGCCTTCCCGGACCCGCCGCAGACGCCCCTGTTCCACGTCCACCTTCCGATCGGTCCGGACGCCGCGACGCGGGCCGCCGACGCCCTGCTCGCCGCCGACGGGGTGGAGCTGTTCGGCCGCGTACGCTCCGCGCCGGCTCCGGACCGGTGCTCGTTCGAGGTGAGCATCGGTGAGAACGCCATGGACCTCGCCCCCCACGAGGTCGTCACGCTCCTTCACGAACTGCTTCGACACGCCACCTGACCCGAGGGCTGCAGCGGCACCCCGGCTCGGACACCGCCGTCGCGCTGAACGCAGCGCTCAGCCGGACCTCGCAGCAGGGCGCCACCCGAACGGTCAGCGCCACCGGCCGCAGACCGGTGGCGCTGACGTGGTGCGGGCGTATCGACCGCTCTACCCCAGGCGGGCCTCGATGGTCTCGATGATGCGCGGACGCAGCTCGGCGGCGCGGATGACGGCGTCAACCGAGCCGACCTCGACGGCGCGGTGGATGTTGTGCACCCTGTCGAACTCCGCGGCCACCTCGCTGAGTTTCTCCGCGCGCACCGACGAGCGCAGCTCGTCGAGCTCCGCGGTCAGCGCCGCGCGTTCGGTGCCGGCCGAGGCGGCCGTGCGGGTCTCCAGGTCCCGCACCCGCGGGTCGGCAGCCGTACGAGCGTTGACGTCGGCGGAGAACACCACAGCGGCGGCGGGTGCGCCACCGAGCACCGAGGCGAACGAGCCCTCCAGCGCCAGCACCGTCATGTTCGGGTTCAGCGCCTTCGAGAACACCACGAACGCACCGCCGTGGTAGCGCGAGATGACGCAGAAGACGATGGGCCCCCGGAAGTTCACGATCGCCCGGCCGATCTCGGCGCCGTACTCCAGTTGCAGCTTGCGCATCGACTCCGGTGAGCCGTCGAAGCCGGACAGGTTCGCCAGCACGACGAGCGGCCGGTTGCCGCTGGCCGCGTTGATCGCCCGCGCGGCCTTCTTCGACGAGCGGGGGAACAGCGTGCCCGCCGTGTAGGTGTCCGGGCCGTCGGTGGGCGGGAAGCCGTGCCGGGGCACCGACCGGGACTCGATGCCGAGCAGGCAGACCGGGATGCCACCGAGGTGGACGTCCTGCACGACAGCGGTGTCCGCGTCCGCCATGCCGGCCCAGCGCTCCAGCACCGGGTGGTCCTGGTCGGAGAGGGCCCGCATCACCGTACGGATGTCGAACGGCTTCTTGCGGTCCGGGTTGGACTCGACGGAGAAGATCTCCCCGACGGTGGCGAAGGAGCTGCCCGCCACGTCGTGCGGGAAGCCGGAGATGTCGCGGTCGACCGGGTCGGTGGTGACCGCCCGCCGGGGCGCGTCCTCGCCGGGCGCGACGTACGTGTGGTCGTAGTGCGCCATCACCACGTCCCGCGCGGCCGTCAGGTTCGGCGCCCAGTACTGCGCCTGCCCGTTCGGCCCCATCACCCGGTCGTAGCCGCCGATGCCGAAGTTGTCCTCAGCCGACACACCACCGGAGAAGTCGAGCGACTGCTTGCCGGTGAGCACCATCGCCGAGTCGGGCGTCATCACCAGGATGCCCTTGGTGTGCATGAGCATCGTCGCCTCGGCGTTCCAGTACGGCTGCGCGCCGACGTTGATGCCCGCGACCACGATGTTGATCTCACCGCCGGCCTGGGTGAACTCGACGATCCGCTTGAGCGCCGCTGCCACCCAGTCCATGTTCTCCGTACCGGAGGTCATCGAGATCCGGGCCCCGGCGGACAGCGCCCACCACTCCAGCGGCACCTGCATCCGCTCGGCCAGGTCCAGTGCGGCGATCACGCGCCGGCACTCCGGCTCCGACAGGGCACCCAGCGACTTCGTCGGGTCGCCGAGCAGCACCACCCGGGTGACACCCTGGGGGTAGCGCTCGGTCGGCGTCGTGACGACCCCGGCGACGATGGCGGCGCTGTTGCGCCCCTTCGGCCGGTCCACCGGCACCAACACGTGGTCGTCGTCGAGGTCGTGCTCGACGAAGTCGCCGAGGCGGCCGGTCAGCTCGTACGGGTACACGGTGTTGCGGCTGCTGGCCCGCAGCACCTTGAGCCGGTACTCGTCGAGCGGCTCGAGCGGCTCGACCGGCGGCTCCCCGACGGCCAGTTCGGCGCCGCCCGCGGCGTCGAACGAGATCCGTACGGCGATCCTGGTCAGCTCGCCGGTCCGGCGGTCGCGCTGGCGCGCGATGAACAGGATCTCCTCCAGGCCGGCGCCCGCGGTCGTCGGGCGGACCCGCCCGGCGATCATCTCCATCTCCTCGCGGGTCAGCTCGCTCGGCGGCCACACGTAGACCACGATGCGGTTGGTGTTGAAGCGCGTCTTCGACGGCCGCCGCGACTGGGCGCGGCGGATCGAGTCGAGGCAGGCGGCGATGGCGTCCTCGGTCGTCGGCAGCGCGACCAGGCGGCCGTCCTGCTCGCGAAGCTCGGTCAGGTCACGCACCTGGGCGAACGCGACGAGGCGCTCGTCGGCCCGGTTCTCCCGGGCCACGCACTGGAAGAGGTAGACCTCCTCGTCCGACGACGGCAGCCGGGTCAGGTCGAACTTGTGCAGCCGCTCCAGCTGCATGCGCTGCGCGATGTACGGGTGCAGCCCACGGATCAGCCGGTCCTCGGTCAACTGGGCGCCCGACGGGCGGAAGGTGAAGTGGTGGTGCATCACCGCTCCGCCGCGACCCGCGACTGTGGTGGTGACCCGACGGACCTGGGGTGGCAGCGGGTGCGCGGCGATGACCTCGGCCAGCGCGGCAGCCATCGCGTCGAAGTCCTCCGGCTGGTTCTCCCAGCCGAGGTAGATGTCGGCGTCCACGGCGTCCTCGCCGGTGGCCAGCTCGGCCAGCCCGCGCAGGGCGCTGCCCAGCGCGTCGAAGCTGACCGCGGCGGAGACCACGCTGGAGTCGGCGCGCTCGGCGACCACGAACGTGCAGCCCGCGACCTCGCGGGTACGCACGCTGGTGAGCGACCGGTTGCCGTAGTACCGCCGGGTCAGCACCTCCAACATGACCGCGTTGTCGAGGTGGTCGCGGACGAGCCGCTGGCCGAGCAGCCGGACCAGCGGCTCGGTGCTGCGCACCATCTCGGCGACGCGCTCGCCGCGGTCCGGGGCGTCCGGGTGCGCGTCGAGGTGCCGCAGGTGCCCACGGACCTCGGCGTAGACGCGGGCGCGGTTGCGGCGCAGCAGTGGCTGGGCGAACCAGGCGAACACCACGCCGCGGGCGAGGTCCGCGACCACTGGGAAGCGGACCTGCGTCGCGGCGATCAGCCGCTCCAGCGCGAGGCCGACCGGCTCGCGCAGCGTCTCGTCCGGCGGGGTCTCCCGCAGCCATGCGCGCAGCAGCGCCGCGATGACCTGTGCGTCCGCGGAGGCGCGCTGCTGGGCGAGGAAGATCCGGAAGACGGCGGCTTCGAGGGCGGGGGTGCGGTCCAGGTCGGTGACGCCGTACCGGCCGAGCGCCTTTCCGAGCCTGGTCTGGAAGGCGTCCGGCAGCCCGGCCCGCTCGACGTCGAGGCTCTGCAGGTAGGTGTGGAAGTACTCCCGGGCGCTGTGCACGTGGGCGGCGCCGCCGTCCTCGCCGGTCGGCCGGTTGCGGCTCAGTTCGGCGAGATCGGCGAACACCTCGATGAGGTCGAGTTCGGCGGCCAGGGGCCGCTGACCGGCTTCGGTGGCCGTCCGCCGCGCGGTGAGGTAGTCGTCGAGCACCCGGCGGTCGTCGTGCGGGTCGACGTCGAAGCCGAGCAGCAGACCCCGCAGGTCCTCCTGGCCGCGCCTGCTGCGCTCGTACGCCGGGATGTCCGCGGTGGCGGTGGGCAGGTCCAGTTCGACGGTCTCGGTGCTCGGGTCGTCAGCGGTCTCCTCGGCGTCGTCCGCGAGCGGCTCCAGGCGTAGCAGCGGCGCGCCGGCCTCCACCTGGCTGCCCACCGACACGGCGCACTCCTTGAGCCGCGCCTTGAACGGCGCCCGCAGCACCGTCTCCATCTTCATCGCTTCCAGCACCAGCACCGGCGCGCCCGCCTCGACCTCCGCGCCGACCTCCAGCGGTGTGGCGACGACCAGCGCGGGCATCGGGGAACGCAGGACGCCACCCTCGTCCCGGCTGACCCGGTGCGTCACGCCGTCCACCTCGACCAGGTGGGTCGGCCCGTACGTGCCGGTGAGCAGGCGGTAGCGGATGCCGTTGACGACGATCTGCCCGGTGTGCCGGTCGAAGCGGTCGAGCTCGACGTCGGCGGTGCGCACGACGGGGCCGGTCTCGATGCCGACCCGGAACCGGTGCGCGCCGACCCGTCCCACCCGGGTGCGGTAGCTGACGCCGCGAAGCTTGAGGTCCAACGGTCGGCCGCTGGCGTGCTGCACCTGCGGGCGCCCGCCGGCCGCCGTCGACAGCAGCCGCTGCCGCTCGACGCGCTCCTCCTCCTCGTACGCCTCGATGGCGGCGGCGGCCAGGGCGACAGCGGAGTGACGGTGGGTGACGAGGCGGCCCTCGCCGCGGACGCGGTCGATCCAGCCGGTGTCCGCGCTGGCGTCGATGACCTCGGGCTGGTCGAGCAGGTCGAGCACGAAGCTCTTGTTCGTCGCCCCACCTTCAATGATCACCGTGGTGTTCGCCATCGCCCGGCGCAGCTTGCCGAGCGCCTCGTCGCGGTCACGGCCGTACGCGATGATCTTCGCGATCATCGAGTCGAAGTCGGCAGGGATGGTGTCACCCTCGCTGACGCCGGTGTCCACCCGGATGCCGGGGCCGCTGGGCAGGTCCAGCCGGGCGATGCGGCCGGGGGACGGGGCGAAGTCGCGGTCGGGGTCCTCGGCGTTGAGCCGCGCCTCGATGGCGTGCCCGCGCTCGGCCGGCGGCGCACCTTCGAGTCGTCCGCCGGCGGCGACGTGCAGCTGCGCCTTGACCAGGTCGAACCCGGTGGTCAGCTCGGTGATCGGGTGCTCGACCTGGAGGCGGGTGTTGACCTCGAGGAAGGCGAACAACCGGTCCCCGGGGTGGTAGAGGAACTCGACGGTCGCCGCGCCTCGGTAACCGACAGCCACGGCGAGGCGCTCGGCCGACGTCTTCAGCTCGGCGGCCTGCGCTGGGTCGAGCACCGGCGACGCCGACTCCTCGATGACCTTCTGGTTGCGTCGTTGCACCGAGCAGTCGCGGACACCGAGCGCCCACGCGGTGCCCTGCCCGTCGGCGATCACCTGGACCTCGACGTGCCGAGCCCCGGTGACCAGGCGCTCCAGGAACACGATGCCGCTGCCGAACGCCCGTGCCGCTTCCTGGCTGGTGCGCTCGTACGCGTCGACCAGCTCGGCTTCGTTCCTGATCACGCGGATGCCGCGCCCGCCGCCGCCGGCGGTCGCCTTCAGCATCAGTGGGTAGCCGACCTCGGCTGCCGAGGCCCGGGCGGCGGCGAGGGTCTCGACGGCGCCGCGGCTCCACGGCGCGACCGGCACGCCGACCTCCTCGGCGATCAGCTTCGAGCCGATCTTGTCGCCGAGTTGGCGCATGGCGTCCGCGCTCGGCCCGACGAAGGTGACGCCGATCTTCTCGCACAGCTCGGCGAACGCCGGATCCTCGGCGACGAAGCCCCAGCCGACCCACGCGGCGTCGGCACCGGTCTCGGTCAGGGCGCGCTCCAGCACCGCCAGGTTGAGGTACGGGCGGGCGGACGCCGGGCCGAGATCGTAGGCAATGTCCGCTTCACGGACAAATGTAGCGTTTCGGTCGACATCGGTGTAGAGGGCCACGGTTTCAAGCTGAATGCCGGTCTCCGCGGCCAGCTCGCGGACCGCGTGGATGAGCCGCATGGCAGCTTCACCACGGTTGACGATGGCGACACGGTTGAACACCCGAAGAACCCCTTAGCTAGACCTCGACCTGCGTGCCGGGAGACGACGGCTCCCAGCAGTGATCACCTTTCCGCGTGGCGGCGGCCAGCGCTATGGCGCAACCACCGAACCCACCGTCCCTCAGTTGTAGGAAATGCACAAAACTTTTTGGCACACCCGGAGACGTGCTGACCCGATCCGGCCACTTCTGCAGTTGATCAAGACGGTGCGGGCGGTTCACGTCCGGATGATCGGCTGACCAGGAAGATCATCGCCGGCCCGGTCAACCGCCGGCCCGGCTCGACCATCCCGGCCCAGGCCAGGAACGCACCAGGAAAGGAGCGGCAATGAGGGCACTGCACCTCGTGCGCCCACGTCTGGCGCTGCTGCTCGCGGCGGGACTCACCGCGCTCGTCACGCCGGCCGGCGTCGCCCACGCCGCGACCGCCACCGTACCCGCGACGGGCACCCCGATCACGATCACCTCGACCGCGCAGCTCGCCCCCGGCGTCACGTACGGCTCGTTCGCGCGGCCAGCGCCGGGTTCACGATCGCCGAACTGGCCGACCTGATGCGCTCGTTCGGCGCGGACGCCGCCGTGAACCTCGACGGCGGCGGGTCGAGCACCGTCGCCGTTCGCGAGCCGGGCCAGACCGCGGCCACCGCCCGCAACAGCCCGTCCGACGGTACGGAGCGTCTGGTCGCCAACGGCATCGGCATCTTCGTGGGCAAGCACTGATCGGTGTCCCCATTCGAATTCGCCCCGTCCGGTGTCATCACCGGACGGGGCGAGTTCGCGTACCCGAGACGCCGGGCACCCAGACTGTCGGCCCCGGTCGGACAATGAGGTCGACCGAAGGGACCCGATGACCGTTCTCGACACCCGGGCGCTCAACCGCGCGACGCTCGCCCGTCAACTGCTGCTCGACCGGGCCGACCTGCCGCCGCTCGACGCCGTCGCCCACCTCGGTGGCCTACAGGCCCAGGAGCCGCAGGAGCCGTTCATCGGGCTGTGGTCGCGGCTGCGCGCGTTCGACCCGACGGTGCTCTCGACCCTGCTGACCCAGCGACACGTGGTGCGTACCCACCTCATGCGCCGCACCGTCCACCTGCTCGTCGCCGACGACGCAGTGGCCTGGCGCCCCCGTCACGACGGCATGTTGCGCCAACGCGTGCTCGGGGTCTACCGCGGCGAGCTCGACGGGGTGGACCTCGACGAACTCGCCGCTGCGGCGCGGGCGGTGGTGGCCGACGGTGAGCCCCGCTCGATGCCCGAGATCGGGCGGGCGCTCAGCGAGCGCTGGCCGACGCCGGGGCTGCGGGCGCTGGGCGAGATCGCTGTCGCGCTGCTCCCGATGACACAGCTGCCGCCACGTGGGGTGTGGCGGGCGAAGGGGGGCGCGCGCTACGTCCTGCTCTCCGCGTGGCTCGGCCGCGAGGTCGCCCCGCCGACCGTGGCGGGCGCCGATCCGGTCGGCCAACTGCTCGTACGCCGCTATCTGGCCGCGTTCGGCCCGGCGGCCACGGCCGACCTGCGGGCCTGGTGCGGCCTCGCCGGGCTGCCCGCCGCGGTGACCGCCATGAGGGACGAGTTGGTGACCTTCCGCGACGAGCGTGGCCGGAAGCTGATCGACCTCCCCGACGCGCCCCGCCCCGATCCGGAGACACCGGCCCCGGTGCGGTTCCTGCCGGCGTTCGACAACGCGATCCTCGGCTACGACGACCGCAGCCGGATCATCGACGACGCGCACCGTCTCCTCTCGGTGGCCGGCGAGCGCGTGGTACTTGTCGACGGCCGGGTCGCGGCGACCTGGACCGTCGAGTCGGGCACGGTGACCGTCGACCCACTGCGCGGCTTCTCCCGAGCTGACCGGGCCGCCGTGACCGAGCAGGGGCAGGCCCTGGCGTCCTTCCTCTCCGACAACGAGAGCGACCGGGTGCGGGTCGGTTCGTCTCTCCGGTGACGGGCCAGGACGGCCCGCCCCCGGGGAGACGAAGAGATCAGTCGACGGTCGGCGGAGCCGTCCGCGCCGCCTCGGCGAGCGCCGCCGCCGCGCCGGCGTACGGGTTGTAGCCGTAGGTGCGGGCCAGACCGGCCGGCACGGTGAAGTACGCGGCCGACAGTTTCGCCGGATCGCTGGCGATCTCGCCACGCGCTGGGGCGTCGTTGCCGTCGTCCCAGCCCCAGGGCGCGTTGGCCGAGTTGGTCGAACAGCTCCAGGTGCCGACGCCGCAGTCGCCGGACGTGTCCCCGGCGAACGTGCCCAGGCTGGCGAAGAGGCTCGCGTTGGACCGCTGCGCCCACAGGCCGCCGGCGGCGAAGATGTCGATCAGCTGATACCGCACGTCGCGGTCGTTGCTGCTGCTCGGCGTCTCGGCGACGGTCGACGGGTAGTAGACCAGGCCGTCGCCGTTGATGTCGTACTGCGGGTGTGCCTTGAGGCCGTGGCCCTGTGCCTCCTGCGCCGTGACCGGGTGCTGGAAACTGTCGTGCGGTGACGCCTGGAACCGCAGGGTGCCGTCGATGCTCTCCCCGCCGCTGGTCCAGGTGCTGCCGGCCGGCGTGTAGGAGAAGAAGTCGCTGTGCGCGACCGTGACAGCCGAGCGGAGAACGCCGTACGTGGAGCCGTCGCGCTCGATCGCGAACAGCGCGCCCTCACCGTCGTTCTCGTGTTCGGTCTCGAAGAACGGGTGGTCGGTCCAGTCGCGGGGGTGGAAGAAGAAGTACGTGATGTACCAGTGGGTGCTTGTCTCGACGACGGAGTAGTACACGTGCGCGGCGAGTGCGGCGCCTGTCTGGCCAGCCCGGTCCCAGTTGTCGCGTCCGTCCAGGTCGCCGTCGAAGTCGACCCGGGTGAGGTAGTCCGACTGACCGCTCAGGGCGTGGCTGCCGGTGGCATCGACGTCCTGGTAGTGGACGGGCGCCCAGCGGAGGGCCAGCTCGGCCCGGCTGACGGCGGCATCGGCGGGGGTTGGCGCGGCCAGCGCGGCGGCCGCCAACACCGCCGCCGCGCCTGCCGCGATCAGTGCCCTCACTCCCCGGGGTCGCCGGGTCGTGCTGCTTGCGTCGAGCATGGTGTGCTCCCGTGTCCGAATGGATAGACCACAATGGATCATTCGGGATTCGGGCACCAGGTGGGTGTCGCCGCGGCGACCAGAAGGCGGACGATGTTCGACGGGATCGGGATCGCCTTGTATCGATGCCAACCGACTGCCATGCTGTGGTTCGGTCGTGCTCGGGGAGCCAGCGCGCACCGACCACGGAGGTTCCGATGCTTCGCATGTTCCTCGCTGTCACGACCATGGCGCTGGCCGCCTGGACCGGAACGACCAGCGCCGCCGAAGCGACACCCGCGCCGACGCCGTCCGCGACACCGACGCCGGCCTGCCCACCAGCGATACCGATCAGCGCCAGCGTGACCGGGACCACCACCACGAGCCTGACCATCTCGTACTTCATCTTCTTCCGCCCACCCTGCGGCTACGACCCGCCGATGACCGTCAGCCTCTTCACCAGCCGTGAGGACGCCCAACAGTGGCGGGCGGCGGTCGCCGAGGGCGTCTCCGGGCCGGAGCGCAACGGCTCGGTGACCATCGACCGGCTCACTCCCGACACCGAGTACTGGTACCGGTTCACCGACGCCGAGGGCCGACGGGACCCGTACGTGATCGCCTCGGCCCGGACCGCCTCGCTGACCTCGTGCCGCGCGACGGCCACGATCGATGCCCGCTGGGGCGGCGGCTTCGTCGCGACGGTCACGGTCCGCAACACCGGGACGCTTCCGCTGGACCAGTGGCGTGTCTCCTGGCGGTGGTCCGGTGACGAGCAGGTCCAGACGGCCTGGGGTGGGGTGGCCGAGACGGCCGGCTCCGACGTCACCGTTCGCAACGCCTCCTACAACGGGACGTTGGCACTGGACGGGGCTACCACGTTCGGTCTGCTCGTGACGACCAGCGCGGTGCCGGACGGCCTGACCCTGACGTGCGCGCGGTGAACGACGTCCGCCCCGCTCCGGCGCGATGGCGGGAGCGGGGCGGACGTCGTGTCGGTCAGGGCTTGCGGGCCACAGCGCCGTAGGCGTCGATCCCGACAGCGTCGGAGTCCTCCGGTCGCCACAGCGGGATCGGCACCAGGCCCGGCTCCACCATCGTCAGCCCGTCGAAGCAGCTCTCAAGCTCCTCCGGGCTGCGCAGGATGTACGGAACGCCGCCGCTCTGCGCCAGCCGGTCAGCGCCGGAGACCACCGACGGGCTGGTGTTGGTGCCGTCCCAGAGCACCAGGTGCGAGCCGGACGGCACCGCGTCCATCGTGCGCCCGACGATCGAGCGCACCACGTCCAGGTCGGGCTCGTAACCCATCACGCCCATGTACATCACGGCGATGGGCTGGTCGAAGTCGAGCGTCTGCGCCGCCTCGGCGAGGATCTTCTCCGGGTCGTGGTAGTCGGCCGGGACGTAGGTGGTGACACCCTCCGACGTCGTGCTGGCCAGCAGTGCCCGCGCGTGCACCAGCACCATCGGGTCGTTGTCCACGTAGACGATCCGCGAGTCGGGCGCGACACCCTGGGCGACCGCGTGCGTGTTCTGCATGGTGGGCAGGCCGGTGCCGATGTCCAGGAACTGCCGGATGCCCGCGTCGGCCGCGAGGTAACGCACGGCCCGCACCAGGAACACGCGCGACTGCTGCGCCATCAGGACGATCTCCGGGTAGACCTCGGCGACAGCGTCGCCGGCCGCCCGGTCGGACTGGAAGTTGTCCTTGCCGCCCATCCAGTAGTTCCAGATCCGTGCCGCGTGCGGCACGTCGGGCTGAAGCTTCGCGGCGAGTTCGGGGTCCGGGCCGGCCATGCCTGGCTCCTATCGAGGGGTCGTCAACTGGAGGTCACCACAGCGGTACGTCCGGATCGTACTCTGGCGATGTCCACTCTCGACCGGGGGTGAACCTACCGCCACCAGGCAGGGGAGCAGGGTCGCTGTCACCGGTGGACCACCCCGTTCTGGTACGCCCACACGACAGTCTGTAGCCGATCCCGTGCGCCGATCTTGGCCATGGCGCGCCCGAGGTGCGACTTGACGGTGCTGGTCTCGATGAAGAGCTGCTCGGCGATCTCGACGTTCGACAGGCCCTGCGCGAGCAACTCCACGATCTCGGTCTCCCGCGCGGTCAGCTGGTGCGCCGCCGCCGCGTCCGAGCGGGGAGCGGGCGTACGCCTGGCGAACTCCGAGATCACCCGACGGGTGACGGCCTGGTCGACGAGCCCGTACCCGCTCGCCAGGCGACGGATCGCCTCGATCAGCTCCTCCGGCTCACAGTCCTTGAGGATGAACCCGCTGGCGCCCGACTCCAACGCGCCGAAGACGTACTCGTCGAGGTCGAAGGTCGTCACGACCAGCACCGCGGGCGGCGTCCCGGTCGCCTCGGCGACGATCTGCCGGGTCGCGGTGAGCCCGTCACCGTGCGGCATCCGGACGTCCATGCAGATGACGTCCGGTTGCAGCCGGCGGGCCAGCTCGACGGCGGCGGATCCGTTCGACGCCTCCGCCACGACCTCGATCTCGCCGGACTGCTCCAGGATGACGCGGAAGCCGGCGCGGACGACGGCCTGATCGTCGACGAGCATCACTCTGATCATGCTGGTGCCTCTTCCTTCGACCGGGATGCGGCGGGACCGTTCGTCGGGAGGGTCGCGGCGACCGACCAGCCACCGGCCGCCGTCGGGCCGGCGGTGAACGTCGCCCCGATCAGCTGGGCGCGCTCGCGCATGCCCACCAGGCCGACGCCACCGGTCCGCGCCGCCGGTACGCGTCGCGGCGCGGCGGGTTCGTTCACGACCTCCAGCGACACCGAGCGGGGTTCGAAGCGGAGCACCACCCGCGCCGCAGCGCCCGGGGCGTGCTGGCGGGCGTTGCTGAGCGACTCCTGCGCGATCCGGTAGAGCGCGACGTCGGCGATCGGTGGCACCTCGCGCTGCTCGCCCTCCCGGACGAACTCCACCGGGCCGGCGAGGTTGCCCGCGGTGTGAACGAGGTCGTCGAGCATGCCCAGTCCGGGCACCGGAGCGGCACCGTCGCCACTCTCGTGCCCGGGCCTGCCGCGCAGCACACCGACGACCAGCCGCAGGTTGTCCAGGGTCTCCTTGCCCTGGCTACGGATCCAGGCCACACCGGCCTTCGCGGCTGCCGGGTCCCGGTCGATCAGCCGCTCGACCGCCGCCGCCTGCACGACCATGCCGGAGAGGTGGTGCGCGGCCACGTCGTGCAACTCCCGGGCCATCCGGGAACGCTCCGCGCCGATCGCCGCCTGGACCTTCGTGCGCTGCTCCCGGATCGCCTCGTCCGCCCGCACCCGGACCAACTCCACGTAGCGCCGGTAGGTGGCCACGTAGCCGCCGACGAAGGTCGCGCTGGCGTAGGTCAGGGCGCTCGCCGAGACGTACGCGATGGCTGTCAGCAGATCCGGGGTCACCACGACGGCCGCCCCGATCGACTCCACCACCACGACAGCGCCGACGGCCAGCAGCGCACGGCGAACCGGCAGCAACGACCCGACGGTGTACGCCACGACGAACGGTGCGAGGCCCCGGATGGTCGCCTCGGGCAGGGAGAAGCCGATGATGGGCAGTTGGAGGCCGACGACGAGTGCGAGGCAGAGCAGTGGCCGGACCCGACGCAGGCACAGCAGCATCGCCTGCGCGCAGCAGATGGCGACGAGCAGCCAGGCCCGCGCCGGGTCGAACGACACCCCGTCCTCCGGTGCCACGAACCAGAACAGCGTGGTGAGCAGTACGAACGTCAGGACGGTCAGCACCGCGGCCAGCAGGCAGTCCCGGAGGAACACTCCGGTCACCCCGAGCCGGGTGAGCCGGCCGTCGAGCCACTTCGTCAGTCGTCGTGTGCCGATTTCGGTGTCCGTGTGGTCCCTCATGCGGTGCGCGTCCTTGCTCCGGATCGTCCCGGGTCGGGCGGGTCAGTAGGAGATGCTAGGCGCGAGCAGCTGGAACTCCACGGCGAACCAGCCCGCGCCGGCGAGAGCCGACAGGATCAGGCCGCTGCCGGTGACCCGCCGCCAGCCGACGTGGCGTCGCACGTCGTCGACCAGCCGCACCGCGGCGGGCAGCACTCCGAGCAGACCGACCAGTTGCAGCACCTGAATGGTGCGCAGGACGGGCCCGGGAACGTCCTGGAGGCTCATGATGCTGCCGACGCTCAGCACCCAACCGGCGAACGCGAGCAGCGTGCCGGCGACGGCGAGACGGCTCAGGATCCGCGCGGTGCGCCCCGCCCGCTCCCGGGGAGCGCGACCGAGTCGACGGCGGACGATCGCGCCGACCGGCCAGGACAGGACGGCGAGCAGCAGCACGACTGTCGACAGGGCCAGTACCGGAACGGCCACTGCCCAGGCGCGGGCGGGCTCGACGGGCAGCAACGCGAACGCGGAGTCGAAACTGATCGCCTCGACCCGGTCGTCGGTGGCCCGCATGGCGATCGTGCGCTGCCCGCCGACCTCGCGCCAGACCCAGGGCGCCACCTCCTCGTACAGGGCGGGGGAGTCCGACAGCGGGCCCGGCGCCAGCAGCAACCGGTTACCGTCGGCGACGCTGACAGTGGTCCGACCGACCAGGCCGATCGCCGTCAGGAAGTTGCTCCCGATCGCTCGCGAGGACCCGTACGTGCCGGCGGCCAGCGCGGCGTGCGTGGCGGTGGTCGCCGGGTCCACGCCGACGGTCGGCTGGTCGTCGCGGGCGGGGAAGTAGCGGTCGGCGAAGCCGTTCACGATCGACTCGCGAAGCTCGTGGCTGTCGAGGGCGCCGGAGCCGTTGCTGTTGAGGGACAGGAAGATGCCGGCCCGGTCGTCGGGGTAGATCTGCAGGTGGGAGTGGAAGTACTTGGTGTCGCCGCCGTGGCCGAGGATCCGGTGGCCGTTGCGGTCCTCGGCGAAGAATCCGAGGGTCATCCGGGGCCCGTCGGCCAGCGTGCCCAACGACGTCGCGTCGAGCGCCGGCCGCTGCATCAGCTCACGGGTCGGTTGGTCCAGCAGGGGTCCGATGCCCACCGGCTCGCCGAGCTGGGCGAGCATGAATCGCGCCATGTCCGTCGCCGGGGCGCTCAGCGCACCGGGCGGGGGCGTGCCGACGATCTCGAACGGCGCGGCAGGCCCGGCGGAGGTGTCGTACCCGTTGGACATCCGGTCGCGCAGCGCCGCCGGGAGGGGCTGCTCGAAGGTCGACGACGGCATGCCCGCGCGGTCCAGGACGTTGCGTTGGACGTACTCCTCGAAGCGCGTCCCGCTGACGCGTTCGACGATGTAGCCGGCGAGCGCGTTGCTGTAGTTGGAGTACGCGGGGACGGTGCCGGGCTGGTAGATCTGCTCCGGTGGGTCGGTCATCAGGGCCTTGCGCAGGTTGAGGTCGCCGGCGTCGGTGCCGATGAGGCCGGCGATCCGCTCCTCGAAGCCGGCGGTGTGCGTCAGCAGGTGCCGCAGGGTGACGGCCCGCTCGTAGCGCAGCGGCAGTTCGAAGTCGAGGTACGTCTTGACGTCGGTGTCGAGGTCGAGCTTCCCGTCCTGCACGAGTTGCAGTACCGCGGTGGCGGTGACGAGCTTCGACACCGATCCCATCCGGAACAGATGCCGGTCCGGGTCGACCGGTATGGCCGCGTTGCCGCCGGCGCCGGTGTCGGCGTACCCGTACCCCCGGGTCGTGAGGATCTTGCCGTTGTTCACGACGGCGACAGTGGCTCCCGCGATGCCGGTGCGGTCGAGCGCGGCCGGCAGCAGGCCGTCGAGCCAGGCGTTGACGTCGGCGCCGTTCAGGGCGGAACTCGCCCCGCTCGCTGCGACGGGTGCCGCCGGAGCATCGATGTGCGGTGCGGGTTCGTGCTGGGGCGCGCCGCAGCCGGCGGCGCCCACGGCGATGACGACAGCGGTCGCCAGCACCGCGCCGAGTCGGACGACCGGCCGGGCGGGTCGGGGTGAATCGGTGGCGAGATGGGAGAGAGAGCGCATCGTCTGCCAGTGCCTTTCCTGGCGAACGGGTGTCCGGAGCAGGTCCGTACGGCGTCACCCGATGCCTTGGGACAAGCCTGTTCGAGCGATCGCCCCGAGCCATCTGGCGTGAGACGGCAATGCACTTACGACTTGAGGAGGAGGGGCGGGTGCACCGATGGTGGGCAGAGGTGCCGCCCCGGTCGCGTGAACCACCGCCCGTACCGGTGCATCAAACCCTGTGACAGACCCCGCGGAGGAAGGACCACCCATGCGCGGCAACCTGCTCGTCGGTGCGATGCTCACCCTTACGTTCGTCGCCGGTTGCACGTCACCGCTGAAACGGGTCGGCGGCGACGCCGGACCCGCCGGCTCTCCGTCCACCAGCGAGAGCCGGCCGAGCCCGTCGGCGTCGAGCGCTCCGGGAGCCGGCAGCGCGTGGCCGGTCATTCTGGGCGACGATTCCAGCCCGTTGGGCGACCGGGTCATGACGTTCGTCTCGTACCGCGTGGTTGGCGAGGACGTGCAGGCCACTGTCCGCAAGCTCGACGGCGGCACCGAGACCCGTCGGTGGCGCAGGGCCGACGGAAGCGGAAACTGGGAGCGTTGCGGGGTAGTGGAGCGTTGCTCCAGCGACCGCTGGCTGTACATCATGCACACCTCACCCGGTCGGGCGGCACGCCCTCAGCCGCTGGTCAGGACCACGAGTTGCTGGGTGGCCCGGGTCATCGCGACGTAGCGGTCGACCGCCCCCGAGATGCCGGTGCCGAACGTTTCCGGATCGACGAGGACGACCAGGTCGAACTCCAGCCCCTTGGCCTGTTCCGGGCTCAGTGACCGGACCCGGGCCGTGGGCGGGAACGTCGGGTCGCCGATGACGCAGGCGATCCCGTCGGCGTGCGCGGCGAGCCAGGTGTCGAGGATCGACCCCAGGTCGGCGACCGATCCGTGGACGACGGGAAGTCCGTTGCCACGGATGGAGGTCGGCACGTTCGCGTCGGGGAGCACGGCCCGGATGACCGGTTCGGCCTGCGCCATGACCTCCGCGGGCGTCCGGTAGTTGATGCTCAACGAGGCCACTGTGACCCGGTCGAGCCCGACCCGCTTGAGGCGTTCCTGCCACGACTCGGTGAACCCGTGCCGGGCCTGGGCGCGGTCTCCCACGATGGTGAAGCTGCGCGACGGGCAGCGCGTCAGCAGCATCTGCCACTGGGCGTCGGTCAGCTCCTGCGCCTCGTCCACGACGATGTGCGCGAACGGGCCGGCCAGCAGGTCCGGGTCGGCGTCGGGCAGGGCGGACTCGTCGACCAGGACGTCGCGCAGGTCCGGTTGGCGCAGCATCGCCAGCAGACCCTCGCCGTCGTCGTAGGTGTCGGCCGCGAGCAGCTCGTCGACGACCCGGGCCATGTGGTCGCGTTCGACAGCGGCGGCCGGGTCACGCCGCCGGGTGCGTCCCGACCTCTCCGCGTCGCCGAGCCGCTGCCGTGCCGCGTCGAGCAGCGGCAGGTCGGACACGGTCCAGGCCCGGGGCTCGTCGCGTTGCAGCTTGCGGACCTCCTCGGCGGTGAGCCACGGCGCGCACCTGCGCAGGTACGCGGGCACCGACCACAGGTCACCCACGACATCGGCCGCGTCGAGCAACGGCCAGGCACTGTTGACCGTCGCCCGCAGCTCCCGGTTGCGCAGCAGCGAGTCGCGGAGCACGGCGTCCGGCTCCTCGCCGTCGTACCGGTCGATGAGGATGGTGAGCAACTCCTCCCAGATCTCCTCGCGCGCCTCGTTGTGCGGGGTGCCCGGACCCGGCGCCTGGAACGCGTCGGCCCAGTCGTGGGCGCTCAGGCGGACGTCGGAGTCGCCGACCGGGACCGTCATCGGGGCGACGGGTGGGTCCTCGTAGAACCGGACGGCCGCGTCGATCGCCCGTAGCAGCTCGGCCGAGGACTTCAGCCGGGCCACGTCCGGGTCGGCGTCGGCGGTTGCCGTGGCCCCCTCTCCGACGAGGTCGCGCAGGGTGCAGGTCTGCACGTCGTCCTCTCCGAGGCTGGGCAGGACGTCGCCGACGTAGGCCAGGTAGGGCTGGTGCGGCCCCACGAAGAGCACCCCGCCCCGGCGCTGCCCGAGGCGCGGGTCGGAGTAGAGCAGGTACGCGGTGCGGTGCAGGGCGACGACGGTCTTGCCGGTGCCCGGACCGCCGTCGACCACGAGGGCGCCGGCCGACCCCGCCCGGATGATGGCGTCCTGGTCCGCCTGGATCGTGCTGAGCACGTCGCGCATCCGGGCCGACCGGGCGCTGCCCAGACTGGCGATGAACGCGGACTGGTCGTCGAGCGCGACGGCGTGCCCCACGAACCCGTCCGGGGTGAACACCTCGTCCCAGTAGTCGCTGATCCGACCGCGGGTCCAGCGGTACCGGCGGCGGCTCGCCAGACCCATCGGGTTGGCGTGGGTCGCGCCGAAGAACGGCTCGGCGGCGGGTGAGCGCCAGTCGAGCAGCAGCCGCCGGCCCGTGCTGTCGGTCAGACCGCGGCGTCCGACGTACACCGGTTCGGGGTTGTCCGCCTCGACCACGTGGCCGAGGCACAGGTCCAGCCCGTAGCGGCCCAGCGAGCGCAGGCGGGCGGTCAGCCGGCGGACCTCCTCGTCCCGGTCGACGGCCTGCCGGCCCTTGCCGCCGGGCGCCCGGCGAGCGGTGTCCAGACGGTCGGACAGCTCGGCGCTCAGCTGCGCGAGGCCCTGCGCCATGGCCGCGAAGTGCCGCTCGTCGTGGGCGATGAGCGCCGGGTCGGCCTTGGCGGCGAGGTGATCGGGAAGTTCGAACACGGAGGTAGGCAAGGAATCCAATTCATGACTTCCATTTCGGCAGAATTTGGCCTCGGCCGACGATTCTGCGTCATAAACGGGGTCTTGCCGCAAGCCCCCCAGTGCGGTATAAGTTAGAAGTGGCGGGAGGCAGAGTGTCTCCCGTTTTCCGTGTTCAGGGCACGTCGACGACCTCGCGGCCGAGGGGCCAGAACGCGGCCGGAACGAGCTTGAAGTTGGCGATGCCGAACGGGATCCCGATGATCGTCACGCAGAGGGCGATGCCCGCGACGATGTGGGAGAGCGCCAGCCACCATCCGGCCAGCACCATCCAGAGGATGTTCGCCAGGCCGGAGCCGACGCCCGCGCCCGGCTTGGGCACCACTGTGCGACCGAAGGGCCACAGCGAGTAGACCGCGAGGCGCAGCGACGCGACGCCGAACGGGATGGTGATGACCAGGACGAAGCAGATCAGCGCGGCGATGCCGTAGCCGACCGCCAGCACGAGGCCACCGCCGAAGACGAGCCACAGCACATTCAGTACGAATCGAATCACCACTCCAGCATGAAACATGCTCGCCACCCGGTCGGCTCGTCCCGTTCCCTGCGCGGGGAACGGCCACCGCGTGGCCCTCGGGGAGGTTCCTCTCGCCACCGTCGGAGAGCTGGGCGAGGTCGATGTCACCGGCGGGGAGTCTCGGGGTTGCTCCGGTGGAAGACCTGAGACGAAAGCCAGGGCGACCCGAGGGAAGCTCCCGGAGGTCGGCCGGCGCCGGCGGCCACATGCTGGCTGGCATGAAACGCGCCGCGCTCTACGTTATCGCCGGACCGGTCGGCATCGCGGCCTACGGCCTGGTCCGGCTGTGGGCACGATCCGACGGGGTGTACGGCCCCGGGCTCGACTGGCAGGCCGCCCATCTGGTCGCTCTCGCCGGCATGGTGTGCTTCGTCCCGGGCGTGCTCGCGCTGGCCCGCCTGCTGCCCCGCAGTCCGTGGCGCACCGGGGTGGTGGCCGGCACGTTGGTCGGGCTCGCCGCGACGATGGTGCAGTTCGTCGCCGACATCGTGGAAGGGCTGCTGGCCGCGGACCGGGCGGAGATGTCGAGGCTCGGCGCGGAGTTCAAGGACATCCCCGGCGTGGAGGTCGCCTTCTACGATGTCGTACCCCAGTTCTTCTTCCTCGGTCTGCTCGTGCTCACGGGCATGCTCGCCGCCCGGCGGCGGCTGCCGTGGTGGAGTGTGCCGCTGCTCCTGGTCGGCATCGTCCTGCCGGTGGTCACCCTCGACCTGCTCCCGATCGGCGGCCTGTGCATGGCGCTGGCGTTGGCCCCGGCCCTGCCGTTGGTGCGAGAGCGGGGCGAGCGTGCCGAGTCGCCCGTCGCCGTCCACTGAGGACGCGGGATGGCGCTGGCCGTTGCGGACCAGCGCCACCCTTCGAGCCGCTACTTCAGAGCGAGGGTGCGGGCGTCGGCGGCGATGACGCTGGCGACCTCCGCCGGCACCAGCTTGCCGGCCTGCCGGTCGGCGTAGGTGGCCAGCTCGGCGTACTGGGCGTGGGCCAGCTTGGTGGTCATCGCCGAGACGGCGGCCGGGTCCGCGCCCGAGGTCAGGATCAGGTAGCCGAGGCCGGCCTGGCTCACCGTCACGGTGAAGGTGCTGGTCGCGGTGGCGGTGCCCTCGGGCCCGGTCGCCTCGGCGGTGATGGTGTGCCGGCCGGCGGTCAGCCTGGCCAGGTCGAGCTTGCGCCCGGCGGCCGACTTCTTACCGTCCAGCGTCACGGTGACCGTGTCCGCGTTGGTCGCGGCGACCGCGATGACCGGGGACTGCGCCCGGTCCAGCCGAGCCGCGTTGGCCGGCGAGGTGATCTGCACGGTCGGGTCCGCGGAGGCCCGCTGGACGAACGCCGAGTTCCAGCCGACCAGCTCCGCCGCCCGGTTGGTGATGATCGCGTCGGTGCCGATCCGCTCCAGCCGCTGCCACAGGCCGGCGGAGTCCATCGTCCAGGCCATCACGGCGACCCCGGCGGCGTGCAGCGGGGCGAGCACCTCCGGCTTGGCCAACAGCGCGTTGCCGTTCGGGTTGTACGCGGTCAGGTGCAGCTCCTTCGCGATCGCCACCGGGTCGGCGTCCAGTGTGCTGCGGAGCAGGCCGAGCGGCAGCTCGGGGGCGATCTCGTAGGTGTACTTCAGGGCGTCGACCTCGAAGCTCTGGATGAAGACCCGGCCCATCATCTGCTCGTCCCGGATCACCTGGATGATCGTGGCGACCTCGTCACGGGTGTGCCTGCCCTTGATCTCCACGAGCAGGTTGCCACCCCGGGTCCGCAGGTCGGCGAGCTGCTCGGCGAGGGTGGGCACCCGCTCGCCGACGTACTGCGGGCCGAACCAGGAGCCGGCGTCGAGCGCCTTGATCTGCGCGGCGGTCAGGTCCCGGATGTTGCCGGTGCCGTCGGTGGTCCGGTCGACGGTGCCGTCGTGCATGATGAACGGGATGCCGTCCTTGCTCGGCTGGACGTCGTTCTCGATCCAGTCGGCGCCGCCCCTACGGGCGATCTCCTGGGCGACGAGGGTGTTCTCCGGTGCGGCTGCGGACGCGCCCCGGTGGGCGATCACGGTGAATGGGCTGCCCTCCGGGCGCAGGTAGCCGTTCGGGGCCAGCTCGGTGACTGTGACGTCGTCGTACGACACTGTCGCGCCGTTGACAAAGAGCCCCTGGACGCCGTCGGCGGACCGCTGGAGGCTGCTGGTCCGCATCGCCTCCCGCCCGTCGAAGATCCAGCGGGCCTGGTTACCGTGCACCTCGACGGCGACGCGCACGTCCCGGCCGGTGCCGGCGTCGGACGGGGCGGAAGCGGTGTTCGTCACGACCCAGGCGTTGGCAGTGGTCCGCTGGGCGAATTCGAGCCCGTTGGCGGCGGTGGTCCCGCTGCGCATGGTGGCGATCCACCAGGGGGTCGCGCCACTGGCGGGGACGTCGATGCCCAGCGAGGCCCAGCGGGTGGCGGCCGAGACCGACTCGAAGCGCATGGTCGCCTCGAGGCGGAAGTCGTTCAGGTGCCGACCGAAGGTGATCTTGTTGTTCTCGCTGGAGCTGGCGGAGGTTCCGTACAGTCGGCCGTTCTCGACCTTCCAGGTGCCGTCGACCGCGTGCCAACCGGCGGGCAGCGACCCGGCCGAGAAGTTCTCCGAGACGACGACGCCGCCCGGCTCGGCGGTGGCGGGTGACGAGGTCGCGACGGCGACCGCGACGGCAGCGCCGGTGACGGCGAGAGCGGCGACGGAGGCGGCGGCCCGGGTACCCAGGGCGCCGAGGCGTGACCCGGCGCGGCGAGGCGACGGTGATGCGGGTAGGACAGTCATGGTCGCGACGGTACGAAGCGCGCCCGAACTGATGATCAATCAAGCATGGCGGCCGCCGGAACGCCGGGTGTACCACGCTTGATCGGGGCGTCCCGGATTGGTCAGTTCGGCAGGCCGGAGCAGGCGACCCCGTCGATGGTGCACGCCTCGGGGGCGGAACCGGTCAACGATCCGTTGACCCGGAACGTCACCCGGACCGAGGCGCTGCCGGGCACCTGGCCGGTGTTCGGGTCCGGCACGAACGTCCACACCGCACCGTCCCGGCTGGCCTGCGCCCCCTCGACCCCGCTGACCCCCAGCGACTCCCGGGGCAGGGTGACGACGAGCGTCCACCCCGGCGCCGGGACCGAGCCGGGATTGCTGATCGTCACTGTCGCGCCGTAGCTGAGCAGGGCGTTGTCAGTGATAGCGAAGGCCGCGCCCAGGGCCGCCGAGGTGGGCCCCGTGGTCACACCGGTCGGCGTGGGCCGGGTCGACGACGCGACGGCCGGTGGGACCGAGGAGGCCGAGGCGGACGGGGGAGCGGGCACCGCCGGGCTGGTGGCCGCCGGTCGCGCCTGCGCCCGGGGGGTAGCCGACGGCGAAGCGCCCACCTGCTCGACCGACGGCGGCGGGTCGAGGGTCACCGGCGTCAACTTCTCCGGCGTACGCAGCACCCCGACGACGGACACGGCCGTCGCGATCAGCACCCCGAGCGCCGCGACGACGGCCACCCAGGTGGCCCGCGAGACGTCCTCCCGACCGGTGAGCACCCGCCGTGTGGCCGTGACGAGGGCCACGACCCGATCCAGCAGGATGATCGCCACGGTACGGCGTGGTTGGGGTGGTGTTGCCGGCACTGCCAGTCTCTCCTTCAGTTCGTCGCCGGGTGCGCGCCCGCGAGCCGTCCGGGCCGGGGGTGGCGCCTGCCCGGTCACAACCCGCGAAGCCCGACGAGTATCGCCTCGAGCAGATCCTCGGTCGGCAGCTCCGACAGCATCGGCGGTTCGTGCGTCTCGATCAGCCCCGCCGCGAGCAGGTCACCGAGCAGCACCCGGACCGTCCCCAGCGGAAGATCCAACTCGGCACCCACCTCGGCCACCGACACTGGATGGTGACACAGCTCGACGATCCGCGCCTGTTCGGGGAAGAGCGGTGTGGGAGGCGTGACCCCCCTCCGGGCGACGACCAGCGAGATCAGGTCGAACTGGCCGCGTGCGGGCGCGGTGCGCCCCCCGGTCATCGTGTAGGGCCGGGCGACCGGGCCCGCGTCGTCGTCCTACCACGCCTCGTCAGTGGTGCCGCTGGTGTGCACCAGTGTCCCCGATCGTCACCGAGGAGGCCGGGCCCAGCGTGATCGGCAGGTGCTGCTCGGCCTGCCCCACGAAGAGCGCCACCTCGTACGCCATGTCACCGACCTCGACGTCGTCACCGGCGATCCGCACGGTGAGGATGGTCCCGTTCGGGATGGTGGCGATGAAGAGGAACGCTCGCGACATCTGCACCACTACCTGACGCAGCCGGCCCGCGTCACAGGTCCGGGTGGCGGCCAGCCCCAACGCGATCAGTCCGGCGACCACGCCGGAGATCTGCTCGGCCAGCTTTGCCCCCACCTGCCGCGAGCCGCCGAGCGGCAGCCCGTCCGGTGAGAGCACCACGGCGAACTCCGCGCCGTGCACCCGGTCGACCAGGTCGTTCAGGGCGTCGGTCAGGCCGTCCTCGGTGACCACTGCAGACGTCATTGTTGTCTCCTTGCTGTTCTGGCGACCGGCAACTCAACCGTGTCGAGGCTGGTCCTGCCGTGTTCCGGGCCGGTCGGCCCGGGGTGGCGGACCCGCGTCGGCAGCGCGCCGTTGCCGTTGGGGTCGGTCAGGTCGGCGCCGGTGCGGGCCGGTGGGTACGGGCTGTCGGGTGGTGCGCTGGCCGGTGTGCGGCCGGTGTCGGCGACCGTGATGAGCCGGGAGGGTATGAGCACGACTGCGGCCGTCCCACCGCGCCGGCTGGGGCGCAGCGAGACGTGGGCACCGCAGCGGCCGGCCAGCACGGCGGCGGCGTACCAGCCGGCGAGACCCGCGGGCGGGCCGTCCGGTGGCGGATTGCCGAGCAGGTGGTTCGCCTCGGCCAGCGTGGCGGGGTCCAGGCCGGGCCCGTCGTCGACGACGAGGACGGCACACCCCTGCGGGCGCTGTTCGCCGCTGACCCGGACGGTGGTCTCCGCCCCGGAGAAGGCCAGCGCGTTCTCGATCAACTCCGCCAGCAGGTGGATGACGTCAGTGACGGCTGGCCCCGCGAGCGACCACGGCCAGTGCGGTGCGATCAGGACCCGCTGGTAGTCCGGCACCTCGGCGACCGCGCCGCGCGCCACGTCGAGCAGTGGCACCGGGCGTCGCCAGCGGCGGGCGGGTGTCGCGCCGGCCAGGGTGATCAGTTTCTCCACGTTGCGGCGGACCCGGGTGGCGAGGTGGTCGAGTTGGAACAGCTCGCCGGTCTCCTCGGTGGACCGTTCCCGACGTTGCATCCCGTCCAGCAGGCTGAGCTGCTCGCGCAGCAGGACCTGGTTGCGTCGGGTCAGCCCCAGGAACAGCTCCCGTTCGGCGTCACCCCCCGGCGTCGCCGGTTGCTGGGTCGGGGCCGGGGGGTCCGGCACCGGAGTCGGGAGGTCGGCGTCGGTCCTGGTCAGCTCGTCGGTCAGGCGTCGGACGGTGCCCGCCCAGCTCAGCAGGAGCACGAGCACGACGATCAGGCCGAGCCCCACCACGGCCCCGGTACGCGCGATGAGCACGGCGGCGCCGGGGGTGGCCCGCTCGACGCTGCTGCGGGCGGTGTTCGTCACCAGTGTCTGCAGCGCGCCGAGGGTGGCGTCCGCCGCGGCCCGCCAGCCCTCGACGGTGAGACCGGCCAGGGCGTTGGCGGTGCCGGCCTGGAGCAGCAGCCGGTCCTCCAGCGCGAGCAGAGCCGCGAACTCGGGGCCGGCCGCGAGGCGCTGATGCTCGCCCTGGCCGTCGGGCGGAAGCCCGGCCACGGCCTCGGTGCGCGCGTTCCGCTGGATGGTGACGAGTGCGGTCAGCCGGCGCTGCTCGTCGGCGCCGAACCGCGCGCCGGTCAGGGCCGCGCTGACCACTGTGTCCTCCCGGGCGAGCAACTCCCGGGCGCGGGCCAGCGCGATCACCGCGCGGGTGTCGGCGGCCAACCCGCTCTCGTACGCGCCCCACTCCGGGCCGTACACCCGGAAGGCGACGTCGATGACCTCGTCGTACCCGTCGACCGCCGTACCCTGGTCGAGCCGGCCGGTGTCCACCTGGGATCGGGTCGTGCCCAGGCCGTCGAGCCGGCGCACCAGCTCGTCGGCCCGGTCACGGACGCTGCCGGCGCTGAGCAACCGGAGGTCCCGGCCCTTGGTGAACTCGCGGATCTCGGCGGCGGCCCGGTCGGTGCCTTCGCGGGCCCCGACCAGCGCGGGCGTCGTCTGCCCCGCCCCGGCGATCGTCTCGGCGGTGATCCGGCGTTCCGTCTGCAGGCTCAGAATCAGGCGGTCGATGGGCTGGCCCAGTGTGTCCGCCAGCGCCCGGACCCGCAGCAGGTCGACGGCGTCCTGGCCGGACACGTAGGCCGCGTACGACCAGAGCGTGACCAGCACGGCGGCCAGCACGGCCAGCCTGGTCCGGATCAGCCGAACGTCGTTGCGGGTCATCGGGTCGCCCGCTGCGGCCACGGTTGCCCGGCCGTGTCGCTGGCCCGGTCGGCGACGAGGGTGCGCAGCAACGCCAGCAGTTCGGTGCGGTTGGCGCAGTTGAGCCGGTTGCGCATCCGGGCCACGTGGTGTTCGACGGTCTTGGCCGAGATGAAGAGCCGATCGCCGATCTCCCGGTAGGTCAATCCGGCAAGCACCAGCTCGGCGACCTCGTACTCACGGTCGCTGAGACCGTGCTGCGTGGGGCCGGCGACCCGTGCCGTGCTCGCACCGGTCGTCGGTGTCTGCCCGCTCTGCCCGCCGGAGGGCCGCCCCTGCAACGCGCGGGCGCACTCCAGCAGGGTGGTCATCGCCCGCCGGTCCGCGGTACGGATGGCGGCCTGCCCGGCGAGGCGGGCGCCGTCCCAGCACAACCCGGTGTCGTGCAGCCCTCGGGCGGCGGCCTCCACCCGAACCGGGTCGACGACCCCGCGGAGCACCTCCACCCAGCTCTCCGCGGCGGAGGCGACCACTGCCGCGTACCGGCTGTGGCCAGCGGCGGCGAGCAGCGCCGTGACGTGTTCGTCGGCGATCGTCGGCTCGCCGGTCAGGATCGCGGCGTGCAGCCCGCTCCAGTGCAGCGGCACACTCCACAGAGGTGGATTGTCGAGGCGGTCGAGCAACGCGCGCCCCTGGTGCAGGTACGGCTCCAGCCGGGCCAGGTCACCCAGCCGCGCGCCCGCGATGGCCAGCTCACCCAACGGCAGCAGTGTGAACAGGTCGACAGGGTGCCGCACCACGGCCTCCAGCGCCTGCCCCCAACCCCGCTTCAGCGCCCCGAGGTCGCTGTTGCGCCGGGCGATGCCCATCCGGATCGCGGCGGCGAAGAGCTGGTCGCGTGACTCCAGTGGTCGCCCGTCGAGCGTCACGGTGGCGAGCCGCTCACCGGCCGCGTGGATCTCGCCACGGACCATCAGGATCCAGGCCTGCAACAGCCGGTGGCGGCGGGCCATCAGCGGGCCACCGACACCGGCGCCCAGGGCGCGGTGCAGCACCCGCTCGGCGATCTCCAGCTCACCGCAGTGCACCGCCGTCAACGCGGCGAGGGCCGCCGGGCTGTCCGGCAGCAGCACCGCCCGGCCGTCCGGCTCCAGCAGCGCGGCGGCCTGCACGAGCGCGGAGAGCGCGGCGGTCGGCGGGCCGGTCACGCTCTCCCGTACACCGTTGGCCATCAGTCGGGCGGCGCTGGCGTGCAGGGTCGGGGGTTCGCCGGCCGGGTCACCCGCCGGTGACTCGGTGCGGGCGGCCGGGTCACCGCTGGCCAGCCCGCCGACGATGGCGAACGCCGCCGCCGAGGCGGTGCCCGACCACCGGAACAGCTCGACGCTGCGACCGACGTGACCACGGTGGGCCAGGGCGGTGGCGGCGACCACGGCCGCCTCGGAGCGCTCCGGGGGAGCGGCGGTGGCCAGGAGTCGGTCCGCCAGCCGAAGCGCGTCGTCGAGGTCACCGGCGAGCGCGGCGGCGAGCGCCTGCTGCGCGTTGGGTGGCCGCCCGGCAGCCGTGGCCGCCGCGAACAGCTCGGCGGCGAAGGCCGGCTCGTCGGCCAGCGCCTCGTCCGCCGCGGCGGCCAGGGTCGCGGCCGGGCAGTCGCCGAGCGCGCCGACCGCGAGCAGGGAGCGGACCAGCGGCAACACCGCGCCACCCCGAGCGAGCTGCAACTCGGTGAGCCGCCGCCAGACCGCTGTCCGCTCGGTGGCGGGGCTGAGCGTCGCGACGGCCCGCCGGACGATCGGTGCGAGCCGGCCGTCCGCGCCGAGCAGCCCGGCCGCCCTGGTAGTGGCGATCAGTTCGTCCACCCCGGCCGGGTCCCGGCCCAGCAGTGCGCCGAGCATGCTCACCGGCAGCGCCCCGCCGGCCGCGACAGCGAGCAGCAGCCGTCGTACCGCGGCGGGCTGGACGTCCAGGTCCGGCCCGAATTCGAGGATGACGGACCGGGGTGGGTCCACAGTGCCGGTCCGGGTCTCCGCGCCGACCAGGCCGCGGGCCAGCCGTTCCACGTCCCGGGGTACGCCGGCGGTCTGCGTGTGGACGTAGTCGACCAGGTCGGCGGGGCGGCCCAGCTCGGGCGTGGCGGCGAGATGGGCGGCGGTCTGCTCCCGGGTGAACGGCGTGAGCGGCACGGCCTGCCCGTCGCGTCGCAGGGCGTCGACCAGTTCACTGAACGCCGCCGACCGGGGCCACGGGCGGTGGGCGACCACCAACCGGTGCCGCCGGCCGACGACCAGACGCAGCAGCGCTTCGGTCCGCGCGTCGTCGAGCAGGTGCGCGTCGTCGACCAGCACCACAGTGTCGGGGTCGACCGGCTCGTCCGGCTCCGGGGCGGCCGTGCGGACGGCGATCCCGGCGCGCTGGTGAATGCGCTCCAGCTCGGCGAGGAGCGCGGTCTTTCCGTGACCGGCCGGGCCGGCGACGCCGACGACGAGGGGGCCGGTCGGATCCTGCGCGACAGTGTCCAGTAGCGCCTGCAACCCCTTGTCCAGGGTCATCCCTGGTGCGGCGAGGTCATTCATGATCATCAGGGTTATCCTTCGCGTCCGCGGCCGCGGGCCAGCGCCAGGCGGGACGGCTTCGGCAGTTCCAGTGGGAGGACCCGGACCGGGGGCCGCGGTGGCGGATCGCCCGGAACGGTGTGATGGGCTCGGCGTGGTGCCGGGAGGGTGGCCCGCCCGGCGCCGCTGACCGGGGCCGGAACGCGGGCCGGCGGCTGGCGAGGGCGTGGTGACACCACCTGGCAAGCGGCCATCGCCGCCCCGGTGGCGGCTGTCAACTGTGCGTCCGGCTCCACCTCGACGGGCACCGGGAGGGCCGCGCCGATCAGTTCGGTCACGAGCGGGACCCGGGTGGAGCCGCCGGCCAGCAGGACGCCGTCGAGCTGCGCCGGAGTCAGGTCGGCGCTACGCACGGCCCGGAGCAGGAGGTCGACGGTGGCCTGCACCGTCGGGCGGATCATGGCCTCGAACTGTGCCCGGGTCACCGGCACCCGCGCCGGGCCGCTCGGCAGGGTCAGCACCACGTCGGCAGTGAGGTCGACGGTCAGCACCCGCTTGACCCGGTCACACTCCGCGCG
This sequence comes from Micromonospora salmantinae, assembly GCF_022230905.1. Classification (NCBI taxonomy): domain Bacteria; kingdom Bacillati; phylum Actinomycetota; class Actinomycetes; order Micromonosporales; family Micromonosporaceae; genus Micromonospora; species Micromonospora salmantinae. Next base: position 260,465 of record NZ_JAKKFG010000023.1, read on the forward strand.
CAGCCCGCGTAGCGCGACCTGGGCCCCGCGACGCCCGGTCGCGGCCAACTCCCGGGCCAGCACGGTACGCGCATGCTCGGCGAGCGCCTCGTCGAAGTCGACGCCGCCGATCGAGTCGAGACCCTGCGGGGTGCCGAACGTCTCGTACGTGCCGCGCGGGGTGCGGCGCACCAGCGCCGCCTCGAAACTGTTGCCCCCGAGGGCGTAGACCACTGCGGTGCTGCCCGCGAACCCGCGAGCGGCGTGGCTCTCGGCGACCGTGACCGTGCGGGGCAGCAACGTCACGTGCCGTAGGCCGAGGTCCGACAGGGCCCGGTGCAGCACCTCCCGTCGGTAGGGGCGCCACCCCGCCGGGTGGCTGAGCACTATCGCCTCGGCAGCCCCACCCTCCAGGGCGTGGACCCGCTCCACCACCCACGCCGCCAGCTCGGCGGTCAGCGTCTGCGGCGCGCACGGCTCGCCGCCGAGCAGCACCGGCACGTCGTCGCCGATCCGGTGGACGAAGTCCCGGGTGGTGCGGCTGCCGTCGTCGGTCACCGGCTCGCCGACGCGCAGCGAACCGTCCTCGGCCAGGCACAACACCGACGGCATGAGAGGCGAGCCGGCGCTCAGCGGGACGGCTTCGGGACGGGTCCAGGTCGCGCCGCGTCGCCGTGCGACGGCGGCGGCCGTGTTGCTGCTTCCGATGTCTATCCCCAGGACGTACGGCATCGTCTCTGTCTCTCCCCGTGAGTCGGCCGGTCGGTGGCGATGGCGTCGGCTGCCCCGACGACCCACCCCCGGCGAACCCCGCGGGCTCCTACGTTCGTACCAGAGATCAGTCCCTGGTCGGGACCCTAATCTCGCCGGGACGGTTTCCCCCTGTCCCCCTAACGTACGAGGTGGGGGAGCCCCTAGTTCAACCGGCCCGGATGCGGGCTCAGCCCCGATGCCCGGGGGCGACCCCCGGCAATAGCGTCGTCACTGTCGACGTACGACACCCCGCCAATGCCACATCCGAGGAGAACCGGCACATGGACTCGCAGCAGACGCTCCACGACTTCGTGCTCGACCTACTGACGAACCCGGACGCGCGGTCGGCCTTCGACCTCGACCCCGAGGGTGCGTTGCGGGGCGCCGGGCTCACCGACATCACCGCTGCGGACGTGCAGGACGTCGTACCGCTGGTCGTCGACTACGCGCCGGGTGCGGGCCTCGCGCCGTTGGCCTCGCCGGTCGAGCAGCTCGGGCTGGACCCGCTGCTCACCGACACCACCGACGTGGTGGGTCAGTTGCAGAGTGTGGCGCAGCAGATCAGCGTCACCAGCTCGCCCAGTGGCGTGGACGTCAAGGCCGGCGTGCTCGGCGCCATCGCTGTCGACCCGTCGACCGCCGCCGCCGGGGTCACCGTGCTGCCGGGCATCGGTCTGGGCGTCGGCCCGTACGGCCTTGACACCGACCTGGCCGGTGTCTCCGACGTGGCGCACACCCTCGACGCCGACGTGGTGCAGCCGGTGGACGCGATCGCGGACCCGGTGCTCGGTGACGTCACCGGCACCGTCGGCGACCCGGGCGGTCTGCTCGGCGTCACTGACCCGAACCTGATCGGCGGCGACCTGACCGGTGGTGTCCTCTCCGGCACCCACGGTCAGCTCGGCGGGGTCGTCAGCTCGCTGGGTGTCGACGACACCCTCAGCGGGCTGGGCCTCGGGCATGGCGACGGTGTCGTCGGCGGGGTCCCGCCGCTCGACGTGCCGTCGACTGTGGGCGGCGTGACGCACCAGGTGGACAGCCTCCTCCCCGGTGTCACCGACACGGTCGGTGACGTGACCGGTGGGGTCACCGATGGTGTGCTCGGCGACTCACACGCCTCGTCCGATCAGGGGCTGCTGGGTATCACCGGCGGTCTGCTCTGACCCGGATCTCCGGTCGGAGCGGAGGGCCGGATCGTCTCGGGCGATCCGGCCCTTCCCGGTTCCACATCCGGTCCCTCTTGATAATTAAGCCGAAATCCGCACACTTGGTGCGGTGATGGCCGGGATCTGGTTGGACGTGCTGGACGAGATCGCCCGCACGTGCACTGCACACGGTCGCGGTGACCTACTCCAGACGGTGCGGCAGAAGCGCGCGCAACTGCTGGACCCGACGCTGCGTGTCCTGGTCATCGGCGAGCCGAACCAGGGCAAGAGTCAGCTGATCAACGCGATCATCAATGCTCCGGCGTGCCCGGTCGGCGACGGCCGGACGACAGTCCTGCCGACCGTCGTGCGGCACGCCGAGGCCCCGACCGCGGCGGTGGCGCAGGTGCCGCCACCAGCCCCGGGGCACCCCACCGGCACCGCCGACGCGGTGGCCGTCGAGCGGACCCCGGTGGCGCTCAACCAGGTCGCGGCGGGCGTGGCCGGCCTGGTCGGACGTCGGCCGGGCGGCGGCCCGGCGTACGTCGAGATCGGACTGCCCCGTGCCCTGCTCGGTGCCGGGCTGGTGCTGGTGGACACTCCCGGCACCGACGAGGTCGCCGGCATCGGCGCCGCCGCTTCGGTCGCCGCACCGGCCCGCGCGGACACCGTGCTGCTGGTCTCCGACTCCACTCGGGAGTTGTCGGTCGCCGAGCTGAACATGCTGCTGCACATCATGCGGTCGCATCCGAACGTGGTGGTGGTGCAGAGCAAGACCGATCTGGTCGCGGACTGGCGTACTGTCGCCGAGCGCAACCGGCAGCACCTGGCCGAGGCGGGGGTTCCGGCGACGCTGATCCCGGTCTCGGCGGCGCTGCGACTGCGCGCGGCCGCGGCCGACGACCGTGTGCTCAACGCGGAGTCGGGTTTCCCGGCGCTGATCGCCCGCCTGCAACGCGACCTGACCGGCAAGGCCGACCACCTGGCCCGGGCGGCGGTGCAGACGGTGTCCCGGACGGTGGTGGAGCAGTTGGCCGCGCCGTTGCGTGCCGAGTTGGCGACCCAGGAGGCCGAGGAGCAGTCCGGGCCGATCTCCCGGCTGCACGCGGCGCAGCGCGAGGTCGACGAGCTGCGCCGGTGCTCCACCCGGTGGCAGAACACGTTGACCGACGAGATCACCGACCTGCTCGCCGACCTTGAGTACGACCTGCGTGACCGGACCCGACAGATCCTGCGCGCGGTGGACGAGGCGTTCGACACCGCCGACCCGTTGGTCGCCTGGGACACCTTCCAGGACTGGCTGGAGCGGAGCCTGGTGGAGGCGGCGGAGGCGAACCACGAGTGGCTGATCCAGCGCTGTGACTGGATTGCCCGGCGGGTGGCCGCCAACTTCGACAGGTACGGCTACGACGTGTTGCCGCCCTGGTCGATGACGATGCCGGACGACATCGGCGAGCGACTGCCCGAGCTGCAACGGCCGACGATCGACCGGTTCACCACCGGCCAGAAGCTGTTCACCGGCATGAAGGGCTCGTACGGCGGCATGCTGATGTTCGGTCTGGCGACCACCCTGGCCGGCATGCCGATGATCAATCCGGTCTCGGTCGGCATCGGGGCGCTCTTCGGCGGCAAGAGCATCCGTGACGAGAGCAAGCAGTTGCTCCGTCGTCGGCAGGCGACGGTCAAGACGGCCATCCAGCGGCATGTCGACGACTTCTTCGTCCGGATCATCCGAGACTGCCGCGACGCCGCCCGGCAGGTGCAGCGGATGCTGCGCGACCACTTCACCGGGCTGACCGAGGAGCTCCAGGAGGCCATCGTGCAGTCGTTCCGCAGCGCGAAGCAGGAGGCCGACACCGATGCCTCAGTGCGCGAGCAGCGGCAGCGCGAGATCCGGTTGAAGATGACCCGGTTGGCGGCGGTGTACGAGCAGGCTCAGCAGTTGACCGGTGCCCGGTCCGCCCCGCTCCTGCTGGAGCCGCAGGCATGACGGTGGGGGTGCGTCTGGACGAGGCGGCGTGGGGGTTGCTGCACCAGGCCATCGAGCTGTACCAGGACAATCCCCGGGCCGTCGCCGAGCTTCGGCAACAGGTGGCCCGGTTGGAGCAGCCACTGCGGATCGCCGTCGTCGGCCCGTGGCGATCGGGTAAGTCGACTGTGCTCAACGCGTTGATGGGCGAGGAGGTCGCGCCGGTCGAGCGGGCCGACGGGGCCTTCACCTGGTACGAGGACGGGGCCGCGCCGCGTGCCACCGCCTACCCGGTCGGGCAGCCACCGCAGGAGTTGGCAGTGGTGAAGTCGGCGACCGGGCTGCGGGTGGATCTGGGCTGGGGTGCGGGGGAGGTGCGGGACATCGTGGTGCGGTGGCCGACGCGGGCGCTGCGGCAGATCACGCTGATCGACACCCCGGCGGTCACCGGCGGCGCCGAGCAGGGCCGGGCGCCGGTGTTGGAGCGGGTGTTGCGCGACTCGGACGCGGTGTTGTACCTGACCCGCGACGGTCGCGACAGCGACCTGCGGGTGCTGGAGTCCGCACGGGACAGTGCCGTCGGACAGTCCGCCCCGGTCAACGTGATCATGGTGTTGTCCCGCGCCGACGAGACCGGCGGCGGCCGGATCGACGGTCTGCTCACGGCCCGCCAGCTCGCCCGCCGGCACTACCGCGACCCGAGGGTGAACGCGCTGAGCGTGAACGTCGTGGCGTGCAGCGGCATGATCGGCCTGGCCGGCCGGATGCTCGGTGAGTCCGACTTCGCCGCGCTCGCGACAGTGGCTCAGGTGCCCCGGGCGGAGCTGGACACCCACCTCATCTCCGCCGACCGCTTCCTCCGTGGCGAGCTGCCGGTACGGCTGGACACCGAGGTGCGCGCCGCGCTGCTGGGCCGGTTCGGGGTCTTCGGTGTCCGGCTGGCGGCCACGCTGGTGCGCAGCGGGTTCGACAGCCGGGTGAAGCTCTCCGCGGAGTTGATTCGTCGCAGCGGTCTCACCGAGCTGCGCGAGTCGGTGACGCGTTGTTTCATCGATCGCCGCGACGCGCTGAAGGCGCGGTCCGCGCTGGCCGCTGTGGAGGCGCTGCTGCGGGCCGAGCCCACCCGGGGCTCCGCCGAGCTGGTCGGCGCGGTGGAGCAGATCCTCGCCGGTGCGCACGAGTTCCGGGAGCTGCGCCTGCTGGTGGCACTGCGGAACACCCGGCTGGGGTTCGACGCGGAGTTGGCCGCCGAGGCGCAACGGCTGGTCGGCGGCGACGGGGTGGGCCTCGCGGCTCGACTCGGTGTCGAGCATGAGGCCGACGTGCGGCAGCTCTGGGAGGTCGCCTCCGACGCGCAGTGGCGGTGGCGGGACCGGGCGGAGGATCCTCTGCTCCCGCTGGCGCAGCGGCGCGGCGCTCAGGTCGTCGTCCGCAGTTGCGAGGGGATGATCGCTGAGCTGGCCGCGGGCGGGCGCTGAGCGTCCGATCGCCGTTTTCGCGGCTGTCTTTCGAGGTGGGGGGCACCCGGCGTTGGCCAAAACCGGAAGTGTTGGTTAGCCTAACCTAACTTTCGGGCCGGATGGCTCGCTTCTCTTCGAAAGATCGGGAACTTCACCATGCATTCATGGCGTCCGGTCCTGGCCGTCGCGGCGCTGAGCGCCGTGCTCGGCGGGCTCACCGGTTGTGGCAACGACACGGGCACCGGTGACACCGCCGCCGCTGCCACCGCCTCCGGTCCCTGGTCTTTCAACGACGGCTCGGGCAAGGTCGTCAAGGCCGACAAGACACCGACGCGGATCATCGCGCACGCCGGCGAGGCCGCGGCGCTCATGTCCTTCGGCATCAAGCCGGTCGGCGTCTACGCCGACGAGTCGGTCAAGACCGACCCGAACCTGAAGAACCTCGACCTCACCGGGATCCAGATCCTCGGCGAGGAGTGGGGCAAGATCGACGTGGAGAAGGCCGCCGCGCTACGTCCCGATCTGATCGTCGGCGACTGGTGGCCGGCCGAGAAGGCGCACAGCGGCATGGAGGAGGGCGTCGACGAGAAGAGCAAGAAGCTCGCCGAACTGGCTCCCGTCGTCGGTGTCACGCAGGGCAAGTCGATCGTCGCGCTGGCCGAGGGGTACGAGGACCTCGCCGAGAGCCTCGGCGCCGACGTGGCCAGCCCGCAGATCGCGGCGAACAAGAAGCGCTTCGAGGACGCGGTGACCGCGTTCAAGGCGGCCACCTCGGCCAAGCCGGACCTGACGGTCGCGGCGATGTCGCCCTCGACGGAGAAGGTCTACGTCGCGAACCCCGAGTACGCGCCCGAGCTGCTGGACCTGCAGACCTGGGGCCTGAAGGTGATCAACCCGGCCAGCCCGGACCCGGCCTTCCCGTACTGGGAGAACCTCAGCTGGGAGAACGCCGACAAGTACCAGCCGGACCTGATCCTGTGGGACGGCCGATCCTTCACGCCCACCGCCAACGCCGAGTGGACCACGAAGCAGCCGACCTGGTCCAAGATCAAGGCTGCCAAGGTCGGTGCCACCGTCTCCTGGCCGGCGTTCTGGCTGCACACGTACGGGGACTTCGCCACCGAGCTGGACAAGCTGACCCAGGCGGTCAAGGCCGCTGATCCGAATGTCGGCAACTAACCAGATCGGGACGCGCACCTCGACGGGAGGCGTGCGGCGAGCCTCTGCCCTCGGGCCGGGGCTCGCCGTCCTCTGCGCGGTCCTCGCCCTCGTCGGCTTCCTGAGCGTGACAATGGGCTCGCGTTCGATCGGGCTCTCCGAGGTGCTGCACGCCCTGTTCAGCCTCGACAGCGACGGGCCGATCAGCAGCACCGTCACGCTGGAGATGCGCGTACCCCGCACGCTGCTCGGCATCCTGGTCGGCGCCGCGCTCGGGGTGGCCGGGGCGATCCTGCAGGGCGTCACCCGCAACCCTCTGGCGGACGCGGGGATCCTGGGCATCAACTCCGGCGCCGCCGCGTTCGTGGTCCTGGCCATCACTGTGCTCGGGGTGCGTGGCGTCGGCGTCTACGTCTGGTTCGCCTTCGCCGGCGCGATCGCGGCGCTGGCCCTCGTGTACGCGGTCGCCTCGCTCGGCCGGGAGGGCGCCACCCCGGTGAAGCTGGCCCTGGCGGGCGCGGCGGTCACCGCCGGCCTGGCCTCGGTGACCAGCGGGATCGTGATGACGAACGTGGACGCCCTCAACGAGCTGCGGTTCTGGCAGGTGGGGTCGCTCGCCGGTCGGTACACCCCGATCCTGACCGGGGTCGCGCCGTTCCTGCTGATCGGCCTCGCCGCGTCGTTGGGCTTCGGGCGGGCCATCAACGGCCTCGCGCTCGGCGAGGACGTCGCGCGTGGCCTCGGCCAGGACGTGACCCGTACCCGCGTGGCCGCCTTCGCCGTGGTCGCGATCCTCGCCGGCGCCGCCACCGCGGCCTGCGGACCGATCGTCTTCGTCGGGCTCGTCGTACCGCACCTGGCGCGGTTCATCTGCGGCCCCGACTACCGCTGGATCCTGCCGTACTCGATGCTGCTGGCGCCCATCGTCCTGCTCCTCGCCGACGTGCTCGGACGGATGGCCGCCGCCCCCGACGAGGTTCAGGTCGGCGTGATCCTCGGGCTGATCGGCGCGCCCGCGTTCATCGCGATCGTGCGCTACGGCCGGTTGTCGGAGGTCTGAAGATGGTGACGACAACGACAACGAGCGACCGTCGCTCCGCCCCGTCGGGCACGGCAGCGGCGCTGCGCGCCAACCGGAGGCGTCGAGCCGGCCGGTCCGTCGTGGTGACCTGTGCCCTGACCGTGACGGTCACCGCCCTCTTCGTGCTCACCATGATGGTGGGCAGCTTCCGCATCGGCGCCGCCGAGGTGATCGCCTCGGTCCTGCACCTGTCCGACAATCCCAGCGTCGACTTCGTCGTCCGTGGCCTGCGGCTGCCGACCGCCGCCGCCGCCGTGACTGTCGGGCTCGCCCTCGGCGCGTCCGGGACGATCTTCCAACAGTTGCTGCGCAACCCCCTCGCGTCCCCGGACTTCGTGGGGATCACCTCGGGGGCAGGGCTGGCGGCCGTCACCGGGATCGTGCTCCTCCAGGCCGGCGGGCTCGTCGTCAGCGGTCTCGCCCTCGGTGGCGCGGTCGCCGCCGCCCTGGCGATGTACCTGCTGGCCTGGCGCGACGGCGTCAGCGGCTACCGCTTCATCCTCATCGGCATCGGGGTGGCGCTCTTCTTCGAGGGCCTGGTCGGCTACGTGCTCAGCCGGGCGCAGCTCTTCGAGGCCCGCCAGGCCATGCACTGGCTTATCGGGTCGGTCGGGCAGGCCAGCACCACGGAGCTGTGGGTGCTCACCGGTGCCCTGATCGTCCTGCTGCCGGTCGCCACGTTGCTGCAACGGCCACTGAGCGCCCTCGCACTCGGTGACGACGCCGCCCGGATGCTGGGTGTCCGGGCCGAGCTCAGCCGGGCCGGGCTGCTCGGCACCGCCGTCGTGCTGGTGGCCCTGGCGGTGTCGGTGGCGGGTCCGATCGCCTTCGTCGCCCTGGTGGCCGGGCCGATCGCCAACCGACTCCTCGGCCCCGCGGGCCAGGGCGTCCTGCCCGCCGCCCTGGTCGGCGCCGCGCTGCTGCTCAGCGCCGATCTCGTCGCCGTGCACGTGCTGCCCACACCGTTGCCCACCGGTGTGGTGACGGGTGCGGTCGGCGCGCCCTACCTGCTGTGGCTGCTGGCCACTACCAACCGACAAGGAGCGGGTGGATGACCCGACTACGCGCCGAGGGCCTCACCCTCGGCTACGACGACCGGACCGTCGTCGACCACCTCGACGTCGCAGTGCTCGACGGCAAGGTCACCGCGATCGTCGGCGCCAACGCCTGCGGCAAGTCCACCCTGCTCCGCGGCCTGGCCCGACTGCTGGCACCGCGCGACGGCGCCGTCTTTCTCGACGACAAACCCCTCGCTGACCTGCGCAACGTCGACGTGGCCAAGGTGCTCGGGCTGCTCCCGCAGACTCCCGTCGCGCCCGACGGCATCACCGTCGCCGACCTGGTGGCCCGTGGTCGCTACCCCCATCAGGGGTGGTTTCGACGGTGGAGCAACGACGACCACGACGCCGTCGCCCGGGCTCTCGACGCCACCGGCACCGCTGATCTGATCGACCGTCCGATCCGGGAGTTGTCCGGTGGCCAACGCCAGCGGGTCTGGGTCGCCATGGCCCTGGCACAGGACACCGACCTGCTGCTGCTCGACGAACCCACCACCTACCTGGACATCAACCACCAGGTCGAGCTGCTGCGGCTGCTGCGGAAACTGAACGCGGAGTCCGGCAAGACCATCGTCATCGTCATGCACGATCTCAACCTCGCCTGCCGTTACTGCGACCACCTCATCGCGATGTCCGGCGGTGCGATAGTCGCCGAGGGGGCGCCGGTCGACGTGGTCACCGGCGACCTCGTCGAGCAGGTGTTCGGTCTCAGCTGTCTCGTCGTACCCGACCCGATCGCCGGCACGCCGATGGTCGTCCCCGCGTAGCGGGCCTCGGACGCGGATGAGGGACGACCGTGGCGGCCGTCCCTCACTGGCGTCGCGCCGGGATCAGCGCGGTTCGTACGTCTGACAGTCCGCGATGTCCTGACCCGGACCCACCCGGATGGACGGCGCGTGGCACTCCAACTCGGCGTTGTGCTGGCAGTCGTCTCGCTTGCAGGCACCGACCTGCGCGATGACGCGGTCCAGCCCGCCCTTCGCCGAGGTGTCGATGAACGTGGCGCAGCTGGCGTTCTGCTGCCCGATGGTGATGGCGAACGCGTGGCAGCCGTCGTGGTTGTAGCCGCAGTCGGTGACTGTGCACTCGTGTACCCGCGGCATCTCCAGCATGTCGGTCATGGCGATCTCGCTTCCGTCGGTGGTGCCGGGTCACCGTGATACCCGGCCTCGACGGGACAACTCCCTATCAGCCGTCTCTTTTGGGGATGTTTTGCATAGGCCAGCCTTGCCTAACCGCCGACGAGGGCGGCGATCGTCAGCGGGCGTGCCGGGCCCGGCAGCCGCGCGCGTGCCGAAGCAGTTCCTCGACCCGCGCGCCGAGTTCGGCCGGATGCCGCAGTGGCGCCCGGAAGGTCAGCCGGACGTCCCGGTCACCAGTGCTCAGCTCCAACCGGAGTACGACACCGTGGCGGTCCAGGCGTACCGGCCGGACCTGGCGGACGCCCTGAAGGTGGCGGGCGGGTATCAGCCGGCTCAGCCCTTCGACGGTGTGCGGGTGGTGGTGGTCGAGGTGGCACAACAGATCCGCCTCGACGGCAGCCATCGGGTCGGGTTGGGCGGTCGCGAACTCGTCCGGGTCGACGCATGTGGTGCGGCCGTCGACGGTCAGTTCGGCGGTGGCGAGGTCGAGGACAGTCACCAGCTCCTGATCGCTCCCGGCCGTAGCGGCCCCGGTCGTCAGCCAGCCAGTGAGCGTGGCGCGCCCGCGCACCCGGTCGCGGACCGGGGTGGGCGCCAGGTCGGTCACCTCGACCATCGCGACGGTCTCCCGCTGGTGCGCGAGGTGTTCGACCAGGTGGCAGCCGACCGGTAGGTCGATCCGCAGCCGCCCGTCGCTCGTCACGAGGTGTCGTCCGACGACGTAGGCCTCGACGCCCGGGATGTGCAGGGTGAGGGAGTCGGCGGCGACGAGCATCGATCGGATTCGGACACCCGCGTCGTCAGTGGAGTCCGCCGTGCTGGTCGAGGGCTTGCTCAAGGCGATCATCTCCTAATAAGGTTAGCCTTACCTTACTTGAGAGGCGAAGCATGAATCAGACCCGTCCCAAGGTCAAGCGTTCCCGTGCCCTGGGCATCGCGTTGACCCCGAAGTGCGTGCGCTACTTCGAACGCCGTCCGTTCCCGCCGGGGCAGCACGGCCGGGCCCGACGCACCACCAGCGACTACAAGGTCCGGCTGCTGGAGAAGCAGCGGCTCAAGGCGCAGTACGACCTGCACGAGGGGCAGCTCCGGCGCGCGTTCGACCGGGCCGTGCGCCGGCCCGGCAAGACCGGTGAGGAACTGATCGTCGAGCTGGAGAGTCGGCTGGACGCGCTGGTGCTGCGAGCCGGCTTCGCCCGCACCATCTACCAGGCCCGCCAGGTCGTCACCCATCAGCACGTCACTGTGAACGGCCGTCGCCTGGACCGGCCGTCCGCGCGGCTGCAACCCGGTGACGTCATCGAGGTGGCGCAGCGCAGTCGGGGCAAGGCGCCGTTCGTCGTGGCGGCGGCCGGGGCGCACGCCCCGGAACGTCTCGCGCCCTACCTTGAGGTGAGCCTGCCCGGCCTGACCGCTCGGCTGACCCGGCTCCCGCTCCGCTCGGAGGTCCCGGTGGTCTGCGCCGAGCAACTCGTCGTCGAGTACTACTCGCGCTGACCGAGGGTTGGGAGGGGCCCCGAGTGCGGGCACCTGCGCCGGGGCCCTCCGCTGGTGGATCGCGGCCCGAAAACCGTTATTCGATCTCACTTCACACGGTCGCCCCTGACCTGCGGAGATAACGCTCTCACGGATGGTGGGAGAGTGCTTGACGCGCCCGTGATCCGGACGCAACGATGCATTCACATGTCTCGTCCCACCACCGCTAGGCGTGATCGGCGCACGCCGTCCCTCGCACCGCGAAAGGACCCCACTGTGCGCAGATCCCTGAGATCGTGGCTCGGCCTCGCGCTGAGCGCGATCCTCGTGGCCGGCGGCATCGTCGCCTCGCCACCCACGGCCAGCGCCGCACCGTTCACCGTGCTGGTCTTCAGCAAGACCGCCGGGTTCCGGCACGGATCCATCACCCCGGGCATCGCCGCGATCCAGCAGCTCGGTGCGGCCAACGGCTTCACCGTCGAGGCCACCGAGGACGCCGCCCAGTTCACCGACGCCAACCTGGACCGGTTCGCCGCGGTGATCTGGCTCTCCACCACCGGCGACGTGCTCAACGCCGCCCAGCAGGCCGCGTTCGAGCGCTACATCACCGGCGGCGGTGGGTACGTGGGCGTGCACTCCGCCTCCGACACCGAGTACGACTGGCAGTGGTACGGGGGACTGGTCGGGGCGTACTTCGCCTCGCACCCGGCCGAGCAGAACGTCACAGTGAAGGTCGCCGACCAGGTGCACCCGTCCACCGCGACGCTGCCGCAGCGGTGGAGCCGGTTCGACGAGTTGTACAACTACCGCACCAACCCCCGCGGCAACGCGCACGTGCTGGCCACCCTGGACGAGAGCACCTACACCGGCGGGAGCATGGGCGCCGACCACCCGATCTCCTGGTGCCAGAACTACTCCGGCGGCCGAGCCTGGTACACCGGCCTGGGGCACACCGACGCGTCGTACAGCGAGGCGAACTTCCGTCAGCACCTGCTCGGCGGCATCCGGACGGCCGCCGGCGCCGTCGACGCCGACTGTGGCCCCACCGTCACCAGCAGCTTCCAGCAGGTGGAGCTGGCCAAGGGCGCGGCCGAGACCGGTGAGCCGATGAGCCTCACCGTCCTGCCGGACCGGGGCGTGCTGCACACCTCCCGCAACGGCGTGATCCGGCACACCGACGCCGCCGGCAACACCAAGATCGCCGCCACCCTGCCGGTCTACACCGGCGACGAGGAGGGTCTGCAGGGCATCAAGGCCGACCCGAACTTCGCCACCAACCGCTGGGTGTACGCGTACTTCGCCCCACCACTGAGCACCCCGGGCGGCGGTGCGCCGGCCACCGGCACCCCGGCCGAATTCGCCGTCTGGGAGGGCGTCAACCGGCTGGCCCGGTTCACCGTCAACGCGGACAACACCATCAACCTGGCCAGCGAGACGTTGATCCTCAACGTGCCGACCAGCCGGGGCATGTGCTGCCACGTCGGCGGTGACATGGACTTCGACGCGGCCGGCAACCTCTACCTGTCCACCGGTGACGACACCAACCCGTTCGACTCGGCCGGCTTCACCCCGATCGACGAGCGAGCCGGGCGCAATCCGGCCTTCGACGCGCAGCGCACCTCGGCGAACAGCAACGACCTGCGCGGCAAGGTGCTGCGGATCAAGCCGAGCGCGGCCGGCGGCTACACCATCCCGGCCGGCAACATGTTCGCCCCGGGCACCGCACGGACCCGCCCGGAGGTCTACGCGATGGGCTTCCGCAACCCGTTCCGGATGAGCGTGGACAAGGCCACCGGCATCGTCTACCTCGGTGACTACGGCCCCGACGCGGGCACCGCCGACCCGAACCGGGGGCCGGCGGGCAACGTCGAGTTCGCCCGCATCGACCGGCCCGGCTTCTACGGCTGGCCGTACTGCACCGCCCGCAACGACGCCTACAACGACTACACCTTCCCGTCCGGGCCGTCCGGGGCGAAGTTCAACTGCGCCGGCGGGCCGGTGAACAACTCGCCGAACAACACCGGCATCACCCAGCTGCCGCCGGCCGTCTCGGCCTGGTTGCCGTACGGCGGCTCCGGCTCGCCGCCGGAGTTCACCGGCGGTGGCCTGTCGCCGATGGGCGGGCCGGTCTACCGGTACGACCCGAACAACACCTCGCCCGTGGCGTTCCCCGAGTACTACGACGGGACCTACTTCGCCGGTGAGTTCGGTCGCCGCTGGATCAAGAACATCAAGCTCGACTCGTCCGGCCAACCACTGAAGATCAACCCGTTCCCGTGGACCGGCACCCAGGTCATGGACATGGAGTTCGGCCCGGACGGCGCGCTCTACGTGCTCGACTACGGCACCGGCTGGTTCAACGGCGACGCCAACTCGGCGCTCTACCGCATCGAGTACGCCCGTGAGGGCAGAGCACCCATCGCCAAGGTGTCCGCCACCCCGACCAGCGGCACCGCGCCGCTGACAGTGGCCTTCTCCTCGGCCGGCACCCTCGACCCGGACGGCGACCCGTTCACCTACGCCTGGGACTTCGACAACAACGGCACCACCGACTCGACAGCGCCGAACCCGAGCTTCACGTACACCACCAACGGGACCCGCAGCCCGACGTTGACGGTCCGGGACACCACCGGCAAGACGGCCACCGCGAGCGTGGTCGTCACGGTCGGCAACAGTGCCCCGGTGGTCACCGTCAACACCCCGTTGAACGGGCAGACCTTCAGTTTCGGGGACGCCGTGCCGTTCTCCGTCACCGTCAGCGACGCCCAGGACGGCGCGATCAACTGTGCCCGGGTCAAGGTGAACTACGTCCTCGGCCACGACTCGCACGGCCACCAGCTCGGCAGCGTGCAGGGCTGCACCGGGGTCATCCAGACCTCGGCCGACGGCGAGCACGACACGGCGGCGAACATCTTCGGCATCATCGACGCCGAGTACACCGACCTGGGTGGAGGCGGCCAGCCCGCCCTGACCACGCACACCCAGGCGGTGCTGCAACCTCGGGTACGCCAGGCCGAGCACTTCGGTGACTCGTCCGGCGTCCAGGTCGTCGCCGGGGCGGCAGGGCACGGCGGCGCGGCGGTCGGCTACATCGACAACAACGACTGGATCTCGTTCCGCCCGTACAACCTGACCGGCGTCCAGTCGTTCAGCGCCCGGGTCGGCGCGCCGGCCGGCGGTGGCGGCACGTTGGAGCTGCGGGTCGACTCGCCCACCGGGCCGCTGGTCGGTTCGGCCACCGTGGTGCCGACCGGTGGGTACGCCAACTTCGCCACTGTGACCGGTGGGGTCACCGCCCCGACCGGCACCCGGACCCTGTTCCTGGTCTTCAAGGGCACCGGCCCGTACTTCGACATCGACGAGTTCACTCTCTCCACCAGTCCCGGCGGTCCCGGACCTGACCCGGACCCGGACCCGGATCCCGAGCCGGGCGCCAACCTGGCCAGGGGCAAGCCGGCGCGCGCGTCCAGCTTCGAGGGCGCGTTCACAGCGGCCAACGCGTTCGACGGCGTGGCCGGTACCCGGTGGGGCAGCGCCTTCGGTGACCCACAGTGGATCGACGTGGACCTCGGCGCCACGTACGCCATCAACCGGGTCAAGCTGACCTGGGAGGCGGCGTACGGCAGCGGATACCAGATCCAGACCTCACCGGACGGGGTCACCTTCACCACGATCCGTACGGTGACCGGTGGTGACGGCGGGGTGGACGACCTGACCGGGCTCAGCGGGTCCGGCCGGTACATCCGGTTGCTCGGCACGGCCCGGGGGACCGCCTGGGGCTACTCGCTGTTCGAGTTCGAGGTGTACGGAGGCACCGGAACGCCGACGGGCGGCAACCTGCTGCTGAACAAGCCCACGTCGACGTCCAGCAACGAGGGGGCCGACGTGTCCGGCGCCCAGGCGGTGGACGGCAGCCTCACCACCCGCTGGTCGAGCACGTTCTCCGACCCGCAGTGGATCCGCGTGGACCTCGGCAGCGCCACCGCGATCGGCCGGGTCAAGCTGAGCTGGGAGGCGGCGTACAGCAGCGCGTACCAGATCCAGACCTCGATTGACGGCACCACCTGGACCACAGTGAAGACGGTGACCGGGGCCGACGGCGGCGTGGACGAGCACACCGCCCTCGGTGCCAACGGCCGCTACCTGCGGATCTACGGCACGGCCCGGGGCACCGGATACGGCCACTCACTCTGGGAGTTGGAGGCGTACGCCAGCTGAACCACCACCTGAGTCCGCCCCCACCCTCGATTGGGCGGTGGGGGCGGGCTCGCCTCGATCACGTGATGTTCAGTAGCTCCGAGGGCCGTCTGACAAATACTCCTCAACGCCGTTGCGTTAGGGCTGTGGTCGGCGGGTCACCCTCTGCTGGAGAAGGACTGGTGGTAGATCAACGTGTGGCGAGCAAGAGGACCGCGTCGATCTTGCGGTTTCTGTTGTTGATATGGGTGGATGTGCCCCTTGCGTCGGGACAGAAAATGCAAGATCGCGGAGCAGGATCGGTTCGGGCTCTGCGATCATGGAGCGGTGGTGCCTGGCTTGGGGTTTTACGGGCGCTTTGTCGCCCACCACAATCCCATGATCGGCGAGGCGGGCACCAGTTGACGAACGGCCGTTCGTCCTAAAGCCAGTCGGAGATGTAGTACAGGCTCGTGCCGGCGTCGGAGTCATCTGGGCCATCGAGCTTGTTGGCTGCGTCCTCCACGGCGTCGCGGAGTCGTACGACTCCTGTGCAACGGCCAGCGTCGCGTACGCCGCGCCGTACTGGCGTAGGTCATCGGTCTCCAGCTTGACCCCGAGCTGTCGTCGCTATTCCGGTAACTCCTGGCTGAGCGGAGCTGATGCGGCGCAGGGAAGCTGATGCCGTGGATCAGTGGATGCGATGCCGCTCAAGGGGTCTGATGCGCTCGCGGCCCCTGCGCTTGGCAGCCGCCAGCATGAGGTGACTGCCCGGGAGCCCACGTCTGACGGGTACTGTCTCGGCCATGATCCGTGGAGCGGCGTTCTTTGATGTCGATGGAACGCTGACGCCGACCAGTAGCGGCCAGCACCTCGCCGAGCTCGTCGGCAATGCCAAGGAGATCGCACAAATACAAGCCGGCTACGCAGCTGGCACCTTGAGAAGTGACGAGGCGTGCGTGCTCGAAGCTCGTGGGTGGGCAAGCAGGACACCCGCTGAAGCACAGGCTTTTCTGGAGTCGTTGCCACTGGTGGACGGCATTGCGGAGACGGTTTCGTGGTGCCGGGCCCATTCGCTCGTACCGGTACTGACCACGCTGGCGTGGGACTTCGTCGGCGCCTACCTGTGCAGCCGCTTCGGCTTCGACCGAGCGTGCGGACCGCGCTTGCACATAGTCGACGGCCGCTACAGCGGCGAGGTCGCCGAGCAGTTCGACGAGCAGGCCAAGCGCGATTTCGCCATCAGGATGGCCAGCGAGCTGGGCGTCGAACTCCGGCACTGCGCGGCCATCGGTGACGGGCGCTCGGATGTACCGCTGTTCGGCGTGGTCGGCTGTGCCATCGCATTCAACGCGACCCCCGAAGCTCGTGCCGCCGCCAGCGAAACGGTCAACGGCCCTGACCTCCATGCCGTCGCGCCCGCCCTCAGCGCCTGGCTGGACACCATCGCCTTGCCCGCTAGCTGACAAGCGGATCAAACGCTGGAGAAGCGTCCGCTCGGAACTTGCGCACCCGGTACGTCAGCGAGAGAGAACACGAGACTTCCGCCGCCTGCCCTCCGAGTGCTTCCGGCGCCAGTGAGAGTCGTCAGTCGGCGAACGCCAGCCCGACCACCGCACTGATCCGGATGCGAGACACCCGGCCGGATGGAGCACCGCAACACGTCATCCGACGCTTCACGTCACTGCTGGAGCGATGCTTCCACCGACTGCGGATCTTCGTGCCGGCCGCGTTCGTCCCCCAGCTCTCGCCGTCCTTGCATATACCGGCTATCGGTATATGCTTCCTGGCATGGCTGAGTCTCCACTGCGGGAACCGACGTTCCTGGTGCTCACCGCGCTGGCGGAGGCGCCCATGCACGGGTACGCCGTCATCGAGGACGTGCTGCGCATCTCCGACGGACGGGTGCGCCTACGCGCCGGCACCCTCTACGCCGTCCTCGACCGGCTCCGCGCCGACGGCCTCATCGAGGTCGAGCGCGAAGAGGTGGTGCAGTCGCGGCTGCGCCGCTACTACCGCCTCACCGCCCTGGGCGCGCGGCGGCTCACCGAGGAGGCGTCCCGCCTCCGACACAACGCGGACGCCGCTCGGGTGCGGCTGCGCCGCAGTGGCCTCCTGACTGACGGGGGAGCGGCGTGAGCAGCGACGATCTGGAGCGCCGCTACCGGCGGCTGCTGGCCGCCTATCCGTGGGAACACCGTCGGGTGTACGAGGACGAGATGTTGGCCGTGCTCCTCGCCGGCGCGCGGCCGGGCCAGCGACGACCCGCCGCCGCCGACGTGCGGAATCTGGTCGGCGCCGGGTTGCGGGCGCGGTTGCGGGTGGGCGCACGGGGGTTCACCGAGCCAAGCTGGGCGGACGCGGCGACGGTGACCGGCCTGCTGGTCGGGGTCGTTCTGCTGGCCCTCGCCGGAAAGGCGCTGCTCGACCAGCTCGTCCTCGCGCCGAAGATGCCGCCCGCGTTCGGGTCGAGCAGCCCGGATCTCGTCGACTGGTTGCGCGTCGCCGGCTGGGCGGGTGTCTGCGCCACGGTGCTGGTCGGATGGCGTTGGGTCGCCGCCGGTCTGGCCTGGGCCGGCGTGCTCGGTTGGGGCGCGCTGGTCGCCCCGCAGACCAGTGACAACCCGACCTACGTGGTGGACACGCTGCCGCAGCTCGCCCTCGCCGTGGTGGTAGCCGCCGCGCTCACCGTGCCGGCGCCGCGCCGCCGGGCGATCACGCTGCTGGGCGTACGCCGACTGCTGGCCCTGCTGCTCGCACCGGCCGCGATCGTCGCGCTGCTGGTGACAAACCGGGTGACCAGTCCCGCATTCGTATTCGTCGGCGGAACGTCCTATCAGGTCTTCTACGACATCGAGGCGAGCAGTGAGCTGGTCCTCTGGCTCTACGTCGCGGGCCTGGCGGCCGCCGCGTCGGCCATGGTGATCGCGGTAGCCACGCTCACTCCGGAGGTACGCCGACGGGTCGTCGTCATGCTCCTGCCGGTGGCGGCCCTCGCCCTGGTGATCGACAGTGCCCTCGCCGGTTGGGTCACCTCGACCATGCACATGGGACACGTCGTCCCCCTGGTGCCGGCGCAGTGGGCGATGCTGGTGCTCGTCGCGCCGGTGACCTTCCTGGCCGGGGCGTTGCTCGTCCGCCGTCGGGAGGAGACCCTGCGCATGGTCGCCCTCGGCCGCAACGCCGACCGCGAGCAGCCAATGGGTCAGTGAAGCGGCAGACTGCTCACCCGACCGTGGGGTCTCCCATGGCCCTCGGGGAACACCGCTCGGCTGAGATAGTGCCGGGACTGCCGATCGAAGCGCCCGAGCAGATCACGGGCAGCGGGCGGGACAACGGAGGTTGACGGATCGCCGCCGGTGAAGGCTGCCACCGCGGCGAAGTCGGTGAAGGTCATGGCGGTGAGAAATTCGCTGCCCTTGGCGGGATCCAGCTCCTGCGGGGAACGACGCAGAACCCGAAGCTCCTGTAGCCCGGCCACGCGCCGGGCAAGGATCGAGGGCGCGATGTCCTGCGTCAACAACCGTTCGTAGGCGTCAGCGAGAGCGGGCTCCGTCCACCCGCTCCACAGTCGAAGAATCATGACAGTATGCTGTCAGTCTGGTGCCAGACTGTCAATGTTCGGTAACGTGCTGCCGATGACGGAACGGAAGCAGGACCGGGTCGACGCCTATCGGCTGCTGATGGCGGACGTGTACGAGCTGGCCGGCGAGTCTCGGCGCTCAAGCGAGGAGCTGGCCCGAGAAGAGGGACAGACTGCCGCCCGATGGCACGTGATGAGCGTGCTCTCCGACGGCTCCCGCACCGTCGCGAGCGCGGCGCGCAGACTTGGCCTCGCTCGACAGAGCGTGCAGCGAGTGGTCGACGACCTGGCCCGAGCCGGGATGGTGGAGTTGCACGACAACCCCGATCACCGCCGCGCGCCACTGGTGACACTCACGACAGCAGGGCTGGCCACGCTCACCGGCCTCCTGGAACGCTCGGACGCCGACCGCCGGGCCGCCGTGGACCGAGCGGGTCTCAGCCTCAGCGATCTCGAGAATGCACGCGCGACGCTCCGAAGGTTGGTGGACGCGCTGCGGAGCCGCTGAACCGCCGCGACACTCACCTCACCTGCTCTCAGGTCGTCAGTCGTCGGCGACGGCCACCGGCTCCGAGCCGATGCAGCGGACCTTCAACTCGTACTCCCGGGTCGCCCCCTGGAACGTGACCTCGACGTCGTCGTCCGGGCCCCGGTCCACGTCGCGGACCCGGTAACCCTGCGCGGGCGCCCAGGAGACGAGGCGTACGCCGCCGACGCCGCACTCGGCGACGGCCGTGCCGCCGTCCGTGGCGAACCCCCGACGGGCCCCGGCGCTCGCGCTCGGGGCGGGGCCCGTGGTGCCCGGCCCGGCCGAGGCGGTGCCCGTGGTGCCGGTGGGCACCGGCTCCGGTGCGGCGAGCGCCCGCTCGATCTCGGCCTCGCTGCGCACCCCGCCCGGGGTGCCGGTGAGGCTCTCGCCCACCAACCGGATCGCGCCCAGGCCGATCAGGGTGGCGATGGCGGCGGTGGCCACCCAACCGGTGGCGACGAGGAGCGAACGACGGCCCATCCCCTGACTATCCCCGATCCGTCCTTGTCGTTTGCACATCCGTTCGCTAAGGCGTGGTTAACGTGCGCCGCACTGCCGGTGGCAGCGGTTAGCCTGCCAGCTGTGGCCCGCCTGTTGCTCATCGAGGACGACCTGACGATCCGTACCCCGCTGATCCGGGCCCTGCGCGAACGCGGCCACGCGGTGGCGGCGGCCTCGACCGCGATGGCCGGGCTCCGCGACGCGTTGGAGGACCGACCCGACCTCGTCGTGCTCGACCTGGGCCTGCCCGACCTGGACGGCCGTGAGCTGCTGCGGATGCTGCGCGCGGTCAGCTCGGTGCCGGTCATCGTGGCCACGGCGCGCGACGACGAGACCGAGATCGTCCGGGTGCTCGACGCGGGCGCCGACGACTACGTGGTCAAACCGTTCACCGCGGCGCAGCTCGACGCCCGCGTCCGGGCGGTGCTGCGGCGCGGTCCCTCCGGCGCCGACGGGCAGGTCCCGGCGCTCGTTGTCGGCGGGCTCCGCGTCGACCCCCGGGCGCGGCAGGTGACCCTGGACGGGGTGGCGGTCGAGCTGACGCCCCGTGAGTTCGATCTGCTGCACCACCTCGCCGGCCGACCGGGTCAGGTGGTCACCAAACGTGAGCTGCTCACGGAGGTGTGGCAGATCCCGTACGGCGGCGCCGACAAGACCGTCGACGTGCACCTGTCCTGGTTGCGCCGCAAGTTGGGGGAGAACGCCCAACAGCCTCGCTACCTGCACACCGTACGTGGTGTCGGGGTGCGTCTGGAAGCCCCGGCGGCGCAGCCGTGAGGGCACGTCTCGCGCTGCTGGTAGCCGCGGTCAGCGTCCTCACCCTCATCGCGTTCCTGGTGCCGTTGGCGCTGCTGGTGCGCACCGTCGCCGAGGACCGGGCCACCGTTCGGGCCACCGCCGACGCGCAGAGCCTGGTGCCGGTGGTCGGCACCGCCGACGCGGCGACCATCCGGCTCACCGTCGAGCAGCTCGCCGTGGACTCCGGTCGACCGGTGAGCGTCTTCCTACCCGACGGCACGGTGCTCGGCGCCCAGACACCGCGTACGCCCGCGGTGGCCCTCGCCGCGCGCGGACAGAGCCTCACCGGTGAGTCGGCGGCCGGCCGGGAGGTGGTCATCGCCGTGCAGGGCCGGGCGGACGGCACCGGGGTGATCCGGATCGCGGTGCCGCAGCACGAGCTGACCGCCGGGGTCACCCGGGCCTGGTTGGTGCTGGCGCTGCTCGGCGTGATCCTCGTGCTGATCGGGCTGCTGGTCGCCGACCGGCTGGCGCGCACCCTGGTCCGGCCGATCAGCGACCTCTCGGCCGTCTCACACCGGCTGGCCAACGCCGAACTGGACGCCCGGGTCACGCCGGCCGGTCCGCCCGAGCTGCGCGAGGTGGCCGGCGCGCTCAACCATCTCGCGACCCGCATCCAGGTGCTCCTGGTGCAGGAGCGCGAACAGGTGGCCGACCTGTCCCACCAGCTGCGTACGCCGCTGACCGCGTTGCGGCTGGAGGCGGAGTCGTTGCGTGACCCGGACGACGCGGCCCGGATCACCGCCGCCGCCGACGGGCTCGAACGCGCGGTCACCGGGCTGATCCGGCAGGCCCGGTGGCGGCACGCACCGGCGCAACCGGCCTCCTCGGACGCGGCCGCGATCGTCGCCGACCGGGTCGCGTTCTGGTCGGTGCTGGCCGAGGACACCGGCCGGGCCGTCACCCTCGACCTGACGCCCGGCCCTCTTCCCGTCGGTGTGGCCGCCGACAACCTGACGGCGGCCGTGGACGCTCTGCTCGGCAACGTCTTCGCGCACACCCCCGACGGGACGCCGTTCGCCGTCCGGCTGGCCCGTGAGGCGGGCGAGGTTGTCCTCACCGTCGCCGACGAGGGCCCGGGCATGCCCGCCGGCGCGATCCGGCGGGGCGCCAGCGCGGCCGGGTCCACCGGCCTCGGCCTGGACATCGCCCGACGCGCGGCGCAGGCCGCCGGCGGTCGACTGGAGTTGCGGGCCGGCGCGCAAGGCGGCGCGCAGGTGGTGCTCCGGCTCGGGCCTGCGACGTCGCCGCGGGACGCATAGGCCCTGCGGTGCCGGGTAGCTGCCAGTCATGGCGCGGTATACGAAACCCGAGCTCAGAGAGCAGATCAAGGAAGAGATCAAGGCTTCCGACAAGGGCGGCCGGCCGGGGCAGTGGTCGGCGCGCAAGTCACAGTTGGTCACTCAGGAGTACAAGAAGCGCGGCGGCGGATTCCTGGGCGAAAAGGACGAGCGGCAGAAGTCTCTCCAGCGCTGGGGCAACGAGAAATGGCAGACGAAGGAGGGCGACACCCGTGCGCGCAAGGGCGCCACGACGAGTCGCTACCTGCCCAAGAAGGCATGGGAGGAGATGTCGGAGAACCAGAAGCGCGCGACCGACACGAAGAAGCGCGAAGCGTCCCGATCCGGCAAGCAGTATGTCGCCAACACCGGGCCGGCCAAACGGGCGCGTCGGGACGCCACCACGGCCGGACGGATGACGGAGATGTCGGTCGCGGAGGCGGCCAAGCTGGTCCGTGGCCTCGACACGCGCCAGCTCAAGACCGCGCTGCGCAACGAGCGCGCCAGCAAGGACCGCAAGACGCT
This sequence comes from Micromonospora salmantinae, assembly GCF_022230905.1. NCBI lineage: Bacteria > Bacillati > Actinomycetota > Actinomycetes > Micromonosporales > Micromonosporaceae > Micromonospora > Micromonospora salmantinae. The sequence goes on from NZ_JAKKFG010000023.1 coordinate 283,078, forward strand.
CGTCCAGCGGCTGGAAGCGGAACTCAACCGGCGCGGCTGACCCGGCCCCCGACCGCCTTAACCCGCCGTTAGCGTCTGGACAGCGCGGTGCTATCCCGATCTGGCCGATCCTCGAAGTCGACAACCGAGGAAAGGTGGACACCACGATGAAGCGCACCAATCTGCTCCTGGCGTCGGTCGGCGGGTCGGCGGTGCTGGCGGTGGCCGGGGTCGCGCTCGGCGTCAACGCCGCGAACGACTCGCGGACCGGCGGCACGGCACTCGCCGCGGCGACCGTCGCGCCGACGGCCACCGACGCGCCGGTGGTCACCAGCTCGCCGTCGGCCGGAACCCCATCTGGTACGCCGTCGACCGGTACGCCGTCGACCGGCAGCGCGCCCGCGGGTAGCGCTGTCGACGAGAAGCGCGCCGGTGAGATCGCGCTCGCCAAGGCCGGTGGCGGTCAGATCGTCGAGGTCGAAGCCGAGCAGGAGAACGGCCGACCGGTGTGGAGCGTCGAGATCGTCGTCGGCGACACCGAGCACGAGGTGGACGTCGACCGGGACAACGGCTCGGTGGTCAAGGCCGAGCAGGAGCCGGTCGACGACGACGACAACGACGCCGATGACGCCGACGACGCTGACGACGCTGACGACGACGACGACAAGGACGACGACGACAACGACAACGACTGACCGCGGTCGCCGCTCACCCCGGGTGCTTCCCTTGGGGTGAGCGGCGGCGCGCTGCGACGCGGTGGTCGGGCTGTCCCTCGTGAGCGGACCGACCACCGCGGGCGTCAGATGGCGACGCGTTGCTCCTGGACCGTCGGCTGGTCCTGGGCGAACTGGGTGCTGTACAACTCGTGATAGCGGCCACCAGCCGCGAGCAGGTCACTGTGTCGCCCGCGTTCGACGATGCGTCCTGCCTCCACGACGAGGATCTGGTCGGCCGCCCGGATGGTGGAGAGCCGGTGCGCGATGACCACGCTCGTCCGGCCGGTCAGCGCCTCGGCGAGGGCGTCCTGAACCGCCGCCTCCGAGGTGGAGTCGAGATGCGCTGTGGCTTCGTCGAGAATGACCACGCGCGGACGAGCCAGCAGCAGGCGCGCGATGGTGAGCCGTTGCCGTTCACCGCCGGACAGGCGGTATCCGCGCTCGCCCACGACGGTGTCGAGCCCATCGGGAAGTGAGCGGATCAGGTCGTCGAGGCGGGCCCGACTGAGCACCTCCCACATCTCGTCCTCGGTCGCGTCCGGCTGGGCGAATGCCAAGTTGGCGCGGATGCTCTCGTGGAAGAGGTGCCCGTCCTGGGTCACCACGCCCAACGCCGTTCGGATCGACTCGGCCGACAGTTCACGTACGTCGACGTCGGCCAGCTTCACCGCGCCGTCCTCGACGTCGTACAGGCGAGGCACGAGCTGCGCGATAGTCGACTTGCCCGCCCCGGAGGAGCCGACGAGCGCCACCATCTGCCCCGCTTCGGCGCGGAACGACACCCCGTGCAGCACTTCCTCACCGCCACGCGTGTCGAGCTTCGCCACGTCCTCAAGGGATGCGAGCGACACCTTGTCCGCTGAGGGGTAACCGAACCGGACCCCGTCGAACTCGACCGCGACCGGCCCTTCCGGAAGGGGCCGGGCGTCGGACCTGTCGAGGATCAGCGGCTTGAGGTCGAGGACCTCGAACACCCGCTCGAAGCTCACCAGCGCGCTCATCACCTCGACCCGGGCACTGGCCAGTGAGGTCAACGGTGCGTAGAGCCGCGACAGGAGCAGCGCTAGGGCGACCACCGTCCCGGCGTCGAGGCTGCCCCGTAGGGCGTAGAGACCACCCAGCCCGTAGACCAGGGCCAGTGCCAGCGAGCCGACGACGGTGAGCGCGGTGATGAAGACCCACTGGAGCATCGCGGCGCGGATGCCGATGTCCCGGACCCGACGGGCCCGCGCCGCGAACTCGGCGGACTCCTCGGCCGGCCGCCCGTACAGCTTGACCAGCGTGGCACCGGGTGCGGAAAAGCGTTCCGTCATCCGGGTGCTCATGGCCGCGTTGTGCTCGGCCGCTTCACGCTGCAACTGAGCGAGCCTCGAACCCATTCGGCGGGCCGGGAGAACGAAAATGGGCAGCAGGACGAGCGCCAACAGCGTGATCTGCCAGGAGAAGGTGAGCATCACGGCCAACGTCAGCATCAGCGTGACCGCGTTGCCGACCACACTCGACAGGGTGTCGCTGAAGGCCCGCTGCGCGCCGATCACGTCGTTGTTCAGGCGGCTGACCAGCGCACCCGTGCGGGTCCGCGTGAAGAACGCCACCGGCATGCGCTGAACGTGATCGAAGACAGCCGTCCGCAGTTGGACGATCAGCCCCTCACCGATGCTGGCGGAGAGAAATCGCGTCACCAGACCCAGCCCGGCCTCGGCGAGGGCGATCACGGCGATCAGTACGGCCAACCGGATCACCACGCCGCTGTCGGCGCCGTCGACGATCGCGTCGACCACCCGACCGGCGAGAACGGGTGCCGCCACCGTGAGGACCGCCGTCACCACACTCAACAGCAGGAACCTGACGATCAGGGCCCGGTGCGGCCGCGCGAACTGCGCGATCCGCTTCAAGGTGGCGCGGGACAGCGGTCGTTCTTCCTGCGCGTTCATCGCGTGGTGCAAAGACGTCCACGCCGTGAATTCCATGCTCATGCGTAACCTCCGATACCGGGAGGCTAGGACCTCACCCGAGCTTGAGGTCAAGTCGCCACGCAAGTTTGTGGCTACGGGTTGTTCACGGAGCTCGTAGCCAAGGACCGCGTCGATGCCGTCGACGGCATGCGGTACCGCGCTCAACGACGACGAGCTGGCGTCCGTGAAGCGTTGGCGCGTGGATGTTGGCCCACGAACCGTCGCTGCGGGTCGGTGCGGGTCGTCGTGGGCCGTCGCCGGCGGCGTAGGCAGTTGCATGCGTTGCGGGGTCGTGGTGGGCCGTCGCGGGCGGTCGTGAGCTGTTGCGGGTCGTCGGGCGCCTGCTGGCCTGCGACGGCGTCACCTGGCCCGCAGGCCGACGCGGCGTTGCGGCCCGTCGCAGGCGGTCGTGAGCTGCTGCGGGTCAGCGCGAGCCGTTGTGAGCAGCTCTCTTCTCGACCCAGCCGGCATGCGCCCGAGACGCGCCGCTCGACGCTTCGGCCTGCACAGTGGGTACCTGGCCAACCAGCCTCCTAGGATGCCTAAGGCGGTGTGCGGTGGGCGACGGTGTCGACCCGACATGGACGATCGTTCTCGGCTGCCTACCCCTACGTTCGTCGGTGGTAGTGGTTGCGGCGGGGGAGTTGTTCGGGGTCGAGCCAGGCGGGTGGAATGAACTCCGGATGTCCGTCGTCGCCGAGCCGGACGACCCAGTCGGCCTGGTGGACGTGCCGATGGTGGTGGCCGCAGAGCAGGACGGCATTGCCGAGGCTGGTTGGGCCGCCGTTGGCCCAGTGGTGGATGTGGTGGGCGTCGCACCAGCGGGGTGGGCGGTCGCAGCCGGGGAACGCGCAGCCGCGGTCGCGGAGCACCAGGGCGCGGCGCAGTGGCCCGGTGATGAGACGGCGTTGTCGGCCGACGTCGAGGACCTGGCCGGCGCCGCCGAGGACGGCGGGCAGGATGGTGGCGTCGCAGGCGAGTCGGCGCGCGGCCTCGGGTGTGAGGTTGAGGCCGGTGTCGAGGGTGCCGGTGCCGAGTTGCCGGGTCAGCGCGTCGTAGCTGGTGGTGACGACGATCTGGGCGGGGTCGCCGCCGTGTTCGGGCAGTTCGGTGGTGCGCAGGGCGAGTCGGCAGATGTCGGCGAGGGCGTCGTGGCGGCGTTGCCCAGGGGGGCGGGTGTCGTCTGGTCCGGACGGGGCGGTCAGTGGGTCGATGGCGGCGCGGAACAGGGTGGCGGTTTCGGCGTCGAGGGTGCCGGTGAGTCGCAGTCGACCGTCGGTCTGTTCGGACAACGTGAGGTGCCGGTCGCGGGCGGCGCGGCGGGCTTCGGCGTCCAGGGCGGCTTGGGCGGCGGCGTCGGCGATGTCGGGGGCGACGTGGTCGAGGATGCGGGTGCCGAGTTTGCGCAGGTGGGTGGGGTCGAACTGGCTGGCCCAGTCGGTGAGCAGGCTGACGGCCTTGTCGGCGGCCTGCGTGCCGGCGGTGGCCTGGACGGTGGTGGCGGTGTCGCTGATGACCCGGGCCTGGTCGAGGCTGAGGTGCCCGTCGGCTAGGGCTCGCCGGATGCCGGGGTTGCCGGTGTCGAGGGCGGTGGCGAGGTCGACGAGGCGGCGGGCGGCGGGGATGGTGAGTCGCAAGCGTTCGCGCAGCCACACAGCGGTGGTGGAGGCGCCGTGGGTGCGGGCGGTGCCGCGGCCGTCGACCTCACGAATCAGGGTGAGGGTGACGGCGGCGAGGCGTTGCTGGAGGCGGTGCGCGGCGTCGAGCGCGGCGATCAGGGCGTGCTCCGGCAGGGCCCAGGCGGCGGCATCGGCGCAGGCAGCGATCGCATCGTCTGCCTGCGCCAACTCCTCGACCATGCCCCGACACTAGAACAGGTGTACGACACTTTCAGTCACCAAGATCGATGTGCCGGCTGGTCGTCAGGGACTCGTCGGTGCTGGACTCCTCCCAGGCGGCGGTTGGGGACTGTGGTACGGGTCGAGGACACCGTCGCAGCAGCAGGGGTCAGCTCACCCGCAGATCACGACGCCGATGTCGGCGCCATCGACAATCGTCTCCACCACCCGCCCGGCGGGGACCCGTGCCGCCACCGTGCGGACCACCGTCGCCACGCTCAACAGCAGGAGGCGGCACTCGACCGGCGGTGGCAGGTCACAGGCCGGCGTGCATGGTCAGGCTCTGCCGCAGATGGAGTTTCGGCCTGGACCCGACGACCGAGCCGACGACCTCGCCCCCACGGAACACCAGTAGCGTCGGAAGGGACATGACCGCGTAGCGCCGCGTGGCCTGCGGGTTGTCGTCGGAGTTGAGCTTGGCGATGGTCATCCGGTCGCCGAACTCCCCTGCCAGCTCGACGAGGCTCTTCTCGATCATCTTGCACGGCGGGCACCACTCCGCCCAGAAGTCGACGACCACGGGCCGGTTGCTGGCCAGCACCAGCTCGGCGAACGTGTCGTCGGTGACGGTGATCAGGGAGCTGACGCTCGTCTCCTGGGACATGGTTCCTCCCGGTGCGCGATTGCGTGGGTGAGCTGGCTGTGCAACTGCTGACGGACCGCTCCGAGCCGATCGAGGTAGTCGTCGACCTCGGCGAGCTTGCGCCGCAGCACCAGCACGGAATCCGGACAGACGTCGCCGGACGTGTTGCCCGCTCGCAAACAGGCGACGAACGGACGGACGTCGTCGAGGCCGAAGCCGACGTCGAGCAGCGCCCGGATCTCCCGGACGACCCGCAGCTCCGCCTCGTCGTAGACGCGGTAGCCGTTCGCCGAACGCTGCGGGTGTACCAACCCGTGGGCCTCGTAGTAGCGCAGCGTTCGAGTGCTCGTGCCTGCTCGTTCCGCCAGCTCGCCGATCAGCATCAGACCTCCTCGACCAGCCTGTCGCGACCAGGCTAAACCTTGTCGTCAGCGTCAAGGCAAGGCTGCTCCCGGTCCCGAGAACCGCTCAGGGCGCCGCGAGGCGGCGCCCTGAGCGTCTGCGGGCTCCGAACTAGCCGATGCGGAACTGGTCGCCGTAGACGGCGAACACCAGTGGCGTGTTCAGGTTGAAGTTGCCGTTGTTGAGGAACACCCGCTGGGCGGTGTCGACGCGGGAGGTGTCCGAGTGGGCCACTTCCTTCTTCATCTCGACGACCCGCTCGTCGAGGAACGCGTTGAGCCAGGTCCGCTCGTCGCCGCCCTGGGCTGGCGGCTTGGCCCGGTTCAGGGCGCGGTTGCGGATCTGGCGCATGCCCTCGTACCCGTGCATGACCGCCGCGTCGTAGTAGGCGAACTGGCCGAGTGCCCGGACCTGGTCGTTCTTGCCGTCGCGTACCGATGGGTTGAAGTAGACCCGGTCGCGTTCGGCCTCCTGGGCGGCCTGGAACACCGAGTCGGTGGCCGCGGTCCGCCAGTCGCGGGGGAAGTTGGGGTCGAGGCCGGCGTGTGACGGGGTGCCGTTGACGTTGCGCAGCGCCGGCAGGTAGCCGGCGAGCACGTTGCCCGGCTTGGTGCGGGTGTACGCCTCGACCAGTTCGAGCATGTCGCCGGTGCCGGAGCAGAAGCCGATGATGCCGGCGGTGTAGCCGCGTCCGTCGCCGATGTCCTCGATGTAGGAGAACTGTGCGCGCCAGTCGAGCGAGGAGTTTTCCGCTGCCGAGACGAGTTGCATGGCGACGTTCTTCTTCGCCGGGTCGTCGAGGTTGGTCCCGCTCGGGGTGGTGGGCGTGGGGGTGCTGCCGCCGCCCGGCAGGGTCCACCGCTGGTTCGTGGTGCCGCCGCAGGTCCAGATCTGCAACCGGGCGCCGTTCGCGGTGCTGCGGTCGGTGACGTCGAGGCACTTGCCGGAGCCGGAGTTGACGAGCGTGCCGTTGCTGGCGGTCCACTTCTGCGCGCCGGTGTTGTTGCAGTCGTACAGCTGCACCTTGGCACCGTTGGCGGTCGACGCGGCGGTCACGTCGAGGCACTTGCCGAGTGCCCGGATCGAGGTGTCGGTGTTGCCGACGGTCCACGTCTGGGCCGCGCTGCCGTTGCAGTCGTAGAGCTGGACGGGCGTGCCGTTGGCCGAGCTGGCGCCAGCCACGTCGATGCACTTACCGCCGAGGCCGGTGATCGGCCCGGCGGTCGCGGCGCTCGCCGACGGCAGGCCGTAGCCGACGGCGGCGACGCCGATCAGCAGGGTGCCCACGACGTAGGCGGCTGTTCTCTTGTGAACCATGGGGTGTTCCTCGGGGAAGGGGCGGCGTGCCGCCAGCCGGTCGGTGGCCCGGCGCGACGGTTCGGCCTCGGCGGGCACCCGCGAGCATCTGGAAACTGTATTAACAGATACCAGTACGTCGATTCCTCGTCAATCGACGACCGCAAGGCGTGACGGGACGGCGACCGACGTCGTCGCGCCCTCGCCGATCAAGGGCAAGCTGCGCGGGTACGCCACCGTGCGGCAGCCGGACATGGCGCACATGTCGAAGCTCGAGGCGGCCAGGCCGTGGTGCTCTACCTCGCCCGGGACCCGGCTGCCCCGACGTTCCGGACGCGCAGCGGCGACTTCGGCGTGTTCGACCTGAACGGGTCCGACGCGGAGGCCGTCGCCACGACCCGCTCGCAGACCATTGCCGTCAACGGCCTGAACGCCGAGGACCCGGCCGCGTCCGGCCACGGTTTCCGCACCACTCTCGGCCGGCTGCGGGCGGTCGCCGCCCCGGCCAGGTAGGACGAGTGGGCACGCGGACGGCACCCGCCGAGTGCCGTCCGCGTGGTCACTGTTCCCGGTAGGTGGCCAGGTCGAAGTCGGCGTGCACGCCGTCGCCGCCCAGGTCCTGCACCCACAGGCCGAGAAACGCACCGGTGAAGCCCCACGCCGCCGGCTCACCGTCGATGATCAGCGCGGCGTGCTCGTCGGACAGGATGGTCGCGTCCAGCTCGGCCGGTAGCCGCTGCCAACCGGCGCCGAGGTCGTAGTCGAAGCGCACCGCCGGCCCGTCGAAGACGGCCCGCAGGCCGACCCGGGTGACGCCGTCGACATCGACTGTCAGCTCCGGGTACGCGGTGCGCCGCCCGTTGTCGGAGCTGAGCAGCTCCAGCACCGTCCGGCCGTCGTCTGCCCGGGTCAGGTAGAGGTGGTGCCAGTTGAGCGTGTTGTAGTAGGCGGTGATCCCGGCGAGCTGACGGTGGTCGGCCGGTTCGAACTCCACAACGGTCTCCAGCGAGCACTCCCGTGCGCCGACGCGTCGCCCGACCAGGCTGGGTGCCTGTCGACCGACCGGCGACTGCCCGCCGTGGACCCGCAGGTACGACGGGCGGGTGTGCAGGTCGACCCAGTCCGGGGCTGCCGGCCGACGCAGCGTCGACCAGCACCGGCCCAGCTCGGGGCCATCGAAGTGGTCCGTCTCGGGCTCCGCCGGCCACGGGTGCGCGGGCAGGTCGGGTGCGACGACGTCGTCAGCGGGCACCCCTCCGGCGATTCGCGGCCAGCCGCCCGACGGCCACTCGACCCGCTGGATCGCTGTCTCCCGACCCAGCACGCAGTTGCCCAGCGGGGAGTACGGGCGGCCGACCAGATGGGCCAGGTACCACTCGCCGCTCTGCGTGTGGACCAGGCTGCCGTGACCCGCCTTCTGCAACCGCAGGTCGGGCCGCCCGAAGGAGGTGAGCAGTGGCCCGTCCGGGTCCACCTCGTACGGTCCGAACAGCTCCCGGGACCGCGCCACTGTGACCTGGTGCTCCCAGCTGGTGCCGCCCTCGGCGGTGATCAGCCAGTACCAGCCGTCGTGGCGGTACAGGTGCGGACCCTCGGTGACCCCGACCGGGGAGCCGGTGAACAGGATGCGGGGGCTGCCGACCAGACGGCGTGCGGCCCGGTCGTACTGCTGGATCTCGATGCCACCGAAGCGGTCGCGGCCGGGCCGCCAGTCCGCGCTCATGCCCAGCAGCCAGGTCGTGCCGTCGTCGTCGTGGAACAGCGACGCGTCGAACCCGCGCCCGTGCAGCTTCACCGGATCGGACCAGGGGCCGGTGATGTCCTCGGCGGTGACCAGGAAGTTCTGCGGATCCCAGTAGCCGCTGGCGAAGCTGGCCACGTCGCTGTAGACGAGGTGGAACTGACCGTCGTGGTACGTCAGGTCTGGCGCCCACACCCCGTTGGAGTCACCGCAGCCGCGCAGATCGAGCAGGCGCCGGTCGGTGATGATCCCACCCAGGCTGCGCCAGTTCACCAGGTCACGCGAGTGGTGCACCAGCACTCCCGGATACCACTCGAAGGTCGAGGTGGCCAGGTAGTAGTCGTCGTCGACGCGCAGGATCGACGGGTCCGGGTGAAACCCGGCGAGGACGGGATTGCGGATCGACCGGGTAGCGGTCGCCACGTTAGCGATGTCGGTCGACACGAGCACTCCTCTGGACGGACTGTCTGGAACTTCCGGAAAATCGTGGTCCCGGATCACTGGAAGCCCTGCTTACGCTAGCTGGTCTCTTCGCAATAGGACAGAGGTCTTGACCGCTGGGACAACAGCTCGTAGCGTGCCGGCCATCGATCGACATTACCGGCGAAGCATTGAAAGTTTCGGAGATCCATAGCTCCGCAGGGGGGACCGTGGGCACGGAGAACGGCCGAAACGTCACCATCGCCATGATCGCGCGGTTGGCCGGAGTCTCCGTGCCCACCGTCTCCCGGGTCATCAACGGCCGCTCCGACGTCGCCCCCGACACCCGGGAACGCGTCGAGGCGCTACTGAACCGACACGGCTACCGCCGCCGCTCACCGTCACGGCGTACCGACGCCGCCCTCATCGACCTGGTCTTCAACGACCTGGACAGCCCGTGGGCCGTGGAGATCATCCGTGGGGTGGAGGACGTCGGCCAGACCAGCGGCGTCGGCACCGTCGTGTCGGCCATCCACTGGCGCATCTCCTCGGCCAAGCAGTGGCTCGACAACATGCGTACGCGCTCCACCGAGGGAATCATCTTCGTGACCTCGATGGTGAACCCACCGTTGCAGGCCGAGCTGCGCCGGCTCCACCTGCCGGTCGTCATCATCGACCCGGCCGGGGTCGACCCGCAGGAGTCACCCACCATCGGCGCCACCAACTGGGCGGGCAGTCTCAGCGCCAACCAGTACCTGATCAGCCTCGGCCACCGCCGCATCGGCTTCATCGCCGGCCCACCGCACCTGATGTGCAGCCGGGCCCGGATGGACGGCTATCGGGCCGCCCTCGGCGCCGCCGGGATCCCCATCGACGACGCCCTGATCCGCCCCGGCAACTTCTACCACGAGGCCGGCTTCACCGCGGGTACGCAACTGCTGACCCTGCCCGACCCTCCCACCGCCATCTGCGCCTCCAGCGATCAGATGGCGCTCGGCGTCTACGAGGCGGTCCGCAAACGGGGTCTGCGGGTGCCCGACGACGTCAGCGTGGTCGGCTTCGACGACCTGCCGGAGGTGCGCTGGTGCTCGCCACCGCTGACCACCGTCCGGCAACCCCTGGCCGAGATGGGCATGCTGGCCGCGCGGACCGTGCTACGCCTCGCCGGCGGCGAGAGGACCGAGAGCCCTCGGGTCGAACTCGCCACGGAACTCATCGTCCGCGACAGCGCCGCACCACCACGCTCGTGACCTCCCTCAGTCGACGCGCAACGCGTCGTCGACGCCCGTCTCCCGGCGGCCGAGGTGCGCCGGGTCCCGACCGGAGAGCAGCTCCAGCGCGGCCTTCAGGCACGCGCCGTTCTCCCGGGACGAACTGAACCACCACGTCTGGGCGTACCGCTTCGCGCTGTCGTCGCCCACACCGTTGGCGTCGATGCCGAGGCGCCGGCACAGCGCCACGGCGCGCGGCAGGTGGAAGGACTGGGTCACCACAGTGGCTCGCCGCACCCCGAAGATCCGCTCAGCGCGCGCACACGAGTCGTACGTGTCGAAGCCGGCGTAGTCCGGCACCACCTTGTGCGCTGGCACACCCCGCTGCACCAGCCAGTTCCGCATCGCGGCGGGCTCGTTGTAGTCGGCGTTCATGTTGTCGCCCGACACGAGGATCGCCCGCACCTTGCCGGCGTCGAACAGCCGCCGCGCGATCTCCAGCCGGGCGGTGAGGACGGGTGAGGGCGTGCCGTCGGCGTCCACCTTGGTGCCCAGGACCAGGGCGACCGGGGCGTCCGGCACCTCGGCCTCGCCGTAGAGGTGGCCCTCCGCGGTGTCGCGGATCCACGTCACGCTGGCCACCGTGCCGCCGGTCAGCACCACGACCCCCACCGTGAGTGCGAGGACCGTACGGCGGACCAACCCCCGGTGCTCCCCGTACCACCGTCTGGCCCCGCTGAATCGCCCCCGCATGCCGCAAGGCTATTCCGCCAGTGCACACGACTGTCGTCGGCGTAGCCGCGACCGTCCCGACCAGCGGACAAAGAACGTTGTCTATGGACAATCGCTCACTGTTAGCGCTAACGTGACGGACAGTCGTCGATCCTCGACCGACTTCGGGCCGCTGCGACGGGGCTGTCGCCATCGGCCCGATGCGTGACGGACGACGATCGTGGCGTGGGGCGGGTGGCACGTGGCCGGCGCGAGACGGCCCGAGACCACCACTGGGCGACCCGCGCGCCACGCGGCCGAGGCATGAACGGCCACCGCGATTCCAGGGCACCGCAGCAGCCGGAACAGTCGTGCGACGACAACCCGGTCCGCTCACCCTGCCCAGCGGACGCCGCTGGGCAGGAGCCCGCGCCTGGGCCGCCCTGATGGCGACCGTCGGCCCCAGCCCTGGCCGCCGGGTCGCGTCCCGCTGCTCGGAGTCCGGGCCCGAGCAGCGGGACGCACACCCGCCCGAGCAACCGACGGGGTACGCCGCCGTCGATCACCGCGTCAGCTTCGGGTCCACCGCTGGCTGTTCGAGCCGTTGCAGCTCGACAGGACCACAGGGGTGCCGTTGGCGGTTCCGGCGGCGTTGGGCGTCAGGCACAGGCCGGACTGCACACCGGCCACCGTGCCGTCGGTGTTGACGTTCCACTGCTGGTTGGTGCCGCCATTGCAGTCCCAGATGATCACCCGGGTGCCCGGCGAGGTTCCGGCGCCCTCGGCGTCCAGGCACTTCGTGCCGTACACCTGGAGTTGTTTCGCGGCGGTCGACGTCCACTGCTGGTTGGCGCCGCCGTTGCAGTCCCACAACGTCAGCTGCGTGCCGTTGGTCTGCGACCGCGACGGGACGTCGAGGCAGCGGTTGGCGCCGGTGTTGCGCAGCGGTGCCGACGTGCCGCCGGGTGGTGGGGTGGTGGGGCTCGTGGCGTCGAAGCCGAGGAACCGGATGGCCTGCGCGGCGTCGAACGGGATCGAGTGGCCGTACCCCTGGAAGCTGATCGCTTCGACGGGCGCCGTGCCGCCGGTGCCCCCGTACCGGGTACGGGTGGCGCTGGCCTGCGGGGAGTCGGTGAAGCTGGGGGTCTGCGACACGCCCTGCACGTTGGTCCACTGCTTGATCTGCTCGCCGAAGTTGACGTAGCTCAGCGTGGTGTCCGTGGTGCCGTGCCAGATCTGGAACCGGGGACGCTTGCCGGAGTAACCGGGGTAGGCGTTGCGGACCAGGTCACCCCACTGCTGCCCGGTCCTGACGATGCGTCCGCCGGAGCACTCGCTGTTCCACTCCGCGCCGTTGGTGGTGGCGAAGCACCCGAACGGGGCCCCGGAGGAGCTGAACCCGGCGTGGAACAGGTCCGGGTAGAGGCCGACCATGACGTTGGCCATCATGGCGCCGGAGGAGAACCCACCCACACCGATCCGGTTGGCGTCGACCGGGTAGCGGCTCCGAACGTGGTCGACCATGGACTTGAGGCCGACCGGGTCGCTGCCGCCGTCGCGCCGCAGGGCCTGCGGTGACGAGACGTCCCAACACTTGCTGCTCCGGGTCACCGACGGGTAGATCACGATGAAGCCGTAGTGGTCGGCGAGGGTACTCAGCCCGAAGCCGCTGTGCACCGCCGGACCGCTGCCGGTGCAGTAGTGCAGGGCGAGGAGCAGGGCCGGCTGGGCCGCGACCCGATCCGGCACGTACAGGTGCATCTGGAGGTTCGTCGGGTTGGTGCCGAAGCTGGTCACCTGGGTGAGCGCCGCGGCCGACGCCGGGGTGGCGACCGTGACCACGGCCGGCGGCAGCGCGGCGGTCCGGCGCAGGCGGTCGACGTTCGGCAAGCTGTAACGTATGACGTCTGTCGATCTCTTGTCGAGCGTCCGCTGACGCGACTTGAGATTGTCGAGCCGGCAGTGCCATTGTGATACGTCGATGAACAGCCGCGCGCGGGGCCGACCACCGTCCACTGGGCAACCGGGATCCAGATGTGATCTCCGGGGGACGGTGACACGAGCGATGGACCAACCAGAGTCCGCCGTCCACGAGATCGCCCGTCCCCGCGTCGCACCCTGACCGGTCGGGCGGCTCATCTGCGCGAAGGAACCCCGCCCATGCCTAAACCGAAGACCCGAACAGCACTCCTGACGGGCCTGCTGCTCGCCGCGAGCGCGCTCGCGGGCGTCAACCCACCAACCGCCAGCGCGGCTGTCGACCCGGTCACCGTGACCGTCAACACCCGCGCGGGACTGGCGACCGTGCCGGACACCGCTCTCGGCGTCAACCACGCCATCTGGGACTCGAACCTCGGCACCGCCGAGACATCGGACCTGCTCAGAGATGCCGGCGTGCAGATGATGCGCTACCCCGGCGGCTCGTACGCCGACATCTACCACTGGAAGGACCACACCGCGCCCGGCGGCTACGTCGCGCCGGGGACCGACTTCGACACCTTCATGGCGGCGGTCCGGCGCGTCGGCGCGCAGCCGATGATCATTGCGAACTACGGCACCGGCACGCCCGCCGAGGCCGCCGACTGGGTGCGGTACGCCAACGTGACGAAGGGCTACGACGCGCGGTACTGGACCGTCGGCAACGAGAACTACGGCAACGGCCACTACGGGTCCGCGTGGGAGGCCGACGACCACCCCGACAAGAGCGCGACACAGTACGCGAGGCTGGTCGTCGAGTACGCCGACGCGATGAAGGCGGTCGACCCGAGCATCAAGGTCGGAGCGGTGCTGACCATGCCGGGCAACTGGCCGGACGGGATCACCGCCGGCAGCGATCTGGGCCCGTGGAACCAGACAGTGCTCTCCATCGCCGGCCCGAAGATCGACTTCGTGGACGTGCACTGGTACCCGGGCGGCACCGCCGCCGAGTCGCTGACCCGCGTCAACCACCTCCCCGACGCCATCTACCTGCTGCGGCGGCAGCTCGCCCGGTACGCCGGCCCGAACGCCGACCGGATCGGCATCAGCTTCACCGAGCTGAACGTCGACGCCGGCCGGAACACCCAACCGGGCGCGCTGTTCCTGGCCGACGTCTACAGCGCTCTGCTGGAGAACGGCGTCTTCACCGCCCACTGGTGGAACGTGCACAACGGCATGGGCACCGTGACGCAGGTGGCCGGTCAGACCGACTACGGCGACTTCGGGATGCTCTCCAGCGGGGCCTGCGCCGAGGACGGCTCGGTCTGCCAACCGCCGCTGAACACACCGTTCGCGCCGTACCACGGGCTGAGCATGATGAAGCTCTTTGCGAAGACCGGCGACCAGTTCGTTCGCGCCGGCACCGACGAGCCCCTGGTCACCGCCCACGCCGTTCGCCGGAGCAACGGTGACCTTGCCGTGCTGCTGGTGAACAAGGACCCGGACAACGACCACCCGGTCACCATCGACTACGCCGGGTTCACCCCGTCGGCCGTCGCGCCGACGGTGTCCACCCTCACCAACGGCGCCACCGGCATCGCCACCAGCCAGTCCGGCTCGGCGACCAGCCGGACGCTGCCGGCGTACTCGTTGACCACGCTGGTGCTGCGCGCGGCTGACGCGTCCGCCGGTCGGCCGGCCGCACCCGGCCAGCCGACCGCGAGCGGTGTCACCGACCGCGCCGCGACGATCACCTGGCCGACGGCCACCCCGGGCGCCAGCCCGATCGCCAAGTACGAGGTGCACCGGCAGCACGGCGCGGTCAGCGAGCAACTCGGTGAGACGGCTACCACCTCGTTCACTGTCGACAACCTCGTGCCGGGCAGCCGGTACACAGTCAACGTGCTGGCCCGCGACACCGCCGGGCGGGTCTCCTGGGCCTCACCGCCGCTCACCTTCGCCACCGGCAGCCCCGCCGCCAGTACGTGCACAGTCCGCTTCACCGCCAACAACGACTGGGGCAACGGTTACATCGGCGGCGTCGACATCACCAACAACGGGTCCAGCCCGATCGACGGCTGGACGCTCACCTGGGCGTGGCCCACCGGCTGGCAGCAGGTGAGCAGCGGGTGGAGCGCCACCTGGGAGCAGGTCGGCACCGCGGTGCGGGTCA
The DNA here is from genome assembly GCF_022230905.1 of Micromonospora salmantinae. Classification (NCBI taxonomy): domain Bacteria; kingdom Bacillati; phylum Actinomycetota; class Actinomycetes; order Micromonosporales; family Micromonosporaceae; genus Micromonospora; species Micromonospora salmantinae. The sequence continues at coordinate 298,080 of NZ_JAKKFG010000023.1, forward strand.
CGCCCACCACCGACAACCGGCAGATCGCCGCCGGCGGCACCGTGAGCGCCGGCTTCGTCGGCGCGTACGGAGGGCCGAACGTGCTGCCCACGGCGTTCAGCCTCAACGGCACCATCTGCGCCACCGGCTGACCGATCGGCCAGGGCGTCGATGGTCACGGCGGCTCGGGTTGGCCCCTGACGCACTCCCCGAAGTGTGTGATGCCTGTGAGTCATCAAGATGACTCACAGGCATCGCGCTCGTCCGGGAAAGGCCGGCCCCACAACAGCCGCCGCAGTCAGCGACCCTGACGCATGATGACCGTGCCTGAGCCGGTGTCGTCCGCCCACGGGTCCAGCACGAGGGTGTACGTGCCGCCCTTCGGCAGCGGGCCCGACTCGAACCGCCCCGTGCCGCCGATGACGCAGCCACTTCCACCGTGTCGCCGGCCGGGCCATTCAGGAGCAGAATTCCGCACCGGTCGGGCAGGCTGGCGGCGTCACCTCGACGGTGACGCGACGACCGGCGTCGGCGGGAAACCTCAGCCGGCTCACGGCACCGGGTCGGCTGACCGTCAGAGTGGCGGCCCGGCCGTCCGCGAAGGTGTCGGCCTCTTCGTCGTGCGCGTCGCGCAGCCGCACGTCCCGGTCGGTCGATCCGGCTTCGACGAAACCACATCGTGACCGTGAAGATCGTGTGGAAACATGCGCGACGTGGCTCACGAACACCTCTGGTACGCGCTGCCAGTCCTCACCGGTCGAAGAATCCGGCTGGAGCCATTGACGCTCGAACATGTCCCCGGCTACCTGGCGGCGGCAGGCACCGAACCCGACGACGCCGAAGTCTTCCGCTGGCAAAGTCCACCCGGCGGCGCGCTGCTCCAACCCGTCACCATCGAGGACGCGACCCGGCACATAACCACCGCGCTCGCCGCCAGAGCCACCGGCACCAGACTCCCCTACGCCCAGATCGACACGTGTAACGGTGAGTTCGTCGGAACCACATCGTTCGCCGACCCGCAGCCCAGCCTGTTGGCGCTGTCCATCGGCTACACCTGGCTCGGCCGGGCCTGGTGGCGATCAGGCCTGAACACGGATTCGAAGCTCACGATGATGACGTTCGCGTTCGAAACCCTCGGCGCGGTCCGGGTCGCGCTGCAGACCGACATCAACAATATTCGGTCTCAGCAGGCGATCGAGCGATTGGGAGCGTCCCGCGAAGGCGTACTGCGCAAGCACCGGCGCCGGGCGGACGGCACCTGGCGTGACACGGTGCTGTACGCAATCGTCGACGACGCCTGGCCAGCGGCGAAGGAGAAGTTGCTGGCACGGCCGGCGGCGCACGAGCAGAACTAGCGATCTATACCGCCGACAACTCATGACCTCGTTGTCCTCCCACCAGCCGCGTCGCTGCTGACGCTCCGGTGTGGAGGAAACTACGCTAAGGCAACGCTCGCCGGATCGGATCGAGCTGGCGAAGCGCTCCACGCCGGATAGCGGTGTGAGTAGTTGTGGGGAGTACCGAATGGCCGACTTGCCGCACCCGCTCGCCGCGTTCATCGTGGCCGAGATTCGCCGCGCCCGAGGGGCCTCCGGGATGACCCAGGACGCCTTCGGTCGGGGCGCCGGCTTCAGCGCCTCCCACGTCAGCGCCGTGGAGAGCGAGACGCGGGCGTTGACGATGGACTTCATCAAGGGCGCCGACCGGGCGTTCAAGAACGGCGGGCTGTTCGAGCGCATGGTGGGCAAGCTCGGCGCCCCGTCCTGGTTTCTGCCGTGGCTGGACGCGGAGCGCACGGCGACGCAGCTCAGGTGTTTCCAGCCGAGCCTCGTTCCGGGCCTGCTCCAGACGGAGAGCTACGGCCGCGCCGTCATCCGCTGCAACGACACGCTGAGCGACGACGAGGTCGAGAAGCGGCTCGCCCACCGGATGGGCCGGCAGGAGACCCTCACGAAGGCGACTGCCCCGCACTTCGTCGCCGTCATCGCCGAGGCGGTGCTCCGCCGCGCCCGCACGGACTTTTGCGACATTATGGCGGGGCAGATCAAGCAGTTGACCACCCTCGCGGAGCGCCCGAACATCAGCATTCACCTGTTGCCGGACGAGGTCAGCATGCACGTCGGCCTGACCGGGCCGTTCAGCCTGGCCCGGCTGCCCGACCACAAGTGGGTGGCCGAGATGGAGAACCAACTCGGCGGCGTCGTCATCGACCGCGACGACGATGTGGATACCCTCATGTCGAGGTGGGAGATGGTTCGCAGCGAGGCGCTACCCCGCCAGCAGTCGCTGGATCTGATGAAGGAAGTGGTGACGTCATGGACCTGATCGACGCTACGTGGCGCAAGTCCACCCGCAGCGGCTCCGGCGGCGGCAACTGCGTCGAGGTCGCGGACAACCTGCCCGGCGTTGTGGGCGTGCGGGACTCAAAGGACCCCGATGGGCCGGCGCTGGTCTTCGGGCCGGTGGCCTGGCGGGCGTTCGTCACCGAAGTCCCCCGGCGGTCATAGCCCTAGCACGAACGGAAGCGCCCGCCCCAGCCGAGGGGACGGGCGCTTCGCTGTGCGGGCTCCGTCAGCCCACCACCGACCGCAGCGGCACCTTGGCGGCGTTCAGCGCGCGTACCAGATCTCTTGCGAACGGGTGTTCGTCCACCTGGAGCCCCTGCGGGTTCGGGATCACGACGTACGCCGAGCCGTTCTTCTCGGACGCCTTCGCGTCGGCGGTGAAGCGTTCGACGATCGCCCGGGTGCGGGCCAGGTCGCCGGCCGCCACCTGGATGGTGATCGGCCGCCAGCCGCCGCCCAGGTCCGGCGGCACCGGCGCGGCGGCGGCGCTGGCGCGTGCCGCGTCGACGCCGGCCGGGCGTCGCGCGTCGGGCGCGGCGGTCGCCGGGTAGAGCAGCGCGTTGGCGACCAGGTGCAGGCCATTTTCGTTGTACGCGCGGAAGAGCGGATTGAACGCGAACAGCACCGCCCGACCGGCGCCGGTCGGCTCGTCGACGACGGCCGCCGTGCCCTTCAACGTGTCCGCCCCGACTGTGTAGCCGTTGGCCCAGAAGGTGTCACCCGTGGGGTAGATGAGCACGTTCGTCCCGGTGGTGCTCGGGGTGAGGATCGGGTCGCTGTTGTTGAACTCGAAGTCCTCCGCCGGGCGACCCAGCGCCACCGGGCTGTCCTGGTCGACGTCGACACGCAGGTGCGAGCCGATCACCAGGTAGTCCGCCGGCTTGGTCTTCTCCGTGGTCGAGGTGAGCCCGGCGGCGCGGGCCACCCGGGTGCCCTCGTTGCGCAGCCCGAGGTAGGTGTGGCCCTGGCCGATCCAGTCACGCAGGTTGGCCTGCCCGGCTGCGGTCAGACCGCCGGTGGCGCTGCTGCCGTCCGGCACCAGCAGCACGGTACGCCCGGTGAACGCCTCGGTGTTGTCGTTGATGTCGGCGGTGGTGACCGGTGTGAGGTCGAGCCCCCACCGCTTGCCGAGCACGTAGCGGGCTTCGCCGTGCGAGCCGGAGGTGGTGGAGATGCCGGCGCCCTGGAACAACCCCACGTCGGGCAGGTCGAGGCGGGTGCCGGCGGGCCGACCGCCCGGGGTGAGGGTGACCCCGAGGGATTGGGCCAGCCCGTCCACGGTCCGGTTCACAGTGGCCGCCGGGATGGCGACCCGGCTGGTCGTGAGGTCACGGACCAGGGGTACGCCACGGCCGAGCAGGTTGAAGGTGAACTCCGCGGCGGCGGCCGAGTCGAGCGGGTACGTGTACGAGCCCCAGGGCCACGCCGCGCCGGTGCGACCGCCGGAGACCTTGCGCACCAGTTCGGCCCTCGGCCGGACGGTGTCTCCGGTGTAGATGGTGTTGACGCCCATCAGCAGCGGGTTGCTCCAGGACGACACGTCGTAGAAGTACGGGAACGGGACGTACGGGTCCTCGCCCATGACGGCCTGGATCCAGTGTTTCTGCGGCTGGTCCGTCGGAATCCAGTACGCGCCCTTGGGCACCGTCACGTTGGTGGCGCTGCGCCCGCCGAAGACCCGCACGGTGGGCACCCGGGTCGCCTTCTGCACCTCGTACACCTCGACGTCCATCCGGCGCAGTCGCTCGACGAGTTGGCGGACGTCGGCGAGCTGCCGGTCGGGCAGCAGGAAGTACGAGCGGATGGTGAGGTCCGGCACCGGGAACTGCACCTCGTTTGTGGGCTGCACCACCTCGTTCGGTTCGAGGGTGCCCGCCCTGCCCTGGGCGAGCGCGTCGGTCCAGATGTCGAAGTAGCCGTCCAGCACCTCGCGCTTGTTCGCGGCGGCCCAGCCGAGCGTCGACCACTGGGTGTGGAACTGCTGCTGGACCCGGTCGGCCACCGCCGACGCGCTGCCCTTCTCGTACGTCATGCCGGCCGCGCCGAAGCCGGTGGTGGGCACCGTGTCGCCGTAGCCCATGAAGAACATGTCGTACGTGTCGTAGTTGAAGTAGCACTCGGTGAAGGCGGTGTCGTCGCAGGCGCCGTTGAAGCCGAAGCCGACCTTGTTGGCCTCGCCGATGCGGTTGATCCAGTCCACCGCCTCACCGGCGATCTCGTGGTGGATCGGGTCGGCGTTGGGCGGGAAGAAGTACTGCCGACCGCCCATCTCGTGTGCGTCGATGAACACCTGCGGCGGGTAGCGGCGCAGCAGTTCGAGCTTGCCGTCGGTCTCCTGCTGGGTGCGGGCGAACCAGTCCCGGTTCAAATCGAAGCCGAACTCGTTCTGCCGGCGGGTCGCGTCGCGGCCGTCCGGGTTCTGGGTGGGGACGACGATGGTGACCAGGTTGTCGTTGCGCTGGGCGACAGCGCAGGACAGGCCCGCTGCCAGCTCGTACAGCGTCTTGAGTGCCGCGTCGGCGCCGCTCTTCTCGCCGCCGTGCACGTTCGCGGTGACCCAGACGATGGCCGGGCTGTCCTTCGCCGTCCGGGCGGCCGTTCGCGCGCTGGTCCGGCGCGGGTCGCGCAGGTCCCGGATGTCGTCGGCGATCTCGCGTAGCGCGGCGGGCCGCACGTGGCGTTCGTTGGACACCACCGCGTACGGCAACGGCTGGCCGAGCACGCTGGTGGTCATCACGCCGGTGACGACCCGGTTGGAGGCGCGATCGACGGCCCCGAGGTAGGTCCGGACCTCGTCGTTGGTGACGACCCGCTCTTGCCCGGCGCCGAGCGGGAAGCCGAGCACGGTCTCCGGGGCAGGCACCGTGCTCAACCGCGCCGTCGGGTCGTCACTGCACCGGGAGGGCTGGGCGGCGCTCGCGGCCGTTGTGCCGCCCAGCAGGGGAACCATGCCGAGCAGGAGCGCGATCGTGGCGGCACTCGCCAGCCGCCTGGCAGGCACGATCCGGAACTGACGCATCGATGGGGCCATGAGCCGTGTTTCCCTTCTCGGGAACAACCTCGCAGTGGCCGGAGCCTATGAACCGCCGATACGACGGTCAAGGGTAGATCGATATTGCTGACTACTCGGCGTGCCGGTCCCGACGCGGAATGGCAGGATGGTGGCGTGGGCTCGTCGTCGTCTGGGAGGAGGAGACGTGCCGGAGATGATCATGCTCTCGGTCCATCCGGATCTTCCGTCCGCCGATGCTCGGCGCTCGCTGGCGTCCTGGCTGCGCGCTGAGGATCGGCTGCGGGAGGGGGTGACCACGACGCCCCCCGACGAGATGTCCGCGGACACCACTGACGAACTGCGGGTGGCGGCCAGCGACGCGGGCACCGCCATGGTGCTGGTGCAGGCGATCGCCAGCTGGCTGACCCACCGCCGCGACGATGTGACTGTGAAACTCACCCGGCCCGACGGATGGTCGGCCGAGGTGGACGTGCACCGGGCTCGGGACATGGACCAGGTGACAGCGCTCATCGAGGCCGCGGTGCGCGCGGTGACACCCGCGCAGCGGTAAACGGCCCGCCGCCGGCCGAGAGGTCGGCCGGCGACGGGCCGCGCGGATCGGGTACGGCTACCAGGTCGTCAGGCCGAGGCCGATCGTCTTGGTCAGCGTGGCGTTGTCGTCGTCGCCGTCGAGCGACCAGATCATGGCGCCGGCCAGACCGGCCCGTCGGATGTAGAGCGTCTTCTGCAACACGACCGCCGGGTCGTCGTACGTCCACAACGTCGTACCGTCGAACAGCCAGGCGTGTCCGGCGCGCAGGTCGCGGTGCACTGTGTAGCCGTTACCGGCCAGGGTCTTCAGCTTCTTGTAGTCCTCGTACCCGGCCTCGAACGTCGCCGGAGCGGGTCCGGTGGCCGGCTGGAACAGGCCGTTGCCGCCGTCGGTGATGCCGGTCCAGCCGCGACCGTAGTAGGGGATGCCGAGCACGAGCTTGTCGCGCGGCGCGCCACGGGCGATCCATCCGTCGATGGCCACCTCGACGGAGAAGTCCGGGTTGTCCGGGGCGCCCGCCGGGACGCGAAGCGCCGACTGCTGGTTGGCCCGCGCGTCCCAGCCGCCGTGGAAGTCGTACCCCTGCACGGTGGCGAAGTCCAGGTACTTGAATATCTTGCGGCCCTCGTAGCCGGCGTCCATGGTGGCCGGGCTGGCCGGCAGGAACGCGGTCAGCGGGTGGTGCGCGCGGGTCGTGCGCCCGTACGCGTCGAGCTGCCGGCGGAACTCGGCGAGCAGCTTGGTGAAGTTCTCCCGGTCCTCCGGGCGGATGACGTTGCCAGGCTCACCCTCCGAGCCGGGCCACTCCCAGTCGAGGTCGATGCCGTCGAAGACGCCGGCCCCGGCACCCGGGGTGCTGCCCGGCAGGTTCCCCTTGAGGTAGAGGTCGATGCAGGACGTGACGAACGCCTTGCGGGAGGCGTCGGTGCGGGCCGCGTTCGAGAAGTACGTCGACCAGCTCCAGCCGCCCAACGAGATCAGCACCTTCAGTTTGGGGTGCTTGGCCTTGAGCTTGGCGAGCTGGCCGAAGTTGCCGCTGAGTGCCTGGCCCGGTGCGTCCGCGACGCCGTCGACGCTCTCCTCGGCCGGGACGGGACGCTGGTAGTCGGCCCAGGCGTCGCCCTCGCCCGGCCCACCGTCCACATAGCACCTGCCGTCCTCGCTGACGTTGCCGAAGGCGTAGTTGAGGTGGGTGAGGCGGCTCGCCGCCCCGGAGGTTTCGAGCTTCTTGACCGGGAAGGCCCGGCCGTAGATGCCCCACTGGGTGAAGTAGCCGACCCGGTGGTAGCCGGTCCGGCGCTGGTGGTTGTCACCGGCGCTGGCGGCGGTGGGCGGAGCGGCGGTGACCAGCACTGTCGCCAGGGCGACGACGGCGGTGAGACGGCGGTGGCGGAATGGTCGCATCGGCACACTCCCACGAGACATCAAGCAGAATTAGTAAAGACACTTATCTGATTGATGAAGTTAAGCCGATCACCCTCCGGGGTCAAGAGCCGTCCAGCCACATGGGGGATTGTGACGGCGTTACCGGGTGGTAACGATGTTGTGCCATGGACTCCGCCGTGACTCTGATCGGACTACCCGTCGCCCTCGGCATCATCATGCTCGGTCTGGGTCTCGGACTGACAATGGCGGACTTCCGCCGGGTGGCCGACCATCCACGAGCCGCCGTCATCGCCCTGGTCTGCCAGGTGCTGGTGCTGCCGGCGCTCTGCTTCTGCCTCGTCCTCGCGTTCGACCTGGCACCCGAGCTGGCCGTCGGCATGATGCTGCTGGCCGCGTCACCGGGCGGCACCACCGCCAACCTCTACAGCCACCTGTTCGGCGGGCACGTGGCCCTGAACATCACCCTGACCGCCATCAACTCGGTGCTCGCCGTGTTCACCCTGCCGATCCTGGTCAACCTGTCGGCGGCGTACTTCCTGCCCGACGGCAGGAGCATCGGCCTCCAGTTCGACAAGGTGCTCCAGGTCTTCGCCATCGTGCTCGTCCCGGTCGCGATCGGCATGCTCATCCGGGCGCGGATGCCGCACCTGGCCGAGCGGCTGAACCGTCCGGTCCGGATCCTCTCCATCGTCGTGCTCGTCGCGGTGATCGCCGGCGCGGTGCTCGGTGAGCGGGAGAACATCGCCGACTACTTCGTCTCGGTCGGCCTGGCCGTGCTCGCCTTCAACCTGCTCAGCCTCGCCATCGGGTACGGGGTGCCGCGCCTCGCCGGTGTCGACCGGAGCGCCGCGACTGCCGCCGGGTTCGAGATCGGCATCCACAACAGCGCCCTGGCCATCACCATCGCGCTCAGCCCGGCGCTGCTCAACAGCACCCAGATGGCGATCCCGGGTGCCGTCTACGGCATCGTCATGTTCTTCACCGCGGCGGCCTTCGGCTACCTGGTGACCCGCGTCGGCGCCCGGTCCGCCACCGCCCTGACGCCCTGACGGCCGGTGCCCTGTCGCCCCGACGGCAGCCGTCGAGGCGACAGGGCGGACGGCAAACGGTCAGCCGACCTGGTTGTTGTCCTTCTGCGCGCCCCAACCGTGCCAGCGGTCGATCTCGATCAGGGCACTGACCCGGGCACGTTCGCGACGTGGGTACGCGTTGCCCGTGTAGTGCTTCGACAACCGGTCGATGTCCGCCAGGCCCTCGTCGGGGCGCAGCTCGGCGACGTGCCCGATGATGCTGACGTGGGTGTACCAGCCAGCCTCGTCGAGCACCGTGAGGGACACCCGTGGGTCGTTGCGGACGTGCTCCAGTCGGCGGCGGCTCTCGTCCATGTTCACCAGGATCCGGCCGTCCTCCCACAGGTACCAGGTGGCGGCGGACACCGGCTGGCCACCGTTGCGAAGGGTGGTCATGACGGCGGGGTTCGGCTTCTGGAGCATGGCGACCGCGGCCTCGGGAAGCGGTGGCTTGGACATGAAGTCTCCTCGTCGCGACAACGTTTACCCCTGCACGTTACGCACCCGCAGGCCCCGATCATGGTGGTACGCGCGGGTCGGCGATGTCCACCGGCTCGGCGATGCCCTCGACGATGCTTCCTCCGGTCACATCGCGGTCGCCAGCGATGCGGCTTCCCAGGCGAACCCGTCCGGGTCGGTGAAATGCCCGGCGTCGCCGCCGATCGTGAGTCGGTGCGATCCGGTGCCGTCGGGGGCGACGCCGACGTCCCGGGCGAGGGCACGACGTCGGTACAGCGCCAGCTTCACGGGGCTGGACCCGGCTACGAACTCGACGTACATGCGGCCGAAGCTCTTCGCCACGGCGAGGCCGCGCTCGACGTAGAACCGTTTGCTCGCCGCCACGTCCGCGACTCCGAGCAGGAGCACGAAATGGTCGATCCGCCGGGTAGCGGGGCCGCTGTTCTTTTTCGCCGAGGTCGCGATCTTCCAGATCGTCCCGTCCGGGGCTTGCACGACACCGCCGTAGCCCCAGAGCGACTTCGCGGCGGGCTTCAGGGACGTGGCACCGGCGTCCAGTGCGGTGCCGATGAGGCCGTCGACGGTGACCGGCTGGGACACCGTGAGCGCCAGCGTGAACCCCCGGAAGCCGCTCGTCGGTGCGTCCGAGGCCCGCAGGCGAATCTGCTCGTCCAGACCGAAGGCGGCGCTGTAGAAGCGCTGGGCGGCCGCGGGGTCGGTCACGTCGAGGGTGACGGATGCGATGGATGTCATGGTGGTCACGCTAGGTGCGGCCCGACGACCGGTGCTTCTTGATTCCTGACCGGTCTCGTCAGCTGTCCCGAACGGCGCCCTCGAGGATCGGACGGCTCAGCGAAGCTCTTGGATGCGGACCAGGTTGCCGGCGGGATCGCGGAAGGCGCAGTCGCGGATGCCGTACGGCTGCTCGGTCGGCTCCTGGACGACCTCGGCGTCGCCGGCCTGCACCTTCTCGAAGGTGGTGTCGAGGTCCCGCGTGGCCAGCAGGATCCAGCCGTAGGTGCCCTTGGCCATCATCTCGGTGATGGTGCGGCGCTCGTCCTCGGTGGCCCCGGGATCCGCGGCCGGCGGCGCCAGGAGGATGGACGTGCCGGGCTGGTCGGCGGGGCCGACCGTGATCCAACGCATCGTGCCCTGACCGACGTCGCTACGGACCTCGAAGCCGAGGGCGTCGCGGTAGAAGGCCAGGGAGGCATCCGGGTCGGTGTGCGGCAGGGAGCACGTGTGAATCGTGATGTCCATGTCGATCATGTTAGGGGTAACGCCGCACCCCCGTGTGGGTCCTCGTTTGCCCCCGGCGAGGATGTGGTCATGACCAACCCCGCACTGCCCAGGCGTGTCGTCGTCACCGGCGCCACCGGCAAGCTCGGCCGAGCCGTGGTCGCCCACCTGCGCGCCGTCGGCGTCGACGTGCTGGCAGTGGACCGCGCCGGTGGCCGCGACCCGCGCGACGTGAACGGCGAGTTCCTGCTGGTCGACCTGACCGACTACGGGCAGGTGGTGGAGGCGTTCACCGGGGGCGCCGACGAGCACGCGGGCGGCGTCGACGCGATCGTGCACCTCGCGGCGGTGCCGGCCCCCGGGCTGATGTCGAACGCGACCACCTTCGCGAACAACTCCGCCGCGACGTACAACGTGTTCGCCGCGGCCCGGACGGCCGGCATCAAACGGGTCGTCTGGGCGTCGAGCGAGACGGTGCTCGGGCTGCCGTTCGACACCCCACCGCCGTACGCGCCGGTCGACGAGGAGTACGCGCCCCGGCCCGAGTCGACGTACTCGCTCAACAAGGCCCTCGAGGAGGAGATGGCCCGGCACTTCTGCCGGTGGGACCCGGAGCTGGTCATGGTGGGGCTGCGCTTCTCCAACGTGATGGACGTCGAGGACTACGCCCCGTTCCCGTCGTTCGACGCCGACCCGCGGCTGCGCCGGTGGAACCTGTGGGGCTACATCGACGCCCGCGACGGGGCCCAGGCGGTCGAGCGCGCGCTCGCGCACGACCAGCCCGGTGCCGACGTCTTCGTCATCGCCAACGCCGACACCGTCATGAGCAGGTCCAGCGCCAGCCTGATGGCCGAGGTCTACCCGGGTGTCGAGATCCGTAAGGAGCTGGGTGAGCACGAGACGCTGCTCAGCATCGACAAGGCCCGCCGGGTGCTGGGGTACGAGCCGCAGCACTCCTGGCGGGACCACGTCGACGTGCTGTAGGTCAGCGCGCCGCCTGGTAGGCGCGGCCGACGGCGGTCGCGGCGCTGCCGGTACGGAACAGGCCGGTCTGGTCCTTGTCGGTGGCGGGCAGGCCGAACCACGCGTACCGCTGTAGCCAGGACAGGCCACCCAGCATCCGGGTCGCCGCGGTGAGGAACGCGGCCTGCTGTGCCTGGGTGGGGAAGCGGACGCCGTTGGAGAAGTCGATCAGGGCGAACTCGGTGAGCCAGACCGGCAGCCCGTACCGGTCGTGCACCGCCTGCAGGTACGACCTGAGCTGGTTGACCGCGTTGGCGGTGGTGAAGTCCCCGCCGTACCAGTGCAGGGCGATGAAGTCGACGCGGTAGCCGCGCTGCTTCGCCCCGGCCATGAAGCGGTCGAGCCACTCGCCCGGCCGGTCGCCGCCCCAGGCCACCGCCGGGCTGCCCAGCGGAAGGCCGGTGGCCTGCAACTGCGGCCACAGCTCCAACGCCTGCTCGACTGTCATCTCCGCCTGACCCTTCAGGTCCGGTTCGTTAAACCCGAGCAGGTGGCGGCCGTTCTTCTTGGCCTGTTGCAGGTTGGTGGCGGTGACGCTCTTCGCCCCCCAGATCATCGGGACGAACTCGGCGCCCTTCGGGCTGGTGACGCCCGAGTGGGCCACGTCCCAGGTGTAGTACCAACTCGCCCCGGAGTTGGCCAGCGCCTGGCTGACGCCGTCGAAGGTCCACACCCCGACGCCCTTGCGCTTCGAGGTCGCCGCCGGGGCCGCCGGAGCGACCGGACGCCGCGATGTCGGCTTCGCCGTCGGCGTCGACGTCGGGGTCGTCCCCGCCGGGCTCGTCGTGGCGGCGGTCGTGGTCGCGGTGGGTGCGCCGGGTTGCGGGCTCGCGGGCGGCGGCGCGTCGAGCGCCTGCGTCGCCGCCGGGGCGGGCGTCGGCCCGGTGGGCTGCACCACGACGATCACACCCGTCACCAGTACGGCGACCACGGCGGCCACGAGGAGCGGCCACAGCAGCCGCCGCGCGCCGATCGGAAGGCGGCCGAGCATCCCGCGTCGGGGTTCCGCGTGGACGCCCCGGTTTCCCCTCGCGGCGTCCGCTTCACCCTGGCCGGTTGCGCGCATCGTCTCGACTCCCTCGTGTGTGGTCGCAGCACTGTTGCATGCTGCGGTGGCGGGGGAACCCCGCCAACGCCTCACCTCAGGAGACTCGCCGGCCGTACCCGGATAACAGTTTCGTCGGCCCGGAGCAGTGTCAGATGGATCATCCTTTCAGACCGGTGTGGGCGAGGCCCTCGATGAACTGCCGCTGCGCGATGACGAACACGACCAGGACGGGCAGCGCCGTCATCGAGGCCGCCGAGAGCTGTACGTCCCACATCGGTCCGCCGTACGCGTCGACGAACTGGGTCAGCGCCTGCGGCAGGGTGAACTTCTCCGGGGTGGACAGGAAGACGATCGGCTCCAGGTAAAGGTTCCAGCTGTGCAGGAAGGTGAAGATCGCCACCGCGCCGAGGGCTGGGCGGGCCAGCGGCAGCGCGATCCGCCAGAAGGTCGCCAGCCGGCCCAGCCCGTCCACCCGGGCGGCTTCCTCCAACTCGCCGGGCAGGGTGATGAAGAACTGCCGCATGATGAAGGTGGCCAGCACACTGGGCGCGCCGAGCGTCGGCACCAGGATCAGCGGCCAGTGGGTGTCGATCATCCCGACCGAGTTGAACATCTGGAACAGCGGCACGATGGTCACCTCGCTCGGGATCAGCAGGCCCACCAGCACCACCAGGAAGAGCGCGTGCTGACCACGGAACCGGATCCGGGCGAACGCGTATCCGGCCAGCGACGAGACGGCGAGGGTGCCGACGGTGACCACCGCGGCGATGTACGCGCTGTTGAGGTACTGCTGGGCGAACGGTTGCAGCTCGAACACCCGCCGGTACGCCGAGAAGCTCAGCTCGGTGGGGATCAGCGACGGAGGGAACGCGAAGATGTCGCTGACCGGCTTGAACGACGAGGTGACCATCCACCAGGTCGGGAAGACGAATGGGATGGCCAGCAGGCAGATCAGCCCATAGATCGCCACCCGGGCCCGCAAGGGGAGCCTATTGTTCATGGAAGACCCACTTCCTGCGCATCCGCCACTGCACGACGGTCAGCGTCAGCACGATCAGGAACAGCAGCACCGACAGCGTCGAGCCGTACCCGAACTGGTGGAACTGGAAGGCCTGCTGGTAGAGGTAGTAGACGAGCACTGTGGTCGAGGTGCCCGGGCCGCCCTGGGTGAGCACGGCGATCTGGGCGAAGACCTGTAGCGCGCCGACCACGGTGATGATCGAGGTCAGCAGGATGGTCGGGCTGATCAGCGGCACGGTGATCCGGCGGAACTGGGTCCACCGGCTCGCCCCCTCTACCCGGGCCGCCTCGTAGAGTTCGGCGGGCACGCCCTGCAACGCGGCGAGGAACAGCACCATGTTGAGGCCGACGTTCTTGACCACCTGGACGACGATCACCGACAGCAGCGCGGTCCATTCGCCGCGCAGCCAGTTCGGACCGTCCAGGCCGACCGCGCCGGCCACCCCGTTGACGCCGCCGTTGTCCTGGAGCAGGAAACCCCAGACGATCGTCCAGGCGACCAGCGAGACCACCACCGGTGAGAAGAACAGCGTCCGGAACACCACGGTGCCGCGCAGCCGCTGGTTGAGCAGGACGGCGAGCAGCAGGGCCAGGGCGAGGTTGAACACGACCAGGCCGACGGAGAAGAACAGCGTGCTCCGGAGTACGCCCGGCAGCTTCGGGTCGTCGACCAGCTCGCGGTAGTTGTCAGTGCCCACGAAGTCGAAGGTGTCCGCGAGCACGTTCCACTCGTGCAGGCTGTACCAGACCACCAGGCCGAGCGGCAGCAGCACGAAGAGGGCCGCACCCACCAGTTGTGGGGTCACGAAGAGCAGGCCGGCGAGCTGGTCACGTCGACGACTGGTCCACCACCCGCGTCGCGGCGACGCTGCCGTGCCGCCCGGGGCGGGCCGGGGCTCAGCCCGACCCGCCACGTTGTCCGTCAGGACCGGCATCGCTGATCCCCTACTTCGCCAACAGCGGGTTGATCGCCGAGCAGACCCCGTCGAGCACACCCCGCACGTCCGCGTCGGCCTTCCACATCGGGTCCAGCGCCGACCGCACGGCCTGGCTCAGCTCGGCCTGCCCGGTGTGGTTGGGCTTCACCACCCCGTTGGCGATCCCGTCGATCACGACGCTCTGCAACTGCTCCGGCTTGAGCAGGGGATTGGTCTTGGCCAGCGTCGCCGCGGTGAGCAGCGGGGTACGCGGCGGCGGGAAGAACTGCGCCAGCTTGGCGGAGTTGGCGGGGTTGGTGAGGAAGGCCAGGAAGTCCGCGGCGACGGCGGCGTGCTTGCCCTTCTTCAACACGCCCATGCCACCCTGACCGATCACCGAGTAGTTGCCCTTCGGCCCGGCCGGCAGCGGCACCAGGTCCCAGCCGAACTTCTGCTTCTCCAGCAGCGAGGCCCGGGAGATCTGGGTGATCGTCATGCCGGCCTCGCCGGCGAAGAAGTCGGCGGCGGTACCCGGGCCCGGCAGCGCCTTCGCGGTGAAGATCGCCTGGTGCAGGAAGGCCATCGCGTCGACCATCTCGGTGGCGTTGAAGCCGCAGGTCTTTCCGTCCGCGCTCCACGCCTGGGCGCCCCAGCCGGTCCAGATGGTGGAGAGGTTGTCCCAGCCCTTGTAGTCGAAGTCCCGTACCACCAGGCCCGCCTTGCCGGTCCGGGCGGCCACCGCCGAGGCGGTGGTCACCGCGTTCTCCCAGGTCCAGGCGTTGGCGGCGATCAGCTCGGCCGGGCTCTTCGCGCCGGCGGCCTTGACCAGGTCGGTGTTGACGAAGATGCCGAACGGTGAGGTGGAGAACGGGTAGCCGTAGAGCTTGCCGTCGGCCTGCCACAGCTTCGTCGCGGCCGGCGCCAGCTCGTCGAAGCCGTACCCGTCGGTCTTGCGCAGGGTTTCGTCCAGCGGCAGCAGCGCGCCCGAGGAGACGAAGTCGGGAGCCGCGTTCTCCAGGACCCAGGCCAGGTCGGGCGGGTTTCCACCGGCGATCTGGGTGGTCAACGTGGTGGTGTAGCTCTCGAACGGGATCGGGTCGAAGGTGATCTTCGCGACGTTGGGGTGGCTGCTCTGGTACTCCGCCGCGATGTCGTTGAACAGCTTCAGGTGTGCCTCGTTCGCCGACCAGGTGGTCATCCGCAGCGAGACCGGGCCGTCGGAGCCGGCGCTGTCGCCGCCGCCGCACGCGCTCAGGCCGAGCATCGCGGCGAGCGCGACGACGGCCGTCAACCGTTTCCTCATCAGGGTTCTCCCTCAGTAGCCGGCGATGTCGGGCCAGCGCAGCTCGACGCCCTCGTCGGCGAGGCGGTTCTGGAATTCGGCCAGCAGGCCGGGGGTGTGACGCACCGCGCGGGGAGTGACCCGGCGGGCCAGGCAGAAGTCCGCGAGCAGACCGGCGACCTCGCCGATGTTCCACTCCACGGGGTGCAGGCGGTACGAACCGTTGGTGATGTGGGTGGTGCCGATGTTCTTCCCGGCGGGCAGCAGGTTCTCCACCCGTCGGGGGATCAGGGCGCCGAGTGGGATCTCGAAGGGACACGAGGCCACGTCGACGTAGTTGTCCCCGCCGGTGGACGGGTGCAGGTCGATGCGGTACATGCCGACGCCGACCGCGTCCGGGTAGCTGACCGCGCCCTTGTCGCCGCGTACCGCCAGGGACAGGTCCTGCTCGACGACGGTGTACTCGGCGCGGATGCGCCGCGCCTCACGGATGTACGGGGCCTGGGCCAGACCGCTGTGCGCGACGTCGCCGCCGATGCTGATGCCACCGGTGCCGGTGACGTCGCCACGCAGCCGCAGCCCGGGGAAGCCGGTCCCGCCGTCGGCGCGCGGCGCCTCGGTCTGCAGCCAGTAGAGCACCGACAGGGAGAGCTCCCGGGCTGCCGCGATCTGGTGGGCGGGGTCGGGCACGTCGATCAGCGGCTGCTCGAAGTAGTCGATCATCGGCCAGTTGACCAGGCAGATGTCGCTGTCGTAGCTGCCCGGGACGAAGCTGCGCCGAGCGGCGATCCGCCGGAAGGTCCACAGGTTGCCGTCGCCCGGGCTCAGCCGTTGGTCGGCCATCACCAGCCACGGGTCGTCGTCCGGGTTGGGGGTGAAGCTGCGCTCGGAGATCTCCAACGTGCGCGGGTTGGGTGAGCGGAAGGAGAGCATCCGGTCGCCCCAGAACGGCGGCTGGTACGCCCGCCAGAAGTCGTACCGGGCCGGCCGGTCGATGGTGTGGTCGCCGTCGACGTGGTCGACCGCGAAGCAGACCGAGAACGCCTGCATGTTCTCCGGCTGCGCCTCGTCCGGCGCGCTCGGCTCCCCGGTCTCGCCCCGCGACTCGAAGCCGGTGACGTACTCGGTGCCGGTCAGCGGCAGCAGTTCGCCGGTCTCGGTGGCGTCCAGCACGTACGGCGCGACAACGTGCACCCGTTCGCCGCTGTCCCGGTGCGCCAGGGTCACCCCGGTCACCCGGTCGCCGTCGGTGTCGGCCCCCACCGGCAGGTACGGCTGGAGCAGCCGCAGCCGGCCGGCCCCCCGGTACGGCGCGAGCATCGCCTCCAGCACCGCCACCGCGACCCGTGGCTCGTGGCAGAGCCGGCTGACGTGCCCGGCCCCCGGGTTGAGCGCGGTGGCCTGGCGGGCCCGGTCGGTGAGCGGGTAGTAGGCGCGGTAGTAGTCCCGGATGCCGTCGCGCAGCTTGCGGTAGCTGGCGGTGACGCCGAACTGTTCGACCCAGGAGTGCTCGTCGGGCGGTACGGCCTGGCTGGTGAGTTGACCGCCGAGCCAGTCGTACTCCTCGCTGAGCACCACGGAACGGCCGGCGCGCAGCGCGGCGAGGGCCGCGGCGACGCCACCGAGTCCACCGCCGACGATCAGAACTTCGGCCTGCATCTCTGGCAAGAGCTGTCCTTTCACGGGGTCACCTTCGGCGGCGCGAGGGTGGCGCCGTCGACGGGCTGGCAGGGCACCAGCCGCTGCGGCACGGTTTCCGGGTCCGCCTCGAGCAGCCCGGTCAACACCTCGACGGACTGCCACCCCATCTCGCGGCGGGGGATGCGGAAGCCGGTGAAGTCGATGTCGGTGCTGGCCGGCCGGGTCGGGTCGCCGAGCGCCAGGATGGACAGGTCACCCGGGATGTCGAGGCCCCGTTCGCGGGCCAGCTGGGCGATGGCCACACCGTCGGCGTACTCCTCGACCACCGCCGCCGTGACGCCCGCCGCGAGCAGGGCGTCGAGCAGTTCCGCGGGGGAGCGGTCGGTGGTCGGCAGGTGCCGTGGCGTGCGTCCGGCCTCGTCGAGCGCGGCCCGGAAGCCGCGCATCCGGTCGGCGTGCGACTCGGGGCCGGAGCCCTGGCCCAGGTAGGCCAGCGCGGTGTGACCTGCGGCCAGTGCGCGGCGTACCACGGCGGCGGTGGCGGTCGGGTAGTCGGCGCCGACGTAGGGCACTGGCCCGCCCGCGTCGTCGCGGCGGCCGACCGAGACGAACGGTTGGCCCTCGGTGACCAGCCGGGTCAGCTCGTCATGGTCCAGCGATCGACCGAGCAGGACGCAGCCGTCGGCCAGGCGGAGCCGGTTGTCGTCGTGGAATATCCGCCGCCGGCCGCCCGCCACCGGCGCGCTGGTGAGCAGCAGCAGGTCACAGCCGAGCCGTTCGGCGCACTCCTCGATGCCGACCAGGAACGGGTGGTAGAAGTCGCCGGTGCCGGTGGGAAAGACCGGCTCGTAGGTGAAGACACCGAGGATGCGGTTGTGCCGCGCGGCGAGCCGGCGGGCGACCGGGTCGGCGACGTATCCGGTGGTGCGGATGGCGTGCAGGACCCGTTCCCGGGTTTCCGGGGCGATCCTGACGTTGCCGTCGTCGCGGCCGTTGAGCACCAGCGAGACGGTCGCCTGGCTGACGCCTGTCATCCGGGCGATGTCGTGCTGGGTGACTCGCCTGCGCGAACCAGTCACGTTCCGTGTCCAATCGTTACCGGGGTAATACGCATTAGCGTCGGTGAGGTGAAATGGTGCGGCGCATCCGGCGTCGCCGTCAAGACCCTCGGGCGGAGAAGTTCTGCCGACGAAAGCCGCTCGATAATTCGTATTAGCACCTTGACGGTCGACTGAGGACCCGGCCAGACTCGTCGATGACGACCCCGGGCCACCGGCCAGGCAGCCACATCACCGACAGTGACGCTGGTTGCGCTCTCGTCAGTGCCTTCCGGGCCGCCGTCGCGCCACCACTCACGCTCCGCGATCGACGAGCGTCCCCTCACGATCGGAGACACCAGATGGCACACCCGTACCCGAATCCGCCCTCCGGCCGACCCACCGAGCTGAGCCGGCGCGGGCTGTTGCGTGGCGCGGCGCTGCTCGGCGCCGCCTCCGCCGCCGGCGGTGCCGGCACCCTGCTCCAGGGCGCGCCGGCGCTGGCCGGGCCGGCCGGTTTCCCCAGCTACCGGTACGTCCGCGACGCGTTCGACCGCCCACTGGCCTACAACCCCACCGGCGAAACGATCTTTCCCTGTGTGCGCGGGGTCTACGACAAGATCACCGGCGCCAAGGGGCGGTACTACCTCTACTACGCCCCGCACGACGCGCCCGGCGGGATCTGCCTCGCCTACGCCGACCGGCTGGAAGGCCCCTACACCGAGCACCCCGGCAACCCCATCGTCGACCGGGTGCTACCGACCACGACGGTCAGCCACGTCTCGTCCCCGCACGTCGTCTGGAACGCCTCCAGCCGGGAGTTCTTCCTCTACTTCCACGGGGAGAACACCACTACCCGGGTGGCCCGGTCCCGAGACGGCATCACCTTCAGCGACGAGACGCCGATCCTGAGCACCAGGCTCGTGCCGAACACCACCGAGACGTCGTACGCCCGGGTCTTCGAGCACCGGGTGACCGGGCTCGCCAACAAGTACGTGATGCTCTACATGGGAGCGCACACCGTGCGGCCCGGCACCCGGAAGATCTTCTGGGGTTGGTCGCCGAACGGCTGGGACCAGTGGCAGTTCGCCCCGGAGCCGCTGATCTCGCCGGCCGGCGACGGCCTGAGCGACATCTCCGCACCACATCTGCTCACCCGCAACGGCACCGCGTACGTCGTCTACCACGGCGGTGACGGTCGAATGCACCTCACCGAGGTCGGCAACGGCTTCGACCGGGAGGTGCATCTCGGGGTGTTCCACAGCCCGATCGCCTCCGACAACGGTCGGGTCGCGTCACCGAGCTTCGGCACCGACGGCGGCGTGGGCTACCTGATCTACGAGGCGGGTCCACGCCTGGGCGCCCGGATCTGCGTGGCCCGGGCGGTCTGACCGGTCGTCACCGACGCAGGGTCGTGGACGGCGTCTCGCCGAAGCGGCTCCGGTACTCGGTAGCGAACCGGCCGAGGTGCACGAAGCCGTGTTGCAGGGCAACAGTCGTCACGGACGCCCCCGGCTCGGCCGACCGGAGCGTGCGGCGCGCCGCGTCGAGCCGGCAGGCCCGCAGGTACGCGGTAGGGGTGGTCTGCAACTCACGGCGGAAGCAGTCCTGCAGTGTTCGTACGCTCACCCGTAGCGCCTCGGCGACGTCGCCGACGGTCAGTGCCTCCCCGTGGTGTTCGGAGATCAGGGCGCAGGCCCGGCGGACGAGACGCCCGGGGTGGGCGTGCTGGCCCGGCTCGGCCAGCAGGTGGGAGTGGCTGTGCTGATGGGCCAGCAACAGCTTGCCGATGAGTCCCTGTTCGAAACGGGCGGCCACCTGTGGGTGGTCGAACAGGGACGCGTCCGCCGGCTGGGACAGCTCGTCGGCGAGGAACGCCACCCCGCGCGCCCACGCCCGCGCGGTCGGCGTGGTCATGAGCATGCCGACGTCGAGGCGGACCGGGTCGTCCACCGGGTGGCCCAGTAGGCGGGCGAGTTCCCGGTCGACGGCTCGCCGGTCGGCGTAGAAGATCCGGTGGGGCGATCCCTCGGACCACCGCATGTCCGAGGAGTCGTACGGGGACAGCACCGAGGCGACGTCGGGGGTCGAGGTCACTGTCTGACCGGCGTGCCGGACCATCGTGCTGCCGGCGCTGGGGATCTGGACGAGGTAGAAGGTCTCCAACGCGGGCGGTTGGATGCGCACCGCCTGCCCGTAGTCCAGGTCGATGACGCCCACACCGCCGGCCCGGCGAGCCGCCATCCGCAGTTGCACGCTGTGCACACCCGCCTGCGGGGTGAGCCGGTGGGGACAGAAGACCCGGCCCACCTCGGCGCGAGCCTGGTCGACGTCGTCCGTCCGGACCGTCATCGCATCCATCCGACACCTCCCGGGCGTCCCGTCGCGCTGACCGTAAGGCGTGACCGGGCCGGACCAGACCCGAAAGCCGTCGACCCGACAGGAAAAGGGTCCGGCCGCGTACTGCGGACAGCGCCCGCGTCGCGCGGATAGCGAACTTCCCGGCCTGCTCGCTAGCGTGCGAGCACCGCGGGCGGTCAGCGTCGGCACCGTTCGCACGTCCTTCGGAGGAGATCATGAGGATTGCCGTCGTTGGTGCCGGATTCGCCGGTGTGAGCGCAGCGAAGGTGCTGCGGCAGAGCGGATTCGACGTCACAGTGTTCGAGCGCGCGCCCGACGTCGGTGGGGTGTGGAGCCGTACCCGGCGTTACCCCGGCCTGCACACCCAGAACGACAAGGGCACCTACCACCTCTCCGACCTGCCGATGCCCGCCGACTACCCGCAGTGGCCGTCGGGTGAGCAGGTCCAGCGGTACCTGGAGAGCTACGTGGAGAAGTTCGGGCTGGCCAGCGCGCTGCGCCTGTCCACTGAGGTCGCCTCGGCCGAGTTGGTCAACGACGAGACCGGGTGGCTGGTCACCTCGCGGCCGGCGGGCGCCCAGGACCCGCTGACCGTGGAACGGTACGACCACCTGATCGTCGCCAACGGCATCTTCTCCGACCCGTTCGTCCCGTCCTTCGACGGGCACGCGAGCTTCGCCGCCGCCGGAGGGCGCGTACTGGCGACGGGGGAGTTCCACGACATCGAGGCGGCCCGAGGTAAGAACGTCCTCGTGGTCGGGTACGGCAAGTCATCCTGCGACGTGGCGGTCCCGGTGAGCGAGGTAGCCGCCCAGACCCACGTGGTGGCGCGCGAGCTGCTTTGGAAGATGCCCCGCAAGCTCGGTGGTGCGCTCAACTACAAGTACCTGCTGCTCACCCGGATGGGTGAGGCGCTCTTCCGCTACCTGCACCTGAAGGGCTTCGAGCGGTTCCTGCACGGCCCGGGGAACGGTCTGCGCCAGCGCATGGTCGACAGTGTCGGCTCGGTCGCGACCCGGCAGTTCAACCTGCGCGAGCTGGGTCTCGTGCCCAACGGCAGCTTCGAGGACATCGCCCGCAGCACTGTCAGCCTCGCCACCGAGGGGTTCTTCGAGCGGGTCACCGACGGCCGCATCGCCGTGCACCGGGAGCAGGTGATCACCGAGTTGCTGGTCGACGGTGGCCGGCCCGCCGCCCGCCTGGCCGACGGCACTGTGCTCCCCGCCGACCTGGTGATCTGTGGCACCGGCTTCCGCCAGCACGTGCCGTTCTTCGACGACGCGTTGCACGCCCGGCTCCAGGACGACGCCGGCAACTTCATGCTCTACCGGCAGATCCTGCCGATCGGCGTGCCGAGGCTGACGTTCGCCGGCTACAACTCGTCGTTCTTCAGCCCGCTCAGCGCGGAGATGGCGGCGGTCTGGACGGCCGCGTACCTGCGGGGTGGGCTCACACTGCCGACCGAGGTCCGGATGCGTGACGAGGTGCGCGCCCGGCTGTTCTGGATGACGAAGCGCACCAACGGACGACACGCTCGCGGCACGAACATCATCCCGTTCTCGATGCACAACGTCGACGAGGTGCTCGACGAGTTGGGGCTCAACGTCGGCCCGCTGACCCGGGCCCGGCAGTGGCTGTTCCCCGTCGACCCGGGCTCGTACCGCAGGGTGACGGCACAGATGATCCGGCGTACCGACGACCCGGTATCCGCCATCAGCGACGGCGACCCGATGAAGATGGATAAAATACGCAGATAGGGATCAAGCGGGGCCGGTCGGCGAGGGAGGCTCGGGGGCGATGGCAGCGGAACAGGGTCACCACAGTGGTGTGCCCGTGCCGGCGGCCCTGGCCGGCTGAGCTGTCTCGCCGTCCGTGCTGACGCGCACCGAGTTCTTTCGTGGGCTCGGGGACAGTAGGAGCCCCCGCTCGGCGACCGTCCTGGAACTGCTCTTCGACATCGTCTACGTCTTCGCGCTGGCCCGCCTCGCCGGGCGGATCGCGGACGACCTGACCATCGTCCGGCATGCGTTGCTGTCCGAGGCCGGTCAGACCGTCCTGTTCTTCACGGCGATGTGGATGATCTGGTCGCTCAACGCCCTGCTGGCGAGCACCTACGACCCCCGGCGCCCCGACCTGCAGGCCGTCCTGCTGGCGACGATGTTCGGCACGCTGGTGCTGGCGGTCACCCTGCCGCAGGCATTCGGCCAACGCGGCGTGATATTCGCCTGCACCTACGTCGTCATCCAGGTCGGTCGACCGCTCTTCACGTCGCTCGCCCTGCGGGGTCACGCGGGCCAGGCGTTCGCGCTCCGGGTGCTGACCTGGCACCTGGCGTCCAGCGTGCTCTGGATCAGCGGCGGCATCAGTGGTGGCCTCGGTCGGGGCATCTTCTGGACCATCGCCCTCGCCATCGAGCTGATCGGCGCCGCCACCACCTACCCCCTGCCCCGGATGGGAAGGAGACAGCTCACCAGCTCGGGGGTCACCGTCTCGCAGGAGCATCTCGCCGAGCGGTACAACCAGTTCTTCATGATCGCCCTCGCCGAGGTGGTGCTCGAAGCCGGCGCCGCGGTCAGCTTCCCGGGCTTCACCACCGAGGGGACCATCACCCTCGTCGCCTCGTTCGTGGCGGTCGTTTCGTTCTGGCGGATCTACTTCTACCACGTCAGATCCGGCCATGCCTCGACCCCGAGCGGGGAGGGGATCCAACTGTCGCGGTGGGCGAGCTACAGCCTGCTGTTGATCGTCGGTGGCATCATCTGCACCGCCGTCGGCTTCGGACAGGTCATCGAGGATCCGCACCCGCCGATCGACTGGGCTCTGGTGGCCATCATCTTCGGCGGCCCGGTGCTGTTCCTGATCGGGCGGAGCACCCTGGAGCGGGCCAACCGATCCGCCCCGCGGTGTCGGGCGCTGTACTTCGGCGTGGTGGCGCTCGTCCTGGCGGCCCCGCCGATGGTGCTGCTCCCGCCGGTCGCCGTCGCGGCCGTCGCGGCGATCATCCTGGCCGGCATCACCGTGTACGACCAGCGTGCCCACAAGCGTGGGGCGGAAACCAACCCGACGCTGTGACGATCCGTTGCGTGCCGGCGACCCCGGCGCGTAAGGTCGTCGGGCACGCCGTCGAGCTGGAAGGAGGTCAGAACAATGTCCGATGTTCTGCGCCCCCTCCGCGCTCCGGCGTCCGCGCGGATCTGATCCGGGGCGCGCGCTTCCCGGAGGACCAACCCATGACTGATCTCGTCATCCGTCCGCTCGTCGCGGGCGAGGAAAACCTGTTCGACTCCATGCCTGATCCGCTGCCCCAACTGCGCCAGGTCGCGTACGCCGACGGGATCGCCGGCGGCGGCTACCGTCCCGAGCACACCTGGGTCGCCCTCCGTGCCGGCCGGGTGGTCGGTCGAGCAGCCTGGGTCCTCCCGCCACGTGCCATCGGTGCCCCATGGCTGGAACGGTTCGACCTGGACGCCGAGCCGGAGGTGGGCGCCGAGCTGCTGCGCGCCGCCCACGAGGCGCTGGGCGGTCCCGTGCTGTACTACGCCGCGCTGCCGGCGCACTGGCGGCGTCGACCCGAGGTGCTGGCAGTGGTCCGGGCACCCATGGAGGCCGCCCGGCTCGCCGGGCTGGTCGAGCGGGGGGAGCGGCTCCGCTGCTCCTGGACGGGCACCCCACTGCCGGCGTCCTCCGGGCGGTACGACTTCCGCGCGCCCGTCGACGCGGCGGAGATCAAAGCCCTGGTTGCCCGGATCGCCGAGCCGGACGTGCTGACCGGCGTCGAGAACGCACTAGCGGTCAGCGGTGTCGACCTGGCCACCGACCCGCTGGCCTGGCTGGGCGACGCCACCGAGGGGTGGCGCGTCGCGGTGGACGCCGGTAAACCGGTGGGCCTGGCCGGAACGGCCGGCGATGCCTGCTTCCCACTGCTCGCCTATCTCGGCCTGCTCGACGAGGCGGCCCGGCCCGAGCTGCTGGCCGAGGCGGTCCGGGTGCTGGCCGCCGGCGGTGCCCGCGAGGTCATCGCCGACGTGCAGTCGCACCGGGTGACCGTGCTGGCGGAGCTGGAGCGGACCGGCTTTCGGCAGTTGCGCTCCCGGGTCGTCTTCGCGCCCCCGAACAGCCAGGAATAGCTGACCGGGTGCGCCCGGTCACCCGGGTGCACCCCCTCAGCCGACGCCGAGCGCAGCCCCTGTCAGCATCTGACCATGCCGGAGATCATCGCGCTTCTCGTCGGCGGGTTGGCGCTCGTCGGGGCGGCGGTCGCCGGGCTCTACCTCTGGCCGGTGGGCCGCCGTGGGCTACGGGTCGCGCCGGCCCGACCGCTCGACTTCGACACCGCCACCCGGGCCGCCGCGGCCATCATCGCCGCCGAGGCGGCCGATCCGGCGGTGCGACCGGAGTCGCGCAGTCGCCTGCTGAGCCATGGCTCCCGTACCGGCCGGGCCGTGCTGCTGTTGCACGGGTACACCCTCGCGCCCGAGCAGTACGAAGGGCTGGCCGAGGAGTTCTTCGACAGCGGGTACAACGTCTGGGCTCCCCGGGCGCCCCAGCACGGGACCGTCGACCGGCGGGCCCACCACCGGGTCGAGGCCGGTGAGCTGACGACGTACGCCGCGCAGGGCTGGGCCGTCGCGGCGGCCCTGGGAGACGAGGTCGGTGTCGTGGGGATCTCCGGCGGCGCCGTGCTGGCCGCCTGGCTGGCCCAGGTGCCGGGCAACGTCGTACGGCATCTGCTGTTGCTGTCGCCGTTCTTCGGCCCGAATCCGCGACAGGCACCGGCCTACGCGGTGAGACCGCTCATCGTGCTGTACGGGCGCCGCGTTCTGCGGGATCGCGTCACGTCGCGCGGATACTCGCTCGCCGCCGTCACCCAGTACCTGACGATCGCCCGTAGCCTGCCGAAACCGCCCCGGCGGGTCGGTCTACGGTCCGCGGCGGTCGCGATCAGCCCGCTCGACGGCGTGGTGGACCTCAGGGCAGCGGTCGACGTGCCGCGCCGCATCGCCGACGCGAACGCGATACCGCTGCGGGTGTGCACCCTGCCGGCGGCGTTGGGCGTCGAACACAACACCCTCAACCTCGCCGCCCTCGGCGCCGACGGTGACGAGTGGCGTCGGCGGTACGTCGCCCTCTACGAGGGTGAGCCAGCGCCGACGAACGACGCCCCGACCCGTCGGTAACCCCGCCGCCCCGCCCCGCGCCCCGCCCCACCCCGCCGATCTTGCACTTTTGGTTGTCGACATGAGTGGGACGCCCCTTATGCCGGGACAGCAAGTGCAAGATCGCGGGCAGGGGGTTGGGGGCCGGCGGCGTGCTGCGCGCGAGGTTCTAGGCGGCGCTGTTGAAGACCGGTGGGGCGTAGCCGGCCGGCTTGTCGCCGATGCCGAGACCGGGGCTCACCACCCAGGACTGGTACTGCGGGGTGAACATCACGTAGGGCGCCCCGAGTTCCGGCGCGCTGGCCTCCTCGAGCCGGCGGCGGGCGTCGGCCGGGATCTCGAAGTCGAGCGCCTCGAAGTTGCTGCCGACCTGCTCGGCGCTGCTCGCCCCGATGATCACCGAGGCGACGGCGGGCTGGGTCGCGACCCAGTTGATCGCGACCTGGGCCATGCTGCGACCCAGGTCGGCGGCCACGCTCTCCAGTGCCTCGATGACCTGCCACTCGCTGGGGCTGACCTCGCGACCTCCGGCGTCGGGATTGGTCAGCCGACCGCTGCCGCTCAGACCGTCGCCGGTGCGCCGGTACTTGCCGCTGAGCAGGCCGCTGGCGATCGGGCTCCACGCGGTGAGCCCCATGCCCATGGTCTGGGCCATCGCCACATACTCCGCCTCGATGCCCCGGCTGACCAGGGAGTACGGGAGCTGCAGATTGATCATCGGGGCCAGCCCGTGCGCTTCGGCGTAGCTCTGCGCCCGGGCCGCGTACCAGGCCGGTACGTCGGAGAGACCGGCGTACCGGATCTTGCCGGCGCGTACCAGGTCGTCGAGGGTGTGCACGACCTCCTCGACCGGGGTGATCCGGTCCCAGGTGTGCAGCAGGTACAGGTCGATGTAGTCGGTGCCGAGCCGGCGCAGCGACGCCTCCACGGCCCGCATGATGTGCTTGCGGCCGTTGCCGCTGGCGTTCGGGTCGCTCGGGTCGACGGTGTTGGTGAACTTGCTGGTGAGCACGAGTCGTTCGCGGACGCCGGCCCGGTCGATCAAGCGGCCGAGGATCTTCTCGCTCTCGCCGGCGGTGTAGAAGTCCGCCGTGTCGATGAAGTTCCCGCCCGACTCCAGGTACTGCCGGAAGATCGGCTCGGCTTCCTCCTCGGTCTTGCCGTACGCGGCGTGGAACCCGTCGACGCCGAAGTTCATGGTGCCCAGCGCCAGCCGGCTCACCCGCAGACCGGACCGCCCGAGCAGGTAGTAGTGGTTCACGGTGGTGCCCTCCCGATCGTGGTGTCGGCCCGCTGCGGGCCGCGCGTTCCCGACCTTTGCTCGGCAAAAATGGACCTGCAAGTCCAGAAACCGAGATAGGTTGGACCCGCAGGTCCGAACCCAGGAGGTCGCATGACACGGGCGTTGACCCGCAAGGGCGAGGCGACCCGGGCGCGGATCGTCGCCGGCGCCGCCGCCGAGATCCGCGAGCGCGGCGTCGACGAGGTACGCCTCGAGGACGTGATGGCCCACACCGGCACCAGCAAGGGCCAGCTCTTCCACTACTTCCCCGACGGGAAGGAAGGGCTGCTGCTCGCGGTGGCCCAGCACGAGGCGGACCAGGTGCTCCTCGACCAGGAGCCGATGCTCAGCAACCTGACGTCCTGGCCGGCCTGGCTCGCCTGGCGCGACCGACTGATCGAGCGGTACCTCGCCCAGGGGGTGAAGTGCCCCCTCAACGGTCTGCTCGGCCAGACCGGCCGACGGGCGCCCGGCGCGCAGGCCATCGTGACCGGGCTCATGTGGCGCTGGCAGAAGGCGATCACCGAGGGGATCCGGCACATGCAGTCGACCGGCGACGTCGACCCGGACCTCGACGCCGACCGGGCCGCCGCGGCACTGCTCGCCGGCATCCAGGGCGGTGTGCTGCTGCTGCTCTCCACCGGAAAGATCGACCACCTCGAAGCCGTCCTCGACCTCACCATCGACTCGCTGCGCGCTGGTGCCCGCACTGGCGGGAGCTGAGCCGGGGCCAGCGACGCCGAGTTATCCTTGCGCCCGAGTTTTCGGAGATCGGAGCAGGCGTGGCAGGTGACGACGACATCTCCGGGTGAGCACCCGGACCGGCCGCCGACGGGCGCGTGATCGCGCCTCAGTCGCCGCGGCCACTGTCGTCATGTCCTGCTTCCGCCGGGGTGCCGGTGTGCGCCCCGGATAGTCGTTCTCCGAGGTTCCCCATGTCTGTTCGACCTGCTCTCATCGCCCATGACCTCGTGCGGGTCCGTGGCGACCGCCGGGTGCTCGACGGCGTCTCCCTGACCGCCACGCCCGGCCACCGGATCGGCCTGATCGGTGAGAACGGCACCGGCAAGACGACTCTGCTGCGGGTCCTGGCCGGCGTCGACCAACCCGACTCCGGCACCGTCACGCGCCCACCGGACGTCGGCTTCCTGCACCAGGAGTTGCCCTTCCGTCCATCCACCACCATCGCCGCGGTCCTCGACGACGCGCTGCGCGAGGCCCGCGCCGACCTCGCCGAACTGGACCGGATCGGCGTCGCGCTCGCCGACTCGCCGGAGGGCACCGAGCGGCACGACCGGCTGCTGGCCGCGTACGGCGAGGTGCTGGAACGGGCGCAGGACCGCGACGCCTGGGACGCCGACCGGCGTGCCCGCACCGTCCTCGACGGCCTCGGCCTCGGCGGGCTGCCCCACGACCGGATGGTAAGCGCGCTCTCCGGCGGGCAACGTGGCCGGCTCGCCCTCGCGGCGATGCTGGTCCGCCGGCCGAGCGCGCTGCTGCTCGACGAGCCCACCAACCACCTCGACGACGCGGCGGCGGCGTTCTGCGAGGACCAGCTTCGTGCCATGCCGGGGGTCGTCGTGGTGGCCAGTCACGACCGGGCCTTCCTGGACGCGGTCTGCACCGATCTCATCGACCTCGACCCGGCGGTCGACGGGCCGGTCCGCTTCGGCGGCGGCTACACCGCCTACCTGACGGCGAAGCGCGCCGAGGCGCAACGGTGGCGCCGGCGCTACGACGACGAGCAGGCGCTCCTCGCCGAGCTGCGCGAGGCCGCCGCCGTGACCGGGCACCAGGTCGCCCACGGCCGGGGCCCGCGCGACAGCGAGAAGATGGGGTACGGGCACACCGCCGGCCGCGTCCAGAACCAGATCTCCCGTCGCGTCCGCGACGCCGTCCGTCGACTGGAGACGATCGAGCGCGACCCCGTTCCGGTGCCGTCGGAGCCGTTGCGCTTCCACGCGCCGGCGCTCGCCGTCGGCGACAGCGACGGGGTCATCGTCACGGCGGACCGGCTGGAGGTTCGCGGCCGACTGCGGGTGGCGAACCTGGAGCTCAGGTCCCGCGACCGGCTGTTGGTGACCGGCCCCAACGGCACGGGCAAGTCGACTCTGCTCGCCGTGCTCGCCGGCCACCTGGCCGGTGCCGGAACGCTCTGGCGACGACCGGAGCTGCGGATCGGCCTGCTCGCCCAGGACACCGTCTTCGCGGATGCGCGGCGCACGGCCCGGCAGGTCTTCGACGCGGCCGTCGGCGTGCAGCGGGCCGCTGTCGTACCGCTGTCGTCCCTCGGGCTGCTCGCCCCGGCGGACCTCGGCCGCCCGGTGGCCGACCTGTCGGTGGGGCAGCGCCGTCGGCTCGCCCTGGCGGTGCTCGTCGCCGATCCGCCGGAGCTGCTCCTGCTCGACGAGCCCACCAACCACCTCTCGCCGACGCTCTGCGACGAGCTGGAGGACGCCCTGGGCACCGGCCCGGGTGCCATCGTCGTGGCCAGCCACGACCGCAGACTCCGCTCCCGCTGGCCAGCCCGAGAGCTGCCCCTGACGTTGCCTCGCCCTTAGGTCGGTGATCAAGAGGTTGGCGTCACGCCACGCCGGGCGGGATGACGAAAACCTCTTGATCAACGGCGGTCCGGTCTGCTGGTACGGGGGTTGGAAACGTTTTCGTAACGGGGGGTTGACCTCTCTGGCGCCTGCGGAGCAGACTCCCCGGAAACGTTTACAGCTATCGGGTGGAGGTGCCGGACGTGGGTCGTAAACGTTTACAGGAACCGGCGGACGGCCGGCCCACGGTGCACACCGTCGCCGCCCGCGCCGGCGTCTCCATCGCATCCGCCTCGCGGGTGCTCAACGGCGTCGGCGGCAGCCCCGAGACGATCCGCAAGGTTCGCGAGGCGGCGGCCGAGGTGGGCTACGTGCCCAACGCGATCGCCAGGTCGTTGCAGTCCCAGCGCACCGGCCTGATCGCACTCGCGGTGGAGGACATCGGCAACCCGGTCTACGTGGAGATGATGCGGGCCATCGAGGCAGTGGTCGCGTCCTCCGGGCGGCAACTGCTGGTGCACGCCACCGGCGGGCGGATCGACAACGAGACCGCCCTGCTGCGACGACTGGCCAACCGCTACGTGGACGGCATGATCGTCTCGCCGATCCGGGTCACCGACGATCACCTCACCGCGCTGGTGGACAGTCCGGTGCCGGTGGTGGTCGTCGGCCAACTCGGCGCGGACGCTCCGATCGACAACGTGCGTACCGACTCGCGGCACGGCGTGGCGCTGGCCGTGGACCATCTCGTCGCCACCGGCCGACGGCGGATCGGCTTCGTCAACGGCCCGCTCGACACCGTTCCGGGTGCCGCCCGCGACGCCGGGTTCCGGGCCGCCCTGGCCCGACACGGCATCGGGCTCGACGACGAGCTGATCGAGGTCGGTGACTTCCAGTACGCGGCCGGCCGCGCCGCCACCGAGCGACTGCTCGCCCGCGCCGACCCGGACGCCCTGGTCTGCGCCAACGACCTCATCGCGGTCGGCGCACTGCACGCCCTGCTGGTCGCCGGTCGCCGGGTGCCGCAGGACGTCGCCCTGGTCGGCATGGACGACACCGAACTAGCCCGGATGATGTTTCCCCAGCTCTCCAGCGTCTCGCTCGGCTCGGCCGAGCGTGGTCGCCGAGCCGCCGAACTGCTCCTGCAACGCATCGCCGACGCGACTCTGCCGCCGCGGCGCGAGCAGGTGCCGCCAAGTCTCGTCGTTCGCGCGTCCAGCGCCGCGACCCTGCCGGTCCCTCGACCCGCCACCGGGCCGGCCGGCCCACCGACCACCCACCCGTCCAGCGAAGGGGTGACCGCATGACCACCCTGGCCGAGCGGCCGGACGTCGAGCGGGCCGAGCCGGCCCGCCGGCCGAACCGGTTCCGCTCCGACCGCACCACCATCTACCTTCTGTTGCTGCCGTCGCTGCTGCCGATCCTGGTGCTGTCGGTGTTCCCGCTGCTGCGGGGCATCTACCTCGGCTTCACCGACGCCCGCGCCGGTCGCAACGTCGAGGTCAGCTTCACCGGCCTTGCCAACTACCGCGAACTCCTCGGCGACGAGCTGTTCTGGAACTCGTTCAAGATCGGCCTGCTCTGGGCGGTCGGGGTGACGGTGTTGCAGTTCCTGCTCGCCCTCGGGCTGGCGCTGCTGCTCAACCAGCAACTGCGGTTCCGCGGTGTGGCGCGGGTGCTGGCCGTCGTGCCGTGGGCGATGCCGCCGGTCGTGGTCGGCATCCTGTGGAAGCTCGTCTACCACCCCGACGCCGGCCTGATCAACGAGTTCTTCCACCGCATCGGCGCCGACGGACTGCGGACGAACTGGCTGGGCGACTTCAGCACCGCCCTGCCCGCGGTGATCATCGTCGGGGTCTGGGCTGGTATGCCGCAGACCACAGTCGTCCTGCTCGCCGGTCTGCAGGGCGTGGGTCGCGAGCTGCACGAGGCGGCGGCGGTGGACGGGGCGAGCACCTGGCACCGGTTCCGGCACGTCACGTTGCCCGCGCTGGCGCCGGTGATCGTGGCGATCACCTCGCTGGACTTCATCTGGAACTTCAACTCGTTCGGCCTGGTCTACGTGCTCACCGCCGGTGGACCGGGCGGCAAGACGATGCTGCCGATGCTGTTCGCGTACGAGGAGGCGTTCCGCTACGGCAACTACGGCTACGCGG
This sequence comes from Micromonospora salmantinae, assembly GCF_022230905.1. Lineage (NCBI taxonomy): Bacteria > Bacillati > Actinomycetota > Actinomycetes > Micromonosporales > Micromonosporaceae > Micromonospora > Micromonospora salmantinae. The sequence continues at coordinate 329,569 of NZ_JAKKFG010000023.1, forward strand.
CGGCGCTCGGCAACGTCATGGTCGTGATCATCATCGCGCTGCTCGCTGTCTATCTCCGTCGCCGGCTCAGGGAGGCGAACTGACATGTTCGGAAAACCGAGCCGCACCAGCCGGACGCTGCAGTACCTGGCGCTCGCCGGTTACCTGATCTTCCTCGGGTTCCCGCTGGTCTGGCTGCTCTCCACGGCGTTCAAACCGCCGCGCGAACTGGTACGCCTGCACCCGACGTTGATCCCGGACAACCCGACACTGCAGAACTTCGTGCAGGCCTTCACCGAGCAGGAGCTGGGTCGGGCGGCGCTCAACAGCCTCCAGGTCTCCCTCGCCTCGGCGGTGCTGACCGTCCTGGTCGCCATGCCGGCGTCGTACGCCCTCGCCCGGTTCCGCTCCAAGCTCGGCACCGCCGCACTGGGCTGGGTGCTGCTGTCCCAGCTCTTCCCGTTCGTGCTGCTGATCATCCCGATCTTCCTGGTGCTGCGGCAGGTCGGCCTGGCCAACACGCACGCCGGGCTGGTGCTGATCTACGTGGTCTGGGCGCTGCCGTTCGCACTGTGGATGCTGCAGGGCTTCGTCCGCAACATCCCGAGGGAGCTTGAGGAGGCCGCATCGGTCGACGGCGCGACCCGGGTGCAGATCCTGCGGCGGGTGGTCTTTCCGCTGCTCGCCCCGGGCCTGGTCGCGACCGCGCTGTTCTCCTTCATCTCGGCCTGGAACGAGTTCTTCTTCGCACTGGTGCTGATCAAGACTCCGGAGCTGGCCACCCTGCCGGTGGCGCTGGCCCGGTTCGTCGGCATCGAGGGCACCGCCCGGCTGGGACCCCTGGCCGCCGGCTCACTGCTGGCCACGCTGCCCAGCCTGATCTTCTTCGCGTTCATGCAGCGCCGGCTCTCGTCCGGGTCGCTCGCGGGCGCGGTCAAGGGCTGAACCGTCCCCCCAACCACCACCACCAAGGAGGTAACCCCCCATGCTCCGTACCCGATTCCGTCGACTCGCGGCGGCCGCCGCGGTCACGGTCATCGGCCTCGGCGCGCTCACCGCGTGCGGTGCCGGCGGCGACGACGAGGCCACCGACGGCCCGGCCAAGCTGCGCTTCCTCAGCCTCGCCTGGCAGAAGGAGTCGCTGCAGGTCAACAAGGATCTGGTCGCCAAGTGGAACGCCGAGCACCCGGACATCCAGGTCGAGTACGTCCAGGGTGACTGGAACTCGGTGCACGACCAGCTGCTCACCTCGTTCGAGGGCGGCGACGCGCCGGACATTGTGCACTACGAGGCGTCCTCCATCGGCGAGTTCAGCAAGCAGGGCTACCTGGCCGACCTCTCCGACCTGGTCTCGGGCGACCTGAAGGGCCAGATCGACGAGGGCATCTGGGACACCGTCACCGTCGACGGCAAGGTCACCGGTGTGCCGTTCCTGCTGGAGTCGCAGGTCGTCATCGCCAACAAGAAGCTGCTCGACGCCGCCGGTGTCGCGGTGCCGCCGGCCGACGGCGGCTGGACCTGGGACGAGTTCCAGGCCAACGCGCAGAAGCTCACCAAGCCCGGTCAGTACGGCGCGGCCTGGGCGCTGAAGTCGCCGACCAACCGGGTGCTGAACCTGGCACTCAACTACGACGGCAAGTTCTTCTACGGCGACGGTGGCCGCGCCGAGGTCAAGGTCGGCGACGCGGAGAAGGAGATCCCGAAGCGGATCCACGACATGATCTACACCGCCAAGTCCGCCTCCCCGGAGGCGCTCGGCATGAGCGGCGCGGACACCCTGCCCGGCTTCTTCGGCGGCAAGTACGCGATGCTGCCCGGCTCGGTGTCGCTGCGCCAGCAGATGGTCGAGCAGGCGCCGGCCGGCTTCGAGTGGGTCACACTGCCCCCGATCAAGGGGCTCTCCACCAAGCAGGCCGCCAACCCGCAGACGCTGTCGATCTCCGAGGACAGCAAGCACAAGAAGCAGGCCGCGCAGTTCCTGGAGTACTTCCTGAACCCGACCAACATGGCAGCCCTGGCCAAGGGCGACTGGTTGGTGCCGACCGGCAAGCAGGCCAACGAGGAACTGGTCAAGCTCACCGCCGGCAAGCAGGGCTGGGACGTCGCCGCGGACAGCGCCACGGACCTGACCGTCGCCCCGTTCCAGCAGGCCGACGGCTACCCGGAGTGGAAGACCAAGTACGCCACCCCGGCCCTCCAGCAGTACTTCGCCAACAAGATCACCCTCGATCAGCTCGGCACGCAGCTGGTCGACGGTGGCAAGCAGGTTCTGAGGTAACGACATGTCACTCTTGCTCGACACATCGGTCGGTTGCCTGGTCGGCGCCGCTGTCGGAGACGCCCTGGGCGGCGCCACCGAGACGGCGCTGCCCGAGCAGATCCGTACTCGCTTCGGCGGCTGGGTCGAGGGCATCGTGCCCCCGTACCACGCCGACTGGGCCACCGCGCGACCCCTCGCGCCGTACCACAAGGGCGACGGGCACATCACCGACGACACGTTGATGACCCACGCCCTGGTCCGCGCGTACGCGGCCAAACGGGACCACCTCGACGCGTACGACGTGGTGGAGCTGCTGGTTCCCGACCTGATCGAGCGGGTGGTGTACATCCCCGACCTGGAGCGCGACGGGGTGACCTTCCACCGGCTCGCGGCCGCCGAGCGGTGGCTGGTCACCCGTCTGCACCACGCCCACGCGGACCCGCGCGAGGCCGGGGTCGGCAACATCGTCAACTGTGGCGCGGCCATGTACATGGCCCCGGTCGGCATCGTCAACGCGGGCGACCCGGCCGGGGCGTACGCCGAGGCGGTGGAGATCGCCGGCGCGCACCAGCACAGCTACGGGCGGGAGGCCGCCGCCGTGTTCGCGGCAGCGGTCGCGGCGGCCGCGACTCCCGGCGCGGGCGTCGAGGACGTCGTCGCGGCGGCGTTGGACCTGGCCCGCGACGGCACCCGCGCGGCAATCGACGCGGTGGTCAAGGAGGCCCGCGGCCACCACGACTGGAAGCAGGCCATCCCGGCGCTGCGGGCCGCGGTCGCCCCCTACGACACGGTGGGGGAGGAGTACCGCAGCCCCGGCCTCGGCGCGCGGCGGCCCAGTCGCCTGCACGCCATCGAGGAGCTGCCGGTGGCTCTCGGCATGCTCGTGGTGGCCGGCGGCGATTTCCGGGCCGCGGTGCTCGGCTCGGTCAACTACGGCCGGGACGCCGACTCCACAGCCACCATGGCCGCCGCCATCGCCGGGGCGCTCGGTGGCGCCGACGCGGTGCCGGCGGAGTGGTCCGACGTTGTCGCCACCGCCTCCAGGACCGACCTGGTGGAGCCGGCCCGGGTCCTGGCGACGGTGGCCGGCGAGGTCTTCGAGCGCGACCAGGCCCGGTTCGCCCGCCGGGCGGAGCGGTTCGCCGGGCTGGCCGCCGGTGCCACCCGGGGGGTTGGGGGCGAGACCCGGTGAGGATCACCTGGGTTCAGCCCGAGGACCTGCTGCCGCACGAGCTGGCGGCCAGCCGGGACGAGGGCCGCGACGTCGCGGCGATCGCCCAGCGGTGGACGGCGGCCGGCGGGGACCTGACCCCACCGGTCAGCGGGGCGTCGGTGACCCCGGCGTCGCCGGAGCTGCGGGCCCTCGCCACGGAGCTGCTGGACGCCGCCGACGCGTTGCCCGCCGTCGACACCGCCGACGAGGCCGACGACCTGGCCACGTTGCGCGCCGGGTGGCCGAGCAGCTGGTCGCTGCCGACCGAGGTGGCGTACGACCGGCTGCACGGCGGGTGGCTCGGCCGGGCGGTCGGCTGCCTGCTCGGCAAGCCGGTGGAGAAGATTCCCCGCGAGGGCATCCGGGAGATCCTCACCGCTACCGACCGGTGGCCACTGCGCGACTGGTTCACCGCGAAAGGGCTCCCGGCCGACGTGGCCGCCCGCTGGCCGTGGAACCGGCGCAGCGCGCCGACCAGCCTCGCCGAGAACATCGACGGGATGCCCGAGGACGACGACCTGAACTACGCGTTGCTGGCCCTGCGCGTGCTGGAGACGCACGGTCGGGGCTTCACCAGCGCCGACGTGGCGCAGGCGTGGCTGGACTGGCTGCCCGGCGGGCGGGTCTTCACCGCCGAGCGGGTGGCCTACCGCAACCTGTTGCTCGGGTTCCCGCCGCCGCACAGCGGCCGCCGGCACAACCCGTTCCGGGAGTGGATCGGCGCGCAGATCCGCACCGACGTGTACGGCTGGGTCAACCCCGGACGCCCGGACCGCGCCGCCGAGCTGGCGGTGCGCGACGCGACGGTCAGCCACGTCCGGGGCGGGGTGCACGGCGCGCTCTGGGCGGCGGCGCTGGCCGCCGCCGCGCCGGTGGCCGACACGGTGGACGAGGTGCTGGACGCCGCCGAGGCGGTGCTGCCGCCGGGGAGCCGGTTCGCCACCACCGTCCGGGAGGCACGCGCCCTCGGCGCGGGCACCGACGACTGGGAGCGCATTGTCGACGAGCTGTACGCACGACACGGCCACCTGCACTGGGTGCACGTCCGCAACAACGCGGCGCTGGTGGCCGCGGCCCTGGCGTACGGGCGGGGGGATCTGGAACGGTCGATCACCGCTGTGGTCAGCGGCGGCTGGGACACCGACTCGACCGGCGCGACGGTCGGCGCGGTGACCGGAGCGCTCACCGGGGCGTCCGGGCTGTCGCAGCGTTGGGTCGCCCCGCTGCGTAACCGGCTGGCCAGCAGCATCGCCGGCTTCGACGGGATCGGCTTCGACGAGCTGGCCGAGCGGACCCTCGCCCTGGCGCAGCCGGCGACGGAAGGGAGCGTGGCATGAGCGCGCGGGTGGCGGTGGTGGGCAGCAGCAACCTGGACCTGGTGGTCACGGCGTCGCGGCTGCCCCGCCCCGGTGAGACGGTGCTCGGCGAGAACTTCCGGACCGTACCCGGCGGCAAGGGCGCCAACCAGGCCGTCGCCGCCGCCCGGGCCGGTGCGGCCTGCGACTTCGTGGGCGCGGTCGGCGACGACGAGTTCGGCACCCGGATGCGGGCGAGTCTCGTCGACGCCGGCGTGGACGTCAGTGGCCTGCGGACCGCCGTCGGCCCTTCCGGTGTCGCGTTGATCGCCGTCGACCGGGACGCGGAGAACTTCATCCTGGTCGCGCCCGGCGCCAACGGCACGCTGACCGAGCTGGACGCGCACGACCGGGCGACGATCGCGGCGGCGGACGTGCTGCTGCTGCAACTGGAGGTGCCGCTGACCGCCGTGCTCCAGGCGGCGCACTGGGCCCGGGCGGAGGGCACCACTGTGGTGCTGAACGCCGCGCCCGCCGCCGCGCTGCCCACCGCACTGCTCGACCTGGTCGACGTGCTGGTGGTCAACGAGCACGAGGCGGCGGTCGTCGCCGAGGTCGCCTCCGACGACCCACCGGTGCTGCTCGACGCCCTGCTGAAGCTCGTGCCCCGGGTGGTGCTCACCCTCGGCGCGCGCGGTGCCGCGTACGCCGATCGACACGGCCTGCGTCTCGCCGTCCCGGCGCCGCAGATCGACGCGGTGGACACCACCGCCTCCGGTGACGCGTTCACCGGCGCGCTCGCCGTGGGCTGGGCCGAACGCGGCGGCGCCAGCAGCGAGGACACCGTCACCGCCAGCCTGCGCTGGGCCTGCGCCGCCGGCGCGGCCTGCGCCCAGCGGCCCGGAGCGTCCACCGCACTGCCCGACCGGCCGGCCATCGACGCCCTCTACGACGCGACCTACCGAGGTGCACAGTGAGCTTCAACCCGTACGTCCCACGCCCGATCGACCGGCCGACCGAGGTGCCGTTGGGCGGGCACGCCGACCTGAGCACCCTGGACGAGGCGAAGATCTTCGCCGCCCCGACCGACAGGGCCGACTGGCCGGCCTGGCGGGAGCAGATCGCCCGGTGGCGGGTCGACGCCCGGCACCGGATCGGCTACGTCGGCGAGCACTACGACGAGATCGCCGGTGACTGCTTCAGCGTCTGCCTGGCCTGGCTCTGGGACGAGACGCTCTACGACCACGAACGCGGCGTCTTCACCGTCGACGAGTTCCTCGACGCGGCAGGGCGGGACTTCGGCGGCTTCGACGGGGTGGTGCTCTGGCACGCGTACCCGGTGATCGGCCTCGACGACCGCAACCAGTTCGACTGGTACCGGGACGTGCCGGAACTGCCCGAGGTGGTGCGCGCGTTCCAGCAGCGTGGGGTGCGGGTCTTCGTCGACTACAACCCGTGGGACACCGGAACCCGGCGCGAGCCGGGCAGCGACGCCGAGGAGGTCGCCACGCTGGCCGGCAAGCTCGGCGTCGACGGGGTCTTCCTGGACACCCTCAAGGAGGGCGCCGGGGAGCTGCGCGCCGCGCTGGACGCGGTGCGCCCCGGCATGGTCCTGGAGGGCGAGAGCCGGGTGCCGCTGGCCCGCATCGCCGACCACGCGATGTCCTGGGCGCAGTGGTTCGCCGACTCCGAGGTGCCCGGCGTGCTGCGGGCGAAGTGGTTCGAGCGACGGCACGTGCTGCACCACACCCGGCGCTGGCACCGCGACCACCTCGACGAGCTGCACTCCGCCTGGCTCAACGGCGTCGGCGTGCTGGTCTGGGAAAGCGTCTTCGGCGTCTGGGTCGGCTGGAACGAGCGGGACCGCGCGGTGCTGCGGGCGATGCGCCGGGTGCAGACCAGCCACGCGGCGTGGTTGCGCGCCGAGGACTGGGTGCCGCTCGCCGACCATCCCGGCGACGGCCAGGTGTACGCGTCCCGCTGGACGCACGACGACGAGCCGCTGTGGACGGTGGTGAACCGGGGCGCGGACCACGACGGCCCGTGGGTGGTCACCGACCCGAGCGCCGGCCGGCACTTCGTCGACCTGGTCACCGGTGCCGAGTTGACAGTCACCGAGACCGCCGACGGTCGGCTGGCTGTCGGCGGCCCGCTCCCGGCCGGCGCCATCGCGGCCGTGGCGCGCGGAGTCGCCGCCGCGCACCGGCACGAGCCGCCGACCGGCGACCCGTCCTTCCCGGCCCGCGCCGCCGTGCGCGTACGCACACCGTGGGCGCCCCGACCGCAGGTGCCGCCGGGCCTGGTCGCCGTCGAGGGCGGCCGGCACGACCTGGTCGTCCGGCACCGGGTACGGGAGACCGGGCTGTACGGCGAGGCGCCCTACGTCGACGAGTGGAAGCCCTTGCCGCCTCGGCTGCACCACCCCGGCACGCTGCGGCGCAGTGTGCGGCTCGGCCGGTTCGCCATCGCCGTGCACGAGGTCACCCACGGTGAGTACGCCGAGTTCCTGCGCGCCACCGGCTACGTTCCGGTGCGCCCGGAGCGGTTCACCGCCGGCTCCGGCCCGGCCGACGCCCCGGTGACAGGGGTCGAGCTGGCCGACGCGCGGGCGTACGCGGCGTGGGCCGAGCTGCGCCTGCCCACCGAGGACGAGTGGCAGGTCGCCGCCGAGGCGGGGCTGCTCGTACGGCGCGAACCGCTGGTGTGGAACCTGACCGAGAGCGAGCACTCCGACGGTCGTACCCGCTTCGCCATCCTCAAGGGCGGCGCCCAGTACCGGGCGGAGGGCTCCGACTGGTACCTCGACGGCGGCCCGCAACCGGCGGACGTGTCGGTGAAGCTGCTGCTCACCGGCGCCGGTCTCGCCCGCTCCGAGCAGGTCGGCTTCCGCTGCGCGGCCGACCTTCCGGAGGTGACCCGGTGACCGCGCCACTGGACGGCGTCACTGTCGTCGACCTGGCCACCCTCTTCGCCGGGCCGCTCGCGGCGGCGTTCCTCGGTGACTTCGGCGCCGACGTGATCAAGGTGGAGCATCCGGCCAAGCCGGACCCGTCGCGGGGGCACGGCCCGGCCCGCGACGGTGTCGGGCTCTGGTGGAAGGTGCTCGGCCGCAACAAGCGCACAGTCACCCTCAACCTCTCCGACCCGGACGGGGCGGCGTTGCTGCGCCGGCTGCTCGCCGACGCCGACGTGCTGGTGGAGAACTTCCGCCCCGGAACCCTGGAACGGTGGGGGCTCGGCCCGGCCGAGCTGCACGCTGTCAACCCCCGGCTGGTGATCACCCGGATCAGCGGGTTCGGGCAGGTCGGCCCGTACGCCCGCCGGCCCGGCTTCGGCACCCTCGCCGAGGCGATGAGCGGTTTCGCCGCGGCCACCGGGGAACCGGACGGGCCGCCGACGCTGCCCCCGTTCGGGCTGGCCGACTCGGTCAGCGCGCTCGCCGCCGCGTACGCGGTGATGCTCGCCCTGCGGGCCCGCGACGTCACCGGCGCCGGACAGGTGGTCGACCTCGCCATCATCGAGCCGATCATGGCGATGCTCGGGCCGCAGATCACCTGGTACGACCAGCTCGGCTACGTCCAGCCCCGGTTGGGCAACCGGTCCAACAACAACGCCCCGCGCAACACCTACCGCTGTGCCGACGGGCGCTGGGTGGCGGTCTCCACCAGCGCGCAGAGCATCGCCGAGCGGGTGCTGCGGCTGGTCGGCCGTTCCGAGCTGATCGACGAGCCGTGGTTCGCCACCGGCAGTGGGCGGGCCGCCCACGTCGACGAGTTGGACGCGGCGGTGAGCGCCTGGGTGGCGCGACGGGACCGCGACGAGGTGGTGGCCGCGTTCGAGGAGGCGCAGGCCGCTGTCGCGCCCGTCTACGACGTGCGCGACATCCTCGCCGATCCGCAGTACGCGGCGCTGGGCACCGTGCGCACAGTGCCGGACGAGGAGTTGGGCGAGGTACGGATGCAGAACGTGCCGTTCCGCCTCGCCGAGACGCCCGGCGAGATCCGGCACGCCGGCCGGCGGCACGGGCAGGACACCGACGCGGTCTTCGGCGCGCTCGGCCTGAGCGCCGAGGAGTTGGCCGCGCTGCGCGAGCGGGGAGTGCTCTGATGCTGTTGAGCTGGCTCTACGTGCCCGGTGACCGCCCGGACCGGTTCGCCAAGGCGGTCGCCTCGGGTGCCGACGCGGTCATCCTCGACCTGGAGGACGCCGTTGTCGCCGGGCGCAAGGCGTACGCCCGGGACGCGGTCGCCGAGTTCCTCGCCGAGGCGCACCCGGTGCCCGTGCAGGTCCGGGTCAACGAGCTGACCGGCCCCGACCTCGATGCCGACCTGGCGGCGGTGGCCGGCCGGCCCGGGTTGGCCGGGCTTCGGCTGCCGAAGGTCGAGTCGGCCGCGACGCTGGCGGCCCTCGCCGAGCGGGTCGACGTGCCAGTGCACCCGCTCATCGAGTCGGCGGCCGGGCTGGAGGCCGCGTACCCGATCGCCGCTGCCCACCCGGCGGTCGCCTCGATCGGGCTCGGTGAGGCCGACCTGCGCTCGGATCTGGGGGTGAGCGACGACGACGGGCTGCTCTGGGCGCGTGGCCGGGTGGTGGTCGCGGCCCGCGCGGCCGGTCTGGCCCCGCCGGCCATGTCGGTGTACGCCGACGTGGTCGACCTCGCCGGTCTGGCCGCCTCCTGCGCGGCGGGCCGACGGCTCGGCTTTCTCGGCCGTGCGGCGATCCACCCGCGCCAGCTCCCGGTGATCGTCGACGCGTTCCGGCCGGCCGATCGGGAGGTGGCCCGCGCCGCGGAGCTGCTGGCTGCCGTGGCGGACGCGCACCAGCGGGACTCGGGGACCGTGGTCCTGCCCGACGGCCGGTTCGCCGACCGGGCGATGGTGGCCGCCGCCCGGCGCGTCGTGGACCTCGCCGCCCGCTACGCCGCCTGAGTCTCGGGATCGAGACGGTCGAGTCGTGCGAGGTCGGCGGTGCCGGACCGGACCACGGCCGCCGCCAGCGCCACGGTCGCCGGCTGGACTCCGTTCTGCTGCTCCGCGGTGGCGATCCGGACCGACTGCGCGAGATGCGCCCGCAGGTGCCCGGCCAGCAGGCGGTGAAACGGCTGCCCGCTGGCCGCCCGCAGCGCGGTCATCTCCTGCGCGGTGGCCATGCCCGGCATGTCGTGCCCCTCGTGCGGATTCGTCGTCGGGGCGGCGGCGTCGGCCAGTAGCCGGCGGGCGCGGTCCAGGTCGGCGCGCCGGGTGGTCGCCACCTGGGTGACCGTCTGCCGCCAGGCCGGGTCGGTGGTCCGCGCCGGCACCAGATCGAGTACGGGCAGCAGACGTTCGGTCATCGCCACCGTCAGTTGCAGCCAGGCGATGTCGGTGGGGTTGAACGCCGTACCCGTGGGTGTCGGCACGGTCGTCGCCGGTGGCGCGGTCGCGGGCGGTGTGGTGGTGCTGGCCGCGTCTGATGGCCCGGCGCCGCAGCCGGCGACGAGCAGCACGCCGATGAGCACTGTGAACGCCGTGGGCTGGCGCATCCGATCTCCCTTCCCGACCACTGCGGCGGGCCCGGGTGACCGGACCCGCCGCAGTGGTGTGGAGCTGTCAATCAGATCGGTCGGCCGTCGTGACCGCACTTGATGACGGGACGGATGCAGTCCTGGACGCGGCGGGCCAGCTCCGCCACCGGCCAGGCGTTGAAGAAGTCGCCGTGCATCGTGTAGCCCGGCCCGGAGGCCAGCCGGAACCGCGACGGGTCACCGGTGACCGGGTACCGAAGCACCTGGCGCAACTTCGGCACGTGCACCGGGTGGGTGCTCGGGCAGGCCTGGTTCACCGGGTACGCCAGGTGGCTCTTGTGGTCCGGCGAGTCGAGGTCACGGCCGTTCCAGCACTGCGGGAAGTCCAGGTACGACTCCAGCATCGTGCCGGACGGGCAGTTGACGAAGTCCTTCGACGGCGGCACGTGCCCGGCGTGCAGGCAGGACCAGCGGGCGATGCTGTCGTTCGGCCCGGTGGCCTTCGCGTTGCCGGCGACGAGCCGCAGCCCGAGCGGGAACGGCTGGGTGTTCGCGACGACGTCGGCGCGGACGCCCTCGCCAAGGTAGTAGAACGTGGCTATCGCCGGCTCCACGGGGACGTTGTCCCGGTACAGGGTTGGCACCCAGTACGACGAGACGTCCACCCGCGGGTTGCAGGTGGTGGGCGAGTTGACCAGGTCGGGAAGCGTGGTCCTGGCATTCGTCACAGTGCTGCCGAAGAAGCTGTGCATGTGCGACGCCCCGGGCAGCCCGGGGAAGACGATCGGGTCGTCCGGCAGCCGGTGGCTGTAGGTGCAGTCGGCGGGGAACTCGGCGACCCGGATGGCGTTGGCGCCCAAGTCGGCGCCGGCTCGGCCGGGGGCGGCGTCGGCCCGGTTGGTGGTGGACACCAGGTACGTGCCGAGTAGCACCAGCAGGGCGCCGATCGCCGTGGCGAGGCGCAGTCGGCGGGGGATGCCGGAGAGGGGTGCGGCCCTGTCCATCTCGTGACTCCTGTCGGGGGACGGGTCAGGGACAGCTCCGGCGCCGCCGCCGAAGGCATCGGAGTTGTGCCTGGCCAGACTGGGTGGTGGCCGGTTGGGGCCGGTGCGAGAGAGCGCTCTCACTGCCCCCCAGCCTCACGCCGAAGTCGACAATTGTCAATACGTGCCGCAGTTGGTGGAAATGACGACGAAGGGCCGGGCCCCGTGGTGGGGTCCGGCCCTTCGGTGTTGTGCTGGGTCAGCTGGTGGCGTAGCCGCGGGTGGCGATCCAGTCGGCGAGGTGCTCGACGGTGACCTCGTAGGAGGCGGTGTTCGCATCGGCGGAGTCGGCGATCTTCACCACGTTCCCGCCGTCGCGGTAACCCACGACGCTGATGTAGTGCCCGCCCTCGAAGGAGTGCACCCCGCCGTCGGTGTCGACGCTGGTGCCGGCGATGTTGGCGACCACGGCCCGGCCGTCGTCAACGGTCTTGACGATGTCGGCGCGCAGCCGGTCGGTCTGCTTGGCGTCGGCATCCGGGGTGCTGATTTCCACGGACCGGTAGGCGTCGTTCTTACCGGTCTCCTTGTTCAGCACCGGGGTGATGTCGTTGATGGAGTTGGTGCCGGCCTCGGTGGTGCCCATCTCCTTGGCCATGGCGTCCACGCTGATCTCCTTGCCCTGCACGGACAGGGCGTTACGCGTGGCGGCCGGGCCGCAGTAGTAGAAGTTCGGCTGGGCCTCGTAGCGCACACCGAGCTGACGCTCACCGGCGGGCTTACGGTCGCTCTGCGTCTGGGTGGCCGGCCTGGCTTCCGACGCGGCGTACGCGGCGGTCACCGGTCCGGCGATAGCCCCACCGGTGAACGCGAGGCCAGCAGCGGTCAGAGCGGTCTTACGAATCAGATCGGTACGCATGATGGCGTGCTCCTCTGCATCGGGGGTGCCCGCACCACACTCGGGGGTGGGTGGTGGTGCGGGGGAGGTTCACGGCAACGCCGGCGATCCGGGGGACCTGCTCGGGCGTTGCGGGGGATGTAACCGGGGCGGCCCGGCGAATGTTCCCGGCGGCTGCCACGCCCCACGACCGGGACGGTCGCGGTGGCCTGCCAGGTATAACGACCCCGCCGGGCCCCCGATTCCGCCGTCGGGGTGGCCTGGACCACCCGACACCGCCGCACAAACCAGACAACCCGTCCACCCCGCTCACCGGGGCGACCCCGACACGGGAGCCAGGACGGCGTGATCCACTCGGGTTCCTGGAAATCGCGGTGTCTGGGTGCCGGGGATATCCCGACCTCATGAAAGCCGAGTGGGTGGGGCAGCCCGAACGTGCCGGACTGCCCCACCCGGGAGCGCGGAGATGAAATCAGAACCCGAGGACGTTCCGCCCGCCGACGACCGGCAGTCGCAGTTCGCTGTCGTTCGGTGCGACCCGCAGTTCGGTGCCACCCAACGGCAGCAGGGTGTACTCCTGGTCGCTGGAGAAGACGACCACGCCGATCCGGTGTCCCGCCGGGAAGATGTAGTCCTTCGGCTCCATGGTCCACCGGTAGTCGTACAGCTTGCCCTGCTTGACCGGCTCGGTGCGCGCGGCGCTCTTGCGGTTCTGCGGGTCCATCCACCCTCGCGTCACCACTGTCGGGGCGGCGGTCGACCCGGCCGGGCCGTAGTCGACCAGGTACGCGGTGAGGTTCGCGTCCGGCTTGTTGTCGATAGCCATCCGCAGTCGCATCTCCGGACGTCCGGAGATGCGCACGCTCCGCGTCAGCTCGGGGGAGCGGTAGGCGAGTCGGTTGGCGCTCGCGGTGTCCGGGTTGGACACCAGGGTGTCCGGGTGGATGGTCCGGCCCTCGTCGACGAAGCGCTGCTCGACCTTGGCCTTCGGTGGCTTGCCGGTGGTGAGCGCGCCGGGTGCGGTGGTGTCGGTGGCCGCGAAGCGCAGGCCGACCTCCCGCGCCGCCGGGTCGGGCCAGTTGGCGTACGTCGTGTAGGCGCGGTCCTCGCGCTGGAGCACCGCCGTCGGCTCGTCCATGATGCCGTTGCGAACGTTCCACAGCCAGAAGTCGAACCAGCGGTTCTCGGTCTGCTTGTACGTCCACGTCTGGCCGCTGGGCAGGGTCACCGACGCGTTGCTGCCCGGACCACCGTGGCCGCCCTGGTGCAGCCAGATCTTGCGGGGGACGTCGCGCTTGGCGAGCTGGTCCCACCAGCCGGCGAAGTGTTCGGTCTTCACGTTCCAGTCGTTGAGGCCGTGTACGACGAAGACGCTGGCCTTGACGTCGCGGGCGTCGAGGTAGTCCCGGTCGCGCCAGAACGTCGAGTAGTCGCCGGTGACCCGGTCCTGCTTCGCGGTGATCTCGGCGAGTTCGTCGGCGCACTGCCCTTCGGCGCGGGCCTGCCCGGCGGTGTACTGGGCCAGGATGTCGAGGTCCTCACCCTGGAACGTTCCGGGCGCGACCACCAGACCGTTGGCCCGGTAGTAGTCGTACCAGCTGCTGATCGCGGAGACCGGCACGATGGTCTTGAGCCCCTTGACGCCAGTGGTGGCCACCTGGTTGGGCAGCGTCCCGTTGTAGGAGACACCGGTCATGCCGACCGCGCCGGTGGTCCAGCCGGCGGTGACCGGGGCGCCGTTCGCGTCGTACCCCTTGGCCCGGCCGTTGAGCCAGTCGATGACCGCCTTGGTGCCGAGCGTCTCGGCCTGGTCCCCGCTGGTCGGGCAGCCGTCCGAGTCGCCGGTGCCGACGCTCTGGCCGAGCACCACCGCGTACCCGCGGGGCACGTAGTAGTCGTCCAGCGAGCCGGGCAGGTTGGCCTTGGCCTGGGCCCGCTGTGCGCCGGCGTCGAGGGCGCGCCGCCCGTCGCGGTCGGTCAGGCCGTTCTGCGGCAGGTCGTCGACCAGCACGCTCGGGTACGGCACGTCACCCCAGGTGCCCTTGCGGTACGGGCTGTGCTCGAAGATGACAGGCACCTTGAAGCCCTGCGTGGCGGTCTCGCGGGGGCGGGAGATGTCGATCGCCACCCGGTCGGGTCGACCGTCGTGGTCGGTGTCCACCGGGGTCTGGACGAACACCCGCTCCTCGATCGCGTCGGCGAGCGAGAACACGGGTTGGGTCATGCCGTCGCTGACCACGATGCCGGTGGGCGTGGTGGGCGTGGGCGGAGCGGCAGCCGCGGGTGGTGCTGCGCCGAGGACCAGGGCGCCGGACACGCCGACGCTCAGGAGTACCAGATGACGGGGTCGACGCATGCGCGTCTCCCTTCGGTTGGGCTGGTTGCCGGGGGTCGGCAGGGCCGATCTCGAAGATCCATTCGTGGTCATGCTAGGTCCGCCGCGGCGTCCCGTCGATCCCCTCGGCTGTCCACCGTGGTGGGTCAGGGAGTCGGCGGCGTCACCGCGATGATCAGGTGGGCGCGCTGGTCGCTGGCGTTGCGGTAGAGGTGCGCGAGGCGCGAGTCGAAGGTGACCGACTCGCCGGCGGTGAGGGTGTACGACTCACCGCCGATCTCGGCGACGACCTCCCCGGTGATGACGATCGCGCATTCGGTCGACGGGTGCGCCCACGGTTCGGCGGAGCTGGCGTCGCCGGGTGCGAGGTGGGCCTGGAGCACCTCCAGGTCGCCGCGACCGGGGGTGAGTCGTTCGTAGGTGATCTGGCCGGGTGGCGCGGCCAGCCTGGTCCGGGCGCCGACGCGGCTGACGTGCACCGGTGGCGCCTCGGGCTCGGAGAACAGTTCCGCGATCGAGGTGTCGAAGACCTGGGCGAGCTTCCGCAGGGTGGAGAGGCTGGGGTCGGTCGCGCCGTTCTCGATCTGGCTGAGCAGGGCGGGGGACACGTCGGCGGCTGTGGCGAGCTGACGCAGCGTGAGGGAGTGCTGCTGACGCAGGTCGCGGAGTCGGTCACCGAGCATGTGTCCTCGTTCCAAATACAGTGTGGCTGAATCTTGATTGACCAAACTATACGGCCATGTTTAGGATCACTAAACATCGGGCGGCAATGTTCAACTCAGGTGAACAAACCGCATCGAGGCGCGAACCGGACGCCTGCCGCCCGGTCTACATCCAACCCCGAGACGACGCCCCCGAGAAGCCCGCGACGCCGTCATCCCATCGGCCCGGCCGATGCGTGGTGTCGCGCGCCGGACGTCGACGCCCCGCGGATCCCGCACAGCGGGCCGCGCGATACGAAGGTAGGAACAGCATGTCGGTGTCTCCCCGCCGGCTCCTCGCCGGAGCGTCCGCTCTGGCGACGCTGGCCGTCCTCTCCGTCAGCGCCTGTAGCGCCGGCGGCAGTGGTGGAAACGCGAACGGTACGGCCAAGACCCTCACCGTGAACACCTCGTTCGTGCTCAAGACCCTCGACCCCGGCCGGGTCTACGAGGCAACCGGTCTGACCGCCGTGCACGCCCTCTACGACACCCTGCTCACCTTCAAGGGTTCGGACGTGAGTAAGCCGGTCCCCGCGCTGGCCGAGTCGTACCAGGCGTCGCCGGACGCCACGACGTTCACCTTCAAGCTCCGGCAGGGCGTGACGTTCGCCGACGGCAGCCCGCTCACCGCCGACGACGTCGTCTTCTCGCTCAACCGGCTGAAGAACATCAAGGGCAGCCCCGCGGTCACCGTCAGCGGCCTGACCGTGACCAAGACCGACGACAGCACAGTCGTGGTCGCCTCGGCCACCCCCGATCCGAACATCCCGGTGGTGCTGTCGATGCCGTCGACAGCGGTGCTCAACTCCAAGGTCGCCAAGGAGCACGGTGCCCGCGACGGCGCCGACGCCGCCCAGGGCGACACCGCGCAGCAGTACCTGGACACCAACTCCGTCGGCAGCGGCCCGTACGTGCTGAAGTCCTACGACCCCTCGTCGCAGGTGGTGTTGGAGGCCAACCCGAAGTACTGGGGAACGAAGCCGCAGTTCTCCCGGGTGGTGCTGCGCAACATGGACGTGCAGACCCAGAAGCTGACCATGCAGCGCGCCGAGGCCGCCGAGATCTCCCTGGACATCTCCGGCAAGCTCCTCGACGGACTGCCGGGCAGCCTGCAGACCTCCGGCGTGCAGGACACCGTCTACTTCCTCTTCCTCAACGCCGACCCGGGCGTCTCGGCGGTCACCTCGAACCCGAAGTTCAACCAGGCCCTGCGCGCCGCCATCGACTACCAGGGCATCGCTGCCCTGTACGGCAAGGGCGCCGCCCCCGGCGCCGGGCTGGTCGCTCCCGCCTTCCCGGGCGCGTTGCCGGCCGGCGAGGAGTCCAAGCGGGACGTGGCCAAGGCCAAGGCGCTGCTCACCGAGGCCGGCCTGACCAACCCGACGGTGAAGTTCACCTACCCGGCCATCACCTACAAGGGTGTGGACCTCGGCACTGTGGCCACCAAGGTGCAGGGCGACGCCGCCGAGGCCGGCATCAAGCTGGAACTCAACCCGCAGCCGCTGACCACGTTCCTCGACGAGATGCGCGGCGGGAAGTCACCTCTCGGATTCACCCCGCAGAGCCTGAACTACCCGGTCGCCGACTCACTGATCAACAACATGGCACCGGGCCAGGCGACCGCCCTGCGCTCCGGCTGGACGGTCGAGCGGGCCGACCCGGCCGTGGTGGCCGCCGGCAAGAAGGTCACCGCGACCCTCGACCTGGCCGGTCGGGCCACCGCCATGCAGGAGTGGCAGCGGCTGATGAACGCGTCCTCGCCGTACCTCGTGCTGGCCAGCAACTCCTCCATCGTCGTGGCGACCACGGACCTGACCGGAGCGGACTACACCGCCGCCGGTTGGCAGGTGGACGTCGCCGCGGTCGGCCGCAAGTAGTCCCGACGACATGACGACAGTCCACGACGGTGAGCCGGGCGCGGTCGCCACGACCGCGTCCCGGCCCCGGGGTGCCCACCCGCTGCTGACCTTCCTGGCCAAGCGGGTGGCGGTCACCGCCGGCCTGCTGCTCGGCGTCACAGTGGTGACGTTCGGTCTGGTCAACGTGGTCCCCGGTGACCCGGTCACCGCCAACCTCTCCGACCAGGCGCTCAACGACCCCGCCGCGGTGGCCGCCTTCCGCGAGAAGTGGGGCCTGGACCAGCCGCTCTGGGCCCAGTACCTGCACTACCTGGGCAACCTGCTGCACGGCGACCTGGGCCACTCCCAGCAGACCGGGCGGGCCGTCCTGGACGACCTGCTGCACTACGTGCCGGCGACCCTGGAACTGGCCCTGCCGAGCATGGTGCTGGCGCTGCTCATCGGCACCGGGGTCGGCATGCTCGCGGCGGTCCGCAACGGCCGGTTCACCGACCAACTGGTCCGGGTCGGCGCCCTGCTCGGGCTCTCCACCCCGCCGTTCTGGCTGTCCCTGGTCGTGCTCTACGTCTTCTTCTACCAGCTCGGCCTGGCCCCCAGCGGCGGACGACTCTCCACTGACTTCAGCCCGCCGCCCACCGTCACCGGCATGTACACGGTCGACGGGGCGCTCGCGGGGCAGTGGGACGTCGCCTGGGACGCCGCCCAGCACCTGTCCCTGCCGGTGCTCGTGCTGACCTCGCTGACGGTGGCGATGCTGGTCCGCTTCGTCCGCTCGGCGATGCTCGAGGTGCTCCAGCAGGACTACATCCGGGCCGCGTACGCCAAGGGTCTGCCGACCCGGGTGGTGCTGCGCCGGCACCTGCTGCGCGCCGGCCTCGTCCCGGTGGTCACCGTCTCCGGCCTGGCGTTCGCCTCGCTGCTCTCCGGGACGGTGCTGGTCGAGAGCATCTTCGGCTGGCCCGGCGTCGGCCAGTACGCGTACCGCAGCGCCACGGCGCTGGACCTGCCCGCGATCCTCGGCGTCAGCCTCTTCGTGGCACTTGTCTACACGCTGGTCAACCTGATCGTCGACCTGCTGTACGGGCTCATCGATCCGAGGATCCGGTTGTCATGACGACACTTGCAGACCCGAAGGCGGAGCGGGCCCTGGGCCGACGCCGCTGGCTCGGCCGACTGCGCGGCGGCTCGGCCAGCCGACCGGTCTGGCGTCAGCCGATCACCGTGGTGGCGTTGACCATCCTCGGTGGATGGTTGCTGCTGGCGTTGCTCGCCGACGTTCTCGCGCCGTACGACCCGCTGGCGCAGAGCGCCGACACGTACGCGTCGCCGTCCGGGGCGCACTGGTTCGGCACCGACTCGCTCGGCCGTGACATCCTCAGCCGGGTCGTCCACGGCGCGCGCCTGTCCATCCCGCTGGCCCTGGCGATCGTCTCGCTGGCCCTGCTGGTCGGCGGGCTGCTCGGGCTGGTCGCCGGATACGTCGGCCGGTTCGTCGACGAGGCGCTGATGCGCCTGACCGACCTGGTGTTCGCGTTCCCGCAGATCATCCTGGCCATGGCGGTGACGGCGGCGTTCGGCCCGAACACCCGCAACGCCGTGCTGGCCCTGGTCATCGTCTCCTGGCCGGTCTACGCCCGGGTCATCCGTAGCGCCGTGCTGAGCATGCGCGGCGACGACTACCTCAACGCCGCCCGCCTGCTCGGCGTCGGGCCGATCCGGGCGTTGCGCCGCGACGTGCTGCCCAACAGCATCGGCCCGGCGATCGTGCTGGCCACCCTGGAGCTCGGCAACGCGGTGCTGCTGCTCGCCGCCCTGTCGTTCCTCGGCCTGGGCCCGCGCCCACCGGCCGCCGAGTGGGGCTCGATGGTGGCCCTCGGCGCGCAGGACCTGTCGATGTGGTGGGTCAGCGTGTTCCCCGGTCTCGCCATCCTCACCGTGGTGATGGCCTTCAACGTGCTCGGCGACGCGCTGCGCGACCGGCTCGACCCCCGCTACACGAAGGGACGCTGAGGTGGCACCGCTGCTCGACGTCGACTCCCTGGCCGTCACCCTGCCCTCACCGCGTGGCCCGCTGCCGATCCTGCACGACGTGTCGTTGACAGTCGACGAGGGTGAGCTGGTCGGCATCGCGGGGGAGAGCGGCTGCGGCAAGAGCCTCACCGCGCAGACCCTGCTCGGGCTCCTGCCCCCGGGGGCGGCGGTCACCGGCTCCGCCCGGTACGCCGGCACCGAACTGCTGAGCCTGGACGCCCGGGGCTGGCAGCGGGTCCGTGGCGCCGGCATCGCCATGGTCTTCCAGGACCCGAGCGCGGCCCTGCACCCGATGCTCACGGTCGGGCGGCAGCTCACCGAGCACATGCGGGTGCACCTGCGGATGGACCGTCGAACTGCCGGCCGCCGCGCGGTGGAGCTGCTCGACCAGGTTCGCATCCCGGACCCGGAGCGGGCGCTGCGCGCGTACCCGCACCAGTTCTCCGGCGGAATGCGGCAGCGGGTGGCCATCGCCATCGCGCTGGCCGCCCGGCCCCGACTGCTGATCGCCGACGAACCGACGACCGCCCTCGACGTCACGGTGCAGGCCGGCATCCTCGCCCTGCTGGAACGGCTGCGCGCCGAGACCGGGCTGGCCGTCGCGTTCATCACCCACGACCTCGGGGTGCTCAGCGCCCTCACCACCCGTGGCTACATCTTCTACGCCGGGCGGGTCGTCGAGACCGGCCCGACAGGCGGCCTGCTCACCGCCCCCAACCACCCGTACACGGCCGCGTTGCTCGGCGCCCGACCGCACGGCACCCAGACCGGCGGAACGTTGCGGCCCATCCCGGGCGCCCCGCCGGCACCCGGCGAGGCGCCGCCGGGGTGCCCGTTCCAACCCCGCTGCGGGTACGCCGAACCGTCCTGCGGCGAGGCCCCGCCCCCGCTCACCCCCGTCGGAGCCGACCGGTCGGTGGCCTGCGTGGTCCGTCCGCACCTGGAGGTGGCCGCGTGAACACCGCGCCCGCGCGACTGTCCTTCACCGACGTCGAGGTCGAGTACCGATCCCGAGGGCGTGGCCGGGTGCGGGCCGTCGCCGGGGTCAGCCTGGAGGTGTCACCCGGCCAGATCGTCGGGCTGGTCGGCGAGTCCGGGTGCGGCAAGTCCACCCTGGCCCGCGTCGCGGTCGGGCTCAGCGCACCGAGCGCCGGCGCCGTCGAGTACGCCGGCCGACCGGTCACCCCGCTGGGCTGGCGGCCCCGCTCCGGTGCCGAGGTCGGCCTCCAGATGGTCTTCCAGAACCCGTACGCCTCGCTGAACCCCCGGCGCACCATCGGCTCCCAGCTCCTCGACGGCGTGCCGGCCGCGGTCACCGGGTCGGCCCGCCGAGCCCGGGTGCACGAGCTGCTCGAACGGGTGGCCATGCCGACCAGCGCCGCCCAGCGGTATCCGCACCAGTTCTCCGGTGGTCAGCGGCAGCGCCTGGCGATCGCCCGCGCGCTCGCCCCGGAACCCCGGATGATCATCGCGGACGAGCCGGTCACCGCGCTGGACGCCTCGTCCCAGGCCCAGGTGGTCAACCTGCTCGTCGGGCTGGTCCGCGACCTCGACATGGGCATGCTCTTCATCTCCCACGACCTGGCGCTGGTGCACGAGATCGCCGACGTGACCGCCGTGATGTACCTGGGCCGGATCGTCGAGGCCGCACCCACCCGCGAGCTGTGGCGCGAGCCCCGACACCCGTACACCCGGGCGTTGATCGACGCGGTGCCGCAGATCGGGCCCACCCCGCGCCTGCCCGCCATCCTCGCCGGGGAGGTGCCCGACCCGGCCAACGCGCCCACCGGGTGCCGGTTCCGGCCCCGCTGCCCGCACGCGTTCGCGCCCTGCGGGGAGCAGCCGCCCACCGTCGACCTGGGCGGCCGCAGCGTCGCCTGCTGGCTCACCGACTCCGCAACGGTCCCGATCGCCGCGCGCTCACTCTGAGGACGCCCCATGCGCATGCCCACCGAACAGGTCCTGGTCAACCTCGCCCTCTACGACGGTGTCCAGGACGCCCTCCAACCGGATCGCGGCATCTGGATCGACGCCGACGGGATGATCCGTGCCGTCGGTCAGGTCGACGACGTCCTCGCCGAGGCCGGCGCAGCCCGGGTGGTCGACCTGGGCGGCGAGCACGTCATGCCGGGTCTGACCAACATGCACGTCCACCTGTCGCTGGGGCTGCCCGGCCACCTCGCCGACACGGTGCACGGCGCGAACCTGGCCGAGCTGGTGCTGCTGATGGCCGACTCGGCCCGGCGCACCCTGCACTCCGGTGTCACCACCGCCCGCCTCGTCGGGGAGAGCCGGTACGCCGACTTCGCCCTGCGCCGGGGGATCGAGGCCGGCGCGGTCGACGGCCCGCGCATCTTCACAGCGGGGCACGCGCTCTGCTGCACCGGCGGGCACGGCTGGGAGGCCGACGCCCTGGAGGCCGACGGCGCGGACGGGTTCCGTCGGGCAACCCGTGAGCAGCTCCGCGCCGGCGCCGACCTGATCAAGGTCTGCATCTCCGGCGGGATCGCCGGGCAGCACGAGGCGATCGACACCCCGCAGCTGCTCGACGACGAGATGGCAGCGGTCATCCGCGTCGCGCACGACTGGGGGCGCAAGGTCACCGCGCACGCCGGCCCGGCCGACTCGGTCCGCCGCGCCGTCGAGCTGGGCCTCGACTGCGTCGAGCACGGGTACGAGCTGACCGACGACGTCACCCGACTGATGGCCGAGCGGGGTGTCTGGTACGTGCCGACGATCGCGGTGAGCCGTTGCGAGCAGTTCTTCCGCGACTCCGGGGTGCCCGGCTGGCTGATGGACCGGGCCCTCGCGGCCGGCCCCCGGCACTGGGAGAGCCTCCAGCACGCCATCCGCAACGGCGTGCCGATCGCCCTGGGCAGCGACATGCCCCCGCACGCCGGCTACGACGAGACCACCGCGACCATCCGCGAACTGGAGTTCATGGTGGACGCGGGGATGCCCGTCGCGGACGCGCTCAAGGCCGCCACCACCCGCCCCGCGCAGTGGCTGGGTCGGGCCGACACCCTCGGCACCGTCGAG
The DNA here is from genome assembly GCF_022230905.1 of Micromonospora salmantinae. Taxonomy (NCBI): domain Bacteria; kingdom Bacillati; phylum Actinomycetota; class Actinomycetes; order Micromonosporales; family Micromonosporaceae; genus Micromonospora; species Micromonospora salmantinae. The sequence goes on from NZ_JAKKFG010000023.1 coordinate 351,665, forward strand.
GCCGGCAAGCACGCCGACCTGCTGGTGCTGCGCGACGACCCGACCCGCTCGGTCTCCGCGTTGCGCACCCTGCACGCGGTGCTGAAGGGCGGGGTGGCGTACCGCGACGACCACGGCCGGCTCGGCGTACCGCGATGAGCAGCATCACCCAGGTCGCCGACGGGTACCTCGACGCGCTCGCCGAGCTGGACCCGCAGGCGGCCGAGGCGGTGGGGCGTACACCCGTGTCGCACGTCCCGGATCTCTCACCGGAGGGCTTCGACGCCCGTGCCGAGCTGGCCCGACGCACCGCGACGGCCGCCGCCGCGGCGACCACGCACGACCCCGGCGAGCGGTCCCTGGCCGATGCCCTGCTCGATCGGCTGGCCAGTGAGGTCGACCTGTACGACGTGGGCTTCACCACCCGGCTGCTCGCCCCACTGGCCACGCCGGTGCACCTGCTCCGGCAGCTCTTCGACAATCTGCCCCGGCACACCGAGGACGACTGGGCGGTGGTCGCCGACCACCTGCGCCAGGTGCCCGAGGCCCTCGCCCGGTACGCCGAGACGCTGCGTCGGTCGGCGCAGCGCGGACAGTTGGTTGCCCGCCGGCAGGTGCTCGTGGTCGCCGACCAGTGCACGGCCTGGACCCGCGCGGACTTCTACGGGCGGCTAGTGGACGGTTACTCCGGCGGCCCGCTCGCCGCGCAGCTGCAATTGGGTGTGCGACTGGCGACCGCCGCCACCGCCGGTTTCGCCGCGTTCCTCCACGCCGAGCTGGGACCTACGGCGTCCAACGTGGATGGTGTCGGCGGCGACCTGTACCGGGTAACTGCCCGCAGTTTCCTCGGTGCGAGCGTCGACCTCGACGAGGTGTACGAGTATGGCTGGGCGGAGTTGGACCGCACCGCCGCCGAGCTGCGGACCGTCGCGGGCGAGCTGGGCCACTCGCGGGTGGCCGCCGCGCGGGCGGCCCTGGACGCCGACCCGGCCGGTCGGGTGGCGGCCGGGCCCGCCCTGGAGGAGTGGCTGCGCCAGCGCACCGAGCAGCTGACCCAGGCCCTCGACGGCACCCACTTCGACATCCCGCCCGCCACCCGTCAGGTGGTGTGCCGGATCAGCCCCGCCACGTCCGGGGTCATGTACTACACGCCTCCCGACCCGGCGTTGACGCGTCCCGGCGCGATCTGGTGGTCGGTGCCCACTGGCGAGTCGACGGTGCCGGTGTGGCGGCACGTCGGCACGCTCTGCCACGAAGGGCTGCCCGGCCACCACCTCCAGCACGCCGTCACCCTCACCACCGCCGCCCTGCACCCGTGGCAGCGCACCCTCTGCCAGGTGCACGGGTACGCCGAGGGGTGGGCGCACTACGCCGAGCGCCTCGCCGACGAGATCGGCCTGTACGCCGGCCCGGCCGAGCGACTCGGCATGCTCGACGGTCAGCTGTGGCGGGCCGCCCGGGTGGTCATCGACCTGGGTCTGCACCTGGGGCTGCCGATCCCGGCCGGCAACGGGTTCACCGAGGAGCGCCACTGGACGCCAGCGCTCGCGGTGGACGTCCTCACCCGGGTCGCCGGCCTGGACGCCGAGACCGCGCGCTTCGAGGTCGACAGGTATCTGGGCTGGCCGGCGCAGGCCCTGGCCTTCAAGGTCGGCGCGCGGCTGTGGCAGCAGGCCCGCCGGGACGCCGAGCGCCGCGAGGGTGCGGCCTTCGACCGGAAACGCTTCCACCACACCGCGTTGGCGCTCGGACCCATGGGACTGGATCCGCTCCGCGCCCGCCTGGCCGACCTGCACTGACCACCCGCACCGCCGTACCCGATCGGAAGTGACAGCCGATGAGCGATGAGCTCCGCACCACCATCACCGACCTGTACCGGTCCCTCGGCGACCGGCAGGCCTTCGACGCGCACCTGCACCCCGACCTGACGTTCTGGGAGTCCGACGCCGACGGACTGCTGTCCGGCCTGCCCGCGCTCGACGACCTGCGGGACCGGCGAGCGACCCGGGCAACGGGGTCGACGCCGATCTCGGTGGCGCCGGAACACCTGCGCGCCGACGCCTGGGGCGACACCGGTCTGGTCCGCTACGTGCTGCGGGCCCGCTTCGCCGGCACCCGGCCGGACGAGTGTTTCCGGGTGACCGACGTCCTGCGCCGCGAGGACGGCGCCTGGCGCATCGTGCACCACCACGCGGAGGCCGTGCGATGAGCGCCGAGGAACCCACCACCGACCTGTACGACCTGCGGGTCGTGGTGGAGCGGATCGAGGGCCGCTCGGTGTGCGGCCTGAAACCGGGCGACCACATCGACCTGACCGGCTCCAACCGGCTCACCATTCCCGCCGGCAAACACTTCTGCCTGTACGCCCTGGCCGCGTGCCTGCCGCTGCTGCCGGCGAAGCAGCGGGCGCTGACCGAGGGCGACTGGATGGCCCGGGACAGCCACGTCGCCTGCCCGGACCCGGACGAGCGGCTCATCATGCGCATCGAGCGGACCGCCCTTCAGCGCATCCCCACCGAGGAGCTGACGTGAGCGCTGGGCTGGTCGGCATCGGCCTGCAGTCCGACAAGTCCGCCGACGAGTACGCGGAGCTGGCCGAACTGACCGAGCGGCACGGCTTCGACGTGCTGTCGGTCTTCGGTGACCTGATGTACCAACCGCCGATCTTCCCGCTGCTGGTGGCGGCCCGGCACACCCGGCGGATCCGCCTGGGCGCGGCGTGCCTCAACCCGTTCACCATGCACCCGGTGGAGGTGGCCGGTCAGGTGGCCGCACTGGACCTGGCCTCGCAGGGTCGGGCCTACCTGGGCCTGGCCCGGGGCACCTGGCTCAACGAGATCGGTGTGCCGCAGGTCCGCCCGATCCGGCGCATCGTCGAGACGGTCGCCGTCGTACGGCTGCTGCTCGCCGGCGACGACAGCGGTTTCCAGGGTGGGGAGTTCACAGTCGCGCCGGGCACGTCGCTGCGGTACACGCCGACCCGTGCCGACGTGCCGGTCCTGGTCGGCACCTGGGGGCGGCAGACCGCCCGGGCAGCGGCCGGCTTCGCCGGCGAGGTCAAGGTCGGCGGGTCGGCCAACCCGGCGATGGCCCGGATGATGCGCGCCTGGCTGGACGACGCGGCGGTCGCGGGCCGGGACGGCACGGGTGTCGTGCTCGGTGCGGTCACCGTCGTCGACGAGGACGGTGCGCTGGCACGTCGGGTGGCGCGCCGGGAGGTGGCCATGTACCTGGCGGTGGTCGCCGCCCTCGACCCGACGATCGAGGTGGACCCGGAGTTGCTGGCGCGGATCCAGCAGCACGTCGGCCGCCGGGAGGACGACCTCGCCGGCGCGCTGATCGGCGACGACCTGCTCGATCTGTTCGCCTTCTCCGGCACGCCCGAGCACGTCGCGGGGCAGGCCGCGGCGGTGTTCGACGCCGGGGCGAGCCGGGTGGAGTTCGGCACCCCGCACGGCTTGACGCCGCACGGCGGCATCGACCTGCTCGGTCGGCGGGTGCTCCCACTGTTACGGGCGTGAAAACCTCCTCGTCGAAGGCTCCCCGAAGATCGTTCCCCTGCATATGATCTTGCCGAAGTCGCCCGAAGAGGCGGCTTCGTCCACATTAGACGAGGAGCGACATGCTCAGGAAAACGCGATGGCTGTTGGCCGTCGCCGTCACGGCCACGACGCTGACCGCCCTACCGGGCGGCGCCGCCACGGCCGGACCCAGCGACATCGGTCAGACCGGCGCACCCGCAGCCACTGCTGACGGGAAGACGCACACCGTCACCCTGCTGACCGGGGACGTGGTGACCGTACGGGACACCGGATCGGGCTGCCCACAGGCCACAATCCGGCCGGCGGACGAGAACGCGGTGATCCACCAGAGCTGCGGCCCCGACGGTCACCTGCACGTCATCCCCGCCCGCGTCGCATCCCAGCTCGGCTCGGTCCTCGACCCCGACCTGTTCGACGTCACCACGCTGATCGCCGACGGCTACGACGACGACAACGCAGCCGAGCTGCCGCTCATCGTGCAGCCCGCCACCGCGTCCGCCCGGGTGGCCGCGCTCGGTGACGTGCTGTCGCTGCCCAGCATCGGTGCGGTCGCCGGCCGCGTACCCAAGAAGAGCCCGGCCACGGCGAAGCTCGCCACCAACTCGCTGCTCGCCGGCGCGAAGAAGGTCTGGCTCGACCGCAAGGTCCGGGCCACCGCCCTGACCGGCGGTGGGCGCCCCGCCGGCCTGGACCGCAACCTGGGCCAGATCGCCGCGCCGGACGCCTGGAAAGCCGGCTACACCGGCAAGGGCGTCCGGGTCGCGGTGCTCGACACCGGCGCCGACTTCACCCACCCGGACCTGGTCGGCCGGGTCGCCGACCGGGCCGACTTCACCGTCGAGGGCGGTGACGCCGTCGACCACAACGGCCACGGTACGCACGTCGCCTCGACCATCGCCGGCACCGGCGCGGCCGCCAACGGTCAGCGTCGCGGCGTGGCACCGGACGCCAAGCTGGTGATCGGCAAGGTTCTCGACGACAACGGGTTCGGCGACGACTCCGGCATCATCGCCGCCATGGAGTGGGCCGCCACCCGCGCCGACGTCATCAACATGAGCCTCGGCGGCAGCGACCCGGACGACGGCAGCGACCCGCTGTCGCTCGCCGTCGACGCTCTGAGCAGGTCCACCGGCGCGCTCTTCGTCATCGCCGCCGGCAACAGCGGCGCCGCCATCTCCTCGCCGGGCTCGGCCGCCGGCGCGCTGACCGTCGGCGCCGTCGACCGCAACGACAAGCTCGCCGACTTCTCCAGCCGTGGGCCGCTGGTCACCAGCAACGTGGCCAAGCCGGAACTGGTCGCCCCCGGTGTCGACATCGTCGCCGCCCGGGCCGCCGGCACCAACCTCCAGGACCCGATCGACACGTACTACGAGGCGATCAGCGGCACCTCGATGGCGAGCCCGCACGTGGCCGGCGCCGCCGCGCTGCTCACCCAGCGCCACCCGGACTGGAACGGTGAGCGACTCAAGGCCGCCCTCGTCGGCGCCGCCGACCCACTCAGCGGCATCGACCCGTACGCCGTCGGCGCCGGTCGGCTCAACGCGGTCCGGGCCCTCGGCGGCCCCACCAGCAACCAGCCGGTGGTCAACCTCGGCACCTTCGCCCACCCGCAGTCCGGGACCAGCGAGACGAAGCTGAGCTGGACCGGTGAGTCGACGGCCGTTCTCGACCTCGACGTGTCGATCGTCAACCACGACGGCCAACCGGTGCCGCGCGGCACGGCGTCGCTGTCGACGAGCCGGCTGACGCTCAAGCACGGCGCCACCGCCGCGGCGACCCTGCGGGTCAACCGTGCGGCGCTGGCCGCCCGGCCGGGCTTCTACCTGGCCACCGTCACCGCCCATTCCGGCCGCAAGCTGGTCGCGACGACCCCGGTGAGCTTCTACGTCGAGCAGCCCAGCTACGACCTGACCATCCAGACGAAGCCGATGCCGGGCCTGAAGGACGGCGCGGAGAGCTGGATCAACCTGATGGTCACCAACCTCGCCGACCCGGTGATCTACTACGGCGGCGCGGGCGGCACCCCCGGAGACACCTTCACGCTGCGGGTGCCCGCCGGCCGGTACGCGATCCTCGGCTCGTCCGTCGCCTACTACGTCGACAGTGACGTGCTGGAGACGACGCTCGCCGCCGAGGCCGACCTGGACGTGCGCGCTGCCCGAAGCGTGACGCTCGACCCGGCGTGGGCCAAGCCGGTGACGGCGACTGTCGACGGGGTGCCCACCACGCCCACCCGGACCGACCTCACCAACGTCCAGACCGCGCCGAACGGCCTGTCCTGGTGGCACCAGATCAGCGGGTACGGGGCCAAGACGGCCGTCCGCACCACAGCGCTGCCCAAGCCCACCGTCGGCTCCCGGCGCACCTGGGCGGCGGTCAACCTGGACTCGCCCGCCGGCACCGCCAAGCCGTACCGCTACAACCTCGTGCACGAGTACGCGGGCGGCGTCCCGGCCGACCCCGCCTTCCGGGTGAACAAGGCCGAGCAGGCGAAGCTCGCCCGGATCGACGAGCGCTTCCACCAGACGGATTCGCCGGGGATGCTCACCCAACTGGTCCGTACCGGCATGACCCGCGACGGGGTGGGGGTCACCCAGACCCACGAGGGGAACCTACCGCCGTACCGGACCGACTACCTCTCGCCCGACATCCTCTGGGCCGACCAGGGCGTCTACGGCGGGCTGGCCGCTGACGAGGCACCCCGCAGCTACCAGCCGGGCAGTCGGCAGACCAAGATCTGGGCGCGTCAGCCCCTGCACTCCGACTGGTACGACGACCCGGCCGGGGCCGAGTGGAGCTGCGCCACCGCGCCGTCGCGGACCAGGGGCAACCTGCACCTCGACCTGGTGTCGCTGACCGACCAGCACCAGCGGGCCGACTGCCTTCAGGGCGAGGCGATCGGCGTGAAGCGCAAGCTGTCGCTGTACCGCGACGGGAAACTGGTCGAGGAGCGGGACCGCCCGCTCGCCAACTTCACAGTGCCGCAGCAGGTGGCCGACTACCGGCTGACCCTCGACGTCGACACGAGCCTGATCCTGCCGATCTCCACCAAGGTAAACACCTCGTGGACGTTCCGGTCGGCCGGGCCGGACGGGACCGGGAGCGTGCCGCTGCCGCTGCTCGCTGTGGACTACGCGCTGCCGATGGACCACAACAACCACCCGGTCGACGGAACGGCCGAGCTGGCCGTCCGACAGGCGCATGGTGTGAAGACGCAGAAGGTGACGTCGTTCCAGGTCTGGACCTCGACGGACGACGGGGCCACCTGGAAGTCGGCCCGGGTCACCGGCAGCGGCGACAGCTACCGGGTCGCGCTGCCGACGGCCACCTCCGGGCAGGCCGTCTCGCTACGGGTGAAGGCCGCCGCCAACGGCGGTAGCGGAATCGACCAGACCATCATCCGGGCGTACCACGCCGGCTGACCGTCGACGCTGTGGTGCGGCCCGGCTCCGACCGGGTCGCACCACCTTTTTGCGTCGCGGTGTCGATCCGGCCCCACCTCGTTCGTCGTGACGGTGAACCCCGACGCCGACACCGAGAGGCACGCCCATGACGTCCGTCGCCGAGACAGCGCTGCGCCGAACCCGTTTCCTGCTGGGCTGTGGCACGGTCGCCGGCCTGTTGTTCCCCCTCCTGTCGTTCGGGCAGGCGTTCACCCGATCCGGATTCGACCTGCGCCGGCACGCGATCAGCTCACTCACCCTCGGTGACCTCGGCTGGCTGCAGGTCACCGCGTTCGCGGGCACCGGCGTACTGGCCGTCGCCTTCGCGCTGGGCCTGTGGCAGGTACTGCGACCGGGCCGGGCCGGCACCGTGGTGCCGGTGCTGGTCGGCGTGTACGGGGTGTCGATGGTCGGCGGCGGGATCTTCGTGCCCGATCCCGCGCTCGGCTGGCCACCCGGCGCCCCGGCGGGGCTGCCCGAGCAGACCAGCACGGGGAGCGTCCTGCACACTGTGTGCGGCGCGGCGGCGTTCCTGTCGCTGATCGCGGCCGGTCTGCTGCTCGCTCGACGGTTCGCCGCCCAGGGGGACCGGAACTGGGCGCTCTACAGCGCCACCAGTGGTGCCGTCGCGTTCGTGCTGACCGCCCTGCCGTGGAGCGAGGGGAGTGCGAGCATCCGCTTCGCCGTCGGAGCGGTGCTCATCTCGGGGTGGCTCGTGGCGCTCTCCTGGCGAACACGCGACGAGGTTGCCTGACCGTCGAGGCGATTCTCGTCGTAGGCAGGTGACAGCATCACGTCATGGCCACAGCGAAGCAGCCGGTAACCGTTCCGACCGCGATCAGCGTCGACGACTTCCTGGCCGGCAACCCCGACGAACGTAGGCGGGCCGACGCGGGGCGGCTCCGCGCGATCATGGGCGAGCTGACCGGGGAGCCGGCGGTGATGTGGGGCCCGAGCATCGTCGGCTTCGGCAGCTACCACTACACCTACGAGAGCGGGCGTAGCGGCGACGCGCCCCTGGTGGGGTTCTCGCCGCGCAAACAGCACCTCGTCGTCTACCTCACCGGCGGCGGTCTCGAGGAGCGGTACGGCGCGCTCCTCGCCCGGCTCGGTCCGCACCGCGCCGGAAAGGGATGCCTCTACCTGAAGCGGCTCGACGACGTCGACGAGAGCGTGCTGCGGCAGCTGATCGAGCGCACCGTCCGGGTGCACAGGGGCGTGGACCGGGCCAGCCGCCGATGAACCGCCGACGTCACTGGCCCTCCCAGACCGCCTTCGCCCCGGAGTCGCCAGTGCGGAACACGTAGTAGACGGCGACGCCGGCGGCCACCACCGACAACACCTGCAACGCCAGGGTCAGCGGCCGACCGGGCCGCTCGTCCGCGCTGGCGTCGGTGCCCTTCGGCGCGACGAACCAGACAAGTGCCAGCGCGACGACCGCCAGCCCGATGGTGGCGTAGAGCGTGTTGTTACCGAAATCCTGATGCGTCTGAAGCGTCGGGAGGAACTCGGGAGTGACCCGGTTGGCGGCGCGCATGCGCTCGAGGAAGGCATCGCCGGAGAGCTTCGTCAGCAGGGCGGCGACCGGCGCGCCCACGGCCAGTAGCCCCAACACCCACCGAGTGTGCGGCCGGATCGGCGGGACGAGCGCGTAACCGACAGTCAGCAGGGCCAGCAGCGGCACGAACACGACCGCGGCGTGCAGCAGCAGAGGGTGGGCCGGGATGCCCATGAACTCCTCGAACATCGGCGTCTCCTCCGGTCACATCGGCCTGGACGTTGATCGTCCACACCGGGACGCTATCGGTACCAGGCGGGCGTGTCATCCCCGCCGATCGCTCAGGTCGCCGCCGCGCGTACGCCGAGGCCGACCAGGAGCACGCCGGTCAGCCGATCGAGCATTCGTCGCACCGACGCGGTGCGCAGCAACCGGGCGGCGGCACCGGAGACGACGGTCCAGCCGGCGAGCCAACAGGTGTGCAGCGCGGCGTGCGCCGTGGCGAGCAGCACCATCGGCACCAGCACCGGTCGGCCCGGTTCGAGGAACTGCGGTGCCAACGTGAGGTAGATGGCGGCGGCCTTGGGGTTCAGTACGTTGCCGAGCAACCCTTGCAGGTACGGGTGGTCCACGCGCCAGGGCAGCCTTCGGGCGGAAACCGTCGGTCGCCGTCCCGCTTCCGTTCGGCGGCCCGACGCGGACCAGAGCATCCAGAGCCCGAGCCCGACCAGATAACCGGCACCGACCAGCTTGACCACCCAGAACGCCTGCGACGAGCGGAGCACCAGCGCGGCCAGCCCGACAGCGGCCAGCGTGGCGTGCACGTAGAGCCCGGTCACCGTACCCAGGATCACCCACCAGCCCTGCCGCCGCCCGCCGGTGGCGACCCGCGAGACGACCAGGGTCAGGCTCGCGCCCGGCGTGGCGGTGATCGGCGCGACGGCGAGCAGGAAGCCGAGCACCGCGACCCCGCGCATGCTCAGACCACCACCCGGTAGTGGGTGGTGAGCAGCCCGGCGTCGTCGTACACGTGGAACGCGACGCCGGGCGGTTGGGTCTGGGTGGTCAACGGGCCGTCGCCCTCCCAGGGCATCCGCAGCGTGGAGACCACACCCGGGGCGATCCGCAGTGGACGGCCCGCGAAGGTGCTCGCGGCGGCGGTGTGGAAATGCCCGGTGAGCACGGCGACGACCTGCGGGTGGGCGGCGACGAGTTCGGCCAGAGGGTCGGCCGGCAGCAGCCGCATCGGGTCGATGACCGGGTGGTGCAGCACCACCGGCGGGTGGTGCAGGGCGATGAACGTCGGCGTCCCGGCCGGCACCGAACCCAGCTCGTCGGCGAGCCAGGCCATCGTCTCCTCGTCCAGGTGACCGTCGTCCGCGCCGGGCACGGAGGAGTCGGCGAGGAGAAAGACCGCCCCGGCCACGTCGTGGCGGGCGTTGATCGGGCCGGTGCCGCCGCCGTCGTCCCCGAGCAGACCCTTGCGGTACGCGTCGCGCACGTCGTGGTTGCCGGGGCAGACCATGACCGGCAGCGGGGAGTCGAAGAGCTTCGCGGCGGTCTCGTACTCGGCCACCTCGCCGTGGTCGGCGATGTCCCCGGTGATCAGGATCGCGTCGACAGGTCGTGGCAGGCCGTGCAGGTAGTCCATGACCCGGGCGGTCCGCTCGGCCGACCGGGGGTGGCTGTCGAGGTGGGTGTCACTGAGATGCGCGATGACCAGCACGAAGTCGCTCCTAACGGCTATTGGTGTCAAAGCCGTTAGGGACGCTACTCCGGGCCAGGTCGGCCACCGCAGCGCGATGGCCACCGCGGTCAGCTCCGCGAGCGCGGCAGGCAGTCCTTCTTGTACTTGAGGCCCGAACCGCACCAGCAGGCGTCGTTGCGCTCCGGCGGCCAGGTGATCCGTGCGCTGGGCCGCGCCGACACCTCGGCCGCGTAGCCCGCCCGGACCGCCGCGTCGGCCGGGTCGCCGCCGCGTCGACCGGCGAACGCGGTCAACCCGTCCACCGTCGCGCCGAACACGCCCAACCCGGCCTGGCCGGCGCCCCGCTGCCGAACCAACTCCGTCTCCAGCCGGCCCCGGTGCGCGTCCCAGTCCGGCCCGTACACGTCGGTGAGGGCAGGGTGCTCGGCGAGCAGGCGATCGAACTCGGCCCGCGGCCAGAAGAGCAGATCGGACTCGGCGTCCCGACGCTCCCCGGCCCGACGCACGAGCTGGGTCTCCAACCGGTCCGCCAGGTCGTCCTGCCGGTCGTGCGGCAGGTTCAGATTGCGGCGTACCCGATGCCGTTGTTGCAGCAGGAAGAAGGTGACGCCGGGCGCGTCCGGCGGACCGAGATCGACCACCGGGTCGATCGCGGTGCTGGCCGGCCCGGACGCGGCGGTCGCACGCTCGTTGAGCAGTGTGTCGACCGCCTCGCTCAGCCACGTCTCGGCGGTCGCCGAACGCCCACCGGCGTCCAGCGCGGCACTGACGTAGGCGGGGGCGTCGGGCTGCACGAGCAGCAACGGGCGCAACGCGGTCAACTCCGCCATCGCCTCGTCGTCGCGCCCACCGGCCCGGAACAGCGCGCGGGCCCGCAGCGCGCGGGCGAACCCGGCCCGAGGGTCGTCGCCGGACGGGTACGCCGCCAGGGCCTGCTCCGCGTACCGCAGCGCGGCCTCGGGCCTGGCCCGGATCTCCGCGATCTCGGCGGCCAGCGTCAGCGCGTCCCCGGCGTCGTCCGGGTCCTCCAGCCGGCCCTGCTCGGCGGCCTCCGCGAGGTCGGCGGCGACACCGAGCGGATCGGCCGTCCCGAGCGCCGAGCGGCGAAGTTCGGCGAGGTCGGCCTTGGTGAGTATCTCTCTCGTCGGCACGATCTCACGGTACGTCGCGGTACTCGCGGTAGGCGGGCAGATCACCTGTTACGCCGCTCTCACGCCGCCGCTCATGCCGCCCGCCGGGCGGACTACGACCACGCGCCGGCCGCCGCGGCCTGGGCGGCGTAGCTGTCGAAGTCGAGCGGGTCCCGCCCGAGAACCCGACGTACCCCGTCGGTCGGTTCGGCGAGATGGCCCGCCCGCATCCCGGCGAACAGGGCGTTCAGCGCCGTGGCCGTCTCCGCCGGACAACCCTCGGCGAGCAGTTCGGCGTGGTACTGCTCCGGGGTGAGTTCCACGTAGCGGATCGAACGGCCGCTCACCCGGGCGATCGTCGCCACCGCCTCGGCGAAGGTGAGCGCACGAGGACCGGACAGTTCGTACACCTGTTCGTGGTGACCGGGCGACGTCAACAGCGTCGCGGCCACGTCGGCGACGTCCTGGGCATCGACGAACGGCTCCGGCATGGCGCCCATCGGCAGGGCCAGCCGACCGTCGAGCAGTGGTTGGCGCCACAGGTCCTCGCTGAAGTTCTGACTGAAGTTGTTCGGCCGGATGATCGCCCACTCGATGCCGGATTTCCGCACCGCCTCCTCGGCGGCGAGCATGCCGGGGGAGAAGTCACCGACCCGGTCGATCCCCCGGCCGGAGAGCGCCACGATCCGGCCGACACCCGAGTCGACCGCCTGGGTCACGAAGTCGGTGGCCGGCGCCGGGTCCTCCGGGGCGAGCAGATAGACCGCCGAGGCGCCCGCCAGGGCCGGCCGCCACGTGTCCCGCCGCGACCAGTCGAACCGCACCTCACCCGAGCGAGAGGCGGCCCGGACGTGCCGACCCGCCGCCCGCAGCGTCTGGACCAGCCGACGACCGGTCTTGCCGGTGCCGGCCATCACGAGTGTCGAAGGTGCGTCAGTCGTCATGACCACGAGTCAACGCGCCCGGCCGCGGGCGGGACATGTCCTGTCGTACGCCAGGCATGTCCGATCGTCCGCGGTCCATCCTCCGCGATCTATCGTCGGTGACATGGACCCGTTCGACAACCTGCTGCGGGGCGTGCACGCCGACGGCGCGGCCTTCGGCCGGTCGGTGCTGACGCCGCCGTGGGCGCTGCGGTTCACCGACGGCGCCCCGCTGACGCTCTGCGTCCCGATGCGGGGCGAGGGCTGGATCTCCCACCCGGAGAGCGACAAGCCTCGCCTGGTCCGCGTCGGCGAGGCCGCCACCGTACGCGGGCCGACGCCGTTCGTCTTCTCCGCCGAGCCCCGGTCGAGCTTCGAGCCCGGGGGACTGCGGGACGTCCGGCGCGGCCAGACCGGGGTGGTCGACCCGGCCGGCACGGACCACACCGACCGTCTCGTGCTGCTGGTCGGGGTGTACCACGTTCGGAATCGGGTGCCCCAACGGTTGCTGAACGCGCTGCCGCCGGTGCTCGTCGTGCCGGAAGACCAGGACTGCGCCGCGCTACGCGACTACCTGGACGCCCAACTCGACGCGGGTCGGCCCGGACGGCAGGTCGTGCTGGACCGACTGCTGGACTGGTTGTTGGTGTGCACGGTGCGCGACTGGTTCGACCAGCCGGAGGCCGAGGCGCCCGGCTGGTACCGCGCGCTGAGCGACGACACTGTCGGTCCGGTGCTGCGCGCCATGCACGACGCGCCGGGACGGCCGTGGACCCTGGCCAGCCTGGCCGCGCAGGCCGGGGTGTCCCGGTCCACGCTGGCCAAACGGTTCACCGCGTTGGTGGGCGAGCCGCCGCTCACCTACCTGACCGACTGGCGCATGACAGTGGCCGCCGACATGCTGTCCGAATCGACAGCGACGGTCGCCGCCGTGGCACGCCACCTCGGGTACGCGGACGCGTTCGGCTTCAGCGCGGCCTTCAAACGCGTGCACGGCATGAGCCCGAGCGGGCATCGACGACTCACCCGGGTCGACGCCACGGCGGCGTGACCGGTACTCCTCCCGACAAGGCGAAGACCGGCACGGAGGTCAGGACGCAGGGCCGCGACCCGGAGGCGCTGCTGGCCGACTTCCGCGCCGACGTCGAGGCGGGACGCCTGCCGGAGGTCTCCTGGATCACCGCGCCCGAGGCGTACACCGAGCACCCGAACTGGGAGCCGGCGTACGGCTCCTGGTACATCTCGCAGGTCATCGACATCCTCGCCTCGAACCCCGAGGTGTGGAGCAAGATGGCGCTCTTCATCACCTACGACGAGGAGGGCGGCTTCTTCGACCACGTGGTCCCGCCGACGCCCCCGCAGACCCGCGAGCACGGGCAGTCGACAGTGCCGACCACCAACGAGATCTTCCCCGGCGACGCCGACCACCCGGCCGGGCCGTACGGCCTCGGCATCCGGGTGCCCATGGTCATCGTCTCGCCGTGGACGCGCGGCGGCTACGTCAACTCGCAGGTCTTCGACCACACCTCACTGATCAAGTTCCTGGAGGCGCGGTTCGGGCACGGCCGGCCGGACCTGATCGAGCAGAACATCACCCCGTGGCGGCGGGCCGTCGTCGGCGACCTGACCACGGCCTTCGACTTCCGGCACCCGAACCGCTCGCGCGAGGTCAGGTTGCCCGACACCGACGACTTCAAGCCCGAGGAGTTGGTCCGGCACCCCGACGAGGTGCCGGTCCCGCCGGCGGACCAGCGGCTACCGAAGCAGGAGCACGGCGTACGCCCGGCGCGGCCGATCCCGTACACCCTGCACGCCGACGGGCACCGCGGCGACGACTCGTTCCGGATCGACTTCCGCAACTCCGGCGGGGTCGCCGCGGTCTTCCAGGTCCGCCAGGCCGGCAGTGCGGACGCCCCGCGCAGCTACACCGTCGAGCCGGGCAAGCACCTGACCGACACCTGGCCGGTCACCTCCGGGTACGACCTGTCGGTGCACGGGCCGAACGGCTTCTTCCGCCGGTTCACCGACGGTCGAACCCACCTCGACGTCACCCCCGCCTACGACGAGCGCGACTACAAGCTGGCCCTCACGCTCAAGAACCGCGGATCGAAGCGGGTCGAGGTGACCGTCCGGGACGGGTACAACGCCCGCCCGGTCACGCTGTCGCTGCGCCCCGGCGAGACCGAGCGCGTCACCTGGGCGCTCGCCCGCACCCACGGCTGGTACGACCTGACGGTCTCCGTCGCGGGTGACGCCGACTTCGCGTACCGCTGCGCGGGTCATGTCGAGAACGGCAAGGACAGCATCAGTGACCCGGCCCTCGGCGGGCTCGTCTAAGCGTTCGTCACGCCGACGTCCGAGCGCGGTGGATCAGCCCGGCGATGTGGTGATGAGCGTGATGACTCACAGGCATCTTGATGCCTCACAGTCATCATGCTCATCACTGCGTCCGATCCCTCAGACGTCACGTTCCGTGGTCCTGGCCGAGCATGGTCGGGGCGGTCAGAACTCCTCGTACACCGCCGGGTCCTGGTCCGAGAGCCGCCCGTCCGGGCGGCCCAGCGCGGTGATGGCCTCGACCTGCGCGTCGGTGAGTTTGATGCCGAAGACATCCAGGTTCTCGACCTGCCGCTGCGGGGAGGCGGCCTTGGGCAGCGGAATCACCTGACGGGCCACGTGCCAGGCGAGGATCGCCTGCGCCGGACTGACGCCGTGCGCGGTCGCGATCTCCACGACGACGGGATGCTGCTGCAGGTCGTTGCCATGGCCGAGCGGGCTCCAACCCTGCACCAGGATGCCGTTCTCCCGGTGGTAGTCGATCGCCTCCTCCTGCGGAAAGTACGGGTGCACCTCGATCTGGTTGACCACCGGGGCGACCCCGGTCTCGGCCACCAGCCGCTCGATGTGCTCGGGCAGGAAGTTGGAGAGCCCGATGTGCCGCACCAGGCCACGCTCACGGGCCTCGATCAGCGCCCGCCACGCCTGCACGTACAGGTCGACCTTCGGGTTCGGCCAATGGATCAGGTACAGGTCGACGCGGTCGAGGCCGGTGCGGAACACACTCTCCTCGATGGTGGTCAGCGCCTCGTCGTAGCGGTGGTGCCGCCCCGGCAGCTTCGAGGTGACGACCAGATCGTCCCGCACGTCACCGGCCGAACGGGCGGCCCGGCCGACCGCGCCCTCGTTCTCGTAGTTCACCGCCGAGTCGATCAACCGGTAGCCCGCCCTGATCGCCTGACCGATCGCGTCGACACCCGCCGAGCCGTTCAGCCGGTACGTGCCGAACCCGATCGCCGGCAGGGTGGTGCCGTCGGCCGCCGTGAGATGGGGAATCGTCATGATTGGGACCCTACCTGCACGAGTTGCGCGCCGACGGTGGCTCGATGTCGAGCGCACGCGACGGAACGGGCAACCCGGAAGGCAGAAAACGGCGGGATTCAGCAGACGCGCGTCCGCCAACTCACCTTCGTCACCGTCATGGGAACGTAAAAGAATCCGTCACCAGGAGGAGCGCAGTCCGTGCCGGTGAAGGTCATTCCTTGGGTGGTGAACGACCAGCTAATCTCGGCGTTCCGGTTCGTGTAGTTGTAGTAGTTGAAGCCCGTGATGTTGCCGCTCCACTCCGTGGTGGTCACCAGGGACGGAGTCGCCGTAGGAACCCCGTTCGGGTGGTCCCAGTGGGGCCAGACGCAGAATGTGCCCGGCTGGCAGTTCCCGGGCGGGTAGACGCCGGCCCCCGACTGGGGTGCCGCCGAGGCAGGAGGGGCAACAGCCAGCACACCTGCGATGACCCCGGCGATGGCGAAGGGTTTCAACAGCACGGCTACCTACTTCCATTGATAAGAATGAATTAACTCAAGCTACCGGCGGAAATTTGCACCGTCAAGTACCTGCGCTACCGCCCAGGTGGACGGCCGCGTCATTCGCATGTGGACGATGCGTCACGACCGCCGCAGCCTGCGACGACAGCAGGACCACCGGTCGGCGGCCAGGGGGCAGGGCGACGAGCTGCTCCCGCACCGCAGGCCGTGGCGCCTACGGCCACTGACGGCAGGACGTCAGCAGGGAAACCGGCCGCCGGCCGATCCGGCCACCTCCGAGCGCCCCCGCGACTCGGGTGGCAGGCGACCAGCTCGCAGCCAGCTCTGCGTTCGGGCCGCTCAGCGACAGCGATCAGCGGCGGGTTGGTTGACACGGGGAACATAATCGATGCAAGTAAATATATGCCTGGGCTGAACGAGCTCCGGCCCCGTTCCTGAACACCGTTAGGAAGGGAAGCTCATGCGCAGCTTTACCAGCCGAATCGCTGCGGGTCTCGCCGCCGCCCTGGTCACCACGCTGGCCGTGACGACACCGGCGTCGCCCGCAGCCGCTGTCGAGACGCTCAAGGTTCCCGACACCGGCCTCGTCTTCTACCAGGCCTACACGCAGATCATCGTAGGCAGGCAGGCCACGCCCGACGGTATCTGCCGCCCGGTCCCGGCCGAGGCGATCTGGGCGATCGGCTGGAACGGCTTCGGTTCCGTCTCTGGCTACCGGACCTCCGACTGCACCGGCGCTGCGTCCGAGCTCAACAACTTCCACAGCTGGCCGTACGAGGGCTACTACCTCTCCTACCGGGCCGGTTGACAAGCGTTCCCGGTGGTCGATCGCGAACGGCCACCGGGAACGCACCGATTCGGAATTGCCCGGATCGCCCCGCCGGCCGAGCAGGCGACGCCGGGACGTTGTCGGGCTGGCCAGAGTGGCAGGCGATGGTGCCGACCCTGGGGTTCGGCCAGTGGACCAGATACAGGTCGATCCGGTCGCGGCCGGTTACCGGGTGATCGCCCGCTCAGTCGAGGAACCGCCGCTCAGCAGCGGGTCGGTACGCCGCTCGGTCTCGGGCAGGTTCATCGCGGCGGCCAGGAGATTGGCGAGCCGACGGCTGTCGTCCAACCCTTGCCCCTTGCCGGCCCAGTCGTCAAAGGTGAGCCTGATGTTCTCGTCCGTCGTGATGATGTCCAGGACTGGGCCTCGCTTGTCGCGTTCGCGGAACCGCACGTAGCGAACGTCCGAGAGAGGGAACTCGCGCTCGATCGTGCCTTGTTTGCGAACTGAACTCTGTGCCGAGATGAAGAGACGGGCGGGTGTCACTCCCAGGTAGGCGTCCTCGCCGACGAGGCGGTCGAGGTTGACATCGGCGATGGCCAGCAGGGGTTCCTCGCCAGGCACGACCCATCGGAGGATTCGCAGCACCTCATCTGGCACAGCCTCGGCGAAGACGGTGAGAGGCGGATCCAGCGGAGCGGTCTGGGTGTGCACACGGTTGCGAAGAATTGCCACCCGCTCGGCCAACGCCTCGGCCATGTCGACAGCGGATTTGATGTCCTGGCGCTTCGCGGTGAACGGCAGACTGAACTCGGCCGGAAGTTCGGCGATCAGACGACATTGACGTTCAAGACCGGCAAGCAGATCCGCCACGTCCTCCATGACTTGGGTGTGCTCACGCTGAGTCTCGGCGACCAACTCGGCCAGCAGGCCTTCGTTTTCGGCGGCATGGGCCTCGTCGCGGCTGATGTGTCCCGCGCGCAACACCTGGAAGCGATACCAGGACCACTCCGCCATGAGCATGCCGTGAGCGTCGGCGAGAATCTGGTCGACGTTCTTCTGAACGTAGGTGCGACGGCTCTGCCCGTCAGTATCGAGCGCCGTGATGTGCCGGCGGACGAGCGACGTGAAGAGGTGCCGTTGCTTGCGCAGGTCTGCGTCCCTGGTCGCGATGGAGGCGAAGACGTGGTCGTTGACGCCGCTGGCCGCCTGGGCCTCACGTACGGCGCGCAGCGTCGTCTCATGCAGGCCCAGCAGCGTCGCCCACTGATCCTCGTGCAGCGCCCGAAGAACGTCACGAGTCAGTTGGACGTTCTCGTCCAGTCGACGTGAGATCGACGCCAGCTGCACCTGCAGTGCCAGGAGTGCGGCGGCCGGCCCGAGAGCGCTGAGGATGGAGGCGGTCTGCGCTCCTGTCACGGGTGCCCAGCGCACCAGGTTGGCGATCTTCCCGTTGGTCGTGACGAGTGCACCCAGGTTCCAGCCGCCTGACGTCATCGGTTGCGCGGTCTTGAGCGCCTCCAACGTCTCGGGCGCCAAACGCACGAGCCCCTGCACCGTGGTCGCACCCTGTGCACCCTGCGCCGCGAGATTGCCGATGCCCGAGGCCATCGCGAGCTTGTCGGTCAGGCCTTGGTTTGCGTGAGCGCTCATCATTTCGAAAGGGATCACGTCGAAGCCGATGGGCGGCTGGTCCCCGAAGAGCACGGCCAATCCCGGCTCGATCTCGACGAGGCTGACGGTCGGCTCGTCGTCGGGGAGAACCGTGGCGTCGAGGGTGCCGTTGTCAACGAGTGTGGAGAGTTCGTTCTCGGATGCCTCGGCTTCGGGTGCCATCCCACGTCCTTCATGATCGACAGCAAGAGCATCACATTACGTGTCAACGTGGTCACCCTGGCTCATCCGGAGCGGTACCTCAATTCGCGTAAGGTCCACACGCGAGTGACTGAACAGATCACCTGCGGGTCGTGGGCTCCAGTTGTGCGAGCAGGGTGCTCACCTCGGTGTGTAGGCGCCGCAGCTCCGCTGCGCCAGGGGCAAGCTCGTAGCAGTGGTGGTGCGTGGCGGCGGAGAGCGTCACCCAGGCGAACGCCACGCGACGAGCGGTCTCGCGGCCCGGACCAAGCCGGCCGCGCAGCATCAACTGCTTCGCGCGGCCCTGCCGGCACGCCGCCACGGCCGGCTTCACCCGCCGCCAGTAGCCGTCGACACCGCCTTCGAGGGCGAGCCGGATCAGACAGGCGCAGGCCCGCGGCCACCAACCCGCGGTCACCGCCGTGGTGCCGAGCAGCCCGGCCCCGCCCAGCAGCTGATCGGCCGCCGCCAGGCAGCGCTGTGGCGTCGGCGCGGTCACGACAGCGCCGCCACGAGGAGGCGGGCGTCCGCGACCAGGCCGGGCAGGTCCGCCAGGTACGCGCCGTGCACACCCTCTCGACATGCCTGGTACGCGTTCACCGCACGTCGTCCGTGCCGGCGGCCCAGCCAGCCGAGCACGTCACCACCCTTCTCGGCGTCGTCGAACACCGCCAACGCGACGGTGGTGGCGACCCGTCGGGACGCGTCCTCGATCGCCTCCTCGATGTCGGCGTGCCGGACACCTCGCGCCACCCGGTTCCGCCAGACCGCGCGATGGCAGGCCGCCTCGACCGCAGAGCGGCACAGCTCCGCGACCACCGGCCCGCGCACCTCGGCGGGGATCTCGTCGTTGCGCGCCAACGCGTACGCGTCGTCCAGGTAGCGGGTCACCGGGTCGGAGCCGGGCCGCAGCGTCACCACCGACTTCTCCGCGCGGGTCACCTCGATGATCCGCGCCTTGCCGAGATCGAGTCGGCGGACCGCGTCCGGCAGCCGGGTGTCGTGGGTGAAGACGACCACCTGCCGCTGCTCGGCCAGCTCGGCGAGCACCCGTGCGAGACCGTCCACCTTCGACGGGTCCATGCTCTGCACCGGGTCGTCGACCACGATGAACCGGAACGGGCTCTCCGGGGCGCAGCTGCGGGGCAGGAACGTCGCCAGTCCGAGCGCCTGCATCTCGCCCTGACTCATCACACCCAGCGCCGTGCCGTTGTCGGCGCCGTCCACGCTGACCGGGAAGAGCACCCGGCGCCGGGTGTTCGCACCCTCCAACGTCATCGACCCCAGTTCGACGTTGCTCTCCTGCCGCAGCTGCGCCCAGATCCGCTGCGAGTGCCCGGCGAACGGCGCGACCCGCTCGCTGCGGATCTGCGCACCGGCGTCCTTCAGCCAGGCGCGCGCGGCCTTCAACCGGGCCAGGGCCGCCTCCTGCGCCGGCAGTCCGCCGACGGTGGCCACCCACTCGCGCACCTCAGCCGCCGCCGCCCGCCAGCCGGTGTCGCGCTGCCGCAGAAACCCCTCGGCGTACGCGCGGGCCGCGTCGACCGCCGCCACCACCGCCGGGTACCGCGCGGCCAGGTGGTCGGCCAGGTCGGCCGGCTCCCCGGGTACGCGCCGCAGAGCGGCAACGGCGTCACGCAGCACCCCGACCGTCGGCTCGGACCCGGGTCCCTCGGGCACAACGAGGTCGTCGATCAGGTGGTGCGTCTGCCGCAGCAGAGCCGTCAGCCGGGTCGTCGCCGTCTGGGCGGCGACGCTGCGCTGCCGAAGCTCGCTGAGCGACTCTGCGGCCGCGGCACGCCAGCCACCGTCGAGAGTGCCGGTGGCGCAGACCGGGCACGACCCGTCGCCCTCGTCCTCGTGATGTTCGAGGGCGAGGCGGAGCAGCTCGGCGCTCCGCAGCGCGGCCCGGGACCGACCACCGTCGTACCGCCGGGCCTCGACCGCCGCGTCCCGCAGCTGACCGGCGAGCCGGGTCGCCTCGTCGACTCGCGGCGGGGCGAGGGCGGCGAGCTCCCGACAGAGCAGCACCTCCCGGTCGGTGGTCGCCTCGTCCGGCTCGTCGAGGATCGCCGTCACCGCCGCGAGGTCGACCACGCCCCGGCCACGCAGCAGCACGGCGGTCCGCCGGGCCCGCTCGTCGGCGATGCCGTCGAGCGTGGCGACCAGGGTGGCGCGCTGTGCGCGTACCTCCTTGATGCTGGTGTCGTGCGGCCGGGCGGCGCGCAGCAGACGCTGGTCGGCGTCGGTGAGCGCGTCCAGCCCGAGGATCGCGAAGAGCGCGTCGAAGAGCTGACTCTGTGTTCCGGCGGCGAGCTTGCCCAGCTCGGCGGCAGTGAGGAACGGCCGGTACAGCTCCAGCGAGCGGGCCAGACCCAGCTCGGAGAGGTCCGCGTGCCGGCCCCGTGCGCTGGTGACGGTCACCTCGGCGTCGGCCAGTTCCGCCCCGACCGGCCAGGCGCGGTTCACCCGGGTCGGCGTGGCCACCCCGTCGACGCGCAGCTCCACACCCACCCAGCACGGGTCCGGGTTGTGCAGGTTGCGCCACCCGGTACGCCAGACGCTGGTCTTGTCGGCCCACCGGGCGCTGTCCCCGGTGAGGGCGAGTTCGGCGGCCTCGGCGAAGCTGGACTTGCCGGAGCCGTTGCGGCCGACGACCAGTGTGAAACCTGGTCCGGGGCCGATCTGGATGGTCCGTTCCGGGCCGACGCCACGGAAGCCGGCGACGGTCACCGACTTCAACCAGATCCGTTCCGCTGGACCGTCGTCGGTAGGGGAGCGGGGGTCGAGCCGGGTGGGAGTGCCGGCGAGCGCGGCGGTCAGGTCCTCCTCGCCGGTGAGGGCGGCGAGGACAAGCTCGGCGGTCTCGGTCGGTACGCCGTCAGCGGCGGCCAGGCGCTCGAAGATCAGTTCGATCAGCGGGGCGGTGGTCTGTGCGGGCTGGGTCATGGTCGTCTCCAGGCGTATGGTGTCCGCGGGCCGACGGCTCGTCGCCCCGCCCGGGTGAGCGGTGGAAGTGCTGGCTACCTCGCGGTCGCGGTCAGACCGCGGCGTTCGCGTGCCAGCCGCGCAGGAACGCGTCGACCAGGGCGTGCGCCCGAGGACGCAGGTCGAAGGACTCCACCCGCCGGCGGCGGGCCATGTGCGACAGGCCGTCGGCGGCCTCGTTGAGGGCGTGGCCGCTGTGCCCCTTGACGTGCGCGAACGTCACGTCGGGACGGTGGGCCACCTGCTCGGCGAGCCGGACCAGGGTCGGCTTGTCTGACCAGCGGCGCTGCCGCAGGCTGTAGCCGGCGGGCATCGCGTCGGTTTCGCCGGCCTGCCAGCGGTGCAGGTACCGCACGGCCGTCAGGCTGTCCAGCAGCACTGTCATGCCCGCTGGCACCTCGTCGTACCCGGTGAGCAGATAGTCGACCGCGCGGAGTTCGTCGACGAGCACCCGGGACCTGCCGGTCGGGTCGAGCCGGCCGGTGCCCCGTCCGAGCAGGCCGTAGTGGCCATCGCTGACCACGTACCCGATGCCACCGGCGCGGCCCTTCCAGCTGGCGTCGGTCGCCGCCACCAGCGGAAGCGGCGCCTGCGCCCAGCGGAGCACCCTGCCGCGCCCACGGTCCTGGCCGGGAAGCGGCAGGCAGTCGGCCTTGCGCCCAGAGTGCTCGGCGTGCTCACCAGCGAGGCGCTCGGCGGTGTCGAGCAGTTCGGCGGCGGAGGTCAGCTCGTCGTAGTGGGCGGCGGTGAAAGCGAGGTGGACCGCATCACCGATGCCCTGGCAGTCGTCGCAACGGGTGGCGCGGGTGTAGGGGCGAAGGATGAGGACGCGGTCGTGCAGGGGCGGGGGGAGCTGGGTCAGGGCGCGGAGGAACTCATCGGGGCGCACGACGCCTCCTGACGTCTTGTGATGGGGGCACGCTCATCGGGTCCTCACAGCTCCGTCACGTCGGTCACGACGGCGGTCAGCTTGTCGCCGGAGCGCTTCGTGCTGCCCGTCTCCTCCTGCTGGACGGAGGCGGAGTCACCGGTCACCTCGAAGGTGTTGATGATCGGGTCCTCGGCGCCCTTGACCTCGTACGTCACCTCGTAGGTGCTGGACGGGTCGAGGCCGTCGCCGGTGTAGGTGACGTCAATCCGGTAGGTGATGTTGCAGCCGGCGGTGCCGAAGCACTGCTTCCGCAGGGTCTTGACCTTGAGCTTGAAGTCGCCCTTCATCGGGGTGTCGTAGACGGGTGCGGGCGGCGTCGTCGTCGCGGGCGCGGTGGTCGACGCCGCAGCACTGGTCGGGGCTGACGTGCTGGGGCGCGACTGGGATGCGGCGGTGGGGGCGGCCTTGCCCTGGTCGGGCGACTCCTCACCGTTCGTCGTCGCCAGCAGCACGCCGCAGCCGCCGAAGCAGAGCAGCAGCACCAGAACGGCAGCACCGGCGATGACCCACCGGACCTGGGATTTTTTGCGGCTGACGGGCTGCGGGCTCGTTGCGCCCACGGTCTCGGGCTGAGCCGGGGGCTCGGCCGACGGGTCCGGCTGGTGGTGAGGCTCGGTCATGGTTCTCTCCTTTGTCGAGCGGGATGCTGTGGAGCTGATGTCGTGAACGGATCAGGCGGACGGGATGCCGACGACCTCGACCTCGACGCCCTCGTTGCGCAGCGACTTCATCGCCCGGTAAAGCGCGACCTGGGCGAAGGTGAAGAGCGACTTCACGGTGAGTGGCTTGCCGGAGCCCAGGGCGATCGCGTAGATGACCTTGCGGGGCCGGAAGTTCAGGTCGACGACTCGCCCCGACGGCTGCCGGCGGACCATCTCGACGAGCGCGTTGCGGGCGTCGGCCTCGTACCGCAGCGCGTCGACCGACACCGCGCCCTGGGCGAAGAGGTGGCTCAACGCCGAGCTGCCCTTGGCCCGCTTGACGTGAATCAGCTCGTCGTCGGGCCCGAGCAGGTCGCAGGCCTCGATACGGTGGGGGTGCTGGTTCGTCCGCAGCAGTTGCCGGTCAAGCAGGGTCAGACCGCAGACCTCCGCGGCGTGGACGTTGTACTTCGCCTCGTCTGTCAGATCGGCGGTCCAGGCCGGGAGTGCGAAGCTGGCCGGACCAGCCAGGATCTGCTCGATCTCGTCGCGGAGGAACCTTCGGTGCTGGTCGCCGATCTCGTACCAGCCGCCCTCGTGCAGCAGGAGCTGATTCGTACCGTGGGCGAGCTGTGCGGTAATCCACCGCGAGGCGGCCGTGGAGCCGATCTCCTCCTCGCCGGCCGCGTCGGCGTAGAGGGTGACGCGTCCGTTGCAGAGCGACGTCCACCGCTCGCCGTCCGGAACGCCCTCGGTCTGCGCGAGCACGTCTGCCAGCGTGAGCTCCGGCAGGCGCACCGGGCGGAGGCCGGACTTCGGCACCCGAAGCTTGTACGACTGGATCCGCTCGATCTCGCTGAAGACCCGGCCCGGTACGGCCAGCCCGACCTCCACAGGATCCGGTAACCGGAGCAGCCGGTCCAGCTGCTCCTCCACCTTCGACAGACGGGGGTCCTGGGCCGGCACCGGACGGATCTGGGTGATGAACTCCAGATCAGCGAAGGGTGCCTCCTGCTTGCAGACCCGGTCGATCTCCCGCAGGTCAGCGAGCAGGCTCGCGGGCTCTACGCCGAGGTGGATGCGGAGGGCGTCGCTGCCCTCGACCGGGGTGGCCTTACCCGTGGACCGGCAGACAGTCAGGTTCGGGTTGAACGTCCGCCCGCAGAGCTGGCCGACGATCTCGCCCCACTTGTCGATGCCGTACATCCGGATGTGCTGACCGCCCGGGACCATGTTGCGGTCGACCCGGCCGGTGGTGCCGAACACCCGCCGGCGTACCTGCTTGATCTCATCGGGGGCGAGCGAGCGCACCGCGAAGCCGATCCCGAAGCCGGAGTTGGCCAGGTCCAGATCGACCATGTGACGGCCGACGGTGCCGTAGGCGAGCGCGTAGACGTGCTCGTCGACCGCGACGAGCAGCGCGGCACCGCCACTGCTGAACCCCAGGTCGATCGTCTCCCCGGTCAGCGAGGCCAGCACATCGCACCAGTCGGCCCGCTGGCGCGGCACCGTCCCGTGCACCAGCAGCGCCGGCGCACCGGCGACCAGGCGCTCCTCGACCATGAAGTCGTGCTGTCGCACGTAGCGGCGGTTCACCGCGTCGTGCAGACCGTCGACGGTCGGCGTCACCCTTTCGAGCTGGTAGACCGACGTCAGGTAGGTGCCCTCCGGCCGCTCGGGCAGGTCGAGGTCGAAGAGGGTAGGCGCTTCGTAGGGCGGATGGGTGGCGTCCTTGCGGACGACACGGCGGTTGGTCGGTCTGGTCGTGGTCGGCTGGCTCGCACGGCGCACGTCGATCTCCTCGCGGTGAGAATCGGGGTGGCGGTGGTGCGGGGGAGGGGTGCGCCGAGGGCGGGCTTCGCGGGTCCCACCCTCGGCGCGGGTGGTCAGCTCAGGGCGACGGTGACGCCGCCGGAGAACATCGAGTCGTGCAGCTCGAGCTTGGTGAGCTTGACGTTCTTCGGGATGTCGAAGACCACGACGCCGGTCACCTGGTTGCCAGGGTTGATGTCGTTGAGGAACGTCTCGGCGTTCTTGTTCGCGTAGATCGCCGCGCTGGAGTCGGCGGAGTACTCGGTGCCGTCGGCCGCGTACGCCTTCTGGCTGCTGCCGTCGAACATCTGCGCTTCCGTGCCGATGTTCTTGACGTTGAGCGTGACCAGGCAGAACTGGCCCTGCGCCTTCTGGTCGAGCGGGGCGCTGCCGACCTTGGCGACGCCGCACTTGGACGACTTCACCGTGAATTCGAACTTCCCGTCCCGGGCCGCCTCGCCGACCTTCGCGGTCTTCGGCTTGTCGTCGCCCTTGGCGCCGCCGGCGTCGGCCTTGCTGGTCGCGTCATCGGTGGTGCCGGCACCGCAGCCGAGCGCGATGAGGCCGGTAGCGAGCAGGCCGAGGGTAGCGATCTTGCGCATGGTGAAGCTCCTGTCGGAAGAATGGGATTGCTGGTCGACTCGCCGGATCCGCGCTTCGTCGACGCCCATGAATCACAGCAGGAGCCACGACCTGGAGTCCAGAAAATAGGCCTCGGCGTGTTGATAACCCCGGTTACCAACAAGTGTGGCCTCCAACGGTCCCCGCGAGTTCTGCTGACGACGCACCTAGACGGTGGTCCCGAGGCAGGGAGGTGTAGACGTGCTTGAGGCGAGCGCAGACCTCATTACGCTGCCCGAGATCGACACGCTGGCCGGCGTGCGGTGGCCCGTCGTCACCACGTGGCGCCGCCGGTATCCCGACTTCCCACAGCCCTGTCAGGTCGACCGCAGTCGTCCACTGTTCACGGGTAGGCCCTCGACTGGCTGATGGCGAGCACCGCGCCCAGCTATCGGCGATCGAGCCGAATCTCCGCAGCCACGTCGCCTCCTCGCCGGATTGATCGCGCAGGCATGCTCGCTTCAGCCCGTGGGCAGCCCTTGAACAGCTCAGCGAGGAGAGTCCGCCTGCATCACCTCGACGAGGAGCCGCTGCACGGCGACGAGTACATTCGGCGGCAGGTGGTCGATGAGCTCGGCGATCGTGCGGCGGCGGCCGACTGGGCGACGTTTTCCTTCGGTCCGAGATCGGTACGCTTCCGTCGGAAGCCGCATGGATCGCCCGAGCCGTCGACGAGCTCGGCGATCACGACGACGCCTTGCTGTTCGCGGTTGAAGCGGCGCCCTCCCTCGTCCAGTCGCCAGGCGCCGGCTGATCGTGCGCGTCTCCTGGAGTAGCTGGCAGCTTGAGGTCGCACCGGGCCCTTATGCGGCGGCTAGCGTCGCCCCGGCCGGGCCTGGCGACCCTCGGGCAGTTGGCGCAGCTGTGGGCTACCTATTGATCAAGCGGTCACTCCCACAGCAACCCCTGTTGACTGTCCTGCCCTCCGGCTGCTGCACGGCTCCGCGGGGAGGACCTCCTCGCGGGCGTGCGCCACGAAGGACGCCGTCCGGGTTCGTCGCTGAAAACGCCGACGCTGACGGACTTCCCGTGCTGCAACGACAGCTCGATCTCCCGCGCGACGAGTTCCGTGGCGGAACCACTGGTGCCGACGCAACCCAACGCCACTAGCTGAGCGAATAGGGTGCTGGTCAAATAGTCCCTGACCGTGTGGGGGTCCAGGTACTTGGGCGCATCCGGGCGTTCGAGATGCTTTTCGACCTGCTCGCGAGGCATGCACATCCCAAGATCATTGAGGTGCTGTCGACATCCAAAGTGTCGAGCTGACAGATCTTCATGAAGCTGGGCGTCGGAACCATCCGGTAATCTCCACCTGGTTCGCCCTGTCCGCACTTGTTGTCGAGGGTCCGCATCACGTCGAGTTGTTTTCGGAAATGGTCGTCGACACGACAACGCAGGGACGAACCGTCTGGGACCATCCGCTTGTACTGAACCAAGATGAAACTGCGTCGTTGCTGGTGGTAGTAGATGAGGTCGGTTCCGAGCCGGGTCTCGATCGGCCACCTGTTGACGTTCATGATCTCCAGCGTGCGCCCGTTGCCGTCGGTGAACTTCCGAACGGCCAGCCGGTCGGTCGTCTGACGGGTCCAGCCGAGGAACGTGCTCGCGTCATGCTCGACCATTGGGTCTTCTCTTGGCGTGACGCCATGCATCGGAGGAAGAAAAGAGTCGCGGCTGGTGATGCCGCTAATCTCCTCTTCAGTGAGGAAGCCTGTGTCCCGTAGTAGGTCGGGAGCGCCCGTGAACGCGCACAGAGAGGCGAAGCTATCCCGTTCCTCGGCCAGCGCCGCTCTGTGGGGCGGCGTTAGGTCGATGTCCCGGATACCAAAAAGTGTTCCGATCACCGTTTCAAGCTCGGGATTTTCGGTCAACAGAACGTCGAGCACGGTCTCGCTAGCCTTGTCGGTCAGCCTGCCCTGGCTATCCAGGGGGCGTTGCTGATCCCTTCGAAGTACCGCCCGCAGACGGTTTACCTCGAGCGGGCGTCCGAGCTCGGTCAGGGCTCGCAGCCGAAATGCCCAGCGGATGTCGTCGGCTTGGCTGTCGTCCTCGACGCCCGCCAGGAAGTGCACGGCTCCCCAATACGAGATCAGGACGACCGAAGCTCCGACCCGCGATCGCACCGGAAAGGAGACCCTGCACTCACCCGCTCCACTTCCGCGTACTCGTCGATCAGCGACCTCTCGCAAGTAGGAGATGCAGGCCTCGTCGGCGAACAGGGATCCCGAGCTGTCGACCCATGGCGCCTCCTTTCGTCCGAACCGATGTCGCTACCTCTTAGGTGCTCCGGGTGACCACTCGTTGACGAAGGTCTCCATCTGGCGGATGACCAGGTCGACCGCGGCGCGCTCATGGTCCGGCGGGTAGTCATAGCGGGCCAGCAGCCGGCGGATGTGACTGCGAAGCTTGGCGCGTACCGGCTCGCGGGAAAACCAGTCCACTGTGATCGACGACTGGATCGATTTCACCAGCTCTCGTGCGATCTCCGCGAGGGTGCCGACGCCCATGAGTTCCGTAGCCGCTCCGTTCTGGGCGACGGCGTCGTAGAAGGCCAGTTCGGCGTGATTCAGCGGAGGGTCGAACTGGTGGCCACGCCGAGCGTCGGCGGACACCTGCTTGGCCAGCTCGACCAGCTCGACGATCAGCTGCGCGCTGGTCAGCTGCTGACGCATGTAGCGGTTCATCAGGTCTTCGAGCTGGGCCGAGAAGCTTTCCTGACGAACCACGTTGTGCTTGGTGACCTCACGCATCTTTCGCTCGATCAGCCGCCGCAGCGCTGCGGCGGCGAGGTGCGGGGTCTCCGAGTTCTGCAGGCGCTCCAACGCCACCCCGTTGAGCTCGGTGATGTCGAGCTTGCCGAGGCCCGCCTCCTCGTAGATATCGGTGATGTCGGCGGCGTCGACCACCTCGGCGGCGAGCTGGGACAGGTAGCGTTCCACCTCGGCCGTGTTGGGCAGGCCTTTGGCCTCCCGGTCAGCGGCCTCCTCCTTGACGATCCAGACCCGGACGTCGCGGAAGTAGTGGATGTCGCGGCGCATCCGCTGTATGTCGCCCGCACGGTCGACGAAGTCGCGGCTGGTCGCACAGAGCGTGTAGAACCGTTCCAGCCGGCCCGCTGAATCACGAAAACGCCGGTGCAGCGGCTTCATGCCGGGTTCGACGTCATTGCCGGGGGTCCGCGGGTTGCGCAGGAAGTTGGCGGCCTTCTTCACCGCCCGGCGCCAGCGCGTCGGGTCCTTCTCGTCGTCCAGGATCTCCCGCCACTTGACCGGGGCCAGCATGGCCTCGAGGACGGCGATCTCGTTGTGCACCTCACTGATGGCACGCTCGATCTCGCGGCCGAGGGTCTGGTCCTCCTGGTCGCTGGGCGTGTACTCGGTGAGCGCCTTGCGCAGGTTCTCGGTCAGCGGGGCATAGCCGACGAGCAGGCCGTCCTGCTTCTCCCGGAACCGGCGGTTGACCCGGGCGAGCGCCTGCATCAGGTTGGCGCCCTTCATCGGCCGGTCCATATAGATGGTGTGGATCGGCGGCGCGTCGTAGCCGGTGAGCAGCATCGAGTGCACGATCAGCAGCTCCAGCTCGTCGTCCGGGTCCTTGGCGCGGGCCTGGACGCTCTTCTGTTGCGACGGGCGCAGGTGGTGCGGGCGCAGCACCTCCTTGTCGCTGGGCTCCCCATGGAAGACAATCTTCATCTTGCCTTTGTCGACGGCGGAGTCCGCCCAGTCGGGCCGCAGCTCCTTGAGGGCGTCGAAGACGCGGACGCAGATCTCCCGGGTCGCGCAGACGAGCATCGCCTTGCCCGGTCCGCCGAGCTGCGGCGGCATCAGCTCGCGCCGCTTCTCCCAGTGCTCGACGAGGTCCTTCGCGAGGGTCTCGACCCGGTCGGGGGCACCGTAGACGGTGTTCATGGTGGCCGCGTACGCCTCAGCCTTGCGCCGCTCCGCGTCGTCCAGGCTGGCGGTGAGCTGCTCCACCTGCTCGTCGATGCTGTCCGGATCGAGGTTCGGCGGCAGCGACACCGGAATGATCCGCGGCTCGTGGTAGACCCGCACGGTCGCCTCGTCGTCGACGGCACGTTTGAGGTCGTACACGTCGATGTAGTCACCGAAGACGGCGCGGGTGTTCACCTCTGCGGTGGCGATCGGGGTGCCGGTGAAGGCGATGAACGTGGCGTGCGGCAGCGCGTCGCGCAGGTGCCGGGCGTAGCCGTCCAGGCTGTCGTAGTGGCTGCGATGCGCCTCGTCGACGATCACCAGGATGTTGCGCCGGTCGGAAAGGAGCGGATGCGGCCTGCCGGCGTCCCTTTCTTCCTTCGTACGCCCGAACTTCTGCAACGTGGTGAAGATGATGCCGCCGGCGTTCCGGTTCGAGAGCCTGTCCCGCAGTTCGGCGCGGGTTTCGGCCTGCTCCGGCTCCTGGCCCAGCAGCGTCTGGCTGTCGAGGAACGTGTCGAAGAGCTGGTCGTCGAGGTCGTTGCGGTCAGTGAGCACTACGATGGTCGGGTTCTTCAGAGCGGGGTGGCGAGCGGTCATCGCCGCCGTGCAGACCATCTCCTCGGACTTGCCGGAGCCCTGGGTGTGCCAGACGACGCCCGCCTTCCCGTCGCTCTGCGACGCCCGCACAATGCACTCGACGGCCCGGATGACCGCAAAGTGTTGGTGGGCCTTCGCGATCCGTTTCGCCTTTGACGTGAAGTTGACGAAGCCGCCGGTGAGTTCCAGGAAACGCCGCTGGTTGAACAGGCCGTAGAGGGCGACGATCAGCGCTTCCGGGCCGTCGTAGTCCGGCGAGGTGGTGTCAACGCGTTCGCCCTCGTCGTCGATGTTCCACGGCGCGAAGTGCTCGTACGGGGTGAACGGGGTGCCGTACTTCGCTGTGACTCCGTCGGAGACCAAGCACAGAACGGTGTGCCGGAAGGCGACCGGGAACTCCGCGAGGTACGCCTGAAGTTGGGCGTGCGCGCCCGTCAGGGTGGCGTTCTCGTCGGCGGCGTTTTTCAGTTCGACGATCGCGACCGGCAGACCGTTGAGGTACAGCACAATGTCGAACCGGCGCCGGAAGTCGCCGTCGACGATCGTGACCTGGTTGATCGCCCGGTAGACGTTGCGGCCGAGGTCGTCCAGGTCGGCCAGGCGCACGGTGGGGTTGTGCTCGGCACCGAATGCGTCGGTGTACGTGATCGAGCGGATGCCGTGGACCAGCCGTTCGTGCGCCGCCCGGTTCTCAGCGAACGCCTCCCGGGAGGCCACGTCGGTGGCGGCCCGGACCGCGTCGGCGACCGCCGTGGGCGGCAGGTCGGCGTTGAGCCGCTCGATCGCGGACCGTAGGTCCTCGACGAGCACCAGATCGGACCAAGCCTGCCGCTGCCCCGACCCCGGCGCGAAATCCTTCCCGGCACCCGGCTCCCACCCGAGCTCACCGAGCTGATCCAGCGCCAGCGCCTCCCAGTCCGCCTCGCTCATCCACCCGCCCGCACCCATCACAACCCCTCCCCGTGAACCGTTGACTTTCCTAAACCGCTGCTTCGACAACCTGCTCGGCGTCCCTGACCCGCAACCGCCCGGACATCAACTCCGGCAATAGGGTGTCTCGCAACTTGGCAAGGGTTGCGTTCTCGGCTGTGGCCGCCGCAGCCCTTTGGTGTAGTGGGATGGCCTTCCCTGCAAATTCTTTGCGCGCGGCTGGTGTCGGCAGTCGAACGCCAATGGCCTTGAAGTTCTTTCTGCTCAGCTCGAGGAATGTGGATCCATTCGCCAAACTGCGCATCTCGTCAACCCGATCCCGCATCTCGTGGAACAACCACATCGCAAGCTCTTCATCGGGTGTGACCACCACGATAAAACCTTGATTTACAGCCGTTGGTGCCTGCGGAAACGCGAACGCCCCGATAGTAGCCCGCGACGTCATGAAGATTGAGCCAGCGGGGTACAACACCGATGCGCAGTTGTCGAGTCCCGCATCCGTGATCCTCCGGCTCGTGCCGAAGAGATATGGAGCTCCTAGCGCTGTCACGTCCGACGGAGTCGCCCAAGCGATGTCGCCTTCCCAGTACTCCGGAACTTTGGTGCTTGGCGTCCCACCTCCACCCACCTGAGCGATAGAGCCGAAAGTCTCCGGCCCGGTGGGGACTTCTTCCACTGCACGGTTGAATTGTGCATCAGCGAGCGCTATCGAACACCCGGCGATGCGGTCGTTGACCGCAATCTTTTCATCGAGCGCGCCCAGGATTTGTGCGATTTTCTGCTGTTCGCGGTAATCCGCTGCCGGTATGCGAACCTTCACGAGCTCGGACTGGCGGATCCCGAGCACGGTTGTCCCAGTAGACCGTCCGATCAGTTGGTCCTGCACGTAAGAAGTCTGCAGTGAATAAAAGAGATACTGGCTGTCGAGAACGCCGGGCTTACCGCGAAGTCCGAAGACCCGCTGTCCCAGCACATACCTGCCGTTGTCGGGAATCAGGGCGGAACGGCCCAATGGCGCCTCCGACGTGAGGATGACGTCATGGCGTTTGGTTGGCACGCGCATCCACTTTTCATACATCTCATCGCTGACGCATCGGGCCTGCGAAAGATCTATTGAACCGCCTTTGACTAGAAGGGCAGAGATAACCTTGGCGCCCTTCTCTGTGAAATCGCCACCCATCTTTTTGGGCGTCTTGCCGCGGTGGTCGATGAGGGCCTCCAACGCATCGCCTAAAGTCAGCTCAAACATCCAAGTTCCCAACCTGGTTGCGAACGAGGGCTTCAAGGCGGCTGGACTCGTCGAAGTGGGCGTACAGCTCCTTAGTGAGACGCTCGATGCGGTCGGCGAGCGGCTCGGCATCCGGGTCCTCTTGAGCTTCGGCAGCGCCCACGTAGCGGCCAGGGGTGAGGACGTGGTCGTGGGCGGCTACCTCGTCGAGCTTCGCGGAGTAGCAGAAGCCGGGCACGTCCTCGTACGTCTGGCCCTTGGTCTTGGCGGACCTGGTGCCGCGCCAGGCGTGGTAGGTGTCGGCGATCTCGGCGATGTCGTCGTCGGTGAGGACACGCTCGGTGCGGTCAACCATGGTGCCGAGAGCGCGAGCGTCGATGAAGAGGATCTCGTGGCGCCGGTCGGTCAGCGCCTTCGCGCCCTGCGGGGTTTTGTCCTTGGTCAAGAACCAGAGGCAGGCGGGGATCGCGGTGGTGCGGAACAGATTCGGCGGGAGGGCGACCATGCAGGCCACCACATCCGCCTCGACCATCGCGCGGCGGATCTCACCCTCGCCGGACTGCTTGGAGGACATCGAGCCGTTGGCGAGGACGACGCCCGCACTGCCACGGTCGCCGAGCTTGAAGAGGATGTGCTGGAGCCAGGCGTAGTTGGCGTTGCTCTGCGGCGGCGTCCCGTAGCGCCAGCGCGGGTCACCCACCCTGCGCGCCCAGTCGCTCATGTTGAACGGCGGGTTGGCCATGACGAAGTCGACCCGCCGGTCCGGGTGCTTGTCGTCGGCGAACGTGTCGGCCCACCGGTCACCGATGCCGACCGGGTCCATGCCATGGATGGCGAGGTTCATCTTCGCCAGCCGCCAGGTGCGTTCGTTGGCCTCCTGCCCGTAGACGGCGATGTCGTGGGCGTGGTCGCGGCCGGCGCGGGCCTCGACGAACTTCTTGGACTGTACGAACATGCCGCCGGACCCGCAGCACGGGTCGTAGACGCGGCCCTCATAGGGCTCCAGCACCTCGACAAGAATTCGCACCACGCTGGACGGGGTGTAGAACTCACCGGCTCGCTTGCCCTCGGCGCGGGCGAAGCGCTCCAGGAAGTACTCGTACGTCTCGCCGAGGACGTCCTGTGCCTTCCGGTCGCCGTGGCCGGTGAAGCGGGCGTCGCTGATCAGGTCGACGAGTTCCTTGAGACGCTTCTGGTCGACGTTGTCCCGGTTGAAGATCTTCGGGAGGACGCCGGTCAGCGCCGGGTTCTCCCGCATGATCACGTCCATGGCGTCATCGAGCAGCTCGCCGACGCCGCTGGGCGCGTTCTCCACCAGGTAGTCCCAGCGGGCGTTCTCCGGAACCCAGAAGACGTTGGCGCTGGTGTACTCGTCACGTTCGTCGAGGAACTCGGCGCGACGGTTCTCCGGGATGTCGGAGAGGCTGTCGGCGATCTGGTCGCGGCGCTCGGCGAACGCGTCGGAGACGTACTTGAGGAAGACCAGGCCGAGGACGAACTCCTTGTACTGCGCGGCGTCCATGGAGCCGCGCAGCTTGTCGGCGGCCTTCCACAGGATGTCCTGGATCTGCTTGGTACTGGACATGCCGGGCAGTTCGCCCTGTCCGTTCGCACGTTTGCGTGGGGGCACTGTGTGTTCCGTTCTCTCGTTCAGGAGTTCGTACCGTACAGAGTGGTGAGGGTGCCGTCGGCGAAGCCGGTTACGGCGAGTTCGCGCAGTTCGGCGAGGAGGCCGGCCTGCCGTTGCAGTAGGCGCTCACGTTCGTCGAGGCGGCGCAGCACGTTGTCCAGACGAGCCGCCTCGTCCCGGCTCAGGTCGGGAATCGTCACGTCGCGCAGCCGGGGGCCGCGCACTGCGCCTGGGCTACGTGCGGTGTTGCGGGCGGTGTCCAGCAGCGCCTTCAGCACCCGCGGCGTGAGGGCGTCGCCGGGGGAGATGCGCAGACCGCGGGCCGGGAACTCGATCACCGAAAAGCCGCCCTCGTCGAGGAAGACACCGAACTGAGGCACCGTGGTAACTACGAGGTCACCCGGTTCCGTGAGGGAGACGTGCGGGTATTCGGCGGCGAGCGTTAGCCGGTCCATCCAGCGCTTCGACGATTGCGCGCCGACCTCCGCGGCGCCGATGACCCGATGGTGGCCGCGCGGCCTGACGTGCTCGGGTAACAGGCGGTGCCCCGGGAGAAGACGGACCCGGCGAGCCGTGCGCAGTCCGCCGAGGGAGAGCTCCCTCGGCCAGGTTCCGTCGCGCTGCACCGCCCCGGTGTTCAGGGCACCGTGCTGTTCGGCGTACCGAATGGTCTCTTGCTCGGCGTCGGCGAGACGGCGCTCGACCTCGCCGATCAGCGCGGGTCGATCGGCGGCCTGCCGGGAACGCAGGGTCACCGAGGCTGGGCCTGGCGGTCGCAGCGCCGCGCCGCGGCGCAGGTCGAGGGCGTCGAGCGGGACTACCAGGCCCGTTCGGGGGTCGTGGCCGTCACGCCGGTGTCCCTCGGCGCGCCACAACAGAATGTCCTCGGCCGCGGTCTCCACGACGCGCTGATCGAGGGCACCTCCGCTGAGGTCGGCCAGCAGTAGGCGGCCCTGGGTATCCGGGACGGGATCGCGAGTCAGCGTCCAGAGCGCGACGGAGTGGCCGGGGCGGGCGGGAAAGGCGCCGCCGGGCAGCCGCACCACGGCCTCGACGAGGCCACTGGTGAGGAGGTTCGCCCGCTTGGTGATCGCGTCGGCGTCACGTAGCGCGTCGACCAGACTCGCGGCAGGGCCGACCACGACGGCGGTGCATCCGGGGCCGAGTCGATCGGCGATGTCGCTGATCCTGGCGAGATCCTCGGCCGTGTCGCAGAGCTCGGCGGGCTGGTAGGGAAGCCTGGTGACGATTACGTTCACGTCGGCGAACTCGTCGTTCAGGTCGTCCGGGAGCACCGCGAAGTTGAACTCGGGCACGCCAGCCAGCAGCAGGCGGCGGCGGACCAGACGGGCCAACTCCGGCTCCGGCTGCGCGGCGTTGAAACTCAACGCTTCCGGCTCCTGATCGACCAGCAGCGCGGCGAGGAGATCGCCGGCGCATGCGTACGGGTCGCCAACCGTGAGGTGGCCGCCGGCGCGCAACCGGCCCGGCACGTCGGCGGCGAACCGGATCAGCGTGACCAGGTGGGGAGTGAGCCCGTCGGCGGCCAGTTCCGGCCAACCGAAGCGAGCACAATTGCCGAGCAGGAACTGGTACGCCCGGCTCGCCTCGTAGGCACCCTCGATCAGATGCTCGACCATCCCCGGCAGATCGGCCAACGCCGGGGCTTCCCGCAGGTTGGTGAGCAGGAACTCGTCATCGGGGTCCAGACGCTCGGCCAGCGGCAGCGGGTCGGCCGGCAATGGCCGTCCGGCCAGGTGACGCAGGCAGAGGGCGGCGCCCAGAGACAGCACCAGGCGGCGACCGCCGTGCTCCCGGGCGTACGCGGTCAAGGTGTGCATCGCGCGCTCGGCGCGCAAGCTGTCGGCGTCGGCGTTGCCGAGCTGGCGGTCCAGCAGCCAGGTGAGGACGGCATCGGAGGGGAAGAGCGGCTGACCGCTGCTGCCGGGGATTGGGGCGGGGAAGTCGGGGTGTCGGCGCCGCCAGGTCGTCACCACCGGGCGCTCAACCTGTGCCAACAGGGCGATCTCGCCGTATGACATCAGCTCAGTGGCCATGCTCTCACCTCCTCCGCGACAAGGAGGCTAACTGTAGTCGTGATGATCGTCGTAGTCGACGGTGCTGCTTGATAACCCTCCTTATCAATTACCTGCTTCCGTTCCGCGCACGGATGGTGTGTTCTAGTCCGGCCAGTGGCTGCCGTGGCTCGTCCGCGGTGTGGTTACCTTCGCCGACTTGGCGCGGAAGCCCTCACTGAGCATCAGGAGCAGCAAGACCAAGATCAGCACCAAACTAACCGAGATCGAATGGCAGGGCTGACTGTGCAGTACTTCGTGGGCACCTACGGGCGGGCCGACCGCTCGTGGCTCGACAAGCAACCCGAGATGAAGCGACACTTCAAGGAAGATCCGCAGGTCTGGCTCGCGGTCCTCCCCTATGACGTGGCGTTGCGTGATGTGGAGCTGATCAAGGCGGTCGTAGAGCCGAAGACGCTGGGGGAGGTGCGCCGGTCACCGCTCGCGCTTCCACTGGTCAAGACCCTGTTCGATGATCGGGCGGCCATGGACGGTGACCCGGCGTTCAGCGAGCTGGGGGACGAGGTCCCGTTCGATTGGTATGACGATCTCGGTCTCTTCTGGCGGCCGGACCCACGATTGCGTACGGCGGAACTGGCGCCGCCCAGCCTGCTCGCTACGTTCGGCCGGGCAGACCGTGCGTATGGCATGGATTACGAACCGGCGACCTGGTTGCCGCTCGACGACCAGGTCGCCATCGAGGCGGCGCTTCGCGAGCTGGGGCACGAGATCGCCTACGACGGCACCCTTCTGGACCGCTACCTGGCGTGAGCCGGTCAGGGAGCCGTGAACTGGCGGCGCATCAAGATCACCCGGACGGCCGAGTGTGGGGCAGCGGTGTCACCTCTACGGTCGAACGGATCTTCATGAACGATGACATCGCTCTTCTCCGGCACGACGACCGATGCGCGGGATCGCGGCTGAGGGCATTTATGGCCTGCCCGATCGTTCGTCGGTCGGCGTCTAGTTGGGCCGCAGATGGAGTGTTCAGCTTCTCGACGAGCGCCTCATCAGCGGCGCGGTAACAAGACCTGGCTCGTGTAGTTGGATGGAGAAACCTGAAATGGGCGGAATCGTCGGCACGACCGAGGACCTTCCGGCGCAGGATCGGCTGCTGCAGGCGACCATCCGTCAATGGCGTGACAGTCTCATCAACCTCTCCGGCACGAACCGGCTTCTCAACTTCCGACCGAGCAAGTCGGGGGCGGTCCGGGTGCTCGATCCGGCCGCCGCAGAGGTCCTGGCCGGTCTGAGCGCCGGCCGTTACTTCCGGTTCCATCCCGCGGAGGAGACCGGCGACGAGTCCGAGGGGACGTCGACCGGAGCGGGTCGCGCTCTCCCCGCGGTGGAACTCGACACGCCGGGCAAGGGCCTCCGGGTCGATGTCCTCCGCACGGACAAGCCGGTCAGTGATCTGAGTTCGGCACTTCGCAACCTCATGCGTCGGTCGAACCAGGAGTTCCTGGACCGAGGCCTGTGGATCCTTTATCTCGCCTTCGGCTCGCTCACCTGGACCGACGGTGACAAGACGCGATACACCAGTCCGCTGCTGCTCGTTCCGGTCCGGCTCGTTCCGACCGGGGCGCGGCAGCTGCCCTTGCTGCAACGTGCGGATGAAGACCCAGTCGTCAACCCGGCGCTGACGCTCAAGCTCAACCAGCTCATGGTCACATTGCCGGCCGTCGACGACCTCGAGGACGTCGCCTATGTCGACTTCCTGGCCGACGCGCGGGCCGCCGTTGCCGAGCACGCCGGCTGGCGGATCAACGACGAGGTCACGCTCTCCTATTTCTCGTTCGCGAAGGAGGCGATGTACCGCGACCTGCTCGACAACGAGGCGTCTGTCGCCGGACATCCGGTGATCCAGGCGCTGGCGACAGGTGGGCGAGGCTCGGGAGGCGCCGGCTTCCTCTTCGAAGAGCTGACCGACGATCGGATCGACCGGGACATGCCGGCGGAGCAGATCCCGCTGGTGCTCGATGCTGACTCCTCGCAGCGGGCCAGCGTCGCCGCCGCGCTGGCAGGCCGCTCGTTCGTCATGGACGGCCCACCCGGAACCGGAAAGTCGCAGACTATCGCGAACATGGTCGGCGCACTGCTGCACGCCGGTAAGCGGGTGCTGTTCGTTTCCGAGAAGGCCGCAGCGCTCGAAGTGGTACGAAACCGGCTCCATGACGTGGGGCTCAGCGCCTACCTGCTGGAGCTGCATTCGCACAAGGCGACGCGAAAGGAGGTCGCGTCGGCGCTGGGGCAGGCATTGGAGACCGTTCCGGTTGCCCCGAGCGGGATGAACGACATCGATCTGGACAACGCTCGGCGCCGCCGCGAGGAGCTGAACGCGTACGCCGAAGCCATGAACGTGCTGCGGGCGCCGCTCAACTACTCGCTGCACGACGTCCTCGGCATGATCGCCACCTTGCACGACGTGCCTGCGGCTCCGATGAGCGGCATCGCACCGGTCGATCTGACCGTCGAGATGTTCGGCACCGTGCGAGCCACCGCTGCGGCGCTGGCCAGGGCCTGGCGCCCCGCTTCTCAGGGACGCTCTTTCGCCTGGCGTGGTATCACGCATCGCGGCTCCCTGGACGCGCGTCTCTACGCAGCGGATTCCGCGCTCGACGCGTTGGCCGGCGTCACCGCAGCCCACCCGCAACTGGCCGCCGCGTTCGACGTCAGCCGGCTGTGTCAGGCGTCCGATCTTGCGCGCATCGTCGCCCATCGCGCGGTACGGCCGGCCGGCGTGCCGCAGCAGTGGCTGACCGCTGCGGCGCTCGACTCGGCCAGGGAATCCGCGGATCGTCTCACCACGGAACTGCGGGAGCTCGCCGAACGGCAGGACGCAGCCAGCCGTGCCGCCGGGGTGTCCTGGTCCAACGTTCCCACTGCAGAAACCACGCCGGACCTCGACACCTCCGCGCTGGAAGACCTCACGGTCGCGCCACTGCACCTCGCGGGACTGACTTCGGAGCAGGCCACCGTGCTTGCCGACACATTCGCCCGCGACGCCGAGACACTGCAGGCCGCCAGCCGCTCGCTTACCGGGCTGGCCGTCATGCTCGGCCTGCCGCCCGTCGTGTCGTTCAACGACGCCGAGGCGACTCTGACGGTGGCGGGTCTCGGCGGCAGCGACATCCGTCCCGAGCGTGGATGGCTGACCGCCGAGGGCCATGCCGCAGCGACCCGCGCCGCGCAGACGCTCCAGCAGGCCATCGCCGCCCTGCTGGAGGCGGAGAAGGCAGCGGCAGCACACTACAACGAGGCTGCACTCGTGGCGGACGTCGAGGGACTGGCCCACCGCTTCACGCACGATCACCGGGGCATGAAGAAGCTCGGCGGCGCCTACCGCGCCGACAAGCGCGCTCTGGCGGCGTTCACCTGCACGGGCGTCAACTGGCAGTCAGCGCGCGACCAGTTGTCGTTGGCGATCGCCTGGAAGCAGGCCGCGAGCGCCCTCACCGAGGCGGAAACTCGGTATGCGAAGACTCTCGGCGCCTATTACGACGGCCGATCGGCCGACTTCGACCGGATCGACCGGGCGTTCGCCATCGCGGACACCGCGATCCGCCAGGCGCGCACCACCGACTTGCGGAAGCTAGCCGATCACATCGCTGTTGACGCCAGCCCCAACACCAGCGTCCTCACCGTCGCCGACGAGACGCGCGCGGGGCTGCAGGACTGGCAGTCGCGCTTGGCCCCGGAACCGCTGCCCGCCGCACGGCCGGAGCTCGCGTTGCTTTCCATCGCGGAGGCAGTCGAATGGCTGCGCACCCACCTGATCCCACTGCGGTCGGCGGCTGAGCTGGCCGGGGCGGTCAGCCAGGCGGTGGACCGACAGTTGACCGTCGCCGAGTCCCGCCGCCTGCTCGAGCTGCGTGCGTCCGTCGACGCCGCCTACACCACGCTCGCCGCTGCCGGCCACGCCTACTCGTCGATCCTGGGCGCGCTGTACGTCGGCGAGCGGACCGATCTGCCGTCGGTGCATACGGCACTGGACTGGGCCGCGCAGATGCGCGCCTGCACGAAGGGCTTCGACGAGCCCCTGACCCTCGGTCAGGCCGAGGCGCTGGAGAATATCGTCCCAACGCCCCAACTCGGAGACATCGAACGGCGGTGGGCCGGGGCGCGCGCCGACCTCCTGGCGGCCTTCGAGCCGGGCAGGCACGCGGAACTCGGCACCGAACTCGACGACTACGAGGAGGCGGGCGACCTCATCGCGGCCCTGCGCGAGGACAGTGCCGGACAGGACGAGTGGTTCGCGTATCAGAGCGCGCGCGCCGAACTCGTCGCCGTGGGACTCGAAACCGCCATCGACTTCTGCATCACCGAGGGCATCAGCGCCGAGCAGGTGCCGCTGGTTCTGGAGCGAGCACTGCTGCAGGAGTGGGCCGACCATCACTTGTATCAGGATGCGGCACTACGTGTCGTGCGGGCCGAGGATCGCGACTCGCTCGTGGCCGAGTACCGCGCCCTGGACCGGGGGCTCATCGCAGCGGCCACCTCGCGGATCATCACCGCGTGCAACGCGCGCCGGCCTCGCAATAACCTGGGTGAGTCGGGTGTCATCCGCCGCGAAGCTGGCAAGAAGAAGAAGCACATGCCGGTGCGGCTGCTGTTGGAGCGTACGCGTCACGTCACTCAGGCGATCAAGCCATGCTTCATGATGTCGCCGTTGGCAGTCAGTCAGTATCTTCCGTCCGACATGCGGTTCGACGTCGTCATCTTCGACGAGGCGAGTCAGGTTGCACCCGCCGACGCTGTCAACTGCATCTACCGAGGCGGCGCGCTGATCACGGCCGGTGACCAGAAGCAGCTCCCGCCGACCAGCTTCTTCACCGCCGGCGTCGCCGACGACAGCGACGAATGGGATGAGGAGGCCGAAGACGGTATCGACTTCGAGTCCGTTCTCGACCTCATGAAAGGTTCTGCGGAGTTCCGCGCGCTCACGCTGCGCTGGCATTACCGATCCCGGCACGAGGCGCTCATCGCCTTCTCGAACTCGTCGTTCTACAAGGGTGGCCTCATCACGTTCCCCGGCGCCGAGGACGTCGGGCCCGACGTGGGCGTGGAGTTGTTACATGCTGCCGGCACCTACCGGCGCGGCTCATCGCGTGACAATCCGGTCGAGGCAGCCAAGGTCGCCGAGCGGGTCATCCACCATTTCACCACCCGTCCGCACCTCACGCTCGGTGTGGTGAGCTTCTCCGAGGCGCAGGCCGCCGCAATCGAGCATGCCGTGGAACAGGCCCGCCAGGACCGCCCGGAATTGGACAAGTTCTTCACCGACGACCGGCTCGACGGCTTCTTCGTCAAGAATCTTGAATCGGTGCAGGGCGACGAGCGCGACGTGATGATCTTTTCGATCGGGTATGGCCCCGACGAGGCCGGCAAGACGACGATGAACTTCGGCCCGTTGAACCGGGCCGGTGGGTGGCGGCGTTTGAACGTGGCCATCACCCGGGCGCGCTTCCGCAACGAAGTCGTCGCCAGCGTGCGGGCATCCGACATCGTTGCCGCTGCCGGCAGTGAAGGGTTGCGGCATCTGCGCCGCTACCTGGACTATGCCGAGCGGGGCCTTGCGGCACTGGCGCTGGACACCAGCACCGGCGGTGATGCCGAATCACCGTTCGAGGAGTCGGTCATCTCCGTGATCCGCTCCTGGGGCTACGAGGTGACCTCGCAGGTCGGGGCCGCCGGCTACCGGATCGACATGGGGGTGCGTCATCCGGATCGGCCCGGCGTCTATGTGCTGGGCGTCGAGTGCGACGGGTTCCAGTATCACTCCTCCAAAGTTGCCCGGGACCGGGACCGGCTGCGTGATCAGGTGCTGCGTGGCCTCGGATGGCGACTGCACCGCATTTGGGGCACCGCTTGGTATCGCAACCGGCTCGGCGAGGAAGAGCGCCTGCGCGCCGTGATCGAGAAGGCCGTCGCCGCTCCGGTGCGTGGGCTTTTGTCCAGCCTGGAAGAGGCGATCGAGCGCCCCGCCATCACCATCGAGGCAGCGGCCCTCGACTTGCAGCCGACTTGGGTGACGCCGTACCGAACCGCGATGGTTGACCGCCTGCCGTACTGGGCGGATCCGGGCGAACGCGGAAGCGCGCATGCCATGCGGGCGGGCGTTGCCGAGGTCGCCGCAGTCGAAGGGCCGGTGCATATCACGGTCATGCACCAGAGGTTGCGCGAGTGCTGGGGCATTGGTCGGATCGGGTCGCGGATCCGGGACAACATCGATGCCGCGATCCGTCAGGCCGATCTCGATCGTGACGGGGATTTCGTGCGCGTGCCCGGCGCCGTCGTCAGCGAGGTCCGTAGCCCGGTCGACGCCTGCAGCCGCAGTGTGGAGCAGGTCCACGACGACGAGTTGGCGCTCGCGTTGACGAATCTCGTCCGGGACACGGGTGGCGTGGCCCGGGACGAGTTGAGTGCACACGTGGCCAAGCTGTACGGCTGGACCCGACGTGGACCGGACATCTCCCGGCGGCTTGAACTACTCATCGACCGCTTGGTCGCCGACAGCGTGCTCATCGCAAACGGTCACAGCTTGTCGACCGATCATCTCCCGCATACGTGAATGCATCGGCGCATCACGCCACGCGCTACGGCGACCTTGTGCGGGACGAGAGGGGACAGCGTCGACTTGCTGTAGATCCTGATCAGCGGGCGGAGTCAACTCCCCTTGGTCGCAGTGACGAAGGCGGACCAGTCCTCCGAGCTGAAGGTGAGGACAGGGCCAGTGTGGTCTTTGGAGTCGCGGACGGCCACGACGCCGGGGAGGTTGGTGGCGACCTCGACGCAGTCGCCGCCGTTGTCGCCGCTGCGGGTGCTTTTGCGCCAGACGGCGCCGGTCAGGTCAGTCATGCCGCATCTCCCCAGCGATCCGCTTGATCATGTCAGTCGATTCTGCCTCGCCGAGGGCCAACGCATCCAGCCCTCTCCACACCCGCTCGTAGGCAGCCAACTCGTCAGGCTTGTCGAGGTAGAGCGCCCCGGTCAACGACTCGCTGTAGACCACCGATGGCTCCGGCGCGGCACGGCCACCCTTGGTCGTCGGGAAGTCGAGGATCACAAACGACCCCGCAACCGCGCCGGGCTGAGGGCCTGCTGCCAGTGGCAGCACCCTGACGCTCACGTTCGGTAGCTCGGACAGCTTGGCGAGGTGAGCGAGCTGCTCGGTCATGACCGGCGAGCCGCCAACGCCACGCCGAAGCACCGCCTCAGACAGCACGGACTCAACCCTAGGAGCAGCCGGCAAGCGCCGAAAGAGCAACGCCTGCCGTTGTAGTCGGACCTGTACCGCCCGCTCGCGATCCTCCTCGCTCAGCATCCCGCCGAGGCGGTAGAGCGCGCGGGCGTACTCCTTGGTCTGCAGGATCCCAGGGATGAGCGACTCGTCATAACGGCGCAGGTGGGCGGCGGCGGATTCCAGGCCGACGTACAGCTCGAACCAGTTCGGCACCGCATCGCCGTACGCGTGCCACCAGCCCTTGGACTTCGTCTCCGCGGCGAGCCCGCGCATCGCCTCGGTCATCTCGGGCGACACCCCGTACAGGTCGCACATTGCCTTGACGTCGAGCACCCGGACCGAGCCCTGGCCGCATTCGAGGCGCCAGATCTTCTGTCGGCTGTATTCGAGGGCCTCCGCGGCGGCGTCGAGGGTCACCCCGGCCTCGTTGCGGAACTGTCGCAGCAGCCGGCCGAGTTGCCGACGCGGCACGGTCGATCCGATGTCTTCGGGCATTCGCACACTCCCTGGTTGCATCACGCAACACTGCGTGACCTGCTCCTGCAACTCCTACGGGTTCCAGCAAAGAAAGTCAATGCACAACAGCGAAATTGCGGTTTACAACGTTGCGTTTCCACTGCGGACTGTCGCAGGCTGGTCACAGCACGGCGGCCGGCCGGTCCCCCCGAACGGCCGCCGTGTTTCCCGAACACCCCTCGCCCCTCCGCATCAGGAAGGCAGGCATGAACGCCAAGAACCAGCGACCAGGGATGGCGAGCGGTGGCGCTACCTACCGCTCCGCCGCGTACACAAGTCTGCTGCCGTGGCAGGTCCGTGAGCGCCGCTTCGCACCAGTCGGGTTCGGACGTCGCGGTTTGAACCCCGACGACGTGTACGCCTTCCTCGACCGGGTCGCCGTCGACATGGCCGCCGTCTACGCCGCTCTCACCGAGAGCCGCCGCGAGACGGCCCGGATCAAGGCCGCGTTACGTCGCTGGCAGACCGATCAGGCCCGCGCCCGCAACGAGCGGGACCAGAGCCGATGAGTCAGCGGTACGTCATCCACCTGCCCGTCGTTGCCACCGACCTGTCC
This sequence comes from Micromonospora salmantinae, assembly GCF_022230905.1. Taxonomy (NCBI): domain Bacteria; kingdom Bacillati; phylum Actinomycetota; class Actinomycetes; order Micromonosporales; family Micromonosporaceae; genus Micromonospora; species Micromonospora salmantinae. Next base: position 396,035 of record NZ_JAKKFG010000023.1, read on the forward strand.
GCCGCGCAGCGCCTCGCCCGGGTCATCGGCCGCTGGATGCTGGTGCTGCCGATGGCCGACCCGGGCGAGACCACCGTCTCCGCGGAGGACCATCAGTTGCTCCGGCACCGGGTCTTCTGCGACCTGCGAATGCCCGGCGGTCGGCGCTGCCTCCTGCGCGACGGCCACGACGGCGACTGCTCCCGCCGCCTACGCCGCTGACCCGGCGTCTCCGGGCTGGTGAAGCATGATCGCGATCTGCGACGCTTCGTGGCGCACCGATCAACTACTCGCCTGGGTGTACTACCTGGTCGGCCCGGAGCGTGACCATTGCTGTGGTGCGACCATCGGGGTCGGCGAACTCGACCTCGTAGGAAGCCGGGGGGCCGTTGAAAATATGGACGACCGTTCCCACTGCCCCGGCAGGCAGGTGTTCTCCCGGAATGGCCTCTCGGAGCTCAACCACGTCGTACAGCTCCAACATGTCACCCTTCCTTGGGCGGGAACGAGATGGTCACCATTCGCGGTGAGGAGGACCCATTCTCCAGTATCCAGGCTGTGCGGACGACGACCGTGCCACCCGGCCCGGTCAGGGGTAGGTCGACGTTCCACCGCTGGCCGAACTCGTCGGCCTTGCCCAGCAAAGGCGTGCCAGCGACGACGCCTTCGCGGATCTGCTGCATGATCACGTCGGCGTCGTCCGGCCCGAGGCCGGTGGTGGAGTTGATAACGCGGTACTTGTTCTTGCCGACAGGGTGGTCCGGGTTCATGGCGTAGGCGGTGATCTTCCGTGCGTCGATCTCGGCTTTGGTGAAGTCCGGTCGTCCGGGATCGCCCGGAATCTTCGTGGGCTCGGGGCCATCCGGCTTCTGTTGGGTGGGCGGCTGCTCCTTGAGTCGCCCCAACACCTGCTTGAGCTTCTCGATCAGGTCGCCGAGCCGGCGCATCTCTGGAATCAACCGTCGCAGGCTGGCCAGCAGCCCGCGCAACAACCGCGCGATCCGCGCCCCCCAAGACGCCACCAAGGTCGTCACCTGCTCCACGACCAACGGCGCGGCCAGTCCACCGGTGATGAGAAGTTCGCCCGCGTACACGATGATGCGGGACACGCACGTGGCGATGGCGTCGCGGACCAGGAGTCGGACGGCTGCCACCAGGCCCGCGGCGCCTTCGGTGATCGCGGCCATGGTGTCAGCACCCTGGGCAAGGCCCGTGATGGCCTGCTGCTGTTCACTGGCCCAGGCTCGGTAGGCGGGCCCGGAACTGCCGCCCCAGCCGGCGACGTCGGTGCGGACGGCGCGTGCCAGTTCGGCGGCGTCGTCGCGGAGCGACTCGGCGACGTTGCGCCAGGTCTGCGCGTGTGCGGTGATCTGCGCCGGGTCGCCGGCGAGCCAGTCCAGCGCTTCGCTGAGGGGCTTGACGTGTTCGATGAGCCAGGCGATCCCGTACTGGAGCAGGGCGCCGACCGGGTCGGAGACGAAGGCGAGGGCGTCCAGGCCGGCGCTCACGACGCCGAGGCTGCCGTCGATCCAACTGCCGGTCCGGACACCCTGGGCGATGAGTTCGATGTCCTCGCAGATCCACACACCCGCCCAGGCGCTGGGCGGGGTGTCCGCAGCGGCGGCGACGAGCGGATTCGACGTCACGAGCGCTGCCGCACCCCGTCGAGCTGGTGCGGCTGCACCCCATCGAGCCCCTGCTGCCGCACCCTGTCGAGTAGCTGCTTGGCGTGGGCGTCGGAGCTTCGGTAGCGGTCGGCTCCGACCCGCAGCTTGCCGGCGGTGTCCCGTACCGACGCTGCGGCGGCGCCGATGCCGTCGACCAAGTTCCGTTGCAGGCCGTCGAGCAGCACCGGCATCATCGCGCAGAGTTGCCCGTAGGCGTCGGCGCCCAACCGGACGTGCTGGCCTGCCTGCTGAGCGGTGTCGAGGCTGCTGGCGCAGCGATCGAGGCGTGCGGCGTGGGCGGTCAGGTCGTCCGGGTCGACCTGGATGTCGTCACCGGCGGGCATCGTTCGATCCCTGGTCGGGTAGGAGCCGGCTGCGGTACGAGTCGATGATGGCCCGAGCGCTCGGGTCGTCACCCAATGACTGGGTGGCCGCGTCGCTGACCTTTCGAAGCAGGTCGGCGCGCGCGGCAGTGGTGGTCTCCAGGATCTGCCGAGCGGTGTGCGCCGCGGGTTGTTGCCGGACGCGCTCGTCGAGCCGTAGGTCGATCAGCAGGCCGGCCGAGTCGACGGTGACGTCGACAGTCCGAGCGGCGTTGTGGGCGGTGCCGGTCAGGTCCCGCATCGTCGCCGCCAGAGTCTTCGCTCGTGCCGCCCGCTCGGCGAGCGACGTTTCCCACTCGTCGAGCCGGCGCTCCGCCGCGTCGAGCGCAGCGTCGTCCGCCCACACGTCGACCCTCCCCAGGGGACCACTGCCGGCGGCAACCGGCGACATCACCGGCACGCTACCAACCAGTGGCGCTGCGTGCATGCCCCCTCGGGATGGGCGACAAGACCGGACCCCCTCTGCGCGATCTTGCACTTGCTGTCGCGACAAATGACGCAGTCCCGCATCTCGACGACCGAAAGTGCAAGATCGGCGCAGCAGGGGGCGGCGTCCGTATTATCTCGGCATGACGCGGTTCAGTCGGCGGGCGGTGTTGCTGGCCGGCAGTGGGCTGCTCGTCGGCTGTTCCCGGCGGCCTGAGGCGGACCCGGTTCACCTGCGACTGGCTACCGGGCCGGCGGGGGCGGTTTACCGGCGGATCGGTGGGGCGCTGGCCGAGCACATCTCCGAGCAGGTGTCGGGTGCCACTGTGACCACTGTGCCGAGCGGGGCGTCCACCGACAACATCCGGATGCTGCGGGCCGGCGAGGTGCACCTGGGGCTGACCAGCCTGGACGCGCTGATCACCAGCGACGGGAGCGCGCCCGGAGGGCTGTCGGCGATCTGCCGGCTCTACGACAGTCATCTGCATCTCGTGGTCATGGCCGGTTCGGCGATCGACGAGTTTCGGGATCTTGAGGGCAAACGCGTGTCCCTCGGTGCCCACGATTCCGGCACGGAGTTCACGTCGTTGCGGGTTCTGCAGCTGGGCCCGCTCAAAGCCGACGGCCAGAACCTCAGCCAGGCCGAGTCGGCGGCGGCGCTGCGCGACGGCACGATCGACGCGATGTTCTCCCTGACCGGCGTCCCGACGCCCGCCATCACCGAGTTGGCGCAGCGCCACCCGATCCGGCTGATTCCGTTGGACGCGCAGGCCGACGGGCTCTTCACGGCGTACCCGGGTCCCTACGCCCCGGCCATGATCCACGCGGCTGCCTACGCCGGCGTCCCGGCGACCCGCACCGTCGCCGTACCGAACGTGCTGCTGGCGCGCGACGACCTGCCTGGCGACCTGGTCTACGCCATCACCGACACGGTCTTCCGGCATACCGGGGCGATCACCTCCGCTGGTCGTGACGACGCCGAGGCCCTTCCGGAGGCGTGGCAGATCAACGTGCGTACCGGGATCTCCACCGCGTCCGTCCCGCTGCATCCGGGCGCGGCGGCCTGGTTCCGCGACCGCAAACGCTGACCCGGTCACCGGGAACGCTGTTGTCAGGCCGGCGTCGACGCGGGTGCGACCGGCAACACCACCACCGCGGCCAGCCCGTGCCCGGGCCCGTCCGGACGCGGCAGGCCCTCCTCCAGCCGCAGCTCACCACCGGCCGCCCCGATGAGGTCGGCGCAGATCGCCAGGCCCAGGCCGGTCCCGGGCACGTTCTGGTGCCGAGGTGAGCGCCAGAACCGTTGTAACGCCTGGGCCCGCTCGGACACGTCGATTCCCTGGCCGTCGTCGCGGACGGCGACCGTGACGGTGCCGGGACCAGCGGAGACGAGCCGCGCGGTCACCTCCACGACCTGCGCGTCGGACAGCCGCAGCGCGTTGCTGATCAGCTCGTCCAGGATGCTGCCCAGACCGCCCGGCGGTTCCAGCAACCGCAACCCCGGGGGTACGTCGACAGTCAGGCTCTGCCCGGCGGTGGCGGTCAGGGCACGCCACCGGTCCACCCGGGTCGCCAGCACCTCGTCGAGGTCCACCGGCGACGCCGTCCGCAGGCTCTCCATCCGCGCGCTGGCCTGCAGCGAGTTCAGCATCCGCTGCATCGCCTTCAGCTCGTCGACGGCGACGTCGTACACCTGCTGCCCGTCGCCGTCTGACCGCAGGTGTGGCGCGAGGCTCTCCACGGCGAGCCGGAGGCTGGTCAGCGGGTTGCGTAGCTGGTGTGACGCGTCGGAGACGAAAGCGCGCTGTCGCTGCGCGGCGTTCTCGACGGCGTCCATCATGGAGTTGAACGACCGCGCCAGCCGCCGCAGCTCGACAGGGCCGGCCTCGGCGTCGGCGCGGATGGTCAGGTCGCCCTCGGAGATCCGTGAGGTCGCCGCGTCGAGTTTCCGCACCGGCCGCAGCACCCACGCCGACACCGGCCAGGCGACGGCCGTCAACGCGAGCAACGGCAGCAGCCCGAGACCGGCCAGCCGGGCCCAGCGTACGAGGATGAGCTCGCGCGTGCGGGACAGGTCGGAGATCGTCACGACGGCGCCGACGACCTCACTGTCCCGGCCGACCGGCTCCGCCACCACGAGTGCGGAGTCGTCCCACGGCGCCCACTCCCAGGACGGTTCGGAACGGGCACCGGCAAGCGCCGCCGTCACGGTCCGGGGCAACGCCGCCTCGGCGCGCGCCGCCTTCTGGTACGCGTCGGCCGGCCCGAGCAGCACCGCGCCCGACGTGTCGATCAGCGCGACCGGAATGCCGTAGAGCTCGTGGTACCGCGTCAGCTCCTGCTGTAACGCCTCGGTGCGGCCGGTCGACAGCGCGGTCTCGGCCAGCGAGGCGAACCGGCCGACGTCGTTGAGCCGGTTGACGTACGTCTCCTGCATCTCGCGTTCGGCAACGGTGATGCTGAGCGGCACCCCGAGCGCCGTGACGAGCAGCACGGCGAGGGGGACCAGGACGACGAGCAGCCGGCGGTGCACGCGGTCAGCCGATCAGCTCCGGCTGGTCGGCCAGCAGCCGATAGCCGACGCCGTGGACGGTCCGGATGACCACGTCCGGCCCCAGCTTGTGCCGCAGCGCCGCGATGTGGGTGTCCAGGGTGCGGCTCGACGACTCCCAGGACGCGCCCCAGATCTGGTCGAGGATGACGTCGCGGCTGACCACGTTGGGCGCCCGCCGGGCCAGGAGCAGGAGCAGTTCGAACTCCTTGCGGGTCAACGGCACGAGTACGCCGTCGACGGTGACCTCGCGGGTGCCGACGCCGATCCGCATCGGGCCGAGGACGAGCGGCTCGTCGGTCTGGCCGAGGGCACGAGCGGCCCGGGTGCGCCGCAGGACGGCTTCGATCCGGGCGAGCAACTCGGGGATGCCGAACGGTTTGACGATGTAGTCGTCGGCACCGGCGCGCAGGCCGCGGACCCGCTCGTGCTCCTCGGATCGCGCGGTCACCGCGATCACGGCGGTCTGCGGGTGGTCGCGCAACTTGCGGATCACGTCGAGCCCGTCGCCGTCGGGGAGACCCAGGTCGACGAGGACCACGTCGGACGGCCCGGCGCGCTCGGCTTCCGCGGCGGTGGCGACGCGGTGGACCTCGAAGCCCGCCTGGGTCAGGACGGTCACCAGACCCCGCGCCACGCGGTCGTCATCCTCGATGACGGTTATCCGCATACCGGCGAATTGTACGGCCCGGACGGGTGCTCGTGCCGGCCCGGGTTCTTGGGATTTTTCTGACACCATCCGGGCCCCGACCAGCCGAGACTGAGGGCCACTAACGCGCCGAGGGATGTCCATGCGTTGATGGGGAGGCCGCCGTATGCGAACGACCAGCAGGTACCGGGCCACCGCGCGGATGATCGCCGCGATCGGTGTCGTCTCGCTCGCCGCCGCCTGTTCGGGTAACGGGGGTGCCGCCGGCGGAGGGGACGCCGGAAAGTACCCGGACGAGAACATCACGATCGTCGTGCCGTTCAGCGCGGGTGGTCCGACGGACACCGTCACCCGGATGATCGCCGGGCCGATGGCCGCGAAGCTCGGCGGCAAGATCGTCGTCCAGAACGTCGAGGGTGCCGGCGGCACTGTCGGTGCCGGCGATGTCGCGCGGGCCAAGCCGGACGGCTACACGGTGCTCATGCACCACATCGGCATGTCGACGGCGCCCGCCCTCTACAAGAGCCTGGGCTACAAGCCCCTGGAGGACTTCGAGACGGTCGGGCTCGTCACCGAGGTGCCGATGACGATCGTCGCCCGTAAGGACTTCGCGCCCGCGACGCTCCAGGACCTGGTGACCCATGTGAAGGCGAACGCCGACAAGGTCACGCTGGCCAACGCCGGCATCGGCGCCGCGTCGCACCTGTGCGGTCTGCTGTTCCAGAGCACCACCGGCGTGAAGCTCCAGGAGGTGCCGTACCAGGGCACCGGTCCCGCACTGACCGACCTCGTCGGCGGCCAGGTCGACTTCATGTGCGACCAGACGACAAACACCAGCGGCCAGATCGCCGCCGGAAAGGTGAAGGCGTACGCGGTCACCACACCCGAGCGGGTGAAGAGCCTTCCCGACCTGCCCACCACCACCGAGGCCGGGTTGCCGCAGCTGAAGGTCAGCGTGTGGCACGGTCTCTACGTTCCGGCCGACACCCCGCCGGAGATCGTCCAGAAGCTGTCCGAGGCGTTGAAGGTGGCGCTGGCCGACCAGGGGGTCATCGACCAGATGGCCAAGCTGGGCACCGCGCCGGTCCCGGCCCAGGACGCGACCCCGGACGCGCACCGGGCGAAGCTCGACGAACAGCTCGGCACCTGGGCGAAGATCATCGCCGACTCCGGGGTCAAGGTGTCCTGAGGTGGAGCGCCGTCGGTCGTTACCGGACGTCCTCGCCGGGGGGATCTTCGTCCTGATCGGTGGCGCATTCGTGGTGGGGGCGCTCGGCTACGAGCTGGGCACCCCGACCCGGATGGGCCCGGGCGCCTTCCCGCTGCTGGTCGGCGCGGCAGTGGTCGCCCTGGGCCTGGCGATCGCCGGCAAGGGGCTCGTCGCCGGTGAGGTGATCTCGTTCGGGCCGGTCCCGTGGCGGGCGGTCGCCGTCATCGTGCTCGCGGTCCTGTTCTTCGGGTTCACCATCCGGCGACTCGGGTTCGTACCGACGACGGCGGTGACCGCACTGCTCACCACCCTGGCCAGCGCCCGCGTACGGCTGCTCACGGCGGTGGCCGTGGCCGCCGGGCTGACGGTGGCCAGCACGCTCATCTTCGTCGTCGGACTTCAGCTGCGGATCCCGCTGTGGGGCCCCTGGCTGGGCTTCTGACGCGGCATCCGGATTGAGGCATGGAACTCCTCGACAACCTCGCGCTGGGCTTCTCGACGGCCCTGCTGGTCCAGAACGTCCTCTACTGCTTCGTGGGAGTGCTGCTCGGGACCGCTGTCGGTGTGCTGCCCGGCATCGGGCCCACGGCCACCGTGGCGATGCTGCTGCCGATCACGTTCAGCTTCGAGCCGGTCACCGCGCTGATCATGCTGGCCGGCATCTACTACGGGGCACAGTACGGCGGCTCGACGACCGCCATCCTGATCAACCTGCCCGGTGAGTCGTCGGCGGCGGTCACCGCGCTGGACGGGCACGAGATGGCCCGCCAGGGCAGGGCAGGCCCCGCCCTGGCGGCCGCGGCGATCGGGTCCTTCGTCGCGGGTACGGTCGCCACCGTGGCGCTGGCCGCCGCGGCCCCGCCCCTGGCCAGTGTCGCGTTGAGGTTCGGCCCGGCCGACTACTTCTCACTCGTGCTGTTCGGCCTGATCGTGTCGATCGCGCTGGCGCGGGGCAGCGCGCTCAAGGCACTGGCGATGATCGCGCTCGGCGTACTGCTCGGTACTGTCGGCCAGGACATCTACACCGGAACGCCCCGCTTCGTGTTCGAGCAGCGCGAGCTGTACGGCGGCATCGACTTCGTGTCGGTCGCCGTGGGCCTGTTCGGGGTGGCCGAGATCCTGCGCAACCTGGAGAACGAGCAGACCCGCACGGCAATCGTCAGCAAGGTGACCAACCTCTGGCCGACCCGCGAGGACCGGCGTCGCATCATCGCCCCGATCCTGCGGGGCACCGGTCTCGGCGCCGCGCTCGGTGTCCTGCCCGGCGGCGGCCACGTGCTGGCCTCGTTCACCTCGTACGCTGTCGAGAAGCGCATCTCGAAGCGGCCGCAGGAGTTCGGGCGGGGCGCGATCGAGGGCGTCGCCGGCCCCGAGTCGGCGAACAACGCCGCCGCGCAGACGTCGTTCATTCCGCTGCTCACCCTCGGCCTGCCCGCCCACCCGGTGATGGCACTGATGATCGGCGCGTTCATCGTCCACGGCATCACCCCGGGCCCGAATGTCATCAACGACGAGCCGGCGCTGTTCTGGGGCCTGATCGCGTCGATGTGGATCGGCAACGTGCTCCTGCTGCTGCTGAACCTGCCGCTGATCGGCCTCTGGGTGCGCATGCTGCGCATCCCGTACCAGGTGCTCTTCCCGATGATCATCCTGTTCGCCGCGATCGGCACCTACTCACTGAACTTCAACGCCTACGACGTCTACGCCATCGCGTTCTTCGGGATCCTGGGCTACATCCTGATCAAGTGCGGCTGCGAGCCGGCGCCCCTGCTGCTCGGCTTCGTCCTCGGCCCGCTGCTGGAGGAGAACCTGCGCCGCGCGCTCATCATCTCCCGTGGCGACCCGTCGGTCTTCGTGACCCGACCGATCTCCACGGCGCTGCTGGCCCTGGCCGTCGTCGCGCTCGTCGTCGCCGTCCTCCCGACGATCCGCCGGCGCCGCGCTGTCGTCTTCGCGGAGGATGAGTAGCAATCCGGACCACGTGACGGTCAGGTCGACGAAGATTGTTCCCGTGACGAGCGACAACACGCCCCGGCGCTGGACCAGCCGGACCGTCTGGGACCGGCGGTTCAACGCCCCGCTGCGCTCGTTCCTGCGTACCGAGACCGGCGGCGCGCGGGTGGTGCTGATCGGCGCGGTGGCGGCCCTCGTCTGGGCGAACCTCAGCGCATCGTCGTACGAGTCGGTCTGGGAGACCTCCTTCTCGATCCAACTCGGCGACTGGCAGGTGGCACATGACGTGCGTACCTGGATCAACAGCGGCCTGATGACGTTCTTCTTCCTGGTGGCGGGGCTGGAGTTGCGCCGCGAGTTCGACATCGGCGAGTTGCGGGAGCGGCGTCGCCTGGCGTTGCCGATGCTGGCCGGGGTCGGCGGCATGCTCGTGCCGATCGCGATCTACCTCGCCATCAACGCCGGGCAGACCACCGCGGCGGGCTGGGGCGCGGTGATGGCCACCGACACGGCGCTCGCGCTCGGCGCGCTGGCCGTCTTCGGGCCACGCTTCTCGGAACGGCTGCGGGGTTTCCTGCTGACCGTCGCCGTCGTCGACGATGTGGTGGCGATCGCGGTGCTGGCCATCGCGTACCCGCATCACCCCTCGCTGACGGCGCTGATCGTCGCGGCGGCGATCTTCGGCGTGGTGCTGCTCGTCCGGGGCTTCGGGGTGCGGTTCGGGCCGGTCTACGCGCTGCTGGGGGTGGCGGCCTGGCTCGCCGTCTCGATGTCCGGTGTCGACCCGGTCGCGGTGGGCCTGGTGATGGGGTTGCTGACCTACGCCTACGCTCCCGGCCGAGGCGACCTGCAGCGGGCCAGCGACCAGTTCCGCCTCTTCCGAGAGCAGCCCACCCCGCAACTCGCCCGGATGGCTCGGGCCGGGCTCACCTCGGCGCTGTCGCCGAACGAGCGGTTGCAGACGCTCTACCACCCGTTGGCGAGCTACGTGGTGGTGCCGCTCTTCGCGCTGGCCAACGTCGGCATCGTGATCGACGGCGACCTGCTGACCAGGGCCGTGACCTCTCCGGTCACGCTCGGGGTCGTGGTCGCGTACGTCGTCGGCAAGCCGGCCGGGATCCTGGCCACCGCGTGGCTGGTGACCCGGCTCAGCGGCAACCGGTTCCGGCCGCCCGTCGGGTGGGTTGCCGTCGCGGGGGTCGGCACGATCTCCGGCATTGGCTTCACCGTCGCGCTCCTGATCGCCACCCATGCCCTGAGCGGCCCGGCCTTGGACGAGGCGAAGTTCGGCATCCTCGTGGCGACGCTCGGCGCGTCCCTCGTCACGTGGTTGGTGTTCCGCTCCGTCGGACGGCTCTCGCCGGCGCGGCGGACCCGTGCGCTGCTGGGCGTCGCCGAGGGCATCGTCGACCTGATGCTGCCGGTCGACGCGGATCGCGACCACATTCGCGGGCCGCTTGAGGCGCCGGTGACGGTGGTGGAGTACGGCGACTTCGAGTGCCCCTACTGCGGGCAGGCCGAGCCGGCGGTCCGAGAGTTGCTGGCGGACTTCGCCAACATTCGGTACGTCTGGCGGCACCTGCCGCTCACCGACGTCCACCCGCACGCCCAACTCGCGGCCGAGGCCGCCGAGGCGGCGGGGGAGCAGGGCGCGTTCTGGGAGATGCACGACCTGCTGCTCGCCCACCAGGACGCTCTCAACCCCACTGACCTGCTCGGTTACGCCGAACAGCTCGGCCTGGACCTGGACGGGTTCCGGGAGCACATGGTGAAGCGGATGGGCGTGGACCGGATCGCCGAGGACGTCGACTCGGCCGACCTCAGCGGCGTCACCGGCACCCCGACCTTCTTCATCAACGGCCGGCGGCACCACGGCGCGTACGACATCGCCGCGCTCTCGGCGGCGGTGAAGGCGGCGTTCGCGAGCGCGAAACTCCGCCCCGAGTACCACCCTCGGGATCCCGGCCGCCGTGAGGCCGGTCCGGCGAGCTGACCGCGCGGCCCGTGCGGTCGTCACCGGGCCAGGTGGTCGACGGGCGCCGTGGTCAGCTCCCGGCCGTCGGCGGCGCCGCCACGATCACGGGTACGGGTGGACACCTGGCTCACCGTCCGGCAGTCGCGGCGTCGCCGGATCAACGGAGTCCGCCGCCGTGACGTCCGATCCCGCCTCCGCGTCGCGGGGTGCGGAGGTGTTGGTCGGCGCCTTTGGAGCTGAATCGTTTGCGACATCACCGCGGCACACAGAGGGTGCGAATCGTTTGCGGCATCAGCTCCATAGGCAGCGCGCCAACCCATACAGCCCTTCAGCCCGGGCTCCGGAGCCCGCCCCTGCGGGAGCCCGCGCCCGCAGCCCTAGGGTCCACACGGTCCAGCGCCGCACGCTCCCCGCAGCCCCGCAGCCCCGCAGCCCCGCAGCCCCGCAGCCCCGCACGCCTCAGCCCGGCCCGCCGGGAGCCCGGCAGCACTCGCGGCCCCAGGCAGCGCGGGGCGTTCAGGCGGCGGGGAGAGCGGCCAGCCGACTGGCGCGGCGGCCGGCGACGGCCACGACGACCGCGAGGGCCAGGGCGATCAGGAAGAAGACGTCCGCGCCAGCGAAGGCCGCGTGGAAGCCCGCCGTCGGGTCGGTGGCGGAGCTGGCACGGGTGTACGCGATGGTGAGGATCGCGATGCCGAGTGAGCCGCCGAGTTGGTGGGCGACGTTGACGAGGCCGGACGCGGCGCCGGCGTCCTGCGGTTCGACTCCGGCCACGCCGCCCTGGGTCATCAGGATGATCGCGATGCCCTGGCCGATTCCGATCACCAGCAGCGGCAGCAGCACGTCCGGGAAGTAGCTGGAGCCTGTCGAGATGCGCGACAGCCACGCCATGCCGACGAGCGCGAGAACGAGGGACGCCACCAGCAGGAGGGGACGGCCGAGCCGGTTCTGCAGGGGCCGGATGGCGTACACCATGGCGAAGAACATGCCGGTGATGGGCACGTACGCGAAGCCGGTCTGGAGGGCGCTGAGGTGCAGTACCTCCTGTAGGTACTGGCTGAGGAAGTAGAAGGTGGAGAAGGTCGCGCCGACGATGAGGATCCGCCCGGCGTACGCCCCGGAGCGCTCCAGGCTGCGGAAGAGTCGCAGCGGGGTGATGGGTTGGGGTGCCCGGTGTTCGATCAGCACGAAGGCGGTCAGGAGGACGGCGCCGAGACCCAACGAGACAACGGTGCCCGGTGCGCTCCAGCCGGTTGCTGCGGCCTGGATGAAGCCGTACACCAGGGCGGTCATGCCGCCGGTGGAGGTCAGCGCCCCGCCGAGGTCGAAGGTGCCGGCGCGGCGTTCGGTCTCGACCAGGAACCGTGGTGCCAGCAGCGCGATGGCGATGCCGATCGGCACGTTGACGAGCATCCCCCAGCGCCAGGAGAGCAGGTCGGTGAAGACGCCGCCGATGACGATGCCGACACTGCCGCCGGCGCCGATGACCGCGCTGTAGAGGGCGATCACCCTGGCTCGGGCCCCCGGTTGGGGGTGGTCGGCGACCAGCAGCGCGAGCGTGGAGGGCACCGCGAGTGCGGCGGCGAGACCCTGCACGACGCGGGCGGTGATCAGCCAGCTGCCGCTCGGGGCGAGGCCGGCGGCGAGGGACGCCGCGGTGAACAGGGCGATCCCGGCGAGGAAGACGCGGCGGCGCCCGAGCAGGTCACCGGCTCTGGCGCCGAGCAGGAGCAGGCCGCCGAACGCCAGGACGTAGGCGTTCTGCACCCAGGAGAGCCCGGACTGGGAGAAGCCGAACTGCCGCTGCACGTGCGGCAACGCGGTCGTGATGATCGAGGTGTCCAGCGTCATCATCAGCTGCGAGCCGAGGATGAGCGCCAGGGCGATCCCGCGACGGGAAGCGGGATTCGGGGGCATGGTCGGCCTTCTTTCGGGCTAGACTGATAGGAGACCTCCGAATAAGCGGAGGCGTACTATCACTCTAGTGATAGCCGGCCTCCGGTTGCTGGCGCTGGGAGACATCGGCATCGTGACGGCCCTCACCCACCTGCGTGTGGCCCGCCCGCACCGGGCCGACGCCGCCCGCAACTACGACGCGATCCTGGCGGCGGCCCGGGTCGCCTTCGCCGAGCAGGGCGCGGAGGCTCCGCTGGAGGAGATCGCCCGCCGCGCCGGGGTGGGCATCGCGACGCTCTACCGCAACTTCCCTACCCGGGAAGTGCTGATCGAGAACGTCTACGTCACCGAGGTCGAGGCGGTGTGCGCGACCGCCGGGGAGGCTGAGAGCCTCGCCCCGCGTGACGGCCTGTACGCGTGGCTGCGGCGCTTCGTGGAGTACATCGGGGCGAAGCAACCGCTGGCCGCCGGCCTGAACCGGGAGTCCACCGCCTACCTGGAGTGCCGGCGGGCGCTCTACGCCGCCGGTGGGCCGCTGCTGGAGCGGGCCCAGCGGGCGCGCGAGGTGCGCGCCGACGTGACTATCGACGACGTCATGCGCCTGACCAGCGCCATTGCCTCCGGACACTTTCCCCGCGCCGACCAGCGCGATCACGTGCTCACTGTCGCCCTGGACGGGCTGAGCGTGCAGCCGGAGTGACCCCGGCGGTCCGCCCGCGCGTCGATGTCCGAAGTGGAACAGCTGCGGAACGTGTTTGGGGAATCACGATGGACTCGGGCCCTTGACTCTCGGGAAACATCGGGCCACCATCTGACAACGTTGTCACAGACCCCCGCCATCTGACAACGTTGTCATTTCTGGAGGCAAGATGTCCGAGCCATCGCCGGTTTCCCGGCGTACCTTCCTCTCCGCCGGCGCGACGCTGCTGGCGTCGGTCGGGGTGACCGCGGCCCTCCCGGACGCCCTCGCGTCCGCCGCCGTGCCGGCGCCGACCGCCACCCCCACCGCCACCGACCTGGCCCGGTACCGCCCGGTGACGGTCTCCTCGACCGACTACGCGCCGACGCCGGCCACCTTCGCCGTGGACGGCCTGCCGCAGGTCGGCGTCCGGGGGAGTGGATGGCGTGCCGCCGCCGGCGATCCGCAGTGGATCTCGGTGGACCTCCAGGCGCCGTGCCGGATCGAGGCCGTCTGCCTGGTCTTCGAGGCCACGCTCACCGACGGACCGTTCGACGGCAACTACACCGACACCGACGGCGACGAGATCCTCTCCAGCGCCGCGACGGCGTACCGGATCGAGGTCTCCACCGACGGCCGTGCCTGGCGGTCGGTGTACGAGACCAGCGAGGGCCGGGGCGGCACGCAGACCATCAAGCTGCCCGAGCCGGTCACCGCCCGGTGGATCCGGATGACCGCCACGAAGCGCTCGAACAGCAACCCGGTCGGCCTCAACGGCTTCCAGGTCTACGGCGTGCCGCTGGCCGGCCGGCCGAAGGTTGAGGGCTGGACCAGTTGGGAGGGCGGCAACACCGGCCCGGCCCCCGAGCTGAGGGTCGCCGCCGACGGCACGGTGCCGCTGGAGTCGGGCTGGTCGTTGACGATGGACGACTTCGCCGGCACCGCCGACGGCGCCGAACTCTCCCGCGCCGGCGTCGACGTCCGGTCCTGGCTGCCGGCGACGGTACCCGGCACCGTGCTGGGCACACTGGTCGAGCAGGGTCACCTGCCCGACCCGGTGGCCGGCTTCAACAACATGCGCATCCCGGAGGCGCTGTCCCGCCACACCTGGTGGTACCGGCGCGCGCTGCGGCTGCCGCGCGACCTGGACACCTCGGCCGGCCGACGGATCTGGCTGGAGTTCGACGGGATCAACCACGAGGCGACCGCCTGGGTCAACGGCGTGCAGGTCGGCAGCGTCAAGCACCCGTTCGCGCGGGCCGCCTTCGACATCACCGACGCGTTGGCCGGTCACCGTGGCGAGCACGTCCTCGCCGTCCGGGTCACCCCGATGCCGCACCCGGGCACCCCCGGCGACAAGGGCCCCGACGGTCGTACCTTCCTCCAGTCGGCCCACCACTACCTCGACGCGCCGACCTACCTGGCGGTGTCCGGGTGGGACTGGATGCCCGCCGTCCGCGACCGGGTCACCGGCCTCTGGGACCACGTCCGGCTACGCAGCACCGGCGCCGTGGTCATCGGCGACCCGCACGTGCAGACCACGCTGCCCGACCTGCCCGACACCGACACCGCCGAGGTCACCATCCGGGTGCCGGTCTGCAACGCGGCGACCAGCGCCACCACTGTCACCGTCCGCGCGGAGTTCGACAGGGTACGCGTCGAGTCCACGGTGACCGTTCCCGCCGGCGGGAGCACCACAGTCACCTTCACGCCGGAGCGTTTCCGCGCGCTGCGGCTGCGCAACCCCCGGCTCTGGTGGCCCAACGGTTACGGCGACCCCCACCTGTACGACCTCACGCTCACCGCCACAGTGAAGCGTTCGGTCAGCGACCGGCGTGCGCTCCGCTTCGGTGTCCGCGAGTTCGCCTACGACTGGCACCAGCCGATCGTCGTCTCGCCGCCCGGCAAGCCCGCCCTGGAGTTCGTCGACGGCGCGGCGACCCAGACGGTCACGTTCGACAGGCAGCACGCCCGGCACGTCCGCGTCCAGGCCGGCCAGCGCGCCACCGGCTGGGGCATCTCGATGTTCTCGCTGTCGGTGGCCGACGGCACCGGCCCGGATCTCGCCCTGCGCCGCGACGCCACCGCGTCGTCCTCGGAGAACGACGGCAACGGTCCCGGTAGGGCCGTCGACGGCGACGCGGCGACCCGCTGGGCCTCGCAGGCCGAGGACGACCAGTGGATCCAGGTCGACCTCGGCGCGGCTGTCGACTTCGACCGGGTCACCATCGTGTGGGAGCAGGCGTACGCGCTGGACTACCGCGTCCAGGTCTCCGCCGACGGGGACGCCTGGAGCGACGTGACCTCGGTCAGCAACGACACCCCGCTGGGCAGCCGGGCCACCCAGGTCGAGACGTTCGCCAGCCAGACCGCCCAGCACCTGCGCATCCAGACCGGCGCGCGGGTGACCTCGTGGGGCGTGTCCATGTGGGCGCTCTCGGTGCAGCGTCAGGCCGAGCCGGACGTGGACCTGGCCCTGCGCCGGACGGCCACCGCGTCGTCGTCCGACGGCGACTCGAACGGCCCGGACCGGGCCGTCGACGGCGACCCCCGGACCCGCTGGTCGTCGACGTTCGAGGACAACCAGTGGATCCAGGTCGACCTCGGCGCTCCGGTCAGCTTCGACCAGATCACCATCGTCTGGGAGCAGGCGTACGCCCGCGACTTCGTCATCCAGGTCTCCGACGACGGGCAGCGCTGGACCGACGTCAAGGCGGTCAGCAACAAGATCACCGAGCTGAAGATCACGGTGAACGGTGTGCCGGTGTTCGCCCGGGGCGGCAACTGGGGCTGGGACGAGCTGCTGCGTCGGGTGCTGCCCGACCGGCTGGCCGACACCGTCGAGATGCACCGCGACATGAACTTCACGATGATCCGCAACTGGCTCGGCAGCAGCAACCGCGAGGAGCTGTACCAGGCCTGCGACGAGCAGGGCATCCTGGTGTGGAACGACTTCTGGCAGGCGGGCGCGTTCCTGCCCAACCCGCCCGGCTACGTCGACATCGCCGCCGACACGATCCGGCGGTTCCGCCACCACCCGAGCATCGTCGTCTGGTGCGGCGCGAACGAGGGTGACCCGCCGCCGATCGTCGACGCCGGGCTCAAGCAAGCCGTCTCCATCGAGCACCCGGAGATCCTCTACATCCCCAACTCCGCCAGCGGCATCGTGAGCGGGCGTGGGCCGTACGGCTGGGTCGACCCGACGACCTACACCGACAAGACGATCTACGAGGCGGACTCGTTCGGCTTCCACACCGAGATCGGCATGCCGGTGGTGTCGGTGACCGAGAGCATGCGCAACCTCGTCGGTGACGCGCCGGAGTGGCCGATCGGTGAGGTGTGGAACTACCACGACTGGTCGACCATCGGTAACCAGCGTGTCGGCACGTACCAGGCCGCGATCGACGCGCGGCTCGGTGAGTCCGACTCGCTCGACGAGTTCGCCACCCGGGCGCAGTTCGTCAACTACGAGAGCCACCGCGCGATGTTCGAGGCGTGGAACGCCAACCTGTGGCAGGACGCCACCGGTCTGCTGCTGTGGATGTCGCACCCGGCGTGGCACAGCACGGTCTGGCAGACCTACGACTACGACCTCGACGTGAACGGCGCCTACTACGGCGCCCGCAAGGGGTGCGAGCCGGTGCACGTCCAGGCCGACCCGGGCACCTGGCAGGTCCGGGTGGTCAACCACACCGCCGCGCCGCTGAGCGGGGTCACGGTGAGCGCCCGACGGTACGACCTGAGCGGCCGGTCGCTGGGTTCGGCCCAGCGTCAGCGGGTGGACGTGGCCCGCTCGGCCACCACGGCGGCCTTCCCGCTCGCCGCGCCGGACGGCGGCGGGCTGCACCTGGTGCGACTGGAGCTGCGCGACAGCCGCGACCGGCTGCTCGCGGAGAACACCTACTGGCGCTACGACAAGGCCGAGCAGTTGCGGGCGCTCAACGACGTGCCGAGCACCCGACTGTCGACGTCGTCGAGCACCGTACGCGTCGTGGACGGGCGCAACACCGTCACCACGACGGTCCGCAACCAGGGCCGTACGGTCGCCGCGTTGGTGCGGCTCGCCGTGCGCGACCACGGCGGTGAGCGGGTCCTGCCGGCCCGCTACGACGACAACTACTTCTGGCTCCTGCCGGGGGAGAGCCGCGAGGTGCGGATCTCCTGGCCGGCCAGGCCGGGCCTCGCCCGCCAGGTCACGGTGACCGCGCAGGCGTACAACTCCTAGGAGTACGCGGTGGGAGGCGGCGCCGTGACGGCTCCGCCTCCCACCGTGGACCCGTGCGCTGCCACCCGATGCGGGCGTTTAAGGTCCGTTACCGCACCTCGGCTCGGGACCGAGATTCATGCTGTACGTGTGACACGGTCCCCGTCCGGCGCGGTGCGGGTCGCGTTCGCGTTCTGGATCACGCTCGTGGGCACCACAGTGCCGACCCCGCTCTACCCGCTCTACGAGCTGGAGTTCGGCTTCTCGTCGTTGACAGTGACAGTGGTCTACGCGCTTTACGCGCTGGGAGTCGTGGTCGGGCTGCTGGTCTTCGGTCGGCTCTCCGACCAGATCGGCCGACGCCCGGTCATCCTCATCGCGCTGCTGCTCTCGGTCGCCGCCGACGCCGTGTTCCTGGCCGCTGTGGACCTGGCGATGATCATCGTGGGTCGGATCCTCGCCGGGCTGTCCGCCGCGCTGATCATCGGCGCGGCGACAGCGGCGTTGGCGGAGCTGATCGACCCTCGGCACCCGAAGCGGGCCGCCACCGTGTCGATCTTCGCGAACCTGGGCGGCCTGGCCGCCGGCACCCTGCTGTCCGGGATCGTGTCGGACCTGGCACCCGAGCCGCTGCGGCTGCCCTGGGTGATCGTGCTGATCCTGGCGGTGGTCGCGATCATCGCGCTGCGCGGGGTGCCGGAGACGGTCCGGGAACGTTCGCCGGTGACCCTGCGGGTGCAGCGGTTGCACGTGCCGGCGACCATCCGCGGGGACTTCGTCCGCTCGGCGCTCACCGCCGGGGCGGGCTTCGCCGCCCTCGGGGTGCTCACGTCGGTGAGCGGGCTGTTCCTCGGCATGGTCCTGCACGAGACCTCACACACGCTGGCCGCGCTGGTGGTCTTCGTGGCGTTCACCGGCGCGGCGTTCGGTCAACTGCTGACCCGCCTGCTGTCCTCGCGCGCCGCGCTGGCCAGCGCCTGCGCCGGCCTGGTCGTGGGGGCGGGCCTGCTCGCGTTCAGCATGTGGATGGCGTTGCTGGCGACGCTGCTCATCAGCGCGGCGATCATCGGGGTCGCGTCCGGGGTGGCGGTCGGCGACGGCATCGCGACGATCACGATGAAGACCGAACCGCAGCACCGGGCCGAGGCGGTGTCGACCTTCTTCGCCATCCTGTTCGCCATGCTCGGTGTGCCAGCGGTCGGGGTCGGTCTGCTGATCCAGACGATCGGTCTGCGCCCGGCCGGCGAGGTCTTCAGTGCGGTGGTGGCGGTGCTCGCGCTGGTCGTCCTGCTCAGCCTGGTTCGGGGCGGCCGGACTCGGCCCGCGAGCTGATCACCGGCCGGGCCTGTTCAGGGCACGCGGGGCGCTTGATGAGCCAGTCATGGAGGTCTTGCGGCGGTCATCGTATACAACATACGCTCCCCGAATCGCCCACTTGAGGAGCTCTCCATGACGAACCTCTCCGTCCGCGACACGAACCTGCCCCGCCGCCGGGTGCTCCGGGCCGCCGTGGCGGCGGCCGTCGTCGTCTGCACTGTCGTCGCCTGCTCACCGGTGTCGAACGACGAAGGCGGCGACCCGTCCGGCGGCGGCCAGTCGGCAGGCCAGGACTCCTTCGGCACGCCCGCCGACCCCGCCGCCGTGAAGCAGGGCGGCAAACTGGTCATCGCCCTCTCCGCCGAGCCCGACGCGCTGGACCCGACGCTGTCGAGAAGCCTCTACTCCCGCTACGTCTTCCAAGCCATGTGCCAGAAGCTCTACGACGTCAACGAGCAGGCGCAGGTCGTACCGCAGCTCGCGACGGCCCTGCCCACCACGAGCGGCGACGGCCGGACGGTGACCATTCCACTGCGGCCCGGCGTGCGCTTCGCGGACGGCACGGCGTTCGACTCGGCCGCGGTGAAGGCCACCCTGCAACGCCACCTCACCAACGCCCGGTCGGCGCGCAAGAGCGAACTCGGCCCCATCGACGGCGTCGACACCCCGGACGCGCAGACCGTCGTCCTGCGGCTGAAGCAGCCCTTCGCACCGCTGCTCGGTGCCCTCGCCGACCGGGCCGGCATGATCATGAGCGCGCAGGCGCTGCGGACCAAGGGCGACGACTTCGCCTCGGCGCCGGTCTGCGTCGGCCCCTTCAAGTTCGCGAAGCGGGTGCCACAGAACTCCATCGAGGTGGTGCGGGACCCCAACTACTACGACGCGAGCAAGGTGCACCTGGACGCCATCTCGTGGCGGATCCTCACCGACGCCAGCATCCGCGCCGCCAACCTGCGCTCCGGCGACGCGCAGGTCGCCGACTCGGTCTCCACCCAGGACGTCGCCTCGCTCCGGCAGGACTCGGCGGTCTCCGTCCTCCAGTCGCAGTCCCTCGGCTACCAGGGCCTGACCATCAACGTCGGCAACGTCGACGGCGTCGGCACCACAGCCAAGCCCATCAACCGCCCCCTCGCCCAGAACGCCAAGGTGCGGCAGGCCTTCGAGCACGCCATCGACCGCAAGGCCCTGGTCGACGCGGTCTTCAACGGTCTGCACGCCGCCGCCTGCTCCCCGATCTCACCCGCGAGCACGTTCTCGTCCCCCGAGGCGCAGACCTGCCCGGCGCACGACCCCGCCAAGGCCAAGCAGTTGCTGGCCGAGGCCGGCGTGCAGACGCCGTACACGGTCACGATGCTCGCCTCGAACACCCCCGACACGCTGCGCCTCGCGCAGGCGTTGCAGTCCATGGTCAAGGACGGCGGATTCGACCTGAAGATCAACCCGGTGGAGTACTCGTCGCTCCTCGACGAGCAGGACCGCGGCAACTTCGAGCTGCTGCAACTGGGCTGGAGCGGACGGATCGACCCGGACGCCAACATCACGAACTTCGTCGGCACCGGCGCCAGCCAGAACGTCGCCGGCTACAGCAACCCGCAGCTCGACACCCTGCTGACCCAGGCCCGACAGGCCGGCGACGTCGAGGAGCGCAGGAAGCTGTACGGGCAGGCGGTCACACTGCTTCAGCAGGACGACGCCCTGATCTACCTCTACCGGCAGCGCAACCTGACCGCCGTCAGCAAGCAGATCCAGGGCCTCCAGGTCTACCCGGACGGCGTGATCCGGGCGGCCTTCGCCGGCTTCGGCAAGTAGGCCGTCGTGGCCCGGTATCTGCTCACCCGCGCCTGGCAGTCGGCGCTGACCTTGCTGTTGTCGACGATCGTGGTCTTCGTCGGCGTACGGGCGCTCCCCGGCGACCCGGCCCTCGCCCTGGCCGGAGAGGACCGGTCGCCGGAGGCGCTGGAGGCCATCCGTCGGCACTACGGGCTGGACCAGCCGCTGCCGGTGCAGTTCGCCCAGTACGTGGAGCGCATGGCGCAGGGCGACTTCGGGGTGTCCATCCGCACCGGCACACCGGTCTCGTCGATGCTCACGACCGCCCTGCCGGTGACCGTCGAACTGTCCGTCCTGGCGATCCTCATCGCGGCGGCGCTCGGCGTCGGCGCCGGGGTGCTCGCGGCGGTCCGTCGTGGACGTCCGGCGGAGTGGCTCGCCAACGGACTGGCCCTGATCGGGCTGTCGGTGCCGCACTTCTGGCTGGGGCTGCTGGCGATCCTCTACCTGTCCGTGGCGACCGGGCTCTTCCCCGCCTCCGGCTTCGTGCCGATCCTGGAGGACCCCGTGGACAACCTGCACCACATCGTCCTGCCGGCCGTGATCCTCGGCACCGGCCTGGCCGCCATCATCATGCGGCAGACCCGGTCGGCGATGCTGGATTCGCTCTCCTCCGACTACGTGCGCACGGCGAAGGCGAAGGGCCTGCGACCGCGCGCCGTCATCACCCGGCACGCCCTGCGGAACAGCCTCATCGTGGTGGTGACCGTCGTGGGTCTCCAACTCGGCGGGCTGATCTCGGGCGCTGTCGTCACCGAACAGATCTTCGGGCTGCCGGGCTTCGGCAAGATGACCATCGACGCGGTGTTCCAACGGGACTACCCGGTGATCCAGGCCGTCGTCCTGCTCACCGCGGCCGCCTACATCGTGATCAACTTCTTCGTGGACCTGCTCTACTCGGTCATCGATCCACGCATCCGGGTGACGGGAGATCCGGCATGAGCGTCCTCACCGTACCGATGGCGGAGACCGGCACCGCCAGCATCACCAGGCGTACCCGGGTGCTGCGGCGGCTGCGGCGCAACCCGCTCGCCGTGGTGAGCTTCGTCGTGCTCGCGCTGGCGGGTGTCATCGCGCTGCTCTCGCCCTGGCTCGCGCCCTACTCGGTCGACCAGACCGACTTCGCCCGTACGTTCGCACCTCCCGGCACCGCCGGGCACCTGCTGGGCACCGACGACCTCGGCCGGGACGTCCTCTCCCGCATCATGCTCGGCGCTCGGGCGTCGCTGCAGGTCGGGCTCCTGGCGGTGGCCACGTCGCTGGTCATCGGCGTGCCGCTCGGGCTCGCCGCCGGCTACTTCCGGGCCTGGGACGCGGTGATCTCGCGCTTCACCGACCTGCTGCTGGCGTTTCCGTTTCTGATCATGGCGGTGGGGTTGGCGGCCATCCGGGGCGCCAGCCTCGGCAACGCCGCGGTGGCCATCGGCATCGCCCAGATCCCCGGGGTGATCCGGGTCGTCCGCTCGGACACGCTGCGCCTCAAGTCGCTGGACTTCGTCGCGGCGGCCGTCGTGGACGGCGCGAGCGACCTGTGGGTGCTGGCCCGGCACATCCTGCCGAACGCGACCTCGGTGATCCTGGTGCAGGCCACTGTCGCCATCCCGGCCGCGATCCTCGGCGAGGCGGTGCTGTCCTTCCTCGGCCTCGGCATCCAGCCCCCGGCACCCAGTCTCGGCACCATGCTGGCCACCGCCCAGCAGTTCGCCGCCCGCGCACCGTGGGCCGCCGTCCTCCCCGGCGTCGTGATCATGGGTCTGGCCCTGGCGTTCAACGTCTTCGGTGACGCCCTGCGCGACGCCCTCGACCCGAAGGGAGACCGGCGATGACCACCGCCTCCGCGCCCGTGCTGGAGATCCGCGACCTGTCGGTGTCGTTCCCGACCGAGACCGGCACCGTCTCGGCGGTCGACGGGGTCAGCCTGGACCTCGCCGCCGGGGAGATCGTCGGGATGGTGGGCGAGTCGGGATGCGGAAAGAGCGTCACCGCGATGAGCCTCGCCGGGCTGCTGCCGGGCAGCGCCCGGGTCACCGGTTCGGTGCGCCTGGACGGCACCCAACTGGTCGGGGCCCGCGAGTCGGCCCTGCGCCGGGTCCGTGGCCGGGAGATCGCCTACATCTTCCAGGAACCGATGACCTCGTTGAACCCGGTGCTCACCGTCGGGCGGCAGATCGGGGAGGTGCTCCAGGTTCACGAGCGGATGTCCCGACGGGCGGCGCGGGCCCGCGCCATGGAGCTGTTGACGCTCGTCGGGATCCCGTCCGCCGCCCAGCGGGTCGACAACTATCCGCACCAACTCTCCGGCGGCATGCGCCAGCGCGTGATGATCGCGATGGCGGTGGCCTGCGGCCCGAAGGTGCTGGTGGCCGACGAACCGACCACAGCGCTGGACGTCACCGTCCAGGCCGGCATCCTCCAGGTGCTGCGGGACCTGCGCGACCGGCTCGGCACGAGCGTCCTCATCATCACCCACGACCTCGGCGTGATCGCCGACATCGCGGACCGCGTCGTCGTCATGTACGCGGGCCGGGTGGTGGAACGGGCGCCGGTGGACGACCTGTTCGCCCACCCCCGGCACCGGTACACGGCAGGGCTCCTGTCGGCGTCACCGCAGCCGGGCCGGCACGCCGGGACCGACCGGTTGACCGAGATCCCCGGGCTGGTGCCCGTCCTGGCCAGCCAACCCGACGCCTGCACCTTCGCGGATCGGTGCCCGGCCGCTGATCAGCGGTGCCGGGCGGCCGCCCCGCCGTTGGAGGACGTCGGCGGCACCGACCACGTCGCGGCCTGTTGGCACCCCTGCCCAACGGCACCGACGGCAGCTCAGGAGGCGAACCGATGACGCCGCAGCCGAACGCCCTGGAGATCGCGGACCTGGTGATGCACTTCGGTCCGGTGCGTGCCGTGGACGGGGTGTCCCTGACCATCCCGCGCGGCCGGGTCACGGCCCTGGTGGGGGAGAGCGGTTCCGGGAAGTCGACAGTGGGCCGATGCGTGGTGCGGCTCGTCGAACCGACAGCGGGAACGGTCCGGATCGCGGGCACTGACGTCACCCACCTGTCCCGACGGCGACTGCGCCCCCATCGCGGCGCGGTGTCGATCGTCTTCCAGGACCCGGCCGCGTCACTGGACCCGCGGATGCTGGTGGGCGAGATCGTGGCCGAGCCGCTGCGGCTGGCCGGCAAGCGGATCTCACGGCGCGAGCGGGACGCCCGCGTCGCCCCCCAACTCGAACGGGTGGGCCTGCGCGCAGAGGTGGCCCGTCGCTATCCCCACGAGCTGTCCGGCGGGCAACGTCAACGGGTCAGCATCGCGCGGGCCCTGATCTCCGAGCCCATGCTGCTCATCGCTGACGAACCCACCAGCGCGCTCGACGTGTCAGTGCAGGCGTCGGTGCTCAACCTCCTCGCCGACCTGCAACGCGACATCGGGTTCGCCTGCCTCTTCATCACCCACGACCTCTCCGCCGTCGAGTACCTGGCCGACGACATCGCGGTCATGTACCTGGGTCAACTCGTCGAGACGGGCAGCCGCGAGCGGATCTTCGCCCGGCCCGCCCACCCGTACACGCAGGCGCTGCTCTCCGCCGCGCCGGTGGCCGACCCGGTGCGTCAGCGCCACCGTCAGCCCGTGCTGCTCGGCGACGACCTGCCGTCCGCGCTCGACCCGCCGTCCGGTTGCCGGTTCCGGACCCGGTGCCCGCTCGCCTTCGACAGGTGCGCGACGGAGGTGCCGGCGCAGACCGCCATCGGCGACGGCATGGCCGCGTGCCACCTGGTCCGGCCGGACGGCACCGGCCCCGACGTTCGTACCGCAGACCCCAGTGAGGTGTTGTCATGACGTTCACCACCCGACCCACGTTGCAGGGCACCTTCGGCATGGTGTCCTCCACCCACTGGCTCGCCAGCCAGGCGGCGATGGGCATCCTGGAACGCGGGGGCAACGCCTTCGACGCCGCTGTCACCGCCGGGTTCGTCCTGCACGTCGTCGAGCCGCACCTGAACGGGCCGGGTGGCGAGGTGCCGGCCATCGTGGCCACCGCACGGGACCCCCGACCGAAGGTGCTGTGCGGGCAGGGGCCGGCGCCGGCCGGCGCCACCATCGCGCACTTCCGGTCCCTCGGGATGGACCTCATCCCGGGTGCCGGGCCGCTCGCGGCGGCCGTACCCGGCGCGGTGGACGCCTGGCTCCTGCTGCTGCGCGAGCACGGCACGCTCACCCTCGCCGAGGTGCTGGAGTCGGCGATCGGCTACGCCGGCGCCGGGCACCCGCTGGTGGCCCGCGTCGGTGACACGGTGGCGGCCGTCCGGTCGTTGTTCGAGGAACACTGGCCCACCTCCGCCGCGCTCTGGCTGCGCGGCGGCCGACCACCGGCCGCCGGGGAGTTGGTCACCAACCCGGCGTACGCGGACACCCTGCGCCGGCTCGTCGAGGCGGGACGGGCGGCCGGCACCGACCGGGAGGCCCAGATCGAGGCCGCGCGCCGGGCCTGGAGCACGGGTTTCGTCGCCGAGGCGATCGACGCGTTCAGCCGACGGCCGTTCCAGGACTCCAGTGGCCGCCCGCACGCCGGGCTGGTCACCGGCGACGACCTGGCCGCGTACTCGGCGAGCTGGGAGCCGCCCGCCACCCTCGACTGGCACGGCTACTCGGTGGCGAAGACCGGTTTCTGGGGTCAGGGCCCGGTGCTGCTGGAGTCCCTGGCCACCCTGGACGCGCTCGACGACCCGGGCGCGTACGACCCGGCGACCGCGGCGGGTGTGCACGCCCAGGTCGAGGCGCTCAAGCTCGCCTTCGCCGACCGGGAGGCATGGTACGGCGACGGGGCCGACGTGCCCGCCAAGGCGCTGCTGTCGCCGCAGTACGCGCGGGAGCGGGCCGCCCTGATCGGTGATCGCGCGTCGGCGGAGCTGCGGCCGGGGCGTCCGGACGGGGCGCAGCCGCGCCTGCCCGCCCACGTCCGGCCCGGTGCCGGTCGGCGTACCGGGCCGACGGATGCCACCACGGGAGAGCCGACGGTGCAGTCGGACGGGGTGACCCGGGGCGACACCTGTCACGTGGACGTGGTCGACCGCTGGGGCAACATGATCTCCGCGACGCCCAGCGGCGGCTGGTTGCAGAGTTCCCCGACGATCCCGGAGCTGGGCTTTCCGCTGGGCAGCAGGCTGCAGATGTTCTGGCTGGAGGAGGGGCTCGCCTCGTCGCTGGCGCCGGGCCGTCGCCCGCGTACGACGTTGAGCCCGACGATGGTGCACCGCGACGGTGAGCCGGTGCTGGCCTGCGGCACCCCCGGTGGCGACCAGCAGGACCAGTGGCAGTTGCCGTTCCTGCTGCGGCACCTCGTCGGTGGGCAGAGCCTTCAGGAGGCCATCGACGCGCCGGCGTGGCACACGGTCAGCCTGCCGGGGTCGTTCTATCCGCGCGACATGGAACCCGGTGTCCTGGTGGTGGAGGACCGGCTCGACGAGGGTGTGCTGGCGGCGCTGCGGGCGTACGGGCACGAGGTGCGGGTCACCGACGGGTGGAGCCTCGGTCGGCTCTGCGCGGTGACCCGTGACCCGGCGACGGGAGTGCTGGCGGCCGGCGCGAACCCCCGGGGGATGCAGGGCTACGCGTGCGGCCGGTAGCGCATGCCGCAGCCGGGTGCCCGTCAGCGCGTGCCGTAGCCGCCTTCGGCGTTCTCGTACGCCGCGGCGGATGCCGCGTCGAGGTGGTCGAGCGCGGCCCGCTCGGCGCGGTCACCGTCGCCTGACTCGATGGCGTCGACGAGTTGGATGTGCTCGGCCCACGAGTGTGGCGCGCGTTCGGCCGCCCCGAGCCGGAAGACCCACTGGACATGGAGGTAGAGCGACTTGGCGATCGACGACAGCCAGGGGTTTCCGCTGATCTGGAGGATGCGCAGGTGCAGTGTGCTGTTCAGTTCGGCGACCCGGGCCAGGTCCTGGCGCTGCGTCGCCTCGCGGCCCTGGTCGAGCAGGGCCCGTAGGGACGCCACGTCGGCCGCTGTGGCCCGCTCGGCGGCCAGCCGGGCGGCCAGCGCCTCCAGGCGCTCGCGCACGGCGAACATGTCGGTGATGGTCCCGCTGCTCGGTGAGGCGACTACCGCTCCCCGGCGGGGGAGGATCACGACGAACCCCTCCGCCTCGGCGACGCGCAGCGCCTCCCGGACGGGGTTGCGGGAGACGCCGAAGTCCTCGGCGAGCCGGTCCTCGGTCAGCCGCTCCCCGGGCAGGTAGTCGCCGTCGATGATGGCGGTCCGCAGCGCGGCGAGGACCTGATCTCGCAGCGGCAGGTGTTGCGCGCCGAGCTTGTCCCGTAGGTCTTCAGCCACCTGGTCGCCTCTCCGTGAACGTGTCCGGACAAAGTGTATACGAAGAACAATTACTGGAAGGTGGCCGACAGTGTCGAGCACAGCGCCCCGCGTCACCCACCCCCACGTCACCCCGCGCCGAGACGAGCGCCTGCTGCGGCGACGGCAGGTGCTCGTCGTCGTCCTCACCTTCCTCACCGGGAGCGCCGACGCTCTCGGTTTCCTCGCCCTCGGCGGCGCCTTCGCCAGCGTGATGACCGGCAACATGGTCCTGCTCGGGCTCTCCGCCGGCCGGGGCGAAGCCGACCTGGCTCTGACGTCGGGCTGCGCCATCGTCAGCTTCATCGTCGGTGTCCTCGCGGGCGCCCGCGTCGTCGGCTCGGCACAGCCCGACGATCCCGTCTGGCCCCGGCGGGTCACCTGGGCGCTGGTCCTGGAGCTGTCGGTGTTCGTGGTGTTCGCCGTCGTCTGGGAGGTCACCCTGCACACCCCGGACGCGGGTGTCCACCTGGCGCTGCTGATGCTGTCCGCGGTCGCGCTGGGCGTGCAGAGCAGTGCCATCCAACGCTTCGGCGTGTCCGGCCTGTCCTCCACGTACCTGACCGGCACCCTCACCAGCCTGATCGCCGGGGTCGCCGCGCGCAGCCCCTGGGCCAGCCTGCGACCCAAGGCTCAGGTGCTGCTGGCCCTCATGGTCGGCGCGGCGGTCGGCGCCCTTGTCGCCCTGCACCTGCCTGTCGTCGCCCCGGCCCTGCTGATAGTGCCGCTGGTGCTCGTCGTCGCCGTGTCCGCGCGGATGCGGACCTGAGCGTCAGACACCGCGAGCGAACAGGGCCAGACGTACCCGGTTGGGGCTGTCGGTCTTGGTCATCAGGCTGGTGATGTGGGTCTTGACGGTGGTGACACCGATGTGGAGCCGGTCGGCGATCTCGGTGTTGGACAGGCCCTCGGCGACCAGGTTGAGCACGTCCCGTTCCCGGGCGGTCAGGCCCGGCAGGGCCGGTGGTGACCCGGGGCGGGCGTGCACCGCGCGCTGCACGAGGCGGCGCAGCACCTCCGGGCTGAACGGGCTGTCACCGACGGCGGCCCGGCGGATGCCGTCCAGCAGCTCGGTCGGGGGCGCGTCCTTGAGCAGGAACCCGCACGCTCCCGCGGTCAGCGCGGGGTAGAGGTGGTCGTCGTCGCCGAACGTCGTCAGCACCAGGACGCGGGCGGCGGGGCGTTCGGCGAGGATCCGGCTGGTAGCGGTGATCCCGTCGACACCGGGCATCCGCAGGTCCATGACGACGACGTCGGGGAGGAGCCGCCCGGCCAGCGGGATCGCCTCACGGCCGTTGTCGGCCTCGCCGACGACCTCGATGTCGGGTTGGGCGTCGCAGAGCATGCGCAGCCCGGCCCGGATGAGGTGCTGGTCGTCGACCAGCAGCACCCGGATCACGCCGGCTCCGGCGCGGGCGACCCGGCCGACGCCTCCCGCTCGCGGGGCACCGACCCGACCGGCGCGTCGGCGGGCGCGGCGGCCACGGCCGGAAGGACGGTTCGCACCCGCCACCCGGCGCCGGTCGGGCCCGCGTCCAGCCGGCCGCCGAGGACCTCGACGCGTTCCCGCATCCCGGTGATGCCGTGCCCGCCACCGGCCGGAACGCCCGCCGGCACCCCACCGCGCCCGTTGTCGGTGACCTCCCAGTGCACGCAGCCGTCCCGGACAGCCACCACGAGGTGCGCGAGCGCGGACGTCCCCGCATGTTTGGCCACGTTTGTCAGCGCCTCCTGGGTCAGTCGCAGCACCGCCATGCCGCGCACCGCGTCGAGTGAACCGATCGCCGGGTCGAGATCGGCCTCCACAGTGACACCCGCCTGCCGGGCCCGGTCGATGGACGCGCCGATCGCCGCAGGCAGCGCCGACGGTTCGATCGCGGTCAGCGCCGCGTCGCCGCGTACCCCGTCGGGGTTGCGCAGCACCGCGACCAGCCGGCGCAGCTCCGCGAGGGCCGAGGTGCCGGTGCCGTGCACGTCGTCGAAGACCTCGCCCACCCGCGGGTCCAGGTCGGTGAGCACGTGCCGGGCCACGCCGACCCGCAGGACCATCGACGCCACGTGGTGCGCGACCACGTCGTGCAGTTCGCGGGCGATGGCGCTGCGTTCGTCGGCGCGGGCCGCACGACTCTCCGACTCGTGCTGGCGCTGCTCGGCCACCGCCCGCTCCACGGCCTGCCGACTCAGCTCCCGGTTGGTGCGGATGACGAGACCGAGCAGCACCGGCACACCGACCTCCAGGGCCAGCCCGACGACGGCCGAGGCGACCTGGCCGACCGCGTCGCCGACCGAGTCGGTCAGGTCGACCACGACCAGCAGCGCGGCGGACATCCAGATGGTCCGGGGGCGACGCGCCCGCATGGTGACCTCGAGCAGGGCCCAACTCGCGCCAACCTGGTTGATGGTGAGGTCGTCGAGCAGGCGGATCGCGACTGTCAGCAGGGCGGCCTGCGCCAGCAGGTTGACCACCGGCCAGCGGTGCAACGCCAGCCCCACGGTGAACGCGAGGACCGCGAGGATCCACTGTGTCGTCGTGGGTGTGCTGGCGGAGTGCGGGACGAAGAGCAGGTAGCCCAGCCCGGCGAGGTCGAGCAGCGCCATCCGCACGAGCGCGTCCCGCATGTCGAACAGTCGCCCCGGCCAGCTCACGGTGGTCAGCCTAGGTGCTGCGGGCCGGTGGCGACTGCCGCCACCGGGTCCGGACCGCGAGGTACGCGGCCAGGCCGAGCGGTCCGAGCAGGATGGTCAGCAGCAGCACCGGAGCCATCACCAGCGCCGGCACCCCCCGATCGCGGCTGTCCAACCAGGCCCACCGTCCGACGAACAGATCGAACGCGATCATGTGCGCCCAACCCGCCGCGGCCCCGGCGGAGGTGCCGAGCAGGTCGCGCACCCCGGCCAGGGTCGGCGACGCCACGGCCGGCAGCACGTCGCCGAACGCCGGAAGCACCAGCAGCGCGTAGATCACCACGACCGGCAGCACGATCAGCGGCGAGGCGATGATCCGGGCGGTCCACGACCAGCGCGGCAGCAGGATCATCAGCGCCCAGAACGGCGCGGCCACCGCGAACGTCAGGGAGAACAGCGTCGCGGTCACGCGGCCAGCGCCAGTTCCGGGCGACGTCGCCGGGCCAGCACCCGTCCGGTCGCGGTCGCCGTCACGACCACCAGGGCCGCGACCGCGACGAACGTGACGGCGTCCGGCCGCAGCAGCGGCTGTTCGCGCAGGGCCTGCCAGGTCAACAGCACGGTGAGTACGCCGTACGCGCCGCCCGCGACGACCAGCAGCCGGGCGCGGGTGCGCTCGTCCAACCGGGTCGCGAACCGGCTCAGCAGGATCGCCAGGATCGGCAACGCCTGGAGGGCGTGCAGCCCGACGAAGTGCCCGATCCGCAGGTCACCGCCGGTGGTGCTCCAGCCGACGATCGGCAACCCCGGCCCACCGTCGGGCACGCCGACGCTGTGCGCCCCACTGATCCCCTCGATCCCCGGGTCCTGCATCGGCAACGCCATCGGCACCGCCGCGAGCATGCCCAGCGAGGACAGGCCGAGCCCCCACCCGACGGCGGTCGCGGCGACGCGGTCGGGAATCCGCTGGATCAGGACCACGATCCCAATGACGAGGTGCGCGAAGAACAGCACCATGATCGCCGCGCCCATCGTCGCGAACAGCGCGGTGTTCAGCGGGGTGCTGTCGTTGAAGTGGCTGGTCTGCCCGCGTATCACCTGACCGACGATCCACGCGTTCTCGACGACCGCCACCGCGACGATGACGACGACCGCCCACTCGACGGCCCGGCTGCGTCGCGGCAGCAGGGAGAGCATCCAGGCGAGCGTCGCGCCGTACAGCACGAACGACACCGCGAACTTGAACGGCTTGAGCCAGATCGGCGCCCCGGTGAGGACCCGCGGGTCGACGAGGATGCCGACGACGGCGACGACGCCGAGCACCGCCATCACGGATACCAGGACCATCAGTGGGCGGTTCCAGCGCGTCGCCCGGCGCACAACGGTAGTCATGTCTGTAGATGCTCGTGGCCGCTCCCGCCGATCGCGTCCGACCCCGAGCCCCGGTTGTGGCCGGTGGTCGGAGCGCGCCTCCTCCCCGGGTAGGAGACGAAACCCGTCGAGGCCGCTGGGTGGTGCTGGCACAATGGCCGGCCTGCCGACCGGACGGGGATCGAATCATGAAGGTCAGTGCGGACCAGGTCCGACCGAACGAGACCACAGTGCCGCTGCTGCACTGCGCGGCCCCGGAGGAGACCTTGGCGTTCTGGCGGGCTCTCGGGTTCGAGGTGGCTTTTGAGCAACTCAAGCCATATGTGTATCTGGCGTTCACCTGGAGCGGGTTCCAGCTGCACTACGGCCCGGCGCCCAAAGACCTGGACCCGGCGAAGGAGCATTCCGGCGGCTGCCTGGTGATGGTGGACGCGGTGGGCTCGTACCATGCGGTGTTCGCCGAGGCGATGCGCCGCAGCTACGGCAAGGTGCTGGTCAAGGGGCTACCCCGGATGACCCGCTACCGCGCCGGGGCGTCGCGGTTCAGCATCGTCGACCCGTCGGGCAACACCATCGTCTTCATCCAGCGGGACGAGCCGAAGGACGTGGAGTACGGCGGGTCGAAGCAGCTTGACGGGCTGGCCCGAATGCTCGACAACGCGCGGATCCTGCGGGAGTTCAAGATGGACGACCGGGCGGCCTATCGGGCGCTCGACTCGGGGATGCGCCGCCGCGCCGAGGACGCGCCGGTGGTCGAGCAGGCGATGGCGCTAACCGGCCTGATCG
The DNA here is from genome assembly GCF_022230905.1 of Micromonospora salmantinae. Classification (NCBI taxonomy): domain Bacteria; kingdom Bacillati; phylum Actinomycetota; class Actinomycetes; order Micromonosporales; family Micromonosporaceae; genus Micromonospora; species Micromonospora salmantinae. The sequence continues at coordinate 427,882 of NZ_JAKKFG010000023.1, forward strand.
AGTTGGCCACCGCGTTGGACAAGGCCGATCGGGTGCCCGAGTGGGGCGCCCGACTCCAGGCGCTGTCCCTGACCTCGGAGCAGCGGACGCAGGTGGCGCAGTACGTCGCCGACCCCACCCTCCTCGAACCGTGGTGGCCCGGCCCGCGCTGACCCCGGACCTCTCCGCGCCTCATCGGGCGTGGACCGCGGTCAGGACCCTCGAACGCGCCCGTGCGCTGATCAGTCTGACCGCCGAGTTCCTGCCCCTGACGCGACGAAGGTCCGCTTCCCAGTAGGTCATATTCGCGCGTACGTCTCGCCATTCCACGGAACGGCGCAAAATTACCGCTTTAGGGTAAGTAAGGCGAACGCACCTAGCTGCTCCGATAGCTTTCGAAGGAGAGGAAAACTCATAATCCTCCCTTCGGGTGCACAAGGAGTCAGTGATGAAGCGCAGTGTCGCGCTCGCGGCAGCCCTCCTGGCAGGTCTGACCAGCATCGGATCGATCCCCGGGGCCGCCTTCGCCGATGGCGGTGGCCCCGGGTACCACGACGACCGCAAGGGGGGTGATTACCACCACGGCGACGAGGGCGCGGTCTTCGTCCAGACCAACAAGGCCGAGGGCAACACCATCAAGGTGTACGACCGCGACGAGGACGGCCGTCTGACCAAGGCGGGCGAGTACGAGACCGGCGGGCTGGGCGGCTTCACCATCGGCGCGCCGCTCGACGCGCTGGCCTCGCAGGGCTCCCTGACCTACCACCGCGGACTGCTGTTCGCGGTGAACGCCGGCAGCAACACCGTGACGGTCTTCCGCGTCGAGGGCACCAAGCTGCACAAGCTCCAGGTCGTCTGGTCCGGCGGCCTGCTGCCGGTCAGCGTCGCGGCCCGTGGCGACCTCGTCTACGTCCTCAACGCCGGCGGCGAGGGCTCGGTGCAGGGCTTCGAGCTGCACAAGGGGCGTCTGTCGCGGATCGAGGACGCCAACCGGTCGCTCGGGCTGCACAACGGCAACCCGCCCGCGTTCGGGACCGCCCCGGCCCAGGTCAAGATCGACCCGGACAGCGAGTTCGTCCTGGTGTCGACGAAGGCCGCCAACGTCATGTTCAGCTACGAGATCGGTCGCAACGGCAAGCTGTCCCGCAACCCCGTCATCAGCGACGCGGGGAACACTCCGTTCGGCTTCACCTTCGACACCGATGACTCGCTGCTGGTCACCGAGTCGGGTGCGAACGCGGTCAGCCGGTTCGAACTGGAGGACGACGGCGCGCTCGACCAGGTCGGCCCGTCGGTGCCCAACGGCCAGCAGGCGACGTGCTGGATCCAGCGCGTCGGCGACTACTTCTTCGTCGCCAACGCCGGCAGCTCCACCATCAGCTCCTACCGGGTCGACGACCACGGCAAGCTCGAACTCGTCAAGAACGTCGCCGCCGACACCAACGGCGGGTCGATCGACATGACCACCAGCGACGGCTTCCTGTACGTGCAGAACGCCACCGCCGGCAACGTGCAGGGCTACAAGGTGCACGAGGACGGGTCGCTGAGTCTCGTCACCACAGTGGAGGGTCTGCCGAAGTTCGCCGACGGCATCGGCATGGAGGGCATCGCCGCCTCCTGAGCGCACCACCCGCTGGTCCCGGTCGTTCGTCGACCGGGACCAGCTCTCGCCGGTCTCCGGACGGCCTCCGCTGAGCCCGGTCAGCTGGGACGCTGGATCGGGCGTTGTCGCTGCCTGCACGGTGACCGACCTTCCGTCGAGGTCGTGGCGGGGCTGAAATCCCGCCGGGGCCGCTAGTCGAGGCTGGCCAACTCGTCCGGCGACAGGGCCAGCGCCCCGGCGGCCAGGTTCTCGACCAGGTGATCAGGGTTGCCGGTACCGGGAATGGCCAGCAGGTGCGGGCCGCGGCTGAGGGTCCAGGCGATCCGCACCTGCGCCGGCGTCGCGCCGTGCGTGCGCGCGATGGCCTCCACTGCCGTGTTGGTGGCTACGCCGCCGGCCTCACGTCGGTCGCCGGCGATCGCGAAGAACGGCACGAATGCGATGTTCTGTTCACCGCAGGTGCGCACGAGCTGATCCTGCGTACGTCGGGTGTCGACACCGTACGTGTTCTGCACGCAGACCACCGGGGCGATCGCCTGCGCCTGCGCGAGGTGGTGCGGACGGATGTTGGACAGGCCGAGATGCCGGATGAGTCCGGCGTCACGTAGCTCGGCCAGCGCGCCGAAGTGCTCCGCCACCGAGTCCAGTCCGTCTTGGCGCAGGTTCACGACATCCAGATGGTCGCGGCCGAGTTGGCGCAGGTTCTCCTCGACCTGTCCGCGCAGCTGATCCGGCCGGGCCAGCGGCAGCCACTCTCCCGAGGGGTCGCGGCCCGGTCCGACCTTCGTGGTGATGACCAGGTCGTCGGCGTACGGCGACAGTGCACTGTTGATCAACTCGTTGGCCGACCGGAGCGGCGAGAAGTAGAACGCCGCCGTGTCGAGGTGGTTCACACCGAGGTCGACCGCTTGGCGTAGCAGGCCGATGACCCGCGCGCGATCGCTCGGCGCGCCGCCGTTACCCGTCAGGCGCATTGCGCCGAATCCGATCCGATTGACGCTCAGGTCGCCGAGCGTCCAGGTACCCGCAGATTCCGCACTGATCATGTTGGTGGGCATTGGGCGAAACTAGCCACCCCCACTGACCTGCGCAGTCGGGCGTCTGCCCGATACCGATCGGGATGAGGCGCTGTTAGGTTATCTATCGTGGGAAGCGCTTTGCCGGCAGCGCGGTGACAGCCGGCAGATCATTCGGGTCCTGACCGCATTGGCGTTTCGCCCTGACGGCAGACCGTCGCGCGCTAGGACGCCAACCGTTCGCGCGCGGTGCGCGTCGGCCGGGGGAGTTCGGCGCTGCCGTCCGACGTGTTGATCTCCGACCAGACGGCGTCGAGGGAGAGGCCGAGGACGTCGGCGATCGCCGCGATGGTCGGAAAGGCGGGGGTGGCTATCCGGCCGGACTCGATCTTTCGAAGGGTCTCTGGCGAGACGCCCGCGTCCAGCGCGGTGAGGAGCATCGAACGCTCTCCACGGGCTCGACGCAGGAGCGCGCCGAGGCGCTGTCCGCGTTCGAGCTCTTCGGGAGTGAGCGGCAACCTGACCATGCCCCGATTCTAGTACCGGGATAATATGGCCGGGATACTTATTGGTCTCCCGAGGAAGGCGCTGCATGATCGAGATCCTGAGCCCCGCCGACGTGCTGCGAGCGAAGGACACCGGCGCGCTGGTCGCCGGCATCCTGCAGACGCTGAAGAGCCGCTGCGTGGTCGGCACGAACCTCCTGGACATCGACCGGTGGGCGCAGGCCATGATCACTGAGGCCGGGGCGCAGTCCTGCTACGTCGACTACGAGCCTTCCTTCGGGCGCGGGCCGTTCGGCCACTACATCTGCACGTCGGTGAACGACGCCGTGCTGCACGGGTTGCCGTACGACTACCCGCTCGCCGACGGCGATCTGCTCTCGCTCGACCTCGCCGTCTCCCAGGGTGGAGTCGTCGCGGACTCGGCCATCAGCTTCATCGTGGGCGACGTGCGGCCCCCGGAGAGCCTCGCGTTGATCGACGCGACCGAGCGCGCGTTGCAGGCGGGGATCGCCGCCGCCGGCCCCGGCGTTCCCATCGGTGACCTCTCCCACGCGATCGGCTCGGTTCTCAAGGCGGCGGGATACTCGGTCAACACGGAGTTCGGCGGCCACGGCGTCGGATCGACGATGCACCAGGACCCGCACGTCTCCAACACCGGGCGCCCCGGTCGCGGCTACCGGCTACGCCCGGGGCTGCTGCTGGCGCTGGAGCCGTGGGTGATGGCGGACACCGCCACGCTCGTCACCGATGCCGACGGCTGGACCCTCCGCAGCGCGACGGGCTGCCGGACGGCGCACAGCGAGCACACGATCGCCATCACCGACGACGGCGCGGACGTGCTCACCCTGCCGACGTCCTGACCCGTACGGCACTGTCGACGCCCTCATCGCTCAGCCGACGCCGTGCCGCCCACCGTGGACGATTAACCGGCCGCCGAAGGGGCACGTCCCTCCGTGGCACCCTGCCGGGTCGCGTTCAGAATGAACCGATCGGTCATATTTTCCGTGATGACGGTCAGGGTCACCCACCAGAGTCACGGAGGCACGATGTCAACGGTTCGAACTGGTCCGCTCATCGGACTGCTCGTGCAGATCGCCCTGCTGGCGGTGCTGGCCGAGACGGTTGGTCTGGGCGCGGCGGGCTGGGCGGCGGGGCTGGCGTACGGGGTGGTCCTGTGCGCCCTGCTCAGCCGGGGGATGTCCCGCTCGGGCGCGGATGCGCTCAGCCCGGCCGACCGGGTGACCCTGAGCCGGGCGATCCTCGTCGGCGGCGTGACGGCCCTGGCCGCCGACTCGTTCGGCCGGTCGGCGCCGGTCACCCTGATGGTCGTCCTCACCAGCGTGGCGTTGGCCCTCGACGCCGTGGACGGGTACACGGCCCGCCGCACCGGGACCACCAGCGAGCTCGGCGCGCGCTTCGACATGGAGATCGACTCCTTCCTGGTCCTGGTCCTCTGCCTGCACGTGGCCCCCGCGGTGGGTGGCTGGGTGCTCGTGATCGGCGCGATGCGGTACGTCTTCGTCGCTGCCAGCTGGGTGGTGGGGTGGATGCGCGGATCCCTGCCGCCGCGCTACTGGCGCAAGGTTGTCGCCGCCATCCAGGGCGTGGTGCTGACGGTGGCGATGGGCGACGCGCTGCCCGGGCCGCTGACGACAGTCGTGCTGCTGGCGTCACTGGCGCTGCTGGTCGAGTCGTTCGGGCGTGACGTCGCGTGGCTGTGGACGACCCGTCACCTCCGCCGCACCGTCATCCACGACACTGCGGGCAGCCGACACGCCCCGGACATTCACGACGCCCCGGTCGCGATGGTCCACGCGAGCAGCCCGGTCAGCCACAGTGCCCCGAGCGCCGCCGCGGCGCTGGGCTCGGGCCGGACGGACGGGCTGCCGTGGTCGGACCGTCCCACGGTCGCCGTGGCCCGACGAGGGATCGCCCGCGTCTGATCCGCCCGGATGCCGCGCCCAACAAAGATCATGGAAGGATGCCCGGGTTGTCGCTCTTGACGCGCGTACGTCAGCTGCCGAACCAGGGACGGAGGGCGATGAGGGACGAGGTCTCGGACGGCACCGCCGACGGCACCGACGTCGAGGATCGGCCGAAACGCTCCATCGCCGCCCGGCTGTCGACTGTGCTGGCCGCGCTGCTCGTGCTGCTCGTCCTCACCGTGCCGTACGACTTCGGCCGGCTCAGCCCGGCGGCGTTCGCGCGGATCCCCCTGGAGGCGCTGCTTGTCGTGGCCCTCCTGCTCGCCCTGCCGTCTCGTGGCAGCCGACTGGTCGCGACGCTGGCCGGCGTGGCCCTCGGCCTGCTCGGAGTGTTGAAGCTGCTCGACCTGGGGTTCACCGCCTCGCTGAGCCGGGCGTTCGACCCGGTGCTCGACTGGGCGCTCCTCGACGAGGGGTTCGCCTTCCTCAGCGAGTCGTACGGTCGACCCGCCGCCACCGGCGTCGCCATCACCCTGGCGGTGGTGGCCGTGGGTCTGCCCACACTGGTCACGCTGTCGATGCGGCGACTGCGGCGGCTGGTGGTCCGGCACCGCACCGGGACCACCCGGATCGTGGCCGCGCTGGTGGTCGTCTGGGTGGCGTGCGCCGCGTTCAACGTGCGGGTGGTCGAGGGCGTGCCGGTCGCCGACACGTCCGCGACCACCCTGGCCAACGGGCACGGCTTCCAGGTGCGTCTGCGCCTCGACGACCGCGAGACGTTCGGCGCGCTGATCGAGGACGACAGGTTCGGCGACACCCCGGGTGACCAGCTACTGACCGCGCTGCGCGGCAAGAACGTGGTGGTCGCCTTCGTGGAGAGCTACGGCCGGGACGCCGTCGAGGACCCGGAGTTCGCGCCGCAGGTCGGTGCGGTCCTCGACCGCGGCGCCAGCGAGCTGAGCGCGGCGGGTTTCGCCGCGCAGAGCGGCTTCCTCACCTCGCCGACCTTCGGCGGCGGCAGTTGGCTCGCGCACGACACGCTGCTCTCCGGCCTCTGGATCGACAACGACCAGCGGCACCGCACCCTGCTGGCCAGTGACCGGATGACCCTCAACGGCGCCTTCCGGCGGGCGAACTGGCAGACCGTCGGCGTGATGCCCGCCGTCACCAGGCCGTGGCCGGAGGGTTCCTTCTTCGGCTACGACCGGTTCTACGACGCCAAGGCGCTCGCGTACCGTGGCCCGAAGTTCAGCTTCGGCACCCCGCCCGACCAGTACACACTGGCCAGCTGGCAGCGCCTGGAGCAGGCGAAGCGCGACGGCAACGTGATGACCGAGCTGGCGCTGGTGTCGAGTCACGCGCCCTGGACGCCCGTGCCGCCGCTGCTCGACTGGGCCGACGTCGGCGACGGCGCGGTCTACCGTGCGGCCGGCGCGGGCAGGTCGGACGACAAGCGCCGCAACACCGGCCAGATCCGGGCGGACTACCGAAAGTCCATCGAGTACACCCTCGGCGCGCTCATCTCCTACGTGCGGACCTACGGAGACGACGACCTCGTGTTCATCGTCCTCGGTGACCACCAACCCGCCGCCGTCGTCACCGGCGAGAACGCCAGCCACGACGTGCCGATCTCGATCATCACCCGTGACCGGGCCGTGTTGGACCGGATCTCCGGGTGGGGCTGGCAGGACGGGCTGAAGCCCGGACCGCAAGCGCCGGTCTGGCGAATGGACGCCTTCCGGGACCGGTTCCTGACCGCCTTCGGACCGTAACCCGGCCACCTCTCTCACGGACTGGACCCCAGACAGATGATGGCTACCACCGACACCAGGATCGCCGCGCTCCGGACCGACCCGGCCCTGTCCCTGCTGCACCGGTCGCTGGACGTCTACTACGGCGATCCCGAGCGGGACGCGAGGATGGACGCCTTCTACTCCCGCTTCGTCGGCTGCGGGGACCTCGTCTTCGACATCGGCTCCCACGTGGGCGACCACATCGCCAGCTTCCGTCGCCTCGGTGCCCGGGTCGTCGCTGTGGAACCGCAGCCGCTGTGTCTGCGCGTCCTGCGGGCGATCTACGGCGACGACGACCAGGTGACCCTTGTCGACGCGGCGTGTGGCGCGCTCCCTGGGCGCACCCGGTTGCACGTCAACTCCGCCAACCCCACCGTCTCGACCGCCTCACCGGACTTCGTCCGCGCGGCGAGGGGCGCGGGCGGGTGGGAGGGCCAGGTGTGGGACACCGACATCGAGGTCCCGGTGGTCACCGTCGACGCGCTGATCGAGACGTACGGCGTGCCGACCTTCACCAAAATCGACGTTGAGGGTTTCGAGGACGAGGTGCTGGCCGGCCTGAGCCGCCCACTGCCCGCGTTGTCGTTCGAGTTCACCACCATCGCCCGTGCGGTCGCCGACCGGTGTCTCGATCGCCTGACCGCGCTGGGCTTCGACGGCTTCGACGTCGCGGTGGGCGACGACAAGTCGATGACGTTCCGACGGTGGATGTCCGCGACCGACCTGGCGACGCACCTGCACGACCTGCCGCACGCGGCGAACTCCGGCGACGTGTACTGCGTGTCCGGAACCCTGGCGGCCACCACCGACGGCTGACCTGAGCACTGGTCACCGCCGCGGTGAACGGGGCCGGGCCCGACGATCAGATGACCGTCGAGCGACGGGCCGCGCCGCCTGACAAGGTCACCTATGCTCGGCGCGTGATCCCCCCGGCACTCGAAATCCGTGGCCTGGTCAAGACCTTCGCGGCGCATCGCGCGGTGGACGGCATCGATCTGACCGTCCACCCCGGCACCTTCCACGGCATTGTCGGGCCCAACGGCGCCGGCAAGTCCACCACCATCGGGATGGCCGTCGGCCTGGTCACCCCGGACTCCGGGCAGATCCGGATCCTCGGCCACGACGCGCTGCGCGACCGCCGCCAGACCCGCGCGCTGACCGGCGTGCTGCCCGACGGCCTCGACTTCCCCGAACGCCTCACCGGTGCCGAACTGCTGCGCTACAGCGCCGGCCTGCGCGGGCTGCCCCGCGCCACTGCCACCGACCGTGCCGCCGAACTGATCGACGTGCTCGGCCTGACCAAGGGCGCCGGCACCCCGCTGGCCGACTGCTCCACCGGCACCCGCAAGAAGCTCGGCCTCGCCCAGGCGCTGCTGCACGCGCCCCGGCTGCTCGTGCTCGACGAACCGTTCGAGGCGGTCGACCCGGTCTCCGCGGCCACCATCCGCCAGGTGCTGCGCCGGTTCGTGGCCGGCGGCGGCACCTGCGTGCTGTCCACCCACTCGATGCTGCTCGTCGAGCAGATGTGCGACGAGGTCACCGTGATCCATCAGGGCCGGGTGGTCGCCGCCGGGTCGGTCGCCGAGGTCGCCGCCGGCCGCAGCCTGGAGGACCGGTTCGTCGAGTTGGTCGGCGCCGAAGCCTCCGGCAGCGCCGGTCTGGCCTGGCTGACCGGGGCACGATGAGCACGGAACTGAGCGCCCCCGGCCCGGCTGGGCGGCACCCAAGGCGCGATCGCGGTGCCGGCCCGGATGCGCGCCACGATGCTGCGTCGCTCGCTGCGCGAGCACCCCGGGCCCACAGTGGCCGGCCTGGTCGGTCTGCTCGCCGCCGCCTGGTTGATCCGGTACGCGCTCCGCGGCGACCAGCACACCCTCGGCCTGCTCGCCGGGGCGTGGGTCCTCGGCTGGATCGTGTTGCCGCTGCTGCTCGGTGGCGGGCGCGGCCGGGTCCGCCCGGCCCACCTGCGGCTGGAGCCGATCGGCGGGATCCCGGCCGCAGTCGGTCTGCTCGCCGCGTCGGCGATCGGCATCGGCCCGGCCGTCTCGCTGGTGGCACTCGCCGCGCTGCCGGTGCACGCCGCCCGGTACGGCGCCGTCGCGGTCCTCGTCACCGCCGGCGGCGCGGTGCTGCTCTGGCTGCTCGGGCTGATCGGCTCGGCGATCGCGCTGGAGGTCGTCGGCCACGCCGGCGGTCCGGCCGGGGCGCTGCTCACCGGCGTCTTCACCGGTACGGCGATGGGTGTCGCCGGGTCGCTCTGGGCGGTCTTCCCGTGGGTGTCGGTCCTGCTCGTGGCAGCACCGGAGGAGGTGGTCCGGGCCATGGCGTACGTGCCGAGCGCCTGGCCGCTCTCCGCCGTGACCGGGCCGACCGGGCAGGGGGCGCGCCTGACGGCGACCCTGGTGGGCATCGTGGCGCTCTGCGCCGCCGCGTACATCATGCTCGTCCGAAGGGTGATCGCCACGGGCGTGCCGTTCCGGCCGCGCCGGACCACAGCGCTCCCGCTCGTGCGGCGCGGCGGCGACGAACTGGCCGCGCGGCGCGGGACCACGGCGGCGTCACCGGCCGAAGATGGGCAGGCGCAGCGCGGCTGGCGGGCGTGGGTGCCGGCCGCGACGCGGGCGGTCGTCGGCCGTGAGCTGCGGGCCTGGACGCGGCATCCGTTGCGGTTGCAGTATCTGGCGTTCGCCGTGGTGTACGGGGCGCTGCTCGCCGGGCTGCCGCTGCTGTCCGACGTGGACCTGCTGCTGCCGTGGGCCGGGCCGCTCGCTGTGCTCGGCGTGGCGGCGATGTCGGCCGGGCTGGTCGGGCTGGACGGCACCGCGTTGTGGCTGCCGCTCACCACGCCCGGCGGCGAACGGGCCGAGGTCCGGGGCCGGGCCCTGGCCTGGCTGGTGCTGGTCACCCCGATCGGGGTGCTGCTCGCCGTCGCCGGTGTCATCCTCGCGCCCGACGTCGACCCGCTGGCCGCGCTCTCCACCCTGCCGGCTCTGCTCGGCGCGGGCGCGTCGGTGCCGGTGTGGGTGTCGCTGCTGCGCGTACGCCCGGTGGCCGACCCGCGGCATCCGACCGCGGCCGACAACCCGACCGACATCGTCAGTGTGCTGGTCGCCACCGCGGCTGGGCTGCTCGCCACCGCGCCGGTGCTCGCCCTGGTGATCTGGGGCCCGTCGGAGGTGGCGCCGCTGTTGCCGCTGGTCGGGCTGCTCGGAGGCGCCGCAGCCTGGTGGGGTGGCGTGTGGTTGGCCGACGAGCGGCTCGCCCGGCGCGGCACGACGGTGCTCGCCGCGGCAGGTCAGCGGAGCCGGCCTCCGGAGACGGTGCTCCCGCTGACCTGGGACCTGCAGTGGTGTCGGGAGAACACGTCGACCGCCTGGGCGCTGGGGTTGCTGACGGTCGGGTGGATCCCGGTGATCCCGCAGGGGTTGATGCCGTTGGCGTTCGGAATCGACAGCGGGTGGATCGTGGCCGGTCACCTGAGCGGGAGCGCGCACACGGCCATGGGGTTGGCGATGGTCGGCCTGGGCGTCGCGATGCTGCTCACCGGCCTGGTGCTGTGGGATCGCCGACCGCAACCCGGCGGCTCCTGAGCCACAGCTCTACCACAGCCCGAGCTGGCCCTCGACCTCGTCCGTGTGTGGCTCCCGCAGTTGCCAGAGGCGGACCACCCCGAGGCGGGCGTCATGCGTCATCCACCGTCCGTGTCCACCGGCGGACAGGATCGAGTTCTGGGGCATGTCGATGCCGTAGTCCATCACGGTCTGCGGGCGCAGCGTACGGGTGGAAAGCAGGAGATGCTGCTCGGCGTCACCCTGGTCGGTCGCGACGCCGACCATCACCCAGTCGTCGGATACGACGGCCCCGGTCTCGTACATCCGGTAGTCGTCGGAGTCGCCGAACTCCGGGATGTCGTCGTAGCGGCGCTCTATCCGAACACTGTCGTCGGCACCATCGCGTATCGCGATCCAGCCGCTGCCGTGCGGCATGGAGAGATAGAAGCTCCCGCTGGCGTTCGTGTCGGCCAGGCAGCCGTTCAGGATCTGCCCGGCGACCAGCCGCCGATCGCCCGTCGTCCAGCGATAACTGAGGCAGGTTTCCGGTCCCACCGCGATGTGCAGCCCGACGTGCTGTCGATTGGCGTCCAGGACGAAGGTGGCGGAGCCTTCAGCTGTCTGAAGGGGGCGCCGGCCCACCTCGGTGCCGCCTCCGGACGTGTCCAACACGACGAGTTGGTCGCCGGCACCGTCGGGCAGAAACAGCCAGAGAAGGTCGTCCCCGGCCAGGTGACAGCTCGGCCGTGGCCAACCTGTCGACAAGACCCTGCCGTGCTCGACTGTCCACCGGACGCGGCCGTCGGCGCTGCGAACCTGCACCTGTCGAGGTCCCACGAGCGCGAACCGCGACCGGTCCGGAGCCACACCGACGGCCAGGATCGGGTCAGCGTCGGAGGACGCCACGCCAGCGCGACCGTCAGGTCCGAGTGCGACACGCGCAGCGAACGATGGCTCCACGCCAGTAGCCCCGTGCCGGTCAGCCACTCGACGAAGGTCGGCGGCGTCACCACTGTCTCGGCGATCAGCAACGGGCGCACAGCCGCGAGCCTACGCACGACGAGAAGCCGTGGCGGTACTCGTTGGGTCGTAGCCATGGGAGTGGATGCTGTCCGGCATGCTGTGGACATGACTGAGGAGCTGAAAGATCCGTCCGCCTCGTCCGGCGACACGGTGTCAGCTTTGCCACCAGTGATCTCTGTGATGCTGATACCGGCGTTGATCCTGCTCGGGGCGACGTTGGTGCCATTGACGTTCCTGACGTTCGCGCAGGCCCGGACCGGGCGGTGGCAGGTGCCGGCCTCGGCACTCTGCCGATGCTGTTCGTCGCGTTGATCGAGGAGTCGGCGAAGCTGATCGTCCCGGTGGTGCTGCTGTTCACGGTGGTGGCCCAGCGTCGTCGCCGGGTGCCCTCCGACGGGCTGATCATCGGCATCGCGCCGCCGGTCACACCGCCTGGACCGGGCTGACCGCCGGTGCGCTCTGGGCGTTGCTGGCGAGCCCGAGCGTCGCTCGGCTCTTCGGGTTCATCGGCACGTTCCTGGGTGTCGTCGTCCTGCACACCCTGTGGGACACGTTCTCCGGTTCGCTGGTCTTCGTCGTGTTGGCGATCATCAGCATCGGCTGGTTGTTCTGGGAGCTGCGCCGCTACCGGACCTTCGGCGATCAGCACATCGGCCAGCTGCAACCGCACTGACCAGCGTCGTACTCCATGCCTCTCCCGGCCCGCAGCGAAGAGCTGGGGTAGGCATGACTGTTGGTGATCTCGCTGCGACCGGGCCAGCACCTCATCTAACGTCAGAGTGTTCATATTTGGCGGGATTGGTGGGGAAGGTGCGGCGATGGGGGTGCGCAGCTGGTTCGAGGGCTGGCCGGTCTATCGCCAGCTCACCGGCACGGACCCGCTGGGCCGGGGCGCCGCGGCGAAGTCCGACGGGTCCCGCGCGCTCACCGCCCGCACCGATACCGCCGACTCGGTGGCCCGTTCGGTCTGCCCGTACTGCGCTGTGGGTTGTGGTCAGCGGGTGTTCGTGAAGGACGGGCGGGTCAGTCAGATCGAGGGTGATCCGGACAGCCCGATCTCGCGGGGTCGGCTCTGCCCGAAGGGTTCGGCGAGCAAGAGCCTGGTCACCAGCCCGCTGCGGCAGACCACGGTCCGCTACCGCCGGCCGTACGGCACCGAGTGGGAGGACCTCGACCTCGACACGGCGCTGAACATGATCGCCGATCGGGTCCTGGCCGCCCGGGACGAGACCTGGGAGGACGTCGACGCCGAGGGTCGAGCGCTCAACCGGACGCTGGGCATCTCCAGTCTGGGTGGGGCGACGCTGGACAACGAGGAGAACTACCTCATCAAGAAGTTGTTCACCGCGATGGGGGCGCTCCAGATCGAGAACCAGGCCCGTATTTGACACTCCGCCACCGTCCCCGGTCTGGGGACCAGCTTCGGTCGTGGCGGCGCCACCCAGTACCAGCAGGACCTGTCGAACTCCGACGTCATCGTCATCCAGGGTTCGAACATGGCCGAGGCGCACCCGGTGGGTTTCCAGTGGGTGATGGAGGCCAAACGTCGGGGCGCGAAGGTCTTCCACGTCGACCCGCGGTTCACCCGCACCAGCGCGCTGGCTGACTCGTACCTGCCGATCCGGGCGGGCACCGACATCGCGCTGCTCGGCGGGGTGGTGCGCTACATCCTCGACAACGAGCTGGACTTCCGGGAGTACGTCGTCGCCTACACCAACGCCGCGACCATCGTGACCGAGGAGTACGCCGACACCGAGGACATGCACGGCCTCTTCTCCGGCTTCAACGACGACAACGCCACCTACGACCAGGCCAGTTGGCGCTACCAGGGCCACTCACAGAACCAGACGACCCGCGACAGCGAGACACAGCGGGAGACGGCGGCCGGGCTGGAGAACGAGTCACACGGCGCGCCCGTCGGCGGCGAGACCGAACGGGACGAGACGTTGCAGCACCCGCGCTGCGTCTACCAGATCCTCAAGCGGCACTTCGCCCGCTACACCCCGGAGATGGTGGAACGGGTCTGCGGCATCCCGCAGGAGAAGTTCTTCGAACTGGCCCGGGCGTGGACGGAGAACTCCGGCCGGGACCGGACCGGCATGCTCGTCTACTCGGTGGGCTGGACGCAGCACAGCGTCGGCGTGCAATACATCCGCACCGGCGCGATCATCCAGCTCCTGCTGGGCAACGTGGGCCGCCCGGGTGGCGGGGTGATGGCCCTGCGCGGGCACGCCAGCATCCAGGGGTCCACCGACATCCCGACGCTGTTCAACCTGCTTCCGGGCTACCTGCCGATGCCGCACCACGCCAATCACCCGACCCTGGACGAGTGGGTGGACAGCATCGCGCACCCCGGGCAGAAGGGCTTCTGGGGCAACGCCCGCACCTACGGCGTCAACCTGCTCAAGGCGTACTGGGGCGATGCGGCAACCGCCGACAACGACTACTGCTACGGGTACCTGCCGCGGATGACCGGCGACCACGGCACCTACCAGCAGGTGCTCGACATGATCGACGGCAAGATCAAGGGCTATTTCCTGCTCGGGCAGAACCCGGCGGTCGGTTCGGCGCACGGCCGGGCGCAGCGGCTCGGCATGGCCAACCTCGACTGGCTCGTCGTCCGGGACCTCTTCATGATCGAAAGCGCCACGTTCTGGCAGAACGCGCCGGAGATCGAGACCGGCGAGATCGCGCCCGAGCGGTGCCGCACCGAGGTGTTCTTCCTGCCGGCCGCCTCCCACGTGGAGAAGGAGGGCACCTTCACCCAGACCCAACGGCTGTTGCAGTGGCGGGAGAAGGCCGTCGAGCCGCCAGGCGACGCCCGTTCCGAACTCTGGTTCTTCTACCACCTCGGTCGCGTCATCCGGGAACGGCTGGCGACGTCGACGAAGCCGCGCGACCGTGCGCTGCTCGACCTCGCCTGGGACTACCCCACGCACGGCCCGACCGCCGAGCCGAGCGCCGAGGCGGTGCTGCGCGAGATCAACGGGTACGACGTGGCGACCGGCCGGCCGCTGGCGTCGTTCACCGAGATGAAGGACGACGGCTCCACAGTCGGCGGTTGCTGGATCTACACCGGCGTGTACGCCGACGGCGTCAACCAGGCGGCCCGCCGCAAACCCGGCTCGGAGCAGTCCCTTGTGGCGCCCGAGTGGGGTTGGGCGTGGCCGGCGAACCGGCGCATCCTCTACAACCGTGCCTCCGCGGACCCGGACGGCAACCCGTGGAGTGAGCGCAAACGCTACGTCTGGTGGGACGCGGACAAGAGCGAGTGGACCGGCTACGACGTGCCGGACTTCGAAAAGACCAAACCGCCGTCCTACCGACCGGCGCACGACGCCTCGGGTGTGGCGGGCATCGCCGGCGACGACCCGTTCATCCTCCAGGGCGACGGCAAGGGCTGGCTGTACGCGCCCACGGGCGTGCTCGACGGACCGATGCCCACCCACTACGAGCCGGTCGAGTCGCCGGTGCGCAACCCGCTCTACCGACAGCAGGCCAACCCGACCCGCAAGGTCTACACCCACCCGATCAACACGCTCAACCCGAGCCCGCCGCAGGAGCACAGCCAGGTGTTCCCGTACGTGTTCACTGTCAGCCGGCTCACCGAGCACCACACCGCCGGTGGGATGAGCCGGACGGTATCACCGCTGGCCGAGCTGCAGCCCGAGATGTTCGTCGAGGTGTCGCCGGAGTTGGCGGCCCTGCGAGGGTTGAGTCACCTGGGCTGGGCCCACCTGGTCACCAGCCGGGCGGCAGTCGAGGCGAAGGTGCTGGTGACCGACCGCGTGACGCCGCTGCGAGTGGATGGCCGGATCATCCACCAGGTCTGGCTGCCGTACCACTTCGGCTACGAGGGTCTGGTGACCGGCGATTCGGCCAACGACCTGTTCGGCATCACCCTCGACCCCAACGTCCTGATCCAGGAGAGCAAGGTCGGCACGTGCGACGTCCGACCGGGACGACGCCCCAGAGGACAGGACCTGGTGGACCTCGTCGTCGACTACCGGCGGCGGTCGGGGAACCTCGTCCACCGTTACCCGCCGATGGTCACGACCGACGTCGCCGACAGCAGCAGCGACCAGGAGGCCTGACCGATGCCCCACGCCAACGCCCTGTACGGGCCGCTGGACCCCGCGCCGGACGCCGGCTACGAGAACCCGCCACCGCGGATGGGGTTCTTCACTGACACCAGCGTCTGCATCGGCTGCAAAGCGTGCGAGGTGGCCTGCAAGGAGTGGAACGGCGTCCCCGAGAGTGGGCTCGACCTGCTGGGCATGTCGTACGACAACACGGGCGCGCTGACCGCGAACTCGTGGCGACACGTCGCGTTCGTGGAGCAGCCCCGTTCGGCCGGCTGGGCGACTCCGGCGTTCGCGGGAGACCCGGACGGGCCGGCGATCAGCCCGGTGACGGCGGCGGTCGGCGCGCGTACCAGCACCGACACCGGAACGGATCCAGGCCTGCCCACCGGCTCGCCCGCCGCGGCAGCCCGCATGTCGGGCGGGCCGGAGTTTCTGGGGATGCCGGGTGCGCAGCCGCCGGGGCGGGGCTCGGGCGCGGAGGGGCGGACGGATTTCCGCTGGTTGATGATGTCGGACGTGTGCAAGCACTGCACCCACGCGGCCTGCCTGGATGTCTGCCCGACAGGTTCCCTGTTCCGGACGGAGTTCGGCACAGTGGTGGTGCAGGAGGACATCTGCAACGGCTGCGGTTACTGCATCTCCGCCTGCCCGTACGGCGTCATCGATCAACGCAAGGACGACGGTCGGGCGTGGAAGTGCACGCTGTGCTACGACCGGCTCGGGGTGGGGATGACGCCGGCGTGTGCCCAGGCGTGTCCGACGGAGTCGATCCAGTACGGCGAACTGGACGAGTTGCGGGAGCGGGCCGCCGTGCGGGTGGCGAAGCTGCATGAGCGGGGCGTGCCGGAGGCGCGGTTGTACGGGCACGACCCGAACGACGGCGTCGGTGGTGATGGTGCGTTCTTCCTGCTGCTCGACGAGCCGGAGGTGTACGGCCTGCCACCGGACCCGATTGTGACCACCCGCGACCTGCCGGCCATGTGGAAGCGTGCCGGCCTGGCGGCGATGACGATGGCGGTCGCCACGGCGGTCGCGTTCCTGGGCAGGCGGCCATGACCCGCGGCGGTGAACAGCTCACGGTGCCGCCGGCCGACTTCGCCTCCTACTACGGCCGACCGGTACTGAAGCCGCCGGTGTGGAAGTACGACATCGCCGGCTACCTGTTCACCGGGGGCCTCGCCGCCGGAAGTGCGCTGATCGGCGCGGGCGCCCAGCTGACCGGACGAACAGGGCTGCGCCAGGTGGGCCGTTGGACGGCCCTCGGCGGTGTCGCCGCCAGCACGTACCTGCTGGTGCACGACCTCGGCCGGCCGGCCCGGTTCCATCACATGCTCCGGGTGGCCAAGGTGACCTCGCCGATGTCGGTCGGCACCTGGATTCTCGCCGCGTTCGGCCCGCTGGCCGGTGTGGCAGCGGTCGCCGAGCTCGCGCCGCTGCTCCCGCAGCACGGTGTGCTCGGCCTCGCCCGTCGGATCGCACCGCCCATCGGCAACGTCGCCGGCCTGGCCGCCGCGGCCACCGCGCCGGCGCTGGCCACGTACACGGGGGTGCTGCTCGCCGACACTGCAGTGCCGTCGTGGCACGACGCCTACCCGTCGCTGCCGTTCGTCTTCGCCGGCAGCGCGCTCGCCGCCGCGTCCGGGGTCGGACTGATCGCGGCACCGGCCGCGGAGGCCGCCCCACTGCGACGACTCGCCCTGGCCGCCGCGGCCATCGAGTTCGGCGGAGGGCACCAGCTGGAGCGGCAGGGCCTCACCAGCGAGCCCTACACGCACGGACGCAGCGGCCGGCTGGTCAAGGCGGGACGCGCTCTGCTCGCCGTGGGTGCCGCCACCGCGCTGGTCAGCCGACGCAGCCGAGTCCTGGCGGCGATCTCCGGCGCCGCCCTCGTGGCATCGTCTGTCGCCACCCGGTTCGGCGTCTTCGAGGCGGGACGGGTGTCGGCCCGCGATCCGAAGTACACGGTGGTGCCACAACGGGAGCGGCTCGACGAGAAGCGGTCGGCGACCCGGCTCTGAGCGGATCGCCGCAACGGAAGGCGCCCGGCCCCGTCAAGGGGGCGCCTTCCGAAGCGGTGCAAGAGGTCTGGCGGCGGTGGGCCCGCCGCGGGTCAGCCGGTGAACAGCTTCGCGGCGGTGATCGCGGTCTGGACGATGCCGTACCCGAGGAGCACCGCGATCAGCAGCCACGACAACCAGAGCCGCCCGGTCTGGCTACCGACGCGCGGCGGCGCGGGCGGCTGGCTGTCCCGCCCGAGAGCGACCGGCTCGGTGACGGTTGCCTTCGCCACGGGCGAGGTCGGTCCTCGGTTCGGTTCGTGGAACCGCTCGGGCACGGAACGCACCAGCAGGTTCGCGATGAACCCGATGGCGAGGATGCCGACCATTGTGAACAGCGCGGGCCGGTACGCCGCAGCGGTGAGCGTGCCGGGCTTGCCCTGCGTGTCGAGGATCCCGTTGACGATCAGCGGGCCGGCGACACCCGCTGCCGACCAGGCGGTGAGGATCCGGCCGTGGATGGCCCCGACCTGGAAGGTGCCGAACAGGTCACGCAGGTAGGCGGGCATGGTGGCGAAGCCACCGCCGTAGAAGGAGATGATCGCGGCGGCGATCAGCACGAAGACCGCTGTCGCGGAGTGACCGGCCACGGCGAGCAGCAGGTACAGCACCATGCCGACGCCGAGGTAGACCATGTAGATGGGCTTGCGGCCGATGAGGTCGGACGTCGTCGACCAGACGAACCGCCCAGCCATGTTGAACAGCGACAGCACTCCCACGAAACCGGCCGCCGCCGTCACCGAGACCGTGGTGGCGGTCCCGTTGTCCCGGAAGAAGTCCTGGATCATCGGGCTTGCCTGCTCCAGGATGCCGATGCCCGCTGTGACGTTGCAGAACAGCACGATCCACAACAACCAGAACGACCGGGTACGCACGGCGTTCGACGCCGACACGCTCGCCGTCGTCACCAGAGGTCGGGCGGCGACGCTCGCGGGGTCGAACCCGGCGGGCCGCCAGTCCGGCGCCGGCACCCGGACGTTGAACGGGCCGAACATCATGATCACGAAATAGCCGATGCCGAACGTGACGAAGAGCGCCACGAGGGCGTTGCCCGACGCCACGGCCGCCGGGTTGTTGGGGTTGTAGCCGGAGTCGTAGAGGGAGAGCAGTTGGCGCGCGAGCGGGCCGGCGACCAGGGCGCCGCCGCCGAACCCCATGATGGCCAGCCCGGTGGCGAGGCCGGGGCGGTCCGGGAACCACTTGATCAGTGTGGAGACGGGCGAGATGTAGCCGATGCCGAGCCCGATGCCGCCGATGACGCCGTACCCGAGATAGAGCAGCCAGAGTTGTTGGGTCGCGATGCCGAGCGCGCCGACCAGGAACCCGACGGCCCAGAAGCACGCCGAGACGAACATCGCCCGGCGTGGTCCGTTCCGCTCGACCCAACGGCCACCCACCGCCGCCGACGAGCCCAGCATGACGATGGCGATACTGAAGATCGCCCCGATTGCCGTCTGGCTGACGTCGAAGTGCGCGATGAGGGAGTTCTTGTAGACGCTCGTCGCGTAGACCTGGCCGATGCAGACGTGCACGGCCAGTGCCGCGGTCGGGATGAGCCAGCGGCTGTATCCCGGGGGAGCGACGGTGTGCCGAGGATCGAAGACCGACAGCATGGGCATCGTCCACACCTCCTGCGGCTGAGTGGGCCCGCGACGTTGCCGAGCTGTCCGACCCGGCAGTTGGCCGAGGGGCGCCGCTGCAGTGGCGGCTCGGCGCACGTCTGGCGTCAGCCGTTGACCGGCTCGATCTCACGTTACGTGGCTGCGGGTTCACGCCATGTCATTACCGAGAAACGCGGAACCGGGGGCGGGCCGGTTGGCCCGCCCCCGCTCTGCTGGCGTACGGCTCAGTGGACCGCGGTCTTTGCGGCCGCCTCCTCCCGGGCGCGTCGTTCGTCCCCGCTGAGGGTGTGCAGCGGCTTCTCCTTGATGAACAGCACGACGATCAGCGCGAGCAGCGCGATCGGCGCGCCGACCAGGAAGAGGTCCGCGGTGGCGATGCCGTACACGTCCTGCACGATGCGCAGCACCGGCTCGGGCAGGGTGGACAGGTCGGGCACCTCGGCGGAGCCACCGCCGGCGGTCGCCGCCGGGCCGAGCCGGTCGGTCGTCAGCGAGGTCACCCGACTTGCCAGGACCGCGCCGAGGGCGCTGACTCCGATCGCGCCGCCCATGCTGCGGAAGAACGTCAGCACGGAGGTGGTGGCACCGAGTTCGTGGGCCGGTACGTCGTTCTGCGCGGCGAGCACGAGGTTCTGCATGAGCATGCCGACGCCGACGCCCAGCACGGCCATGTAGATCGACAGCACGACGACGCTGGTGTTGGCGTCGATGGTGCCCAGCAGCAGCATCCCGACGGTCATCACCGCGGCGCCGGCCACCAGGTACGCCTTCCACCGGCCGTACTTCGTGATGAGCTGACCGGCCACCGTCGACGAGACGAGCAGACCGAAGATCATCGGCAGGCTCATCAGGCCCGCGACGGTGGGCGACTTGCCCAGCGAGATCTGGAAGTACTGGGACAGGAAGACGGTGCCGCCGAACATCGCGACACCGACCAGCACGCTGGCGATGGTGGCCAGGGACACCGTGCGGTTGCGGAAGATGCTCAGCGGGACGATCGGCTCCGCCGCCCGCGACTCGACGACCACGGCCAGCGCCAGCAGAACCAGCCCACCGATGACCATCACTGCCGTCCAGCCGGAGGCCCAGTCGAACTTGTTGCCGGCCAGGGACGACCAGATCAGCAGCGTGGAGACACCCGAGGTGATGAGCAGGGCGCCCAGCCAGTCGATCTTCGCCTTGCGGCGGACGACCGGCAGGTGCAGGGTGCGCTGGAGCAGGGCGATGGAGACGATGCTGAACGGGACGCCGATCAGGAAGCACCACCGCCAGCCCAGCCACGACGTGTCGACGAGCAGGCCGCCGATCAGCGGGCCGGCGATGGTGCCCACACCGAAGACCGCGCCGAAGATGCCGGCGTAGCGGCCCAGCTCACGCGGCGGGATCATCGCCGCCATGACGATCGTGGCCAGCGCCGTCATGCCGCCGGCGCCGATGCCCTGGACGACCCGGCTGAGCAGCAGAACCTCGACGTTCGGCGTGAAGCCCGCGATGAGTGAACCCACCACGAACAGTCCCAGCGACAACTGGATCAGCAGCTTCTTGCTGTAAAGGTCGGCCATCTTGCCCCACAGCGGCACCGTCGCCGTCATGGCGAGCAGTTCGCTGGTGACGATCCACGTGTAGACGGTCTGGCTGCCGTTCAGATCCGCGATGATCCGCGGCAGCGCGTTCGCCACCACAGTGGAGGCGAGGATGGACACGAACATGCCGACCATCAGGCCGGAGAGGGCCTGCAGAACCTCCCGACGCGACATGCGCGTGCCGACGTCGGCGGTGTCGGCGGGCGGGACGGTGGTGGTCATTGACGCTCCCTTGTCGGGTTTGTGGCCCAGTGGCTGGCCCTGGAGCTGATGTGGCGGGGCGCGGACTGGCGGGTCAGGAGGGGGACGGCGGATCGGGCAGGCCGGCGGCGATCGCGGCGAACGCCTCGTCGACGAAGTCGTGCAGGGGCCGGGCGTCGTCGCCGGCGGCCCAGCGCAGCAGGGCGGTGCGGAAGGCGGCACCGGCGACAGCGACGACCAGCGGGGGGTGGCCGTGGTCGGGGCCGACGCCGAGGCGGGTGGCGACAACCGCGACCATGGCCTGTTCGGTCGCGCTGTTGCCGGCCACCAGCCGGGGCAGCAGCGCGGGGTTCTGGGCGATGACAGTCAGTCGCAGCCGCCACAACTCCCGGTCGGCCTGGATCGAGTCGACCGACTCGTCGAGGGCGGCCCGCACTGCCTGCAACGCCGACACCTGCGCCGGGGCGGCTGCCAGTCGCGCCACGACCGGGTTGCCGTCGAGTGCCGGATCGTCGGTGAGGGCCTCGTCCTTGCAGGTGAAGTAGTTGAAGAAGGTCCGCGAGGACACGTCAGCGGCCTCGCTGATCTCCTCCACCGTGACGTGCTCCAGGCCGCGTTCGGCGACCAGCCGCAACGCGGCGGCGGTCAGCGCGGCCCGCGTCTGCGCCTTCTTGCGGTCGCGACGTCCGGGCGCGGCGTGGTCGATGTCGGTCACGCCGGCGAGATTAGGAGCGAACTTGCACAGCCT
Organism: Micromonospora salmantinae; assembly: GCF_022230905.1. Taxonomy (NCBI): domain Bacteria; kingdom Bacillati; phylum Actinomycetota; class Actinomycetes; order Micromonosporales; family Micromonosporaceae; genus Micromonospora; species Micromonospora salmantinae. The sequence goes on from NZ_JAKKFG010000023.1 coordinate 449,574, forward strand.
GCAAGTTTTTAGAGTGTGAAGTGATCTTCCTGACTCGTGACCCGGGCGGAGACCGACGGATCCGGTCGCTCGGTGCGGGGTGCGGCGCCGGTGGTCTCCAGGATGAGCGCGGCGACCAGGTCCGGGTCGTCGCTCATCGGGACGTGCCCGCAACGCGGCAGCGTCACCACCCGTGCCGCCGGCAGGCCCGCGCGGGCGCGCTCGGCCTGGTGGACGCCGAAGATCCGGTCGCAGTCCCCCCAGCCGATGGTCACCGGCACCGTCGCGTCGGACAACCGGAGGCAGTCGAAGCGATAGTCGCGGGCGGCTCGGGCCACCGCGTTGAAGCCTGCCCCGCGGCGCAGGGCGAGCGCGTCGCCCAGCGCGCGCTCGACATCCAGCAGCGTCGGGCGGGCCATCAGCGGCGCGAAGCACAACGCCCGTAGGTACGCCGAGCGCAGCGCGGCCCGCATGATCGTGGTGGGCAGGTACGAGTTGGCCCGCAGCATCCGGAGGATGGCCAGCGCCCGGCGGCGCTCCGCCGGTGTGAAGAAGCCGGCGGGAGCGAAGGCCGTGGCCGAGGCGACCGCCCCGGTGGCGGCAAGCTCCAGGGCGATCGCCCCACCGAGGCTGTAGCCGGCGACGTGCGGACGCTCCAGCCCCCACTCGGTAAACGCCGGCAGTACCCCGGCCACTGTGGCGGCCATGTCGGCGGGCATGCCGGTGCCGGGCACGGGGGAGTTCCCGAAGCCGGGCAGGTCGAGCGCGATCACCTCGTGGTGAGCGGTGAGCCGGTCGAACACCGGCTCCCACGCCTGATGACGGTGACCGATGCCGTGGATGAGCACGAGCGGCTCTCCGCTGCCCGCACGTCGGAAATGAATGCTCATGACCGCTCTCCCACCGACGTCCTGCCGAAGGAACGCCCGAGCTGGCGTACCTCGTCTTCCATCTGGCCGACCATGGTCTGGCCGCCGAACCGGGTGATCAACGCGTCCGAGAGGCCGCTGAGCATCACCGGCCGCAACGCCTGTACCAGGGCGAGCGACCGTGGCACGTACACCTTGCGCCTGCGGCGCTCGATGCCGTGGAGCAGGGCCTCGACGCACTGCTCGACGGGTACGACGGTGGACAGCGGCCACGGCAACCGGCGCAGCGTGGTGCGGAAGGATGCCAGGTCGTCACTGATGTCGCGGACCAGGTCGGTGTCGATCCAGATCGGATGCGCCGTGCCGACGGTGACACCGCGTGGGCGGGTCTCCAGGCGCAGCACGTTGGCGAACTGCTCCACACCGGCCTTGGACGCGCAGTAGGCGGCCATGCCGGGCATTGCCGTGAAGGCGGCGGCTGACGAGACGATCAGGACGTGGCCGCGGGCGGCGGTGACGTGGGGCAGCGCCGCGCTGACCGTGCGGATCGCGCCGCAGAGATTCACCTCGACGGTACGGACCAGCGCGTCGACCGGTCCCACGGCGACGGTGCCGAGGTTCGCGATGCCCGCGTTGGCCACTACCACGTCGATGCCACCGAAGCGGTCCACAGTGGAGGCCACCGCGGCGTCCAACGCCGTTTGGTCGGTAACGTCACACTCGTACCAGTGCGCGTCGAGGTCGGCGCTGAGCTGCTCGAGCAGCTCCCCCTCCAAACCGACGAGGGCGACCCGGGCCCCGCGGGCGACGGCCTCGCGGGCCAGCTGCGCCCCGATGCCGCGCGCCGCGCCGGTGATGAGCAGGATCTTGCCCGCCAGGTCATACCGCATCGGCGTGCTCCCGCTCCGGTTCGTTGGGGGTGCTGCCGGTCGAGGCGATCTGGTAGTCGGCCGGCCGGAACCGGCGCAGCCGCACCCGGAAGCTGGTGGCGAAGCCCGGCCAGATCGTGGTGTTGCGGCCGGTGGCATCGAGATACCAGCTCGAACAGCCCGTCTGCCATACGGTGCCGGTCATCTTCTGGTCGACCCGCTCGGTCCAGCGTCGTTGCGCCCGCGCGGTGGGCTCGATGGCCTGGACGCCCCGGGCCCGCATGTGACGCAGGGCCGCGAGCACCAGATGCAGCTGCGCCTCGATCATCAGCACCACCGACGTGTGCCCGAGCCCGGTGTTCGGGCCGAGCAGGAAGAACAGGTTGGGGAAGCCGGCGATGGTCGTGCCCCGGTACGCGCGCATGCTGGGGGTCCACACGTCACCCAGACTGCGCCCGCCCCGACCGTGGATGCGTCGGACGACGGGGGAGTCGGTGACGTGGAAGCCGGTCCCGAGGATGATCGTGTCCGCCCGGTGGTGGACGTCGTCGTCGGTGACGAGACCGTCCGGCACGATTCGGGCGATGCCGGCGGTGACCACGTCGACGTTCGGCCGGGTGAGCGACGGCCAGTAGTCGTTGGAGATCAGCACCCGCTTGCAGCCCATCGCGTAGCGGGGGGTGAGCTTGTCCCGCAGGATCGGGTCGGGGACCTGACGCCGCAGCGTACGCAATGACAGGCGCGAGGCGAGGCGGTTGACCGCCGGGTGCAGGAATCCCAGGCCCATGCTCTCGCGTACCAGGTAGAGCCCTGCGCGGGCGGCCCGCTGCGCACCGGGCACGGTGCGGAACGCGGCCTGCTCGACGCCGCTGATCCGGCGCGACAACCTCGGCATGATCCAGGCAGGGGTGCGCTGGAAGAGCGTCAGCTTCTCGACCGTCGGCTGGATCTGTGGCACGAACTGGATGGCCGAGGCGCCGGTGCCGATCACCGCGACGCGCCGGCCGGTCAGGTCGTGGTCGTGCCGCCAACGGGCGGAGTGGAACACGGTGCCGGCGAACTCGTCGATCCCGGGCAGGTCGGGGATGGCCGGGTCGCTGAGCGGGCCGGCGGCACAGATCAGGACCCGGGCGCTGTGGTCGCCGCCCGAGGTGCGCAACAGCCAGCGTTGGCGCTGGTCGTCCCACCTCGCCTCCCGCACCTCGTGGCGCAATCGCAACCTCGGGCGTATCCCGAAGCGGTCGACACAGCCGCGCAGGTAGTCCCAGATCTCCGGCCGGCCGGAGAACGTGTTCGACCATTCGGGGTTGGGGGCGAAGGAGAACGAGTAGAGGTGCGACGGGACATCGCAGGCGCAGCCCGGGTAGCTGTTGTCACGCCAGGTGCCGCCGACGTCCTCACCCCGGTCGAAGACGAGAAAGTCGGTGAAGCCGGCCCGCTGTAGGCGGATGGCGGCGCCCAGGCCACCGAAGCCGGCGCCGATGATGGCAACGTCTGTCTCCATTCACTCCTCCGTCAGCTCGGGCGTGCGAGTCGGGTCGGCCACTGGCGGCCAGGGCGGATCGCCCACGCCGGTGATTCGTACGCCGCCCCACGGATCGACCTCGGCCAGTCGGGCCGCCCGGACGCGGTCGGCGATGCGCAACTCGACGTCGCGTCGGCCGGAGCGCAGCAGGTGGGCCACCCGTGGCTCGGGCTCGATCCGTCCGCCCCAGTGGAAGCGGCCGTCGACCGGCTCCCACCGCCCGCTGAGGTGCACCCGGACCGCGCTGCCCTCGACACCCGCCGGGCCGTGGTAGCTCACGGCACGATCCGCTCGTGGGCGCGCGTCAGCTCGTGCGGCAGGTCGGCGCTGGCCCGCACCCCCTCGATGCCGCTCCACAGCAGGGCGGTCAGGTAGTCGGTGAGGGCGGCTCGACTGATCGGCTGGCCGTGCGTGGTCCACCAGTCGCCGACCGCCTGCACGAAACCCACCAGGCCGTACGCCCAGGGCTCGGCGGGACCGGCGTCCAGGCCCAGCGTGCGTAGCCGGTCGCCGATCACCCGGGCGAGCCCGGCGGCCACCTGCCGGCTGGTGCCGGCGATCACCTGGTGGATGCCGGGGTCGCCGGACTGGTGCATCAGGAACCGGTAGAGCCTCGGCTCCGACTCGATCACGCCCAGGTAGGCGTCGATCGTCGCTTCTACCAGGCCACGTTCCTCGCGGACCTGTTCGACGGCGGGCGCGATGGCGTCGACCACCCGGGCCGCCACCACCTCGCTGACCGCGACCCAGAGCTGCGACTTGTCGGCGAAGTAGCGGTACAGAACCGGTTTGCTGACACCCGCGGCGGCGGCCACCTGTTCCATGTCGACAGTCGGCCCGTGCCGCAGCAGGGCCTGCACCGCGGCGCCGACCAACTGCTGCCGTCGTTGCTCACGATGGTCTGCCCAGCGGTCTCGGCGGCCGTTGCCCTTCGCCTTCGGGCTGGCGTCGGAGGGCGTGGCCGGCGGGTCGGGCGCATTGACATCGGTGAGCGGCGATTGCATGCTACTACTCGTAACAGTTACTGGTCGTCACGTCAATATGGAGGAGCCATGGAGGCGGCGGAAACCAGGCGTGCGGCAGTCGCCGAGCGCCTACTCACGTCCTCGCTGCGGGCCAGCTACGACCCCACCGTCGAGATCGACTGGGACGCCCCGCACACCCCCGGCGCCTACTGGCTCCCGCCACAGCGCAGCAGCCTCTACGGCACGCCACTGTGGGAGCAGCTCAGCGAGGAGCAGCGCGTCGAGCTGACCAAGCACGAGGTTGCCAGCGCGGCCAGCGCCGGGCTGTGGTTCGAGACGATCCTCATGCAGATGCTGATCCGGGGGTACTACCGTGCCGACCCGACCAGCCGGCAGGCACAGTACGCGTTGACCGAGGTCGCGGACGAGTGCCGGCACTCCATCATGTTCGGCCGGCTGATCGAGGCGACGGGTTGTCCGGTCTATCGCGCGAGCACCGTGGACCACCACCTCGGGCGCTTTCTCAAGGCCACCGCCAGCGGCCCCCGGATGTACGCCGCGATCCTCATCGCGGAGGAGATCCTCGACGCGTTCCAGCGCGAGATCATGGCGGACGAGTCGCTCCAGCCGCTCATCCGGATGGTCTCCCGCATCCACGTGGTGGAGGAGGCGCGACACGTCCGGTTCGCCCGCGAGGAACTGGCCGCCGCGGTCGCGGCCACCGGTCCGGTGGGCATGGCGTACGCCCGACTGTTGGTCGGTCGGGCCGCCTACACGATCGCCAACCGCCTGGTCCATCCCGGCGTGTACGCGGCGGTGGGCATTCCGCCGGCGGTCGGTCGGGCCGCCGCCCACACCAACCCGCACTGGCGTGCCACCCTGCGCTGGTTCGCGGCGCGGGTGCACGACCACCTGGCGGGCGTTGGCCTGGTGGCTGGGCCGGGGCGTCTGCTGTGGGCCCGGGCCGGGCTGATCTGACCGTTGTCCCCCTGGCGTGAGCGGCATGGGGCCGGCCGTCCCCGGCCGGACCCCACACCGTCCGTGTGGCTCACTCGCTGCGGGCGAAGCCACCCTTCGGCGCGATGATCTCCAGGTTCGTCCCGTCCGGGTCGTTGAAGTACGCGACAGAGGTGCCGACCGCCGCCGGCGGCTCCACCTCGCCGGACGCGAACGTGTACGGCTGTCCGAGGAACTCGAACCCGGCCTCGCTCATCCGGCCGTAGACCGCGCGTACGTCGTCCACGTGGAAGCACAGGTGCATCGAGCCGGGCCGGTTGGCCGCCACCTGGGCGGTGTCGCCGACCGGCTCCTGGAACTGGATCAGGTCGATCCCGAGGTTGTCGAGGTTGAACGTGGCGTACCGCAGCTTCGTCGTCGGCAACCCCTGTGACTGCGCGAAACCGGCGCCGTGCATGCGTTCGTCCCGAACGACCGGTTCCGCGCCGAGCAGGGCCTGGTAGAACGCGACCGAGCGGTCGAGGTCACTCACCGCGATCCCGACGTGTGCGGCCTTCTTCAGCCCGATGGACACGGTCGAGGGATTGGGGAATGCCATCCTGACTCTCCTTACCAGCGCTCTTCGTCGCCCGTGTTGATGCTGATCTTCCTGGCGTACCCAGGGCGAGATCAGTTCATGCGACGTCGCTGTCAGGCCCGTTCGACCCGCGCCTGCTGGTGATCGGTCAGCCGTAGCCCCACACCGCGGACGACATCGATGGTGGCCCCGGTGCCCAGGCCATGCAGCTTGCGGCGCAGCCGCTTGACCAGCGACTGCACGTCCGCCTTGCGTTCGCGCCCCTCGTCACCCCAGACCGACCGGTGCAGCTCGGCGTAGCTCCAGACCCGGGCCGGCTCGGTGATCAGGCAGGTCAGCAGGTCGTGTTCCAGGCGGGTGAGGTCGACCTCACGTTCCCCGCAGCGGGCGCTGGAGCGGGCCGAGTCGATCACCAGGGCGGCGACCGGCGTCGGTTCGGACAGGGCGGCTGCCTGCTGCGGGGCGGCGATCAGCCGGCGCAGCTCGTCGAGGTCGGCGACCAGCAGCAGCGGTGCGATGCCGTCGAGAAGCTCCGCGAGCCGGATGCGCTCGGCCGGCGACGGGGTCACCGCGATCAGCAGTGGGAACGGCTCGTCGGCCGGATCACCCCTGTTCACCGTTGCCTCGTCCTCGGCCACCGCACCACCCGGGATCGATGGGCATCCCTGCCCAGCTCTCGTCACGGTTCTGACAATGATTGGCAAGCGTGCCGCCAGCCAGGGCAACTCTTAGCGACAAGTTGCTCACGGCAAGTTCTTGATCGTCCGTTCTTCTCGATCATAGTGTCCACTCGGGCAACCGGCGTGACCCGCGCGGTGCATGGGGGAGGTCCACCATGGCCCATTACACCCTGGGTCGTTCTGAGGGAGGCAGCACCGATGTTCAGACGTCCACAATGGCGGCGCGCGGCCAGATCACTGGTGAGCGCCGGCGCGGCGACGATCCTCGCCGCGACATGCTTGGCGACGATCAGCTCGGGCGCGCAGGCCGCGCCGGGCGGTGCGATGGGGGCGGGCGCCCAGACCGGGGACAAGATCCGACCGGAGCTCGCCAAGCAACTCCAGGCCAAGAGTGAAGGGGACTTCTGGATCCGGTTCAAGGACCGGGCCGACCTGAGCAAGGCCAGCGCCATCAAGGACTGGTCGAAGCGTGGCACGGCGGTGGCGGACGCGCTGCGCAAGACCGCCGCAGCGAGCCAGGGCAAGATCCGGGCCGACCTCGACAGCTCGGGCACCAAATACCAGACCTTCTGGGCCACCAACGCCATCAAGGTGAACAGCGGTTCGCTGGCGATGGCCCAGAAGTTCGCCGGGCACTCGGAGGTCGAGGGCCTCTACGCGCCGGTCGCGTACAAGGTGCCGGAGACGACCAAGGGCACCGACGAGAAGACCGTGAACGCCCTGGAGTGGGGCATCGCCAACATCAACGCCGACGACGTCTGGTCCCAGTACGGCGTCAAGGGCGAGGGCATCACCGTCGCGAACATCGACACCGGGGTGCAGTTCAACCACCCGGCGCTGGTGAACTCCTACCGGGGCAACAACGGCGACGGGACGTTCGACCACAACTACAACTGGTTCAACGCCGCCAACGCGACCGGGGCCTGCGCCACCGCCCCCTGCGACGGCGACGGCCACGGTACGCACACGATGGGCACCATGGCCGGCTCCGACGGCGCGAACCAGATCGGTGTCGCCCCCGGGGTCAAGTGGATCGCGGCGAACGGTTGCTGCCCCAGTGACGCCGCTCTGGTCGAATCCGGTCAGTGGATGCTCGAACCGCTGGACCTCAACGGTCAGAACGCGGACGCGAGCAAGCGACCGAACATCATCAACAACTCGTGGGGCACCCGGGACCCGTCCAACGAGCCGTTCATGGAGGACGTGACGAACGCCTGGGCCGCGTCCGGGATCTTCGGCGCCTGGTCCAACGGCAACAGCGGGCCGGCCTGCCAGACCAGTGGCTCGCCGGGCAGCCTCGTCAGCAACTACTCGACCGGCGCGTACGACAGCAACAACAACGTCGCCGGCTTCTCCTCCCGCGGCGCCGGTCAGAACGGCGAGATCAAGCCCAACATCTCGGCGCCGGGCGTGAACGTCCGGTCGAGCATCCCGGGCAGCGCCTACGGCAGCATCAGCGGCACCTCGATGGCCTCACCGCACCTCGCGGGCGCGATCGCGCTGCTGTACTCGGCCGCGCCGTCGCTGGTCGGCGACGTCAACGCGACCCGCGCGCTGCTCAACGGCGCCGCGATCGACAAGGCCGACGACCAGTGTGGCGGCACCGCCGCCGACAACAACGTCTACGGCGAAGGCCGACTCGACGCCCTCGCGCTGCTCAACGCCGCCCCGACCGGCGACGTCGGCACGCTGGCCGGCACTGTCACCGACGCGACCTCCGGCGCCCCGATCGCCGGCGCGACACTGACGCTCACCGGCGCCTCCGAGCGTGAGCTGACCACCGGTGCCGACGGCACGTTCTCCACCCAGCTCCCCACCGGCGACTACCAGGTCGCCGTCGCGGCGTTCGGCTATGCCAGCACCACCAAGACGGCAACTGTCGCCAAGGGCGCCACCACGACGCTCAACGTCGCCCTCACGGCGGTGGCGAGTATCAACGTCACCGGAGCGGTCACCGACGGCTCCGGCCACGGCTGGCCGTTGTACGCGAAGGTGACAGTGACCGGCGTGTCCGGCGTCTACGACTACACGACCCCGTCCAACGGCCGCTACAGCATCAAGCTGCCGGCCGGGCAGACGTACACCCTGAAGTACGAGCCGCAGTACCCGGGCTACCAGACCGTCACCAAGCAGGTCGTGGTCGGCTCGGGCAACGCCACCGCCAACGTCGCCGTGCCGGTGGACAGCAGCGTCTGCACCACCGCGCCCGGATACACGACCGGCTCCGACGGTGAGTACGAGACCTTCGACGCCACGACCACGCCGGCCGGCTGGACCGTCGTGGACGACGCGGGCAGCGGTCAGGTCTGGAAGTTCACCGACGACGGCGACCGGGGCAACCTGACCGGCGGCAGCGGCAACTTCGCGATGATCGACAGCGACAACTACGGTGCCGGCACCAGCCAGGACACCTCCCTGGTCAGCCCGATGGTCGACCTGACCAGCGTCACGGCCCCGGTCATCCGGTTCAACCAGGACTTCAACCAGCTCAACGACGACACCGCCGACGTGGACCTGAGCATCGACGGCGGCGCCACCTGGACCAACGTGCTCCGGCAGGAGACCGACGTCCGGGGACCGAAGCTGACCGAAATTCCGATCCCGCAGGCGGCCGGCCAGGCGCAGGTGCAGGTTCGGTTCCACTACTACGACGCCTCGTACGAGTGGTGGTGGGAGGTCGACAACGTCCTGATCGGCAGCCAGGTCACCTGCGTGCCGGTCGACGGCGGTCTGGTCGTCGGCAACGTCCGCGACAAGAACGACGACAGCTACGTCAACGGCGCGACAGTCACCAGCAAGGACCGGCCCGCCGAGAAGGCCGTCACCGTGGCGACCCCGGACGACCCGGGGCTGGCCGACGGCTTCTACTGGATCTACTCGTCGCTCACCGGCGAGCACCCGTTCACGGCGACCGCCGGCAACTACGTCAGCCAGACCAAGCCTGTCGACGTCGAGGCCGACTGGGCGACCACCGCGAACTTCCAGCTCGCGGCCGGTCGACTGGCGGTGACGCCGACGCAGTTGAGCGCGACGCTCCAGATGCCCAACGGCAAGACCAGCAAGTCGTTCACGGTGACCAACACCGGCGGCGCGCCGGTCGAGGTCAAGTTCGGTGAGCGGGACAACGGGTTCGAACTCCTGCGGGCGGACGGCTCAAAGGTCACCCGCCAGCAGGTGCTCGGGTCCAGCGGCGCGCCGGAGCAGCGGCTCACCGTACCGACGTCGTTCGCCGCCAAGGCGTCCGGCAAGGAGGCCAAGGCGGCTGCCGCGGCGGTCGGCCCGCAGGCGGCGCCGTGGACCGACATCGCCAACTACCCGGCCACGATCATGGACAACCGGGTGGTGAACCTGGACGGCAAGGTGTATTCGCTCGGTGGTGGCGACGGTGAGGCATCCACCACCAAGAACTACGCCTACGACCCGGCCGCACAGACCTGGACGGCGATCGCCGACCTTCCCGGCGCGCGTAACGCGGTGACCGCGGGCGTGGTGAACGGCAAGATCATTGTCAGCGGTGGCTGGGGCGACGCCGGCCCGGACTCCGCCACCTGGTCCTACGACCCGGGGGCCAACACCTGGACGGAACTGGCCGACAACCCGGCACCGCGGGCTGCGGCCGGTCAGGCCGTCGTCGACGGCAAGCTGTACGCGGTCGGTGGCTGCACGACGGCGGCCTGTCTGCCGATGTCGAACAGCGTCGTCCGGTACGACCCGACCGGTGACAAGTGGGAGACGATGGCCAACTACCCGAAGTCGGTGGCCTTCGCCTCCTGCGGCGGGATCGACGGCGTCCTCTACTGCACCGGCGGCAACGACGGTTCCGCCGCGCAGAAGTCCAGCTACGCCTTCGACCCGGGCGCCAACACCTGGACCGCCATCGCCGACGCACCGGCCGACAACTGGGCCAGCTCGTACGCCGTCGCCAGCGGCAAGCTCCTGGTTGTCGGTGGCTCGCAGGGTGGGGCCATCAGCAACGCCGGCTTCGCCTTCGACCCGGCCGCCGGTTCGTGGTCCAACCTGCCCAACTCCAACACCGCGCGGTACCGCGGCGGCGCGGCGTGCGGCTTCTACAAGATCGGCGGCTCGTCCGGCAGCTTCAACGCGGCTCCGGACAGCGAGGTGCTCCCGGGCTTCGAGGGATGCTCCGAGTCGGCGGCCGACGTCAGCTGGATGACCATCGACAAGTCGGCGGTCACCCTCGCGCCGGGTGCGAAGGTCACTGTCACCGTCGGTCTGACGGCGAACGTGGACCAGCCGGGCACCTACTCCGGCGCGGTCGCGATCTCCGAGAACACCCCGTACTCGGTGGCGCCGGTCGCGGTGACCATGACCGCGAACCCCCCGAAGACCTGGGGCAAGCTCATGGGTACGGTCACCGGCACCAGCTGCCAGGGTGCGACCTCGCCGCTCACCGGCGCGGTAGTGCAGGTCGACTCGTGGGCGGCGTCGTACACCTTCGCCACCGACGCCGAGGGCAAGTACGCCTACTGGGTGGACCGCCGCAACAACCCGCTCACGATGATCGTGGCCAAGGACGGCTGGAAGCCGCAGACCCGTCAGACCAGGATCGACACCGCCACTCCGACGGTGGAGAACTTCGGGTTGGCGCCCATCAAGTGCTGACGCCCGAGCACTAGCCGAAGAAGTCCGGCCCGCCTGGTCCCCGACCAGGCGGGCCGGACCGCGCCCGGGGTGATCAGACGGGGGCGAGCCGGAAGCCGACGCCGCGTACCGAGTGGATCGTCGCCGTGGCGTTGAGACTGGCGAGCTTGCCGCGCACCCGGCGGATCACCGAGTGCATGTCGGAGCCCCGGCCGAGGTGCCGGTTGCCCCAGACCTCGAGGTGCAGGCGCTCGTAGGTCCAGACCTGACCGGGCGCGTGCACCAGGCAGAGCAGGACGTCGTGCTCCAACCGGGTCAGGTCGATCTCCTGGTCGCGCCAGCGCAGCACCCGGCGGTCGGAGTCGACGGCCAGATCCGGTGGGGGTGGCTGTGGGCTCGGCGCCACCTCGGCGAGCGCCACAGCGGTCGGGGGAGCCGGGGCGGCAGGCGCCTCGACCACCCCGAGGAACCCTCGTGCCTGCTCGACTGTCGAGACGATCAGAAAGGCGTCACTGCCGCCGAGCAGTCGGGCCAGATGTCGCCGCTCGGCCGGCGAGGATGCGATGCCGATGACCAGGCTGGCCACTGGAATTCCCTGCATTTGCCAACACCTTCCGGTTCCCCAACTCACTCCGGATGGATTTTTCGCACCGCCGACCGAAACATCGATCGGCGTCCTGACCCTAGTGGTGGCTGATCTCGGCTGGGTAAAACATCGTTGCATGTAAGCATGTGAATCCCGCCGCGCCGTCCAGGTCCACCCGGCCCACCGCCGACGATCCGCTTTTCCGGAAGCGGTGTGGGTGGTTGTGACAGAACCAAGACAATCCGAGCATGGGGTACGGACCTTCCGGGGCGAGCATGGTCGCCATGTCCATCGGATCGTTGTACTCCGTCGGGCGGTCGACGCCCGGTCCGGCGCGACCGCTGCCCCACGCCCGCGCGGCGGTGCCGCTGGGGCTTCGACTGCTCGTGGCGGCGCTGTCCGGTCTGGTTGCCCTGACCCTCACCGCCGCCGTCTTCGTCCGGACGTACCCCGGGCAGTGGCTGGACGGGGTGCTCCTGCCGCGCGCCGAGCGGGGCGGAGGGTACGAGCAGCAGACCGTGCTGGTGGGCCCGGCCAAGACCGTGCTGGCCACCTTCGGCAGCCCGAGCCTCATCGCGGCCCTGCTCGGTGTGGTGCTGCTGGTGGGTGTGCTCCGCCGGCGGCTGGTGGCGGGGGTGGCCGGTGTGGGCATTGTCGTCTGCGCCGTGCTGCTGGCCGGCGCTGTGAAGTCGGAGCTGCCCCGCCCGGATCTCCAGATCCTGAGCTCCACCACCCACAACAGCTTCCCCAGCGGCCATGTCGCGGCGGCGACCGCCCTGCTGCTGGCGTTCATGCTGGTCCTGCCCGGGTGGGCCCGGCGCTGGCTGGCGGCGCCGGGCGCGGCGGGTGTCTCGGTGATCGCCGCCGCCACGATGATCGCGGGCTGGCACCGCTTCAGCGACGTGCTCGGTGGCGTACTGCTCGGGGCGACTCTGTTCTGCCTGGCGGCGGCAGCGTTGGCGGCCTGGTCCGACGGCCGCGACACGACCGGAGGTTCGGACGGTGGCAGCCTCTGGCGCAGGCTGGCCGAGGCCGCAGTCGGGCTGGTTGTACTGGTCTGGGCGCTGCTGGTGGTCGTGCCCGGTCTGGCCGCGTCGGTGCAGCGCGGCTTGTTGATCGCCATCGTGGCCGCAGCCGCGTCGACGATGTTCCTGGTGGGCGCTGTGGTGTTCCTGGTGCGTTCGACGGAGTTCGCGGTGCCGCCCTCCCCGCGGAGCCGAGCGCAGCCACCGCCAACGACCGAAACCCGAAAGATCTCATGATGGGATACTTGACGACATGTCCCAGGTGCTGTTGATCGAAGACCACCAGACGGTGCGCGACGGACTGCAGTTGGCGCTCACCCGACAGGGCCACACCGTGCACGCCGTGGGCACCGGTGAGCAGGGGTTGGAGCGGCTGCGCGCGACCCCGTCCGATGTCGTGGTCCTCGATCTCATGCTGCCCGGGATGGACGGGTTCGAGGTCTGCCGCCGGATCCGGCAGCTCGGCGACCTGCCGATCATCATGCTCACCGCCCGCAACGACGACATGGACGTGGTCGCGGGCCTGGAGGCCGGCGCCGACGACTACGTGGTCAAGCCCGTGCAGGCCCGGGTGCTGGAGGCGCGCATCCGCGCGGTGCTGCGACGGACCGGTGGCGACTCGCGGCGCGGCGGCGAGCGGACCGGCCTGGAACAGCACGGTGAGTTGACCATCGACCGGGCCGCGCTGGTGGTCAGCAAGGACGGAACGCCGGTCAGCCTCGCCCCGACGGAGCTGCGGCTGCTGCTCGAACTCTCGCACACGCCGGGCCAGGTGCTCAGCCGCCAGCAGTTGCTGGAGGCCGTGTGGGAGCACGGCTATCTCGGCGACTCGCGACTCGTGGACGCGTGCGTCCAGCGGGTACGCGCCAAGATCGAGGCCGATTCGTCGGCGCCGGTCTTCATCCAGACGGTACGTGGTTTCGGATACCGGTTCGGGCCGCTGTGACACAGTGGCGCCGGGTCGGCGCATGGGTCTCGGGTCTACGGGTCCGGCTCGTCCTGGCGTTCGCGCTGCTGGGCGTGACCACGACGGTGGCGGTGGCCGGTGGCAGCTACTTCCAGGCTCGGAACGTCATCCTCCAGCAGGCGCAGGACGCCGCGGTGATGTCGCTGACCGACCAGCTCACCAAGGTCTACCCGATCGCCCAGCTTCCGCCGACCCAGGACGACCTCCAACTGTTGGCCCAGCGCCTCAGTGACCGGGAGAGCTTCGCGGTGGTCGTCTACCGGGACATGCGGGCACAGGGCGGCTCCGAGCTCGCCGACCCGCTCACCCCCGAGCTGCGGCAGAAGGTCCGTGACGGTCGCATCGCCTGGCAACGGGTCTCACTCTCCGGAGAGCCCGCGCTGCTCATCGGTACCCAGTTGGCGCTGGACCGCCCGGACGGCACGTCCCGCCCGTCCGGGGTGGAGGTCTACTCGGTGCGCAATCTCGTGCCCGAGCAGCAGAGCATCGACCGGCTCGCCAGCAGGGCGTGGTTGACCGGCGGATTGTCCCTGGTCCTCGCCGTCCTGCTGGCCCTGCTGTCCGCCCGCGGCGTCCTGCGACCCGTCCGCGACCTCAGTCGGGCGGCGCGCCGCCTCGGTGAGGGCGACCTGAGCACCCGGTTGACGGTCCGGGGCGCCGACGAGCTGGCGGATGTGGCGCGGACCTTCAACGACACCGCGGGCACGCTGGAGCGGCAGGTCGGCGAGCTGCGGCGGATGGAATCCGACGCCCGCCGCTTCGTGGCCGACGTCTCGCACGAACTCCGGACGCCGCTGGCCGCGATGACGGCGGTCACCGACGTGCTCGACGAGGAGGCCGAACACCTGCCCGGGGACGCGGGCCGGGCCGCCCGGCTGGTCAGCCAGGAGACGCAGAACCTCACCCAACTGGTCAACGACCTCATCGAGATCAGCAGGTTCGACTCCGGCACCGCGCGGCTCGCCCTGGACGACGTGGACGTGGCCGCGGCGGTGACCGCGACCCTGCGGATCCGCGGCTGGCTGGACCGGGTACGAACGGAGTTGCCACCCGGCATCGTGGCTCGACTCGACCCTCGCCGACTGGACGTGATCGTCGCCAACCTGGTCGGCAACGCCTTCCGGCACGGTGCCGAACCGGTGTCGGTACGACTCGGCGCCGACCCGGGCTGGGTCACCATCGAGGTGGCCGACCGGGGGCCCGGACTGGACCCGGAGGTGTTGCCGCACGTCTTCGACCGCCTCTACAAGGCCGACACCGCGCGAACCCGCTCCGAGGGCAGCGGCCTCGGCCTCGCCATCTCCTGGGAGAACGCGCGTCTGCACCGCCACGGCGAGCGACGGGGGAGTCTCGTAGCGGGCAACGGCACCCACGGCGGCGCGGTGTTCACCCTCCGCCTGCCCCGCGAAACGGCGGACACCGGAGGTGTCCGGTGACCGGCCGACGAACGGGCCGTGCGCTGCTCGCCGGCGGACTGCTTCTGACGCTGCTCGCGGCGGGCTGTGGGGTACGACCCAGTGCGGTCATCACCGGTCGTCCGCCGATCAGCGGCCCCGCCCAGGGCAGCTGGCTCTACCTGCTCGCGCAGGACGAACTGGTGCTGGTCCTCCGCCCGGTCAACACGGACCCGTCGCCCGCCGCCGCGCTCTCGCTGCTCGCAGCCGGTCCGCAGGAGAACGAACGCGCCCAGGGTTTCACCAGCGACGTTCCGGCCGGCCTGGACCCGGTCACTGTGACGGCGGGCGACAACAAGTCCGGTGACCTCACGGTGCGGGCGAACATCGCCGCGCAGGCGTTGTCAGGGCGCGCGGTCGACCAGATCATCTGCACGACGGTCGCCGCCGCGGCGCAGGTCAGCGCGGCGAACGCCGCCACCACCGTCACCATCGTCGGGTCCGACGGCGCCCGAGCGCCCCGGGCGTGCCCGATCAGGTGACCGGGCACCGACCGGCGCTCACACCAGGTGGTCGACCGCTCGGGCCGGCCGGGGCAACCCGCTGTGGTGGCCGTGGTCCTGGTCGGCCAGCGCACCGGCGATCAGGATGTCGATCAGTGCGGCGAACTCGATGCCGGCCTGCTGCCAGATCTGCGGGAACTGGGACGCGGCGGTGAAGCCGGGGAACGTGTTGACCTCGTTCACGATGGGCTCGGGCGACCCCTCGGTGGGCAGGAAGAAGTCGACCCGCAGCAGCCCACGGCAGTCGAGGGCCTGGAAGGCGCGAATCGCACGGTCCTGAAGCACCTCGGTGGTCGCCGCGTCGAGTGGGGCGGGAATTTGGAAGATCGCCCCGCCGTCGTACTTCGCGTCGTAGTCGAAGAATCCGGAGCCGGTCACCCGGATCTCCAGCGGCGGGCCGGCCTGTACCCGGCCGTCCGGGTGCTGGAGGACGGCCACGTCGATCTCGCGTCCCCGCGCTCCCTGCTCGACGAGCACCTTCGGGTCGACCTGGCGGGCCTGCTCCAGCGCGGCGGGAACTCCCGCCCAGTCGTCCACCCTGAAGACGCCCAGGCTCGACCCGGCGCGGGCCGGCTTGACAAAGACCGGCAGCTCCAGCCGACGCTGGTCCTCGGGCGACAGGGCCTCGCCGGGACGTAGGGTCACCCCCGGGCTGACCCGCAGGCCCTCCGCCGCGAGGAGCCGCTTGGTGACCCCCTTGTCCATGCCGGCGGCGCTGGCGAAGACGCCGTTGCCGACGTACGGCACGCCGAGCCACTCCAGCAGCGACGACACGGTGCCGTCCTCGCCGTACGGGCCGTGCAGGGCCGGGAACACCACGTCCTGGGCACGCAGGACGCGCAACGCCGCAGGCAGGGGCGTCGGTCGACCGCCGACGTGCCACCCGCCGTCGCGGTCGATGAGCACCTCGGTGACCTGGTACCGCCCACCGTCCAGGTGGGCGAGGATGCTCGCCGCCGAGCGGCAGGACACCTCGTGCTCGCCGCTCTGCCCGCCGTACAGCACTGCCAGTCGGGTTGTCATGAGTTCCGTGCCCTTCCATGGAGGTGCTCGCGGGCCACCCGGGCCCCGATGCCGGTCAAGATCTCGTGTGGGTTGGTGTCGGCCCAGCGCGCCCACTCGACCACCGTCGGAGGGTGCTGGTCGCCCTGGGCCGGGCCGAACACCACGACCGGGTCGCCGATCGTCACCGGAAGATCCCCGGCGTCGACCACGCACTGGTCCATGGCGATGCGCCCGACGATCGGGCACCGTCGGCCGGCGAGCCACACCGAGGCGCGGCCACCCGCGGCCCGGGGCAGCCCGTCGGCGTAGCCGAGCGGCAGCAGCGCCAGCGTGGTCGCCGCGCCGGTCACGTGCTCGGGCCCGTAGGAGACGCCGGTGCCGGCCGGCACCCGCTTGACGTTGACCACGCTCGTCCGCAGGGTCATCGCGGGGTGCAGCCCGAACTCGCCCGGACCACTCACGCCGAACGGGTCCACGCCGTAGAGGGCGATCCCGATCCGGCAGAGGTCGAAGCGGGTCCGCGGTGCGGAGAGCGCGGCCGCCGAGTTGGCCAGGTGGACGAGATCAGGGTCCAGGCCAGCCGACCGTGCGGTCCGCAGCGCCTCCTCGAAGATCGCCACCTGACGGGTGAGCGCGGGGGCGCCCGGCAGGTCGGCGTCGGCGAGGTGGGACCACACCCCGCGCACCCGGATCCCACCCTCTCGTTCGTACTTGCGGGCCCAACCGACCAACTCGGGCCAGTCATCCCCGGCGGCCCCGTTGCGGGACAACCCGGTGTCCGCCTTGAGCTGCACCATCGCCGGTACGCCGAGCAGACGGGCCGCGTCGGCGACGGCGTGCAGGTGCGTCGTCGTGGACACGCCGACGTCGACGCCACTCTTGATCAACATACCGAAGTCGTCATCCGGGCTGTGCAGCCAGCTCAACGTGGGCGCTGTCACACCCCCGTCGCGCAGGGTCAGCGCCTCGGCCGTCGAGGTCACTCCCAGCCAGGAGGCGCCGGCGCGCAGCGCGGCCCGGGCCACCTGCACCGCGCCGTGGCCGAACCCGTCGGCCTTCACCACAGCCATCAGTCCGGTGCCGGTGACCGACGCGATCGACCGTACGTTGCTGGCGATCGCGTCCAGGTCGATCAGGGCTTCGGCGAGGGCGCTCATCCGGCCGCCTCCAACCGGCGCGTGCCGGGCAGCGCGAACAGCCAGCCCGCGCGAACCGCCAGCAGCCCGCGGTGAACGACCAGGCTCAGACCGATCACCAGCCCGCTCAGCAGAATCGGATAACCGAGCACGATCAGGCCCTGAGCCGACCCACCCAGCCCGGAAACCGGTACGAGCAACAGCCGGTGCAGTAGGGCCAGGACCGGCATGTGAATGACGTAGATCGGCAACGTGATGCGGCCGAGCCTAGCCAGCGGTTTGCTGAGCGCCGACCACCGCGACAGCCGGGCAGCAGCGGTTATGCCGAAGATCACTGCCACCACGGAGACCGCCGGCCATACCCCGAGCCACTGCTGGGCGCCGGTCACCGCCATCGCGGCGAGCGCCAGGACGTAGCCACCCGAGGTCAGCAACAGCCGGCGGCGGCTGGCGGTGGCGGCCCACTGCTGGATCTGCGGCCGCAGGTACAGGCCGGCGAGGAAGAAGACCAGGTTCTGGTAGAGGCCGGCGCGGTTGCCCGGGGTGTCGAGCAGGCCGGCGGCGGCGACGGCGGACAGTGCGGCGGCGGGGACCAGGACCAGCGCGCGGGGCGCCCGGCGGGTCAACTTGGCGATCGTGAAGTACAGCGCCAGGGCGTACAGGTACCAGAGGTTGGACGGCGTGATGGTGAGCTGCTCCAGCAGGCCGAGCGCCGAGGTGGCCCGGTCGGTCGGCAGTTCCGGCGCGGCGGCGAGGACCACTGTGTGGATCAGCAGCCAGACGGCGTACAGGTAGAGGAACCCGGCGATCCGGCTGCGGGCGACGACCCGCCACGGCCGCTGGGCGGCGTTCGCCGCGAAGACGCCCGAGATGGTGAAGAACAGCGGCATCCGCAGCGGAAGGAACTGCTCGCCCAGCGTTCCCCAGAAGCCCGGCACCGGTACGCCGATGTGCCAGTCGATCTGGAGGTAGTCCTTCACGACGACGTGCCACAGGACGACGAGGATGATGCAGACGCCCTTCGCGGCATCCGCCCACTGCGCCCGGTGTGATCCGGCGGCAGGTGCGGGCGCGGAGGCAGGGGCGGGTCCGGTCCGTTGGCGGTGGCGGAACCGGACGCGCGGCGCGTTGGGCTCCAGCTCGGCGGGCCGGGGCTCGGTGGGAGACAGCTGTTGGATCACCCACCGAAAGCTGCCAGCCGGATATCCGCACGTGATCCACGAATTGTCATGGTGCGGTAATGAACGCCGCCGGACCCGATCCGTAGGCGGTTCCGAGCCGGGGTGAGCGAGGTGCAGGTGACGCCTGATCGGGACCCGATCGAGTTCGCCCGGCGGCTCGGCGGCGAGGTGCTGCCCCGGCTGGCCGACATCGGCTGATTCCGCCGCGACCGGTGCGGGTGCCACCCAGGGCCCCTTCGCCAGGAGGCGGGCTCCTGCGGGCCGCCCTCAGTTGTGAGGGTTGAGAAAGTCGGTGATGAGGGTGGCGAGCTCCTGTGGGCGTTCGGCGACCATCGCGTGGCTGGCGCCGGCGAGCTGCCGCACCCGCAGAGACGGGTTGTCCACGGTGGCAAGCCGTTCGGCGGTGACCTTGCGGTACGCCTCGTACAGGCTGTGGAACGGCTGTTGTTCGGGCAGGTCCTCAGTGGCGAGGACGAGCAGCAGCGGGCAGCGGACGTCGCGGTAGGCGGGCATCAGCTCGAGGGAGTCCATGGCGTCCCGGAGTTGCCGGGTGAGGTCCGGGCCGGGCCGCAGCCGGCTGCGGCCGTCGTCGCCGGGCACGAGGTTGCGTTCGACGGCCGCTACCCAGTCGTCGGGTGCGGCGCCGTAGCGTTGGGCCATGGCCCGCTGCCCCGCCAGCATGGCGGCCACCTGTTCGGCGGTGAGCGGCTCGGCCAGCATCGCGGCCATCCCGTCGAATACGGCCCGCAGCTTGGCCAGCTCGGTCTCGGTCTGCGCCGGATCCAGCCCGGTGAGCTGGTCCGGACGGTTCAACGGCGGATTGCCGTCGAAGCTGACGGCACCGGGGCACTCCGGGTGACGCTGTGCCCAGAGAGTGGCGAGCATGCCGCCGAGGGAGACGCCGACCACCGCTGGGGAGGTGAGGCCGAGGTGGTCGGCGACGGCGGCCAGGTCGGCCAGTACGGCGTTCCAGCGCCACGGGCCGTCTCCGGACCGGCCGTGACCGCGCAGGTCGACGGTGACCACCCGGTGGGTCGGGCGCAGGTGCTCGGCGAGGGTGGTCATCTGGGCGAGGTTGCCGCCGGCGCCGTGAAGGAGCAGCAGCGGTTGTCCGGGTCCGCCGAAGTCGCGGATCGCGATGGGCACGGTCCCGGAGTCGATGATGGTCTCAGACACGTCGGTTCCCTTCCTTGAGCAGTCGGTCGCGTACGGAGGCGGAGCGCACGCCGCCTTCGGGGTGGCGGGCGAGCTTGTCGCGGGAGACCAGGTCGTGGACGCCCTGGCGGGTGATGCCGAGCATGGCGCCGGCCACCGCGTACGACACGGATTCGGCGGTCGGGTGGCCGACCCGTCGCGCGACGGCCTGGCCGAAAGGGCTGCGCCACCAGTCGTTGGGTGGGTCGAACGGTCCGTCCCCCGGGTAGAGGGTGGCGATCGCGCGCATGACCACGCTGACGGCGGCCCGGTCGTCGCCGCTGACGATTGTGGTCGCCCAGGATCGGGCCCGATCCCGGATGACGGTGCGCAGCGGGTCGATGGCGTCGTGGCCGTCGACCAGGATTTCCAGGGGGTCGAGCAGGCGGATGTCGATCAACCGGATGAGCTGCTCGGTCAGTTCCTGGTGGGTTGGCGACATGCTGCCTCCTCCGCTACTTGACACCCATCGTCAAGCACTTGACGTCGAGTGTCAAGCACCATGGCGCGAGCGCGGTTGGCCCACGCCGTCTTTCGCTCCACAAACGACGTTGCCGGCGGGGATGAGCCGGATCACATACGGTGGTTCGCTTCGACTGCCGGAAATTGTTCGACGACGTGCCAGGTAGCCTCTCCGGGTGTCGCAGATGTTGCCGCTTCTTGTTACCGATCGGTATGACGTCGTCGAGCTCATCGGCCAGGGCGGAATGGGTCGAGTGTGGAAAGCCCGCGACCGAATGCTGCAACGGGACGTCGCCATCAAGGAAATCGTTCCACCCCCCGGCCTGACCATTGAGGCGCGACAGGAATTGCGGGTCCGGTCACTTCGGGAGGCCCGGGCAATCGCGCAACTCGACCACGTCAACGTCGTCCGGGTCTTCGATGTGCTGTTGAGCGCCGACGGCGACCCGCAGATCGTGATGGAGTACGTGCCGTCCCGTTCGCTGCACGACACCATCACCACCGACGGCCCCGTCGCGCCGGTGCGGGCGGCCGAGATCGGGCTGGCCGTGCTCGGCGCGCTGCGCGCCGCCCACCGCGCCGGGATCATGCACCGCGACGTCAAACCGGCGAACATCCTCGTCGGCGCGGACGACCGGATCGTGCTCACCGACTTCGGCCTGGCCACCGCCGTCGAGGACGTGAACCTCACCCTCAGCGGTGTGGTGCTCGGCTCGCCCGCGTACGTCTCTCCCGAGCGGGCCATGCGGGGCACGGTGGGCCCGGAGGGGGATTTCTGGTCGCTCGGCGCGACCCTGTACGCCGCCGTCGAGGGCCAGTCGCCGTACGCCCGGCCGTCGAGTCTGATGAGCCTCACCGCGCTGGTCACCGAGCCGCCACCCGCGGCGCGACGGGCGGGTCCGCTCGCACCGGTGCTGGCCGGTCTGCTGCGCAAGGACCCGGCCGAGCGGATGGACGCCGACGCGGCCGAGCAGTTGCTCCGGGCCGTGCTGGAGGGCACACCGCGGCCACCCATCGCGGTGACGTGGCGTCCGGCGCCCGCCGTGCCCGCACCACCGGCGATCACGGCCCATCCGGTCGACGCGTCCGACGTACCCCGGTCGTCGGCCCCGGTGGCGGCGGATCGTGCCGGTCCGGGACCGGCCCGCCGACGGCGGACCTGGCTCCTCGGTGGTCTCGCGGCAGTGGTCGCGCTCGGCCTGGCGGTCGGGGTTCCGCTGGCCACCCGCCGGGCGTCGCGGCCGGCCGGGGGAGGGGCCGAGCTGGTGGACGCCGCCGTGGCGGGTGCGCCGTCGACGCCCGGTGCCCTACCGACGACCGCTGCGCTCCGGCCGATCTCGTGGTCGGTCTACCGGGACAGCAGTGGCTTCTCGATGCCGGCGCCGCGCGACTGGCAGATCCTCCGGCGCGGCCAGCGCGTCGAACTGCGCGAGCCGGGCGGCGAACGGATGCTTGTCGTCAGCCAGACCGACTCGCCGCGCGGCGACCCGTTGGCCGAACTCGGCGGCCCGGCCGTCAGCGAGCGGTACCGCGACTACCGCCGGGTCGAGCTGCTCGCTGTCAACTACCAGCTCAAGGCCGCCGACCTGGAGTGGGTCTACACCAGCGAGGCGGGTACCGCGATGCGCGGACGCCAGCGCACCTTCACGACGGCTGCGCGTCACGGCTACAGCATCGCCTGGTTGACACCCGAGTCGGCCTGGCCGGCGGCCGGGGCGGACGCGTTCCGGGAGGTCACCGCGGGCTTCCGGCCGGCGTCGACGGCGGACGGGGCCACGCCGTCCGCCACGCCGGACCGTCGAGTGTCGCCGAGTCCGAGCGTGCCCCCGGCGCGGTCGGGCAACCGGCTCGTCGGGGTGGCGAGCAAGCGGTGCCTGGACATCAGCGCGCCGGACTCACCCGACCCGGTCCGGCTCGGGATCTGGGACTGCCGGGATGATCGCGCCTCCCACCAGCTCTGGGCGATGCGCTCGGACCGGAGCGTGCAGTTGGGTGGGCGTTGCCTGGACGTGCTCGCCGCGTCCAGCGACGCCGGAGCGGCGATCCAGCTCACCACCTGCAACACGACCCCGGCGCAACAGTTCACCCTGAACGAGGCCGGGCAACTCGTCAACGCGCACAGCGGACTGTGCCTGGGCACTGTCGGCCAGAGCACAGCGAACGGCGCGATGATCGAGCAGCGCAGCTGTAGCGCCGGCACGAGCCATCTGCGGTGGACCCGGCGATAGCGCCGGACACCGACGAGGGCCGTCCTCCCAGTGGTGCGGAGGACGGCCCTCGTCGGTGGTTGGATCAGGCGACCGATGCGGGGAACCGTTCCCAGACCCGGTGCGCGGCCATCAACTGCTGCACCGCGGTCAGCGCTTCGGCGCCCGAGCCCGCCGCCACGACGCCCGGGGTGCCGGCGACGCCGGCCTGCTCCAGCACTGTGACACCGGCCCCCCAGGCGCCGATCGCCTTGGCGTGCCGCCAGCACTCCTCGACGAGCAGCAGGACGCGGGGGTCCACGGCGGCCGGGCCCGGCGTGCCCGCCTTGGCGTCGCGGGCGGGCAGGGCATCCGGTGCGGGTGCCGGCGCTCCGGCCAGCAGGACCGCGTCGAACTCGACCGACCGGCCGGTGGCGAAGGTGCGCTGCACCGGCAGGTCGCCCACCATGCCGCCGTGCGGGGCGATCAGCAGCGGCACCATGCCGGCGCTGAACACCGCCCGGCGAACCTCGTCGACGCCGTCCAGGTCACCGTCGGGGTCGACGACGATCCCGACCATGCGGCCGTCGCTCGGCCACTCCCGACCGACCTGCGACAGCGCCGGGCTGGGCGTGACGTCGGGGAGCGGCACTGTCGGCTGCGGCGCGGGCAGACCCAGGCCGGTGGCGACCTGCTCGCACAGCACCGGGTCGATGTTGGCGAGGCTCCGCAGCTGACGCTCCTTGATCGCCTGGTGGTAGCACTTGCCCAGCTCGAAGGTGTACGCCCGGATGATGTGTTCCTTCTCGACCGGCGACATGCTCAGCCAGAACAGGCGGACCTGGCTGTAGTGGTCGTCGAACGAGGCCGGGTTCGCGCGTACCTTCGGCGCCTGCGCGACAGTGACCGGCACGTCGACGAAGGCGTGCTCGGCGTCCCCGGCGGGGAACGGGTTGCCGCCGTCGAGCGAGTTCGGTCGGTACGGTGCGACGCCGGCGTGCACGGCGTGCTGGTGGAAGCCGTCGCGCAGCATGTCGTTCACGGCCGCGTGCGGGCGGTTGATCGGGATCTGCGTGAAGTTCGGCCCGCCCAGCCGGGTGAGCTGCGTGTCGACGTACGAGAAGAGCCGGCCCTGCAACAGCGGGTCGTTTGTGACGTCGATGCCCGGGGGCAGGTGACCGAGGTGGAAGGCGACCTGTTCGGTCTCGGCGAAGAAGTTCGTCGGCGTCCGGTTGAGCACCAGCCGCCCGACCGGCTGCACCTCGGCCAGCTCCTCCGGCACGATCTTCGTCGGGTCGAGCAGGTCGATGCCGGCGAAGGTCTCCTCGGGCGTGTCCGGGAAGACCTGGATGCCCAGCTCCCACTCGGGGTACGCGCCGGCCTCGATGGCGTCGTACAGGTCGCGTCGGTGGAAGTCCGGGTCGATGCCGCCGATCAGCTGCGCCTCCTCCCAGGTCAGCGAGTGCACGCCCAACTTCGGCTTCCAGTGGAACTTGGCCAGCACCGTCTCCCCGGCCTCGTTGACGAGGCGGAAGGTGTGCACGCCGAAGCCCTCCATCGTCCGGTACGAACGCGGAATGCCCCGGTCGGACATGTTCCAGATGGTGTGGTGCTGCGCCTCGGTGTGCAGCGACACGAAGTCCCAGAAGGTGTCGTGGGCGCTCTGCGCCTGCGGGATCTCCCGGTCCGGGTGCGGCTTGCCGGCGTGGATGATGTCCGGGAACTTGATCGCGTCCTGGATGAAGAAGACCGGGATGTTGTTGCCGACCAGGTCGAAGGTGCCCTCGTCGGTGTAGAACTTCGTGGCGAAGCCACGGGTGTCGCGGACCGTGTCGGCCGAACCCCGCGAACCGAGCACCGTGGAGAACCTGACGAAGACGTCGGTCTCGCGTCCCTTCTTGAGGAAGCCGGCCCTGGTGACCGCCTCGGCGGTGCCGTACGCGGTGAACACACCGTGCGCGCCGGCGCCCCGGGCGTGCACCACGCGCTCCGGGATGCGTTCGTGGTCGAAGTGCGTGATCTTCTCGCGTAGGTGGTGGTCCTGCAGGAGCACCGGGCCGCGCGGGCCGGCCTTGAGGGAGTGGTCGGTGTCGCGTAGCCGTGCCCCGTTCGCGGTCGTGAGGTAGGCCCCCTGCTGACCGTTCGCGATCGTCGGCGCGCCGGTCTCCGCGCCAGTCGGCGTGCGCGTCTGCGGTGCCCCCTGTTCCGGCTGCGGCGGCAGCGGGTCGTGCGGCGTCGTCGGCTCCTCGAGCGGCGGTGGCGCGCTCCCCGGTGCACCGGGGACATCCGGGCTGAGGGCGTCGGCGATCTTTCCTGATGCGGTCTTCACGACGTTCTTGACCGCCTCGGCGGGCTTGCTGGAATCCACTGGCTGAACCTCTCCATGGCGCGTGTGCGGGCCGGCGCCTGCCCTGCTACCCCAGGTCAGAGGGTCGAAACACGACTCATCCCGGCATCCTGCGCCGGGACTGGTGATTTCGCCGATGCCGGGATCGGCGGAGCAGCCAAAACTGACACACGTCGATATCCCTCGACTTTAGGGAGTGCCCGACGTGTCCTCACCAACCACCACCCGTCCCCGTTCCGTCGCAGCTCGTGCCACCCGGCTCGCATTGGCCGCCGTCCTGGCCGCCGGTGGCGTCCTGGCCGGATCGTCCGGCGCCGCCCAGGCCGCCGGCCCGTACGAGCGGGGCCCCGCCCCGACCACCGCGATCCTGGAGGCCAGCCGCGGCCCGTTCGCGACGTCCTCGCAGAGCGTGTCCTCGCTGAGCGTCACCGGCTTCGGCGGCGGCGTCATCTACTACCCGACCAGCACCAGCGAGGGCACCTTCGGCGCCATCGCCATCTCGCCCGGTTACACCGCCGCGTGGTCCAGCATCAGCTGGCTCGGACCGCGCATCGCCTCGCACGGCTTCGTGGTGATCGGCATCGAGACCAACAGTCGGCTGGACCAGCCGGACAGCCGGGGCCGGCAGTTGCTCGCCGCGCTGGACTATCTGACCCAGCGCAGTTCGGTGCGTACCCGGATCGACAGCAGTCGGCTCGCGGTGGCCGGCCACTCCATGGGTGGCGGGGGCAGCCTGGAGGCGGCCTCGTCGCGGCCCTCGTTGCAGGCCGCGGTGCCGCTGGCGCCGTGGAACCTGGACAAGAGCTGGTCCGAGCTGCGGGTGCCGACGCTGATCGTCGGTGGCGAGAACGACAGTGTCGCGTCGGTCTCGTCGCACTCGATCCCGTTCTACAACAGCATCCCGGCCTCCGCCGAGAAGGCGTACCTGGAGCTGAACGGGGCGAGCCACTTCTTCCCGCAGACCACGAACACGCCGACCGCGCGGCAGATGGTGGCCTGGTTGAAGCGGTTCGTCGACGACGACACCCGCTACGAGCAGTTCCTCTGCCCCGGCCCGAGCGGCTCGCAGATCGAGGAGTACCGCAACACCTGTCCCAGCGCCTGACGGCGGTCACGGGGCGGTCGCCGCTGGCGGCCGCCCCGTCCACGTGCGTGAAGGCGGCATTGAAGGTCTTGACGCCAAACCCGAGAAACGTACACTGCGAGTGTAAATAAACACCCGCCACGACAGAGGGATGGGTGATGGAGCGCGGCCTCGAACTGCACCACATCGGCGTCCGTTTCGGCGGCCTCACCGCCCTCGACGACGTGTCCCTGCGGGTGCCACCCAACCGGGTGGTGGGCGTCATCGGGCCCAACGGCGCCGGCAAGACCACGCTGTTCAACGTGATCTGCGGCTTCGTCGCACCGGAGACGGGCTCACTCACCCTCGACGGCCGGCCGCTGCGGCCACGGCCGCACCGGCTGACCCGGCTCGGCATCGCCCGGACCCTTCAGGGCACCGGGCTCTTCGCCGGGCTGAGCGTGCTGGAGAACGTGATGACCGGCGCCTCGCACACCGCCCGTGCCGGCTTCGTCCCGGCGCTGCTCGGGCTGCCGGCCAGCGACCGCGACGAGCGCCGGCTCCGCGGGGACGCCCTGGCCATCCTCGACGAGCTGGGCATCGCCGAGCACGCCGGGGCCGCGCCGACCACCCTGCCCTTCGCCGTACGCCAGCGGGTCGCCCTGGCCCGCGCGCTGGCCGCCCGGCCCCGGCTGCTCCTGCTCGACGAGCCGGCCGGTGGCCTCGGGGCGGACGACATCGCCGAGCTGGCGGAGCTGGTCCGGCACCTGCCCCGGCGGGACACCGACCCCTGCGCCGTGCTCCTGGTCGAGCACCACATGGACCTGGTGATGGCCGTCTGCGACGAACTCGTGGTCCTCGACTTCGGCCGGGTCATCGCCGCCGGCACCCCGGACGAGATCCGCGACGACCCCGCAGTCACCGACGCGTACCTCGGTGCCACAGTCGAGGAAGAGGTCTCCCCATGAGCGGCACGGACCTGCTCGTCGTGCGGGGGCTGGTCGCCGGTTACGGTGCCGCGCCCGTGCTGCGGGCCGTCGACCTCACCGTCCCGGCCGGCACCATCGCCGCTGTCGTCGGCGCCAACGGCGCCGGCAAGACCACCCTCCTGCGCGCGCTCTCCGGCATGATCCGCCCGGCCGCCGGCCAGGTCCTGCTGGCCGGGGAGGACCTTCGCGGCACGCCGGTGGAGCAGCTCGTCCGGCGCGGCATGGCGCACGTCCCGGAGGGCCGGGGCGTGATCAGCGAGCTGACCGTCGACGAGAACCTGCGGCTGGGCGGGCTGTGGCGACGCGACCGGGCCGACGCCGGGCGGGCCCTCGACGAGGTCTACCAGCTCTTCGAGCCGCTGGCCCGACGCCGCCGGCACCTCGGTCACCAGCTCTCCGGCGGCGAGCGGCAGATGCTCGCGCTCGGTCGGGCCCTGGTCGGGCGCCCCCGTCTGCTGCTGCTGGACGAGCCGTCGCTCGGCCTGGCGCCGCGGGTCGTCGCCCGGACCATGGCCCTGCTCCGCCAACTGCGCGACCGCACCGGGCTGACCGTCCTGCTGGTCGAGCAGAACGTGCGCAGCGCGCTCGCCGTCGCCGACCAGGGCGTCGTGATGTCCCTCGGTCGGGTGGTGATCGCCGCCCCGGCGGTGCAGCTACGCGACGACGTCGACCTGCGCCACGCGTACCTCGGTTTCTGACCACCACCTCGTCCCCCGGAGGGAGGACTGTTGGACCGCTTCGTCTTCCTCACCGTCGACGGCCTGTCCCGGGGCGCGGTGTACGCCGCGTTCGCGCTGGCCCTGGTGCTCATCTGGCGGGCGGCGCGGGTCGTCAACTTCGCCCAGGGGGCGATGGCCGTAGCCGCCGCGTACGTCGCCTACACCGTCAGCACCGCGACCGGTTCCTACTGGCTGGGCTTCGTGGTCGCGATCGTCGCCGGCCTGCTGCTCGGTGCGCTGGTGGACCGCGTGGTGATGCGGCACGTCGATCACGCCTCACCGCTCAACCCGGTGATCGTCGCGCTCGGGCTGGTGCTGCTGATCCAGGCCGTGCTCGGCATGGTTTACGGCAGCGAGTTCCGCCCCGCCGAGGCCCCGTTCAGCCGGTCCGCCCTCACCGTGGGCGGGGTCGCCGTGCTGTCCCCGTACGACCTGTTCGTCTTCGCCACGATCGGCGTGGTGGTCAGCGGCCTGGCCTGGATGTTCGCCCGTACCCCGGTGGGGTTGCGGATGCGCGCGGCGGCCTTCGCTCCGGAGGTCTCCCGGCTGCTCGGGGTCAACGTCGGCGGGATGCTGACCCTCGGCTGGGCGCTCGCCTCCGGGGTGGGCGCGCTGGCCGCCATGCTGGTCCTGCCGACCGAGTTGGGCCTGCACCCGCACGCGATGGACCTGGTGTTCGTCTCGGCGTTCACCGCGGCGGTGGTCGGCGGGCTGGACAGTCCACCGGGAGCGGTGGTCGGTGGGCTGGTGGTCGGGTTGCTGCTCTCCTACGTGAGCGGCTACGCCGGCAGTGACCTCACCCCGCTCGCGGTGCTGGTCCTGCTGCTGGCGGTGCTGCTGGTCCGGCCCGGTGGGCTGTTCGCCCCGGTCGCGGCGAGGCGGGTGTGAGCGCCACGAGGGCGGCAGTGCCGCCGAGAGAGCAGCTCGACGACCCGGGCGGCCGACCGGTCGACCGGCGACGCGGCTCCACACTGCTGCGCCACCTCGCGGTGGTGCTGGCCGCCGGGTTGCTGCTGGTGGCGATCAGCTACTCCGTCGAGCCGTTCCGCAACTTCCAGCTCGCCACCGTGGCCGCCTACCTCTGCGCGACCGCCGGGCTGACCGTCCTCACCGGGCTCAACGGTCAACTGTCGCTCGGGCACGGCGCGCTGATGGCCACCGGGGCGTACACGGTGGCGCTGTGCCAGACCGCGTTCGCCGACCGGGGGATGACCGGCGGCTGGCTGTTGCCGCTGTCGTTGGCTGCGGCGATCGCCAGCACTGTCGCGGTAGGCGCGGTGGTCGGTGTGGCAGCGGCCCGACTGCGCGGCCCCTATCTGGCCGGGGTCACCCTCGCGGTGGCCGTGGTGGTGCCGGCGCTGGCGGTCACCTTCGACGGCGTGTTCAACGGCGAGCAGGGGCTGTCGGTGCCGGTGGAGCCGCCGCCGCTGTCGCTCGGCCCGTACTTCCCGTACGAGCGGTGGCAGCTCTGGGTCACCGGCGCGGCCACCCTGCTCGCGTTGCTGCTGTTGGCGAACCTGATCCGCAGCCGGTACGGGCGTACCTTCCGGGCGGTCCGCGACGACGAGGTGGCGGCCCGCCTCGCCGGCATCCACGTGGCCCGCACCCAGGTCCTCGCGTTCGTGGTCAGCGCGGCCACCGCCGGGCTCGGCGGTGCGCTGCTGGCGGTGCTCGCGCAGAGCGTCTCACCCGGCGCGTTCTCGCTGACCCTGTCGCTGTTCCTGCTGATGGCCGTGGTGATCGGTGGCCTGGGTCGACTGACCGGCGCGCTGTGGGGGGCCGTCCTGCTGGTCGCCCTGCCCGATCTGACCCACTCGGTGACCGAGATGCTCACGCTCTCGCCCGCTGTGGCGCAGCGGCTGGAGGGCAACCTCCCCCTGGCGATCTTCGGACTCACCCTGATCGTCGTCATGATCGCCGCCCCCGGCGGTGTGCAGGGTCTGCTGTCGCGTCTCGGCCGGGCGTTGCTGGCCAGGCGTCCGACCCGGCGTTCCTGAGCTGTCCTCGGTCCGGCCTCGGCCGGGCGCCCCACCACCACACCGTTCCCACAGACAACCGGACCGAGAAAGGTCGGTGTTTCCCATGCACCGTAACGCGCATCGCGGCCTCGCGATCGCCAGCACCCTTGCCCTGCTCATCACCGCTGCCGGCTGTAGCGGCGACGACGGCCCCGGCTCCGGCGGGGCGTCGGTGCCGGGCGTCACCGACACCGAGATCGTCGTCGGCACCCACATGCCGCTGACCGGTCCGGCCTCGGCCGGCTACTCGAAGATCGCCCCGGCGACGAAGGCGTACTTCGACTACGTCAACGCCAACGGCGGAGTGCACGGCCGGAAGATCACCTACAAGATCATGGACGACGGCTACAACCCGGCGAACACCCAGCAGGTGGTACGTCAGCTCGTCCTCCAGGACAAGGTCTTCGCCGTCCTCAATGGTCTGGGTACGCCGACGCACACCGGGGTGCTCGACTTCCTCAAGAGCAACCGGGTGCCAGACCTCTTCGTCGCCTCCGGCAGCCGCAGCTGGGACCAGCCGGACAAGTATCCGGGCACGTTCGGGTTCAACCCCGACTACACGGTCGAGGGCAAGATCCTCGCCAACTACGCGAAGGCGAACCTGGCCGGGCAGAAGGTCTGCTTCCTCGGTCAGGACGACGACTTCGGCCGGGACAGCCTGGCCGGCGTGGAGAAGGTGCTCGGCGCCGGTGCCGTGGCGGTCAAACAGACGTACGTCACCAGCAACACCAACGTGGCGCCGCAGATCGGCGCGTTCAAGGCGGCCGGTTGCCAGGTCGTCGTGCTGGCCACCGTGCCCGGCTTCACCGCGCTCTCCGTCGGCACGGCGGCACGGCTGGGCTTCAAGCCGCAGTGGCTGGTCTCCAACGTCGGCGCCGACCACCCGACCCTGGCCAAGCAGCTCGGCGCCGCCGCGCCGCTGCTGGAGGGCATGGTCGGCACCAACTACCTGCCGATGCAGAACGACACCGCGAACCCGTGGATCCAGCTCTTCACCAAGGTCAACAAGGAGCACAACGGGGACGCGCCGTTCGACGGCAACACCGTCTACGGTATGTCGGTCGGCTACCTCTTCGTGCAGGTGCTGCTCGCCGCCGGCAAGGACCTCACCCGCGAGAAGGTGCTGGACGCCGTGCAGAAGGGCGGCTACCAGGGCCCCGGTCTGGTGCCGCTGCGCTTCTCCGCCACTGACCACTCTGGGTACGGCGGCCAGCGGTTGAGCCGGGTGAGCGGGGGAGTGCAGACCTACTTCGGGCCGGCGTACGAGACGGACGAGGCGGACGGGGCGGTCAACGAGTACACCGCCACCCCGGCCGCGCCCCCGGCGAACGGGGTGCCGACCGTCTCCTGAGGCCCCGCAGCTCCGACGTCCGACCGGGCGTGGTCCCGCCTGACCACGCCCGGTCGGACGGCTGCGCGCGTGCTGCCGGCGCGGCCTGCCGGCCGATCGTCGGAGGCGTTGACCGATACCGATCGACGCTCCTACTATCTGCACCGTGAATGCATATTCGGGCCGACTCGCGGGCCGGGTCGCCATCGTCACCGGCGCCAGTCGCGGGATCGGTCTGGCCATCGCCCAACGCCTCGTCGCCGAAGGCGCGCGGGTAGGTCTGACCGCCCGCCGCCCCGAGGGGCTGGCCGAGGCGGTCGCCAACCTGGGCGGCCCGGCACACGCCCTCGCGGTGCCGGGCCGGGCCGACGACCCCGCGCACCGGGCCGCCGCGGTGAGCCAGGTGAGCGCGGCGTTCGGGCCGGTGGACCTGCTGGTCAACAACACCGGCATCAACCCGGTGCACGGCCCGCTGGTCGAGCTGGACCTGGCCGCGGCCCGCAAGATCCTCGACGTGAACGTGGTCGCCGCGCTCGGCTGGGTGCAGGAGGTCTGGGCCGCCGGCGTGAGCGAGCGCGGCGGCTGCGTCGTCAACGTCTCGTCGATCGCCGGGCTCGGCCCGTCGCCCGGCATCGCCTGCTACGGGGTCAGCAAGGCCGCGCTCAACCATCTCACCGCCAGCCTCGCCGTGGAGTTGGGGCCGACGGTCCGGGTCAACGCGGTCGCCCCCGGCGTGGTGAAGACCCGCTTCGCCGCCGCCCTCTACGACGGGCGGGAGGCCGAGGTCGCCGCGCGGTACCCGCTCGGGCGCCTCGGTCTGCCGTCGGACGTGGCGGGCGCTGTCGCCTTCCTGGCCTCGGACGACGCCAGTTGGATCACCGGGCAGACCATCATCTGCGACGGCGGCGTCTCGCTGACCGGCCGGGCCGGATGACGGCGTCGGCGGAGCGTCCGAAGCCGCTGATCAACGGCTGTCTAGACTCGGCGGTACGTCGGGGGACGCCGTGGCGGTGAGGGGGCGAGGGCGGATGGACGGGGTCGATGTGGCGGGCCGGGTGGACGGGCGTACCGCCCGCGCCGAGCGGACCCGCGCGGCCATCGTCGAGGCGCACCTCGCGCTCATCTCCGAGGGTGACCTCCGCCCCACCGGGGAACGCATCGCCGAGCGGGCCGGCATCTCGCTGCGCACCCTCTGGACCAACTTCAAGGACATGGAGACGCTCTTCGAGGCCAGCGGCGCGGAGGTGCTCCGCCAGCAGGACGCCGCCCACCGGCCGATCTCACCGGGGCTGCCGTTGGCGAAGCGGGTCGACGCGTACTGCCGGCAGCGGGCTCGACTGCTCCAGCTCATCGCACCGTCGGCGCGGGCCGCCCAGATGCGTGAGCCGGTCTCCGAACAGCTGCACCGCAACCGTCTCAAGCACATCGAACGGGTCCGCGACGAGGTCGAGGAGCTCTTCGCCGTCGAGCTGGCCGAGGCCGGGGCGGGGCGGGAGCAGTTGCTCAACGCCCTGGTGGCGGCGAGCACCTGGCAGGCCTGGTCGATGCTGCGCTACGGGCTCGAGTTGGGCGTGGACCAGGCCCGCGCGGTGATGGCCCGGACCGTGGGCGCCCTGCTGGCCGAGGTCGCGCCCGACTGATTCCGGCCCGGCCCGATATTGCCCCCTCTTTCCATTCGGTTTCCGATGGGTAACACTGGCAGGCATGGTTACTGCATCAAGAGTGCAACTAACCGTGCTGCGTGGCCGGGACGACGAGTGCCGGGCTGTCCGGAGCCTGCTCGACGGCATGACCAACGCCGGCGGTGCCCTGCTGTTGCGCGGAGAGCCCGGATCGGGCCGGACGACGCTGGTCGGCTACGCCCATCGGCACGCCGAGGGTGGCTGCACAGTGCTCGCCGGCAGCGGGCTCGCCGAGGAGGCCGCCCTGCCGTACGCCGGCCTGCAACGTCTGGTCGACCCGGTGCTCGACCGGGCCGCCGCCCTGCCCGGCGAGCAGCGCCAGTTGCTGCGGCGCGCGCTGGCCGGGAAGAGTTGCCCGGCCAGCGCGCGCCTGACCCTGTCGATGGCGGTGCTCGGGCTGCTCGCGGCCGCCGCCCGGGACCGGCCGTTGCTCGCCACCATGGACGACATCGACCGAGGTGACCCACAGACCGCGCAGGTGCTGGCGTTCGTGGCCCGCCGACTGCGGCACCTGCCGCTCGCCGTCCTGCTCACCGCGGACGTCACCGCCAACCTCGACGGGATACCGGCACACCGACTGCGCGCGCTGAGCGAGCACGAGAGCCGCACCGTCCTCACCGATCGACTCGGCCGGCTGACCGGGCGCGAGGGCGTCGACCGGCTCCCCGACCGGCCCGCCGCGTCGGCCCTGACCGCGTTGGCCACGATCGGCGGCGGCAACCCGCAGGCCCTGGTGGACCTCGCCGACGTGCTCACCGCAGGGCAGTGGCGCGGCGAGGAGTCGCTGCCCGCCGCGCCACCGGCGGACGGAGCGCTGGGTCGCGCGTACCGCGCCCGGCTGGACCGGCTGCCACCGGAGACCCGACGGGTGCTGCTGCTCGCCGCGCTCGACGAGGACGGCGAGCCGGGCACCCTGATCCGGGCCGCGGCGGCCGCCGGCGCCGAGGTCGAGGCGCTCGCCCCGGCGGAGGTCGCCGGCCTGGTCCGCGTCGAGCAACGCGGCGTCACCTTTCCGCAGCCGCTGGTGCGCACGATGATCGCGGCCAGCGCGCCGCTCGCGGAGCGCCGCGCGGCGCACCGACTGCTCGCCGAGGTGCTGGTCGCGGACGGGCAGCGGCTGCGCCGGGCGATGCACCTCGCCGCCGCGACGGCGGGTGCCGATCCGGTCCTCGCCGGCGAGCTGGAACAGGCGGCGGCCGGCGGATCCGACGGCTGGGCCGCCGCCTCGGTGGCCCTGCGGTGGGCCGCCGAACTGAGCGACCAGCCGACGCTCACCGCTGCCCGGCTGCTGACCGCCGCCCGGTACGCCTGGGCCGGGGGGCAACCCGACGAGGCGCGGCTGCTGCTCGACCGCCTCCGCGCGGTCTGCGTCGACCCGGTCGTTCGAGGCCGCGCCGACCTGCTCCGCGGTGAGCTGGAGCTTCGCTGCGGCACCGCGTCGAGTGCGTCGGCCACGCTGTTGGCCTCCGCCGCGGCGGTGGACGATACCGACCGCGCCCTGGCGTTGACCGGGCTGGTGCGGGCCGGCGAGGCGGTCTGCTTCACCGGCGACCAGTACCGGTACGCCGAGGTCGGCCGGCGGGCACTGCCGTTGCGGCGCCCAGACGACCCGCCGGCCCTGGAGGTCATGGGCTGTCTGATCGCCGGGGTGGCGGCGACCCTGCGGGGCGACCATGAGCGAGCCGGGCCGGCGCTGCGCCGCGCCGTGGTGCTGGGCGGCCGGCTGACCGGTTGGGCGTTGACCCCCACCGCGCTGAGCTGTGCCGCGGCGGCCGGACTGCTGGTGGCCGTTGACGGCGCGGCCCACCGGCTCGCCGAGCGCGCCGTCGAGCTGGCCCGGGAACGAGGCGAGTTGTCCATGCTGTCGCGGGCGTTGGAGCTGCGGGCGGTCGCCGAGTACTGGCTGGGCCGACACGAGGCGGCGGCGGAGACCTCCCGCGACGGGCTGCGTGTCGCCCGGGCCACCGGCCAGGTCAACTGCGCCAACGTCCACCTGGGCATGCTCGCCGTCCTCGCCGCGATCCGGGCCGACCGGGACACCAGCCTGCGGCGGGTCCGCGAGATCGGCGAGTCACCGACGCCCGGCAGCCGCCCGCACGCCCTCGCCGCGTGGGCCCTGGCGGTGCTCGACCTGGTCGACGGCCGGCACGCCGAGGCCGCGGACCGGTTGGCGTCGCTGGCTCGGCTCGGCACGGGTCGAGGCCAGGTCCTCGTGCAGGTGATGGCCACCCCGTACCTGGTGGAGGCGGCGGCGCACCTGGCGCACCGACCGGCGGCGACCGCCGCGCTCGCGGCGTTCGACAGGTGGGCCAGCAGCACCGCGAGCCCGCTGCGCCGGGCCCTGTCCGCGCGGTGCCACGCGCTGCTCGCCCCTCGGGGCGGTGCCGAGGCGGAACGGGACTTCCAGGCGGCGCTGCGCCTGCACCCGACGGAGGCCGGCACGTTCGAGCGGGCCCGCACCGAACTGCTCTTCGGCCAGGAGTTGCGCCGCAGTCGACGCCCGCGCGACGCGCGGACGCACCTGCACCAGGCCCGCGAGATGTTCAGCCTGCTCGGGGTGGAGCGCTGGGCCGAGCAGGCCACCACGGAGCTGCGGGCGGCCGGTGAGTCGATCGGTCCGCCGGACCTGCCCGCGGCGCGGTTGCTGACCGGCCAGCAACTGCGGATCGCCGAGCTGGTCGCCGAGGGCGCCACCAACCGGGAGATCGCCGCCCGGATGTTCCTCTCCACCCGTACTGTCGACCACCACCTGCGCAACGTGTTCCACCGGCTGGGCATCCGGTCGCGTACCGAGTTGGCTCGCGCGTTCACCGCCGAGCGGCACGTCGGTCTGGCTTCCGACCGGTGACCGTCCGGTCTGGACGGGTTAAACTATCACCGCTAGTTTGAGCGTCATGGACCTCACCCTCTCCGCCGAGCAGGCGGCGGTCCGCCAGCTGGCCGCCGAGTTCGCCGACCGCGAGCTGCTGCCGCACGCGGCCGCCTGGGATCGCCGCGAATCGGTCGGCCCCACCATCGTCGGAATGCTCGGTGACCTGGGCTTCCTGGGGCTGACCATCGCCGAGACCGACGGCGGTTCCGGCGGCGACCACCTCGCGTACTGCCTGGTCCTTGAGGAACTGGGCCGGGGCGACTCGGCGGTGCGCGGCATCGTCTCGGTCTCCCTCGGCCTGGTGGCGAAGTCGATCGCCGCGCACGGGAGCGCCGAACAGCGCGCCGAGTGGCTACCGAGGCTCTGCGCCGGCAGCGCACTCGGCTGCTTCGCGCTGACCGAGCCGGACAGCGGCTCAGACGCGGCCGCACTGCGCACCCGTGCGGTCCGCGACGGCACCGACTGGCTGCTCACCGGCACGAAGACGTTCATCACCAACGGCACCACCGCCGACGTCGCGCTGGTCTTCGCCCGCACCGGCGGGCCCGGGCACCGAGGAATCACCGCGTTCCTGGTGCCCACCGACAGACCGGGGCTGACCCGGCGGGAGATCCACGGCAAGCTTGGCCTGCGCGGTCAGGCCACCGGCGAGCTGGGCTTCGACGAGGTGCGGGTGCCCGACGCGGCCCGCCTCGGGGCCGAGGGCGCCGGATTCCGGCTGGCCCTGGCCACCCTCGCCAAGGGTCGGATGTCGGTGGCCGCCGGGTGCGTCGGCATCGCCCAGGGCTGCCTCGACGCGGCGGTCGGTTACGCCGGGCAGCGCACCCAGTTCGGCAAGCCGATCGCCGGGCACCAGCTCGTCCAACAACTGCTCGCCGCCATCGCGGTCGACACCGCCGCCGCCCGGCTGCTGGTGTGGCAGGTGGCCGACCTGATCGACCGTGACCAGCCGTTCGCCACCGAGGCGTCGACGGCCAAGCTGTTCGCCAGCGAGGCCGCCGTCCGCGCGGCCAACAACGCGGTCCAGGTCTTCGGTGGGTACGGCTACATCGACGAGTATCCGGTCGGCAAGTACCTGCGCGATGCCCGGGTGGCCACCCTCTACGAGGGCACCAGTCAGATTCAGCAACTCCTCATCGGCCGCGCGCTCACCGGCGTCAACGCCTTCTAGCTGTAGGGAGATCCGGCATGAGAGTGTTCACCTCGTTCGAGGAGTTGGCCGCCGCGACCGGCGAGAGCCTCGGGCCCGGTCCGTGGCAGCGCATCGAGCAGAGCCGCGTCGACCTCTTCGCCGACGCCACCGACGACCACCAGTGGATCCATCTCGACCCGGTCCGAGCCGCGGCGGGGCCGTTCGGCGGGACGATCGCCCACGGGTACCTCACCCTGTCACTGTTGCCGGCTCTGGCGGGTGGGCTCTACCGGGTCGAGGGGGTGGCGATGGGCGTCAACTACGGGCTGAACCGGGTGCGCTTCCCCGCGCCGCTGCGGGTCGGCGCCGCCGTACGCGCCACCGCCACCATCGCCGACGTGTCGCCGGTAAGCGACGGTGTGCAGCTGGTCGTGACGGTCACCGTGGAGAGCGACAGCGGCGGCAAGCCCGTCTGCGTGGCCGAGACCGTGAGCCGGCTCTACCGCGCCGTGGAGCGGTGACCTCCCGCGGGCTGACGGGGCGGCGACGGGACCTGTCGCCGCCCCGTCACCGCACGCCCTAGCAGGCGACGCGGAGGGAGTTGGTCCTGTTCCTTGCCGACTTGGCACCGGCGGCGACCGCGAGGGTCGCGAATCGATGACGCACCGAACGTTGGGTTCCCGAGGCGAACTGCCGAAACGGGCCACGTTCAGCCGCGATAGCGAAATCCTAATCGAATAAGAATCCCCCTTGTCTATCCGGGATTGCGTGACGCCCCCCGTACCCAGGACGGCCATCGGTGCTGTGGGTAACAGCGCCGGTGCCGTTTCTGGCGTGCATCACACACCCCCTCCCGGCCCTCCTCCGTGTCGTCGATCGCGTTGGGTCGTCGAACGTGGCCGCACGCCTAGGCGCGCGGTGGCTGCTACCCGACACTCGCCGATCGGCGTCCACGGAACTAGATATAGTCGCCAATGGATTGTTTGCCAATCATGTCGCCAGGCTGACAAACAACTCTGTGACGGGGGACATCGTGGGAAGACCTGAGCGGCCGCTCGATCCGGAGGCAGGCGAGCTGGAGCGGTTCGCGCTCGACCTACGCCAGCTGCGGACGAAGGCGGGTTCGCCGACCTACCGTCAACTGGCCAGACGCGCGCACTTCTCGGTGACCACACTGGCGAAGGCGGCCAGCGGCGAGACCGTGCCGAGCCTTCAGGTGACACTGGCGTACGTGGCCGCCTGTGGCGGTGACCCGGCCGAATGGACCGAACGGTGGCACAGCCTGATCGCAAGCGTGACGTCCGCCGGGGCGGTGGGGGGCAGCCGCGGGCCGTACTGGGGAATGGCGGCGTTTCAGCCGGAGGACTCAGAATGGTTCTTCGGACGCGAGCGCCTGGTGGCTCAGCTCTGTGAAATGCTCACCAGTCTCCGGTTCGTCGCGGTTTTCGCCCCGTCTGGTGCCGGCAAGTCATCCCTGCTCCGAGCGGGTCTGATAGCGGCCATGGTCGAGAATCCCGTCAAGGGTCAGCCGATCTGGGCCACTGTGCTGATGACGCCGGGCGAACATCCAATGGAAGAACTCGCGTTCCAGCTCGTCAATGAACAGGACCTGGATCGTGACACGGTCCAGCGTCACCTGGCCGATGACCCGGCCAGCATTCGCGGGACGATCGAGCAGATTCTTGATGCCCGTCCATCGGGAGCGAACATGCTCATCGTGGTGGACCAGTTCGAGGAGCTCTTCACGCTCTGTCGCGACGAGGGGGAGCGGTCGGGGTTCATTGCCGCGCTGCTCGCCGCGGCGGAGGTCCCCAGGGTCCGCGTGGTGCTGGGAGTGCGAGCTGACTTCTACGGTCGGTGTGCCGCCTACCCGGCCCTGGTGGCCGCTCTCCATGAGCACCAGCTGCTGATCGGCCCGATGGACGATAAGGATCTGCGTCGGACGATCACCGGCCCCGCCGAGCGGGCCGGGTTGCTGGTGGAACCGGCGTTGGTGGAGATGGCAGTGGCAGACGTCGGCGGTCAGACGAGTGCGCTGCCGCTGCTGTCCCATGCGCTGTTGGAGACGTCGCGCCTGCGGCAGGGCAAGCGGATCACACTGGCCCACTACCGCGAGTCGGGCGGCGTGAATGGCGCCATCACCCGTACCGCCGAGGGGGTGTACGCGCAGTTCGATGAGGGGCAGCGAGGGCTGGCACGGGACATCTTCCTGCGCCTGACCGCCCTCGGTGACGGCACCGAGGACACCCGACGCCGGGCACCCCTGGCCGAGTTGGTGGGCGGGGCAGACCCCTTGGCCGCGGCCGAGGTGCTGGGCAGGTTGACGGCCGCGCGGCTGGTGACGGCGGACGAGAAGGGCGTCATGGTGGCCCATGAGGCCCTGATCCAGGAGTGGCCCCGGCTGCGTCGCTGGCTGACCGAGGATCGGGATCTGCTGCGCTCCCACCGCAGGCTGACGGAGGCTGCCGCCGAGTGGGACCGGCACGACCGCGTGGACGGATTCCTGTATCGGGGGGTCCAGTTGGCGCTCTGGGCGACGCACCAGGTGATGGACCTCAGTGACCTGGAACGGGACTTCCTGGAGACCAGCCGTGCACGAGAGAGCCGCCGTCGGGCAGCCCGACGGCGGCGGACCAGCGTGGCGTTGACCGGGCTCGCGGCAATCGTTGTCGTGGTGAGCGTCCTCGCGGCGGTGGCACTGGTGCAAGCGAACCGGGCGGCCGCCGAACGAGATCTCGCTGTTTCCCGGCAGCTGACGGTCGAGGCCAACAACCAACTGCAGATCGATCCGCAGCAGGCGCAGCGCCTCGCCCGACGCGCTCTGACCACCCGCCCGACCGTCGGTGCGGAGATGGTGCTTCGCCAGGCCGCCGTCGATGACCGACTGCAGGCGATCGTGCCGATGAGCAGCAAGAAGGCATTGGGCGTGGCGTTCAGTCCGGACGGGAGGCGGGTGGCGGCCACCGGGGCGGACGGCGAGGTGCGGCTGTGGACCTGGGCCGGGCACGGCGTCTCTGGGCCAGGTCTGGCTCTCACCGGCGGACCCGAGGGACAGGTCTGGAGCCCGATGTTCAGCCCGGACGGGAAGCGACTGGTCACCGCCGGCTCGGACGGCACCGTCCGGATCTGGGAGGTCGATGGAACCGCTGGGCCCCTCGTCCTACGCGGGCACGAGGGCCCGGTCTGGGGAGTGGCCTTCAGCCCCGACGGACGGACGGTCGCCAGTGCTGGCGAGGACACCACAGTTCGGATCTGGGATGCCCGTGGCGGCGGCCGACCGGTGGTGCTGCGTGGGCACACGAAGGTCGCTGTCGGTGTGGCCTTCAGCCCCGACGGGCGCCGGTTGGCCAGCAGCAGCCACGACGCGACGGTACGGCTCTGGGACCTGGCCGCACGATCCACCAGGACGATCCTCACCGGGCCACGAGAGGCCACCAGGACGATGGTGTTCAGCCAGGACGGCACCCGCCTGGCCTGCTCCAGCACCGACGGTACGGCCTGGGTGTGGCCGCTGACCGGGTCGGCGGCCCCGGTGGTGCTGCGTGGACACGAGGGCACTGTGGAAGGGCTCGCGCTGAGCCCGGACGAGCAGTGGGTCGCGACCACCAGTGACGATCTGACCGTACGGATCTGGAACGCCAACGGCGCTGGTGACCCGTTGGTGCTGCGCGGCCACACCAACCGGGTCTGGGCGTTGGCGTTCAGCCCGGATGGATCCCGGCTGGTGAGCGCGGCCGATGATGGCACGCTACGGATCTGGGACCCGGGCAGCGATCGTCTGATCCTGCGGGGCCACGAGAAGGCCACCTGGGCCGCCGCGTTCACCCCGGACGGGCAGCGGGTGGTCAGTGGCGGCGAGGACGGCACGGTGCGAGTCTGGAACCTGGCCACACCAGCCGAGCCTCGGGTGCTCGGCCGCCACGACGGCGACGTCTACGGTCTCACTGTGAGTCCGGACGGGACGAGTGTGGCCACCGGCGGACGCGACGGCAGCGTACGAGTCTGGGACCTCGCCGGCAGACACGATCCTGTGGTGCTTCGCGGGCACGAGAAGCAGGCGTGGATCGCCGACTTCAGCCCTGACGGCCGTCGCCTGGCCAGCGTCAGCAACGACGGGAGCCTGCGAATCTGGGACCTCACCGGCCAGAGTGCCCCGGTGGTCCATCGAGGCGCCGACGAGATCCGGTACGCCGCCTTCAGTCCGGACGGCAGGAGGGTCGCCACAGCTGGCGCGGAGGGCACCCTACGGATCTGGGACGCCCTCGGCACTGCCGAACCACTGCTGCTTCCCGGTCACGAGGGACTGGTATGGGCCGTGGCCTTCAGCCCGGACGGACAACGGGTCGTCAGTGCCGGCTTCGACGGCACCGTGCAGATCCACTCCGTCACGAGCGGCATCGCGCCAATGGTGTTGCGAGGGCACGAGGGTCCCGTCTGGCACGTGTCGTTCAGCCCGGATGGGCAGTGGGTGATCAGTTCTGGAAAGGACGGCACCGCCCGGCTGTGGCGCGCTTCGGAGGCCGCGCAGTCCGTGACCTTCGGGGGGTTCGGCGCCTCAGTGGAAACCGTCGACTTCAGCCCGGACGGCGAGCGGCTCGTCTCGACGCATGACGACGGCACCGTACGCGTCTGGCCCTGCCGCGCGTGTGCCCCGGTCCAGAGCCTGCTGGAGCCGTGACCAGGAAGGGGTGGGCCGTTCAGGCTCGCGCTGTGGGGAGCACCGAGCGCAGCCAACGCAGCTGACGCCGGACGTGCACGGCCTCCCCGCCCTCATGGCCGTTGAACGGGTAGACGTGCATCTCCCGCTCGGGCGGGACCGGCCTCCGGTTCGCGGCGCCGTAGTGGTTGTAGGCGGCGAAGGCGGTTCGCGGCGGGCAGACGGTGTCGCGCGCGCCGACCCCGAAGTGCGCCGGAGCCGTCGCCCGACGCGCGAAGCTCACGCCGTCGACATAGGACAATGTGCGCCACACCGCCTCCTCGGCCTCCCGGTGCACCGCCAGGTACCGGGCGATCTCGCCGTACGGCGCGAGGTCGGTGAGCGCGACGGCCCGGCGCATGTCGCAAAGGAACGGGGCGGTGGTCAGCACCGCGCTGAGATCCTCGACGAGACCCGCCACCGCCAGGGCGACGCCGCCGCCCTGGCTGTTGCCGACCACCGTGACCCGGTCACCCTCGACCCCCGGCAGCGCGCGGACCGCCTCGACCGCCCGCACCGCGTCGGTGATCAGGCGGCGGTAGTGGTAGTTGCGCGGATCGAGGATCCCCCAGGTGACCGGCCAGGGACCGCCGGGCGCGCCGTGCGGGTCGGGGGTGTCCCCGGCGCCGTGCTGCCCCGCCTGGCCCCTGTTGTCCATCAGCAGGTGCGCGTACCCGGCCGCCGCCCAGGTCGGCCGTTCATGGGGCAGGCCGCGCCCGCGACCGTAGCCGGCGTACTCGACCACGGCCGGCAGCGGCTCTCGAACTCCGGCCGGGCGGGTGTACCAGGCGCGGACCGGGTCAGCACCGAAGCCGGCGAACGTGACGTCCCAGGAGTCGAGCAGCCGCAGGTCGGTGGGTTCGGGGCGGACGTCGACGAGCACCGGTACGGCGGACGCCTCGGCGAGCGTGTCCCGCCAGAACTCGTCGAAGTCGTCGGGTTCGGTGACCTCGGGTGCGTATCGCTGGAGGTCGTCGAAGGTGGAGGCGGAGTGGGGCACGGGTCCTCGCAGGGGCCGGGTCAGTGCGGGTGGGCGGGGGGCGCGGTGCTCTCCCGGACGACCAGCTCGGTCACCAGGTCGATCCGGCTGGTCGCCGGCT
This sequence comes from Micromonospora salmantinae, assembly GCF_022230905.1. Classification (NCBI taxonomy): domain Bacteria; kingdom Bacillati; phylum Actinomycetota; class Actinomycetes; order Micromonosporales; family Micromonosporaceae; genus Micromonospora; species Micromonospora salmantinae. The sequence continues at coordinate 492,244 of NZ_JAKKFG010000023.1, forward strand.
CGTTCCCCCTGGTCAGGTCGAGCAACATCTGGGTGGCGATGCCGGCCATGTCGCGCAACGGCTGGTTGATCGTGGTGAGCGCCGGGTCGGTCCAGGCCGAGACCGGCAGGTTGTCGTACCCGATCACCGAGAGGTCCTCGGGCACTCGCAGGCCGCACTGACGGGCGGCCCGGAGCACCCCCATGGCCTGGATGTCCGACCCGGCGAAGATCGCCGTGGGTCGGTCCGGCCGCTGGAGCAGTTGCAGCCCGTGGGCGTGCCCCGCTCCAGCGGAGAAACTGCCGTAGCGGATCAGCTCGCGGTCGACCACTATCTCGGCTTCGTCGTGGGCCGACTGGAAGCCGGCGGCGCGGGCGCGGCTGCACAACACGTCGGGTGGCCCGGAGATGATGGCGATCCGTCGGTGCCCCAGCTCCAGCAGGTGTCGGGCGGCGAGCAGGCCGCCGTTCCAGTTGTTCGACCCGACGGTCGGCACGGAGGCCGAGGTGGCACTGTCGGTGTCGACGACGACGAACGGTATGCCCTGCCGGCGCAGGTGCTGCTGTTGGGCCTCGGCCAGGTGGGAGAGGACGAACACCACGCCCAGGGGGCGGTCGGCCAGTAACGCCTCCAGCCATCGCGCCGGCGGGCGGTGCGCGCCGTCGAGCTGGGCGATCGACAGCCCGATGCCGGCCGCGGAGGTCACCGCCTCGACGCCGCGCAGGATCTCCATCGCCCAACCAGTGTCGAACTCGTGGAACACGAGGTCCACCCGGCCGCCGCTGGTGGCGTGTCGGCGGGCGCGGCGCTGGTACTGGTGGCGGTCGAGGCTCGCTTCCACCCGGGCCCTGGTGCCGGGGGCGACGTCGCCGCGCCCGTTGAGGACCTTGGACACGGTCGCGACCGAGACGCCGACATCGTTGGCGATGGTCGCGATGGTGGTGGAGGCGGGTGGGTCGAGCGGGCGGTGCTCTGTCATCGCGGCCTCATACAACATCCGAAAGTTTCGGGCGACCTTAACATGATGAGACATTCACGCCAGTGGGTGTCGTGCTCGGGCTGCGCATTTGCGGGACAATGCGCGGCTCGTCCGCGACGGAGCGCCGATCGTGGGGTCACCGTGTGCAGGAAACACCCCCTGGTAGTCCGATTGAGGCTCTTGACAGGCATCGATGCGGCACTTAGGTTGCCGAAAAGGTTACGCAGGTTTCCGGAAAGTTTCGGATCGTGAGAAACGTCCGCCACGGAGCTGGTTCACGAGGGCACGGGGATGTGGCCGGAGCTAAGGGGTCATGGCATGAGAAGTCAGTCGCTCGAGGACGGCGGCGCCGCGCCGTGGCGTGATCAGCGGCTGTCGCCGACCGAGCGCGCCGAGGCGCTCCTGCCACTGATGTCCCTCGAAGAGAAGATCGCCCAGCTCGTCGGGGTCTGGGTCGGCGCCGACGCCAGCGGCGAGGGCGTCGCACCGCACCAGTCGGACATGATCAGCGAGCTGCCGCCGTGGAGGACTGTCATCCGGTACGGGCTGGGCCAGCTGACCCGCCCGTTCGGCACCGCCCCGGTCGACCCGGTGTTCGGCGCCCGGTCGCTGGCGGCCTCGCAGGCGCAGATCGTGGCCGCCAGCCGGTTCGGCATTCCGGCGCAGGTGCACGAGGAGTGCCTCACCGGGTTCGCGGCGTGGCGGGCCACCGTCTACCCGACCCCGCTCAGCTGGGGCGCGTCCTTCGACCCCGAACTGGTCGAGGCGATGGCCGATCGGATCGGGCGGTCGATGCGCGCCGCCGGTGTGCACCAGGGCCTCGCCCCGGTGCTGGACGTCACCCGGGACTACCGCTGGGGCCGCACCGAGGAGACGATCGGCGAGGACCCCTACCTGGTCGGGACGACAGGCGCCGCCTACGTGCGGGGCCTGGAGCGGGCCGGCGTGGTGGCCACGCTGAAACACTTCGCCGGCTACTCCGCCTCCCGGGGCGGACGCAACCTCGCGCCGGTGCCGATGGGCCACCGCGAGCTGGCCGACGTCATCCTGCCGCCGTTCGAGATGGCGCTGCGCCTCGGCGGTGCCCGCTCGGTGATGAACTCCTACGCCGAGATCGACGGCCTGCCCGTCGCAGCCGACCGTGGGCTGCTGACCGGGTTGTTGCGTGACGAGTGGGGCTTCACCGGCACAGTGGTGGCCGACTACTTCGCCGTACGGTTTCTCCAGACCCTGCACGGAGTCGCCGGGGATGCCGCGGACGCGGCCCAGCTCGCCCTGCGGGCCGGAATCGACGTCGAGCTGCCCACAGTGGACGCCTTCGGCGAACCGCTGGTGGAGGCGGCTCGCCGCGGCGACGTCGACGAGGCGCTGATCGACTGCGCGCTGCGTCGGGTGCTGATCCAGAAGATCGAGCTCGGTCTGCTCGACGAGGGCTGGCAGGAACTGCCCGACGACGTGGCGTCCCTGCGCTTCGACGACGAGGCCAGCCAGGACATCGCCCTTCGCCTGGCCCGGGAGTCGGTCGTCCTGCTGCGCAACACCGGCGTTCTCCCGCTGCCCGTGGGGAGCCGGGTCGCCCTGGTCGGCCCGGTCGCCGACGACCCGATGGCCATGCTCGGCTGCTATTCGTTCCCCAACCACGTGGGCGTCAACCACAGCGACTTCGGCCTCGGCCTGGACATCCCCACCCTGCGCGACGAGTTCGCCCGCCGCGTCCCGCTGCTCACCCACGAGTTGGGCTGCGCCATCACCGGCGAGGACACCTCGGGTATCCCGGCCGCCGTCGCCGCGGCCGCCGCCGCCGACGTGTGCGTGCTGGCCGTCGGCGACCGGGCGGGAATGTTCGGCCGGGGCACCTCCGGTGAGGGCTGCGACGCCGTCGACCTTCGACTACCGGGCGTGCAGAGCGACCTCGTCCGCGCCGTGCTCGCCACCGGCACCCCGGTCGTCCTGGTCTTGATGACCGGTCGCCCCTACGCGCTCGGCCCGGAGTTCGACGACGCGGCGGCCGTGGTGCAGGCGTTCTTCCTCGGCCAGCTCGGTGGGCAGGCCCTCGCCGAGGTGCTCACCGGCGCGGTCGAGCCCTCCGGGCGGTTGCCGGTCAGCGTTCCCCGCGATGCCGGCGGGCTGCCGAGCACCTACCTGGCGCCGCCGCTCGGCCGGCGCAACAAGGTCTCCTCGATCGACCCGACCCCGGCCTACCCGTTCGGCCACGGGCTGAGCTACACCACCTTCGAGTGGTCCGACGCGACGGTGGTCGAACCGCGCGAGGATCCGACTGCCTGGCCGGTCGACGGCGAGGTGCGGGTGCGGATCACCGTCGCCAACACCGGTGAGCGGGCCGGCACCGAGGTCGTGCAGCTCTACCTGCACGACCCGGTCGCGCAGACCACCCGTCCGGTGGTCCGGCTGATCGGCTACACCCGGTTGCCGTTGGCGCCCGGCGAGGTGGCACACGTGACGTTCGGCGTACCGGCCGACGTGGCGTCGTTCACCGGGCTGACCGGCCAACGGATCGTCGAGCCCGGCGACGTCGAGCTGCGCTTCGGCCGATCGAGCGGCGACGTGGTGGCGGCCCTGCCGCTGCGACTGGTCGGCACCGAGCGCCAGGTCGGTTTCGAGCGGGAACTGCTCAGCTCGGTGCGGGTCGAGCCACTCGTGGCCGTTCCACAGTCGGCATAGGAGGCCACGGATGACATCCACCCTGCGGCCACCGCCGCCGGCGCCGCCGAGTTCTCCCCAGCAGGCGCAGAGCCCTGCCCCGCGCTCGCCACGACGCCGTCGCAGTTGGCGGCAGGCACTGCGCCGGGACTGGCAGCTCTACTCCCTTGCCGTCCTGCCGCTGCTGTTCTTCCTGGTCTTCCGGTACCTGCCGATGATCGGCAACATCATCGCGTTCCGCCGGTTCAAGCCGGGCGGCAGCATCTTCGGTGAGTACTGGGTCGGGCTGCGCTACTTCCGGATGTTCCTCAGCGACCCGACGTTCTGGGAGGTGTTCACCAACACCCTGGTGCTGGGGACGCTGACCCTGCTGTTCTGTTTCCCGCTGCCGATCGTGCTGGCGCTGCTGCTCAACGAGGTCCGGGCCCGCCGCTTCAAGCGGTTCGTCCAGTCCGTGTCCTACCTGCCGCACTTCCTGTCGATCGTGATCGTGGCGGCGATGGTCATGCAGCTGACCTCGATCGAGGGCACTGCCAACCAGATCGTCAGCCTCTTCGGTGGCGACCCGGTGGCGTTCCTGCAGAAACCGGAGTGGTTCCGCACCATCTACGTCTCGTCCGAGGTCTGGCAGACCGTCGGGTGGGGCACGATCCTCTACCTCGCCGCCCTCACCACCATCGACGAGGACCTGTACGAGGCCGCCCGGATCGACGGCGCCGGCCGGCTGCGGCAGACCTGGCACGTCACGTTGCCCGGCATCCGTCCGACGATGGTGACCCTGCTGATCCTCAACATCGGCAGCTTCCTGGCGGTCGGGTTCGAGAAGATCCTGCTGCTCTACAACCCGTTGACGTATCCGACAGCCGACGTGGTCTCCACCTATCTGTTCCGGATGGGCTTCCAGTCGAGCAACTTCAGCTACGCGGCCGCCATCGGTCTCTTCGAGGCGGTGATCGGGCTGATCCTCGTCCTGTCGGCGAACGTCATCTCCCGTCGCACGGTGGGGACGAGCCTGTGGTGACCCTCGGTACGAAGATCGACGCCCCGACGACGCGCGGGCCGGTGGACAGTCGGGGTTACCGGATCTTCCGGGTGGTCAACACTGTCGTCCTGCTCGGCGTCGTGGTCGTGACGCTGTACCCGTTCCTCAACATCGTGGCCCGCTCGCTCAGCGAAGAGGCCTACATCATCGCCGGCAAGGTGACAATCGTTCCGCGTGGGTTCGACCTGACCGCCTACAAGCTGCTGATGTCCGACGCGATGTTCTGGACGAACTACCGCAACACTGTGGTGTACACGGTGGTCGCCACACTCATCTCGATCGTGCTGACCACGTGTTACGCGTACGTGCTGTCGAAGCCGCAGCTCAAGGGGCGTCCGTTCCTCATCGGTGTCGCGCTGTTCACCATGTTCTTCTCCGGTGGCCTGATTCCCAACTACGTGCTGGTCACCAGCCTGGGCATGAAGAACACCATCTGGGCCGTGGTGATCCCCAACGCCATCAGCGTGTTCAACCTGCTGGTGATGAAGGCGTTCTTCGAGAGTCTGCCGAGCGAGTTGGAGGAGGCCGCGGCGGTCGACGGGCTGAACACGTACGGCATCCTGCTGCGGATCGTGCTGCCGCTGTCGAAGGCGATCATCGCGACGATGGTGCTCTTCTACGCGGTCTCCTTCTGGAACTCGTGGTTCACCGCGTTCCTCTACATCGACCGGCAGGATCTGCTGCCGGTCACCGTGTACCTCCGCAACCTCATCGCGGGCGCCACGAGCGCCGAGTCGGCCGCTGCCGACGCCGACAAGGTCCAGGCCGCGGCCACCCTCCAGGCCGTGACGATCGTGCTCACCACCCTGCCGATCCTGGCGATCTACCCCTTCGTCCAGCGGTACTTCGTCCGCGGCGTGATGCTCGGCGCGGTCAAGGGATGACGCCGGCGCCACACCGCTTCCCCAACGCAACCCCCCCACCACCGAAAGGACGAGCCATGCTCCACAAGACGTGGCGCCGCGTGGCACTAGCCACCGCGGGTCTGCTTGCGCTCTCCCTTGCCACCGCCTGTTCCGAGGACCCCGGCGAGTCGACTGACCTCTCCGGGAACCGGGTCGGCGCGATGGCCAACTACGGCGTCGGTGACCAGTTCAAGGCCACCGAGGCGCTCTCGTTCTCCACCCTCTACAACAACCACACGTTCTACCCGCTCAAGGAAGACTGGCTGTTCTGGTCGGAGCTCACCAAGCGGACCAATGTCAAGATCGATCCGGTGGCCGTGCCGCTGAGCGACTACGAGCAGAAGCGCAGCCTGCTGATCGGCGCCGGGGACGCCCCGCTGATCATCCCGAAGACGTACCACCCGCAGGAGAACGCGTTCGTGTCCTCCGGGGCGATCCTCCCGGTGAGCGACTACCTGGACCTGATGCCCAACCTCAAGGACAAGATCGCCAAGTGGAACCTCAAGCCGGAGATCGACAACCTGCGACAGTCCGACGGTAAGTTCTACCTGCTCCCCGGCGTCCACGAGAAGCCCACGCAGGACTACACGGTCCTGGTGCGCACCGACATCATGCAGGAGCTCAACCTGGCCGTCCCGAAGACCTGGGACGAGCTGTACACCGTGCTCAAGGCGATGAAGGCGAAGTACCCGAACGTCTACCCGTACTCCGACCTCTTCAGCAAGCCCAACCCGACCGGTGCCCTGCTGAACATCCTCGGCTCGGCCCACGGCACCCAGGCGGGCTGGGACTACCAGCACGCCACCTGGGACCCGGCGGCGAAGAAGTTCAACTACACCGGCGCGTCCGAGCAGTACAAGCAGATGCTCACCTACCTGCACAAGCTCGTCGCCGAGGGCCTGCTCGACCCGGAGAGCTTCACCCAGACCGACGACCAGGCACGCCAGAAGCTCGCCAACGGCAAGTCCTTCGTGGTCACCGGCAACGCGCAGACCCTGGTCAACAACCACCGGCCCGACCTGGCCAAGACCCTGCCGAACGCCAAGATGGCCAAGATTCCGCTGCCCATCGGCCCGGCCGGCGAGATCAACCCGTTCCCGCGGTTGGAGAACGGCATCATGATCTCCACGAAGGCCCGGGAGAGCAAGAACTTCGTGGCCATGATGCAGTTCATCGACTGGCTCTGGTATTCCGACGCCGGCATGGAGTTCGCCAAGTGGGGTGTCGAGGGCACCACCTTCACCAAGGACGCCTCGGGTAAGCGCTCGGTCACGCCCGACGTCGACTTCCTCGGGGTCAACCCGAAGGGCACCAAGCACCTGCAGAAGGAGTTCGGCTTCCAGAACGGCGTCTTCTCCTACGGTGGCACCCCCGACCTGGTCCGTGGGTTCTTCTCGCCGGAGGAACTGGAATTCCAGAAGGTGATGGACGCCCGCAAGCCGAGGCTGGTGCCCCCGCCCGCTCCGTTGAGCGACGAGGAGCGCGAGCAGGTGTCGCTCTGGGAGACCCCGCTGAAGGACTTCGTCACCCAGAACACGCTGAAGTTCGCCCTGGGTCAGCGTCCGCTCAGCGAGTGGGACGCGTACGTGGCCGAGCTGAAGGCCAAGAACTCCGACCAGTACATCGACCTGGTCAACAAGGCGTACGAGCGGTTCCAGAAGAACAACGGCTGATCAGCGGGAGTCCGGTCGGGCGGCCTCTCGCGGCCCGGCCGGACCCCCGGCGACCAGGGATCAGCTGAGTCGACCGGAGGGAGCGACAGTGAGTGGCGCGACTCAGACCCGGCGACAGTTCGGCGACGGACCACTGTCGCGGATCACCTCGCGCGTCTACATCCTGCTCGTGGTCGAGCTGCTCCTGCTGCTCACCACGTTGCCCGCCCTGCTCCCGCTGCTGGTACTGGGCCGCGATCCGAGCAACCTCCCGCTGGCCGCGCTCCTCCTGGTACCGGTCGGCCCGGCGATCTCCGCCACCCTGTACGCCCTGCGCCACCAGCGAACCGACCTGACCGACCTGCGTCCGGCCACCCTGTTCTGGCGTGGCTACCGGGCCAACGTGCTCGGCGTGCTGCGCGTCTGGGTGCCGACGCTGCTGTGGCTGACAGTGCTCGCCGTGAACCTCGCCTACTCCGGCGCGGTCGGACTGTCGAGCTGGTGGGCGGTGCCGCTGGTGCTGATCGGAGTGGGCGTGACGCTCTGCGCGGCCAACGCCCTGGTGATCACCTCGCTGTTCGACTTCCGCACCCGCGACGTGCTCCGGCTGGCCGTGCACTTCCTCGTGCGTACCCCCGGTGTTCCCGTCGGCAACGCCCTGCTGCTGGCCGCGGCGGCCGGGATCACCACGGTCTTCTCCGAGGCGGTGCTGATGCTGCTCGCGTCGATCGCGGTCCTGGCGTACCTGCGCATCAGCGACCCGATGATCCATCTGATCCGGAAGGAGTTCACCTCGTGAGCCTGCCCCTCAGCGCCAAGGTGCCCTTCGGGGGCGACTACAACCCGGAACAGTGGCCCGAGGACGTGTGGAAGCAGGACTACCGTCTCTTCGACACCGCACGGATCGACCTGCTCACCCTCGGGGTGTTCGACTGGGCGCTCACCCAGCCCGCCGAGGACACGTACGACTTCGCGCTGCTGGACAGGATCGTCGAGCGGGCCAGTGCCGAGGGACGCGGGATCTGCCTGGCCACCGGCACCGGCGCCCACCCACCTTGGTTGGCCAGGGCGTACCCCGAAGTGACCCGGACCGACTTCGAGGGCCGCAAGCACCGCTTCGGCCAGCGACACAACTCCTGCCCCAGCTCGCCGGTCTTCCGTCGGCTCTCGACGGAGCTGGCCCGCCGGGTCGCCCGCCGCTACGCCGACACCCCGGCGGTGCTCGCCTGGCATGTCGGCAACGAGTACGGCGGCGCCTGCTACTGCGCGCTGTGCGCGGCCGGCTTCCGGAGCTGGCTGCGCCACCGCTACGGCACCCTCGACGAGCTGAACGATGCCTGGTACACCACCTTCTGGTCGCACACCTTCAGCGACTGGGACGAGATCGAGCCGCCGTCGGCGCTGACCGAGCACTGGCGCGGCCCGGACCACACCGCGTTCCCGGGCATCACACTGGACTACCTGCGGTTCACCTCCGACGCGATGCTGACCAACTTCCGCGACGAGAAGGCCGCCATCCGGGAGTCCAGCCCGACGCTGCCGGTGACCACGAACTTCATGGGCATGTACCGGCCGATTGACTACCACCGCTGGGCCCCCCATCTGGACTTCGTCTCCTGGGACAACTACCCGCCCGACGACGAGTCGGCGGCCTGGATGGCGCTGACCCACGACCTGATGCGCGGGCTCAAGGACGGCCAGCCGTTCTGGCTGATGGAACAGACGCCGAGCTTCACCGCGTGCCGCGACGTCAACCCGTTGAAGCGCCCCGGTCTGATGCGGCTGTGGAGTTGGCAGGCAGTGGCGCACGGCGCTGACGCGGTGCTCTTCTTCCAGCTGCGTGCCTCCCGTGGTGCCAGCGAGAAGTACCACGGTGCGGTCATCGGGCACGCCGGTCGCTCCGACACCCGGGTGTTCCGGGAGGTCGCCGATTTGGGCGCCGAGCTGGAACGGCTCGGCCCGGCGTCGCTGGGCGCGCGGACCCCGGCCCGGGTGGCGCTGCTGTTCGACTGGGACAGCTGGTGGGCGTTGGAGCTGTCCGACGGCCCGTCCCGGCTGGTGCGCTACCAACAGGTCGTGCTCGCGTACCACAGGGCGCTCTGGGACGCCGGTGTGGACCTGGACGTCGTCGCGGTGACCGCCGACCTGTCCCGTTACGACGTGGTCGTGGCCCCGGCCCTGCACCTGCTCAAGGGCGACCTGCCGCAGCGGCTGGAGGCGGTGGCGACGCGCGGCGGGTCGGTGCTGACCACCTACCTGTCCGGCCGGGTGGACGAGAACGACCAGGCGTTCCTGATGGACGTGCCGGGCCCGCTCGGGCAACTCATGGGCGTCCGGGTCGATGAGTGGGACGCCCGCGGCCCGGAGGTGGTCAACCCGGTCCGCCTCGGCGACGGTGTGGATCAGCTCGACGTCGACGCGCGGCTGCTGTTCGAGCTGGTGATTCCGCAGGGCGCGCAGGTCGTCGGCACCTACCAGGCCGACTTCTACGCGGGCACCCCGGCGGTGACCCGCAACTCCTTCGGTGCCGGCGACGGCTGGTACGTGGCCGCCGGGCTGGACCAGGCCGGGGTGTCCTGGGTGGTGCGGCAGGTGCTCGCCCGGCACGACCTGCTCGGGCCCTACCCGGACGTGGCAGACCTGGAATCCGCCGTGCGGGTCGCGGCGGACGGGTCGCGGCTGCTGTTTCTGCTCAACCACCGCGCCGAGCCGGTCGAGGTGACCGCCCGGACCGGCGGCGTCGACCTGCTCACCGGCGACCGTGCGGCGGCCGGCGGTGCCCTGCGGCTGCCGGCGTACGGGGTTGTCGTGCTGAAGGAGGACCGGTGAACGCCGAAGAGTCGGTGGAGTTGGAGCAGCTGATGTTCGTCGAGGAGCCGATGGACGCTGACGAGCCACGCGTCCACCCGGCCTGGCTGCCCCCGGAGGCGTTCCGGTCGCTCGGCGCGCGCCGCGTCCTGCTGCACGGCGAGGGGTTGCTCGTCGACACCGTCCTCAACGAGGTCTCACGCGCCTGCGCCCGTTACGGCGGACGGGTGTGGCACTCCCCGTCCTGGGACGTCGACGTCGATCTGGTGCTCGCCCTGCGCGACGCCGCTGAGCTGCCCAACCCGGCCGTGGAGGCGGCGCGCGTCGCCGGCGAGGCGGCGCTGGTCGAGCTGGACGACGGCGCGACACTCGGCGACGAGGGTTTCGTGTTGGCGCGGGCCGGCGACGTGACGGCGGTGCTGGCCGACGCTCCCGCCGGCCTGCTGTACGGGCTCTTCCACGTGGTCCGGCTCTGCGCGGCGGCCTTCGACCCGGTCCGACCGCCGGAGCGGCACCGGCCGGCGCTGCGCCGACGAATGCTGAACCACTGGGACAACGTGGCCGTGCACCCGGTGATGGGCCAGGTCGAACGGGGGTACGCGGGCGGCTCGATCTTCTGGCAGGACGGCCGTCCGCGCGGCGACCTGGCCCGGGTGCGGGAGTATGGCCGGCTGCTGGCCTCCTGCGGGGTCAACGCGATCTCGGTGAACAACGTCAACGTGGCCCGTACCGAGGCGCTGCTACTCACCGAACGGCTCGGTGACGTGGCCGAGATCGCCGACGCGTTGCGCCCGTACGGCATCCGGGTGCACCTGTCGGTCAGCTTCGCCGCGCCGGTGGTCCTCGGTGGCCTGCCGACCGCCGACCCCCTGGACGAGGCGGTGCGGGTCTGGTGGGCCGCTACCACCCGGCGGGTCTACGACCGGATCCCGGACTTCGGCGGCTACCTGGTGAAGGCCGACTCGGAGGGGCAACCCGGCCCGTTCACGTACGGCCGCGACCACTCCGACGGGGCGAACCTGCTGGCCGAGGCCCTCGCTCCGCACGGGGGAGTGGTGCACTGGAGGGCGTTCGTCTACAACCACCACCAGGACTGGCGGGACCGGTCCACCGACCGGGCTCGGGCCGCGTACGACCACTTCGCCCCGCTCGACGGGCGGTTCCGCACCAACGTGGTCGTCCAGGTGAAGTTCGGCCCGGTGGACTTCCAGACGCGCGAGCCGGTCTCACCGGTGCTCGCCGCGATGCCGGCGACCCGGCTGGCGGTGGAGTTGCAGGTCACCCAGGAGTACACGGGCCAACAGCGGCATGTCTGCCACCTCGGCCCGTGGTGGAGTGAGGTGCTCGGCTTCGCCCCCTGGGGGCCGGGCGGACGGACGATCGCCGACGTGGTCACGGGGGAGTCGGCGGTGGGCGGCGGGATGGTCGCCGTCGCCAATGTCGGCGACGACCTCTTCTGGACCGGGCATCCGTTGGCACAGGCCAACCTGTACACGTTCGGTCGGCTGGCCTGGGACCCTCGGCGGGACCCGACGGCGATCCTCGACGAGTGGATCACGCTGACCTTTCCGCCGTCGGCGACCGCCGACGCGGAGCTGGTGCGGCGAACACTGCACGAGATCATGGACGATTCGTGGCGCACGTACGAGCGCTACACCGCCCCGCTGGGCGTCGGCTTCATGGTCAACCCCGGCGACCACTACGGTCCCGGCGTCGACGGGTACGAGTACACGCGGTGGGGCACCTACCACTTCGCCGACCGCGACGGCGTCGGCGTGGACCGCAGCCGCGCGTCGGGTACCGGCTTCACCGGCCAGTATCCGCCGTACTGGGCGGACGTGTACGAGTCACTTGAGACCTGCCCCGACGAGCTGTTGCTGTTCTTCCACCACGTGCCGTACGGGCACGTGCTGCGCGGCGGCTCGACAGTCATCCAGCACATCTACGACACCCACTTCACGGGGGTCGAGGAGGTGACGGCGATGCGGCGGAAGTGGCAGACGTTGACCGGCATGATCGACCCGAGCGTGTACGAGCGGGTCGCCGAACGCCTCGACGAGCAGGTGCGCTGCGCCACCGAGTGGCGCGACCAGATCAACACGTACTTCTTCCGCAAGTCCGGGGTGCCGGACGAGCGAGGGCGGGACATCTACTGAGCGGTGGTGATGCGCGGCCCGGCCAATCGGTCGGGCCGCCCTCGTGCCGCGCGCCCCAGCCGGCCTGGCAGGTCCCGAAAACGTGCCGATAAATTGTCGTCAGCCGCCGACGCCGACGATGCCCGTCGATGCCCATTGTTGCGCAGGTGACCGCTGGAACCGTTGCGGCGAAAGGTTTCCGGAAGTCTTGACAATCGAGTGTGCTCGATCGAAGCTGACATGGTCACGCGAGCCGCGGTCAAGGTCGGGCGAAGGGCAGTCCTCGACTCAAGTCCCCTTCCACGCGCCTTTTTCGCAAGGGATCGCGACGATGACACTGAAGACGAGAATGCTTGGCGTCGTCATGGCGGCCGTGACGCTGGCCGCCGCCGCGTTGACGTTCGCCACTCCCGCGTCGGCGGCGACGCTCACGCAGGTGACCAACTTCGGCACCAACCCGACCAACCTGCAAATGCACCTGTACGTCCCGGACCGGGTGGCGACCCGACCGGCGATCCTCCTGGCCATGCACTACTGCACCGGGACGGGCCCCGCGTTCCACTCGGGCACCCAGTACGCCTCCCTCGCCGACCGGTACGGGTTCATCGTGATCTACCCGTCGGCAACCCGCAGCAGCAAGTGTTGGGACGTCTACTCACCGCAGGCGTTACGCCGTGGCGGCGGCAGCGACCCGGTCGGGCTCATGTCGATGGTCGACCACGTGCGGCAGCGCTACTCCGCCGACCCCGCGCGGATCTTCGCCACCGGCACCTCTTCCGGCGCGATGATGACCAACGTCATGCTGGGCGTCTACCCGGACGTGTTCGCGGCGGGCGCCTCGTTCGCCGGGGTGCCGTTCGCCTGCTTCGCCACCGGCGGCACCTCGGAGTGGAACAGCCAGTGCGCCAACGGGCAACTCGTCCGGACCGCGCAGCAGTGGGGTGACCTGGTCCGGGAGGCGTACCCCGGCTACACCGGCCAGCGACCCCGGATGCAGATCTGGCACGGCACCAACGACGAGACGCTGCGCTACCCGAACTTCGGCGAGCAGGTCAAGCAGTGGACCAACGTGCACGGTCTGAGTCAGACCCCGACGTACACCGACTCCCCGCAGTCCGGCTACACCCGCACCCGGTACGGCAGCAGCGGCCCGATGGCACCGGTCGAGGCGATCAGCATGCAGGGTGTCACGCACAACCTGCCGGTCGACGCCGCGCAGGTGATCCGCTTCTTCGGGCTGGACGGCACCGCGCCGCCGACCACCCCGCCCCCGACGACTCCGCCGCCGACCACTCCGCCCCCGACCACTCCGCCCCCGACCACGCCGCCGCCGACCGAGGGCGCCTGCCGGGTCGGCTACACGGTCAACGCCTGGAACAGCGGCCTCACCGCGAGCGTGGCCATCACCAACACCGGTGCCACCACCGTGAACGGCTGGGCGCTGAGCTTCACGTTGCCCACCGGGCAGCGCATCACCAGCGGCTGGAACGCCCAGTACGCCCCGGCGAGCGGTGCGGTTACCGCCCGCAACGTCTCCTACAACAACACCATCGCCCCGAACGCGTCGGTCGAGATCGGCTTCCAGGCCACGCACGAGGGTGGCGCCGGCAAGCCCACCTCGTTCGCCCTCAACGGTGCCGCCTGTTCGGTGTCCTGATTTCCCTTCCCACCCCACCACCCCCAGAAGGAGTCACACGATGAGAAGTACGAGATGGAAGGCGGCGTCCAGAGCCGCCATCGCGCTGGCCGGCGCGGGTGCCCTCGCCGCCGGCATGGCGCTGTTCGTGACGGCACCCGCCTCCGCCGGGACGACGCTCGGCGCGTCCGCCGCCGAGAAGGGTCGGTACTTTGGCACGGCGGTCGCCGGGTTCAAGCTCTCCGACAGTGCGTACACGACGATCTTGAACCGTGAGTTCAACTCGGTGACGGCCGAGAACGAAATGAAGATGAACGCCACCGAGCCGCAGCAGAATCAGTTCAGCTACGGGGCGGCGGACCAGATCGTCAACCACGCGCGCAGCCGCGGGATGAGCGTGCGCGGTCACACACTGGCGTGGCACTCGCAGCAGCCCGGCTGGATGGAGAGCATGAGCGGCAGCGCGCTGCGGCAGGCGATGCTCAACCACGTCACGCAGGTGGCCACCCACTTCCGCGGTCGGGTCGTCGCGTGGGACGTGGTGAACGAGGCGTTCGCCGACGGCAGTTCCGGAGGCCGTCGCGACTCCAACCTCCAGCGCACCGGCAACGACTGGATCGAGGCGGCGTTCCGGGCGGCGCGTGCCGCCGATCCGGGCGCGAAGCTCTGCTACAACGACTACAACACCGACAACTGGACGCACGCCAAGACCCAGGGCGTCTACAACATGGTGCGCGACTTCAAGGCCCGTGGCGTGCCGATCGACTGCGTGGGCTTCCAGTCGCACTTCAACAACGACTCCCCGTACGTGAGCAACTACCGCACCACCCTGTCGAGCTTCGCGGCGCTCGGTGTGGACGTGCAGATCACCGAGTTGGACATCCAGGGCGCGTCGGCGAACACCTACCGCAGCGTCGTCGAGGACTGCCTGGCCGTGGCCCGCTGCAACGGCATCACCGTGTGGGGCATCCGGGACAGTGACTCGTGGCGGGCTTCGCAGACCCCGCTGCTGTTCAACAACAACGGCTCGAAGAAGCCAGCGTACGACGCGGTTCTCGCCGCGCTGAACAACGGCACCACGCCCACGGACCCGCCGACGGACCCGCCCACGGACCCGCCCACCGATCCGCCGACCGACCCGCCCACGACTCCGCCTCCGGGCCGGGGTGGTTCCACGGCGACGGTGTCGACTAACCAGTGGCCGGGTGGCTTCGTGGCGACTGTTCGAGTGACGGCAGGCCCGCCTGCCCTCGGCTGCTCGCCGGTGTCGACCCCGCCCCCGACCGGCCCGTCCGCCACCAAACCGTGGAGCCACACGCTCGCACGTACCGCCCTCCCAGCCACCTAGCGTACCATTGCTGACCACGCCACTAGC
>NZ_JAKKFG010000024.1:0-1185 GCF_022230905.1 Micromonospora salmantinae
GTGTTTCATAAGCTGGGTCAGAGCCATTCGCAGATGATGGTGATGGTGAGGATGGCCTGGAACCGGACGGCCAGCTTGTCGTAGCGGGTGGCTACGCCGCGGTGGCGCTTGAGCCTTTTGATGCCGTTCTCGACGGCGTGTCGCATCCGGTTAGAGGTTTGGGTCGAACTTGGGCGGGCGTCCACCGCGGCTGCCTTTGGCTTTGCGGTGGGCGTCCTGGTCGGTCTTGCTCGGGATGCACGCCTTGATTCCACGCTTGCGCAGGTAGGCGCGGTTACCTCGGCTGGTGTAGGCCTTGTCGGCCAGGACCAGGTCGGGGCAGGTGCGGGGCCGGCCTACTCCGAGACGGGTCACCTTGATACGGCGCAGGACCGCGATGAACTGGGGGCTGTCACCACGATGCCCGGCGGTCACGACCATCGATAGGACCTTCTGTCCCTGCTCACAGGCCAGATGCGTCTTGGTGGTCAGACCGCCACGAGATCGTCCGAGCCCGTGATCGGCGGGTTCGTCGTGCACGCCGCCGGGTGGCTCTTTCTGCAGGTGGCCATCTCTGCGGGCGCCGGCGGTGTGTTGGTGGGCGCGGCTGGTCATCGAGTCCACGCTGATCGTCCAGGTGATCCGGTCTTCCGCATCCCCGGTGGCCTGTGACGCGGCCAGGATCTTGTCCCAGGTCCCATCGCGCTGCCAGCGACGGAACAGGCCGTAGAGCGTCTGCCATGGTCCGTACTCGGCCGGGACGTCACGCCAGGGCGACCCGATCCGGATCCGCCACCTGATCCCGCCGATGAGCTGCCGTTTCTCCCACTTCGGCGGACGACCCTTCACCGACGCGGCAGGCAGCAGTGCGGCGAGCCGCTGCCACTGAGCGTCGGTCGGGGCCTGCCGCCTCGTCACCGCTAAGGCGGCCACGAGGTCTCCGGTATGAAGTTCTTGCTTGGTCGCAGAACCAGATACCGGAGACCTCTTCAATTGTCGATCACCGCCACGCCGGGACCTTCACCAGCCACCACGACTCCTGAAACACGCTTTAGTCGAGGCAGAACTCGTTGCCCTCGACGTCCTGCATGTTGAGGCACGACTCGTTCTCGCCGTCGGCGAGCAACAGCTGCCCGCGTACCGCGCCGAGGGGGATCAACCGGCGCGCATTCGGCCTCGAGGGCGGCCAGGCGCCCCCCCACCCCC
>NZ_JAKKFG010000025.1:0-56338 GCF_022230905.1 Micromonospora salmantinae
GGGGTATAAATCATAATTGGCACTGGCTTTACAAGCACCCTGTTGAGTTCTCAAAGAACAACCACACACCGACCAGAAGCCCCACCACAGTGGAACCCCAATCGGGGCTAATTCCCGCTCCCACACCCGACGCTTTCAGCGCCAGGCACTTTTACTACGTTACCCGCTCGTTTCCGCCGTGTCAAACCGATATTTCGCGGTTCGCCATGCTTCAACCCGATAACGCGGGCACCATGTCGCAACCGGCTTGCGCCGCTCTCGTCATGGATTCGGCAGGCCGGCCGTCGCGATTTCTCGCGACCCGCCCGGTGCCCTGCCGGTTCGTAACCATACCCGGTCGGTTTCGCGGCGCCAAATCCGCCTCGCGACGTTTCTGGCGGCACCTCCCGGTCGGGGTTCCGGTGGGCGTGCCCACCCGACCCCCAGGCCGTTGGCCGGCGCTCCGGCCGCTTCAGACTTTCGTCTGTTTCGTCCGTTCCGCGCTGGCAGAGAGAAAGTTACGCGTCCGGCGGGATGATCGTCAAATCCGCCGGACGCGTCCCCCGTCACATCGTCGACAGGTGGCTATTCACCCAGCTCAACGCCCGCGAACGAACGCTTCCCCCGGCGCAGCACCAGGTATCGCCCGTGCAGCAGGTCGGCCGGCGACACCCTGGCGTCCACCTCGGTCACCCGGTTGTTGTTGACGTAGGCCCCGCCTTCGGCGATCACCCGCCGAGCCTCCTTGAGGCCACTCACCAGACCGGAATCCCGCAGCAGACCCGCCACATCCGGCAATTCGCCGCTGAGCCGTACGAGACCCGCCTCGGTCAGGGCCGCGCGCAAAGTCTCCGGCGCCAACTCGTCCAGCGAGCCGCGGCCGAAGAGCGCCTGACTGGCGGCGATCGCCTGTCGGGTCTCGTCGGCACCGTGCACAAGCGTGGTCAGTTCCTCAGCGAGCGCCCGCTGCGCCAGGCGGGCCGCCGGCCGCTCGGCGGTCGCCTTGGCCAGCTCCTCCAGCTCGTCACGGGTGCGGAAGCTGAAGTACCGCAGGTAGCGGTCGACCTCCTGGTCCTCGACATTGAGCCAGAACTGGTAGAACGCGTACGGGCTGGTCATCGTGGGGTCGAGCCAGACGGTGCCGCCCTCGGTCTTGCCGAACTTCGTGCCGTCGGACTTGGTGACGAGCGGCGTGGTGAACGCCTGCACCGGCCCCGCGCCCCGCCGGCGGACGTAGTCGACGCCCGCGGTGATGTTGCCCCACTGATCGGAGCCGCCGAACTGGAGCTGACAGCCGTGCCGGCGGTGCAGCTCGAAGAAGTCGTTGGCCTGCAAGAGCTGGTAGCTGAACTCGGTGAAGCTGATGCCGGTCTCCAGGCGGGCGCGCACCACCTCCCGCGCGAGCATCTTGTTCACCGGGAAGTGCTTGCCCACGTCGCGGAGGAACTCGACGATCGACATCTCGCCGGTCCACTCCAGGTTGTTGACCAACTGGGCCGCGTTCTCGCCGGAGTACGACACGAACGGCGCCAGCTGGTCACGGATGCGCTCGACCCAGCCGGCGATCACGTCGGGCGGGTTGAGGGTCCGCTCGGCGCTCTCCTTCGGGTCACCGATCTGCCCGGTCGCCCCGCCCACCAGCAGCAACGGGCGGTGGCCGGCGAGTTGCAACCGGCGGGCCATGGTGACCTGCATGAGCGAGCCGACGTGCAGGCTCGCCGCGGTGGGGTCGAAGCCCACGTAGTACGTGGCGGACTTCCCACCGTCGAGCAGCTCACGCAGCTCGTCGAGGCCGGTCGAGTCCTGTATCAGGCCACGCCAGAGCAGGTCGTCGGTCAGGGAGTCCCGCCCGGGCGGCGGAGGGCTGATGTCGGTCACGGTCACCGATTCTCCCCCATCGCCGGCACCAACCCGTACCGGGTTTGACGCAACCCGCCCCGGCTAGGCTTGCGCCCGTTGATCGAGGAGGGCTTTGCCATGGAGATTCCGGATCTGACGGGCGGTCTCGTCGCCCTGCTCGACCTCAAGTTCGAGGAGGCCAGCGCCGACCGGGTGGTCATCAGTTGGCGAGTCCGCCCGGAGCTGCACCAGCCGTCCGGCATCCAGCACGGCGGGGTGTACTGCTCGGTCGTGGAGACCGCCGCCAGCGTGGGTGGCTCCCTCTGGCTGGCCGACCGGGGCACTGTGGTCGGGGTGTCGAACCAGACCGATTTCCTGCGGGCCGTCCGGGACGGCGAGCTGAGGGCTGTCGGCACCCCGGTGCACCGGGGCCGCAGCCAGCAGCTCTGGCAGGTGGAGGTCACCGACGCCGACGAGCGGCTGGTCGCCCGTGGTCAGGTCCGGCTGCAGAACCTCTCGCCCGCCTGAGCGACGGCACTCGCCCGGCGGGTCAGCTGCGGGCCTCGTCCAGCATCGGCTCCGCGGCCTGGTCGGTGTCGGCGTCGCCGTCAGCTTCATCGGGTACGCGGCGGAGCCGTACCTCGGTGATCGCCCGGTGGTCGATGCCGGCCACCACCAGCACCCACCCGTCCAGCGTGACGTCCTCCCCGGCGACGGTCGGGATGTGCCCGAGCCGAGCCAGCACCAGCCCGGCGACTGTGGTGTAGTCACCGGCCGGGCGCGACGGCAGCTCCACGCCGATGTCCGGCAGATCGTGCACCGGAAAGGTGCCGGGCAGCAGCAGCGCACCGTCGGGGTCGCGCCGTACCGAGCGCACATCCCGGTCGGTCTCGTCGTAGATCTCGCCGACGATCTCCTCGAGGATGTCCTCCAGGGTCACGATGCCGTCGACGGCGCCGCGCTCGTCCACGACGAGCGCGATGTGCTGACGCTCGGCCTTGAACTGGCGCAGCGCGTCCACCACCGGTAGCGAGTCGGGCAGCAGCATCGGCGGTCGGGCGATCTCGTCCACCGGGCGGTCGTCGGGCACACCCACCAGGTCACGCAGGTGGATCACTCCGGCCGTGTCGTCCAGACCGCCGTGGCGCACGACCGGAGCCCGGGAGTGCCCGGTGGCGGCCAGGACCAGCCGCGCGGCCTCCGCGGTGGTCCCGCTGTCGAGCGTGAAGACCTGCAACCGGGGTACGAGAACAGCCCGCAACCGTCGGTCGGCGATCTCCACGGCGCCGGCGATGATGGTGCGCTGCTCCTTGGTGAAGCCGTGGTTGCCGGCGACGATGTCGCGCAGCTCGTCCGGGCCGATCTCCTCCGGCTCGTGTTTGGGGTCGAGCCCGACCAGGCGGACCACCACGTCGCTGGTGGCGCCGAGCGCCCAGACGGCCGGCCGGGTGAGGCTGGCCAGCAGGTCGAGCGGGCGGGCCACCAGCAACGCCCACCGCTCGGCGGACTGCATGGCGATCCGCTTGGGCGCCAGCTCGCCGAAGACCAGGGTGACGAAGGTCAGCGCGAGGGTGACCGCCACGATCGCCACGGTCTCGGCGGCGCCGCCGAACATCCCGAGCAGCGGCACCAGGGGTTTGGCCAGCGAGACCGCCGCGGCGGCGGAGGCCAGGAACCCGGCGAGGGTGATGCCGATCTGGATGGTGGCCAGGAAGCGGTTCGGGTCCTTGGCGAGCCGAGCCAGCACCCGCCCGGCCCGGCTGGTGCGTTCCAGCCGCTGGATCTGGCTGTCTCGCAGCGACACCAACGCCATCTCGCTGCCCGCGAAGAGCGCGTTGATCACGACCAGGACTCCGACCAGGGCCAGTTGGCTCCCGTAGCTCTGCACGCCCGGTTCGCTCCCTCGTGGTGGTGGCACCGGCCGCTACGCGCGGCACCCGCCGGTCGGCGAGCCCGCCCGGCGTAGGCGTGTCTTTGCCCCGTCCGGCGCCGGCCGAATCCTGCCCCGGCGACGCTACGCCGAATCGGGCGAGGTGAGGCTACGCCGAATCGGACGACGGTGACGCTACGCCGGCTGGGGCGTCGGTGAGTTAGGCCGCCTGGGGCGTCGGTGACGCCGGCAGGTCGAGGACGTACGAGTCGCCCTCCGGGCGGAAGCCGAGCCGGTGGTAGTAGGGGGCCACCATCCGGGGCGGGCTGACCACCCGGTGGAAGCCCCGTTCGGTGAACAGGTGGCTGCGCCGGTAGACGAACTCGCCCGGTGTGAAGTCACGGAACTTCGGGGTCACGTAGTCCAGGTCGATCTGGGCGACGCCGGGCGCCTCGGCGTGCGACAGGACCACACCGACCACCTCGTCGGCCGTGACCACGAGGAACGCCGAGCACCCGGACGCGTCCGGGTCCCAGTGGAAGCCGGGGTTGAACCGGGCGATGTCGGCGGCGTGCACCCGCAGCGTGTGCGCGAGGAACTGGTCGCCGACGCCGACCTCCACCACCTGGTAGGTCTTCTCGTCGTGCCGGGTGGCGAGCATCCCGCGCAGGTACCAGATGTTGATCACCGCGAGCACGACGTTGAGCCCGACGCCGGGCCAGACCTCGATCGCGGCGTTGTAGCCGATCAGCACGAAGCAGCCGACGAGGTTGAGCGCCCGCAACCGCAGGATGCGCGACTGCAGCAGCGACCAGACCAGCACCGCGGAGCCGGCCCAGCCGACGAGATCCAACCAGTTCACGCCGCGAGACTAGTGCCCGCCCAGGTCAGGGCCGTCGGCGGGCAGCTCCAGCAGCCACTCTTCGACGTCTTCGCCGCGGCCGTTGGCGTACCCCGAGTCTTCACCGACCACCACGAACCCGCACTTGCGGAGCACCGCGAGGGAGGCGGCGTTGTCCTTGGCGGCGCGGGCGTGCACCGGCCGGGGCAGCTCGCGCAGCAGGGCGGCCAGGGCCGCCGTGGCGTGGCCCCGACCCCAGCGTGCCGGGTCGATCCAGTAGCTGACCTCGGTCTGCCCCTCGGCCGGCCAGGCGCTCACGTAGCCGACCACCTCGCCGTCGACCTCGGCGGTGCGGACCAGGTTCGCCGGGTTGGTGAGCACCCGGGCCCAGTGTGCGGCGAACTCCCGACGGTCGGACGGGTCCTTGGGGCCGAACGCGGCCATCCGGTTGGCCTCCGGGTCCTGCTGGTGCAGGAAGAACTCGACGAGGTCGTCCTCACGGACCGGGCGCAGCAGCAGATCGGAGGCCATCGGCCGAGGGTACGCAACGGCTGTGACACGAAGCCGCGGCGCGGCGTCAGCCGGCGACGGCTACGACCGCCAGCACGGCGGCGCCCAGGGAGCTCGCCACCGACAGCAGGCGACGCCACGGCACCCGCGCGTCGACCACCGGCAGGGCCCGCCACCGGGTCGCCGCCAGGGCCACCCCCGCCGCCGACAGGCCGACGCCGAGCGGCCACAGCCAGGCCGGCACCATCGACCAGTCCCCCATCCGGTGCCCCAACCCGAGATAGGCGAACGCCCAGACCGCCGCGGCCAGCAGCGTCACCTGGTCCAATTGGCGACGGCGGGCGGTGCCGAGCAGGGAGAGGCCGCCGAGGAAGGTGAGGACGACCGCGAGGCCGGCGCCGATCCACGGCAGCACCATCGACGTCGCCGAGTCGGCCTCCTTCGGCGACACCCCGAGCAGCCGCAGCCCGATCGGCTCGACGCCCTTGTCGGTGTTGCCGAGCACCACCACCGCCCGGCCGGTGGCCCGTTCGAGGCCGACGTAGGACCGGAACCCGCCGGTAGCGCCGTTGTGCCAGACCACCTCGCGATCACCGTGCCGGGTGGTGAACCAGCCGTACCCGATGCGGGTGTCCTCGTCCTCGCGGAAGCGGGCGGTGGCAGCGTCGGCACCTGGTGCGGTGCCGGCGAGGGTCGCGGCGAGCAGCCGGCCGAGGTCCTCCGCCGTGGACCAGTGGCCGGCGCCGGCCGGCGCGTAACCCGCTCCCGCCCACGGATCGAGCGGCCGGCCGCCGGCCCGGCTGCCCTGGGCGCGATCGGCCGGCAACTCGTCGTCGCGGGTGGCGACGACCGTGGCCGTCATGCCGAGCGGCCGTAGCAGCCGGTCGTGCAGCAGCTCGGGGTACGCGACGCCGGCCTTCGCGGCGAGCGCGTGGCCGAGCACTGACGGCCCGAGGTTGGAGTAGTGGACCTTGCCGCGCTCGTCGTCATCGGTGCTGACCCGGTCGGCGGCGCTACGGATGGCGTCGACGCCCTGCCCGGCGTAGAGGTTTCCGCCGGAGACGTTGGACCAGAGGATGCGTGCCCACCCCAGCGGGGAGCCGGGGGCCAGCCGGGGCAGGCCGGCGCGGTGGCTGGCGAGTTCGGCGAGCGTGACGTCGCGGGCGGGGCCGCTGACCTCGGGCCAGGTGGCGCCGAGCCGGTCGTCAGGGCCGACGACACCGGCGGCGGCCTGGTCGGCGAGGAGCATGCCGGTGAGCGCCTTGGTGACCGAGCCGATCTCGAACGGGGTGCCAGGCTCGACGGGCCGACCGGCGAGGTCCCGGTCGCCCAGGCCGGCGGTGCGGATCCGGCCGTTCTCGACCAGGGCGACGGCGAGCCCGCGGAGCCCCGACGGGTCGGGCGTGGCCGACCGGGCGGCAGCGGCCAGGTCACGATCGCCGGTGGTCTGCGCGTCGAGTCGGGGCACCTGGGGCATCAGCGCCACCCCGACCAGGCCGGCGATCAGCGCGACGACGAGGGCGGTGACGGTCGTCCGGCGCATGGTGGTTCCTCCGTGGGGCTCGTCGGATGGGCGGCCGAGCCGCGTCTGGTCAGCGGCCGGCGGCGGTGAGGATGGCCAGCAGCGGCACCACGCGTTCGGCGGGGACCGCGTACCGACCTCGGCCGGCGCTGCGCAGCCAGCCGGCGGCGGTGATCTGGCGCAGGTGGTGGTGCAGTTGGCCGGTGGTGCCCAACTCCTCGATCTCGGCCAGCTCGCTGGTGCTCTGCCGGCCGCCGATGATCTCCCGCAGTAGCCGCAGCCGCACCGGATGGGCCAACGCGGAGAGGGTGCCGGCCAGCTCCGTCCAGTCGGCGGCGAGCAGGTCGTCGACGGTGCGGCCGTACTGCCAGTCGTAGTGCTGGTCGGCGACGCGGACGGTGCCGGTGTAGACGACCGCGCCTGTGCCATCGACCGGCAGTCGTTGCTTGAGGCCGTCGAGCGCCCAGAAGGCGCCCTCGGGAGCGGGCGGCGCCGGCGGTGCGACCGTCAACCGCTCGGTCAGGGTGGCGACCTGCGCCTCCAGTGCGGCAAGCCGCTCCTCCATCGTGCTCATACGTCGATATTACGAAAGTACGTACTTCCGTGCAAGGGCGGAGCGACATCCGTGACTAGCCGTACAGCTCCAGCAACCGGCCCCGCGATGCCTGGAGACGGTCGACGACCACGGCCATGAGCCGGAGGGTGAGCTGCCGCCCGAGGGCGTCGTCGGATTCGATCAGCCGCCGCACTCCCTCGGCGCTGAACTCGACCGTTGTGGTACGGCGCACCGCGACCGCCCCGAACTGCCACCGGTACGGCGGAAAGATCCAGGACCAGCCGAGCACCCCGCCCGCGCCGATCGTCTCGATCCCGATATCGCCCCGGCCGGGCACCGGAAAGTCCAGGGCCACCGCGCCGCCGGAGAGCAGCCAGAACCGTTCGGCCGGCTGACCGGCGCGAAACACCCGGTGGCCGGGGTGCCAGACCACCGGTCGGGCATACCCGGTGAGCCTCGGCAGGCACTCCGGCGGCAGCCCGGTCAGGAAAGGGTGCTCCCGGAGCATGTCCAACGGGGTCATGGTGCCGTCCTTCCGTCGCGGCCGCTGCCGGCCTGACCCCATCCGACCCCCTCCCGGATACGCGGCGCGAGGGCCGTTGGTCCCGGGCCGCATGGGCGCAACGCCTCTGCCCGGCGCGATCGCACAGCCGGATGGTGGGACGAGACGGCGTGCCGACGACACGCGCACAAGACGGGGAGGTCGCGGGTGACGACGACCGGAGGACGAGGCGGGATCCTGGAGGACCCCGTCGACCTGGCCGTGCCGGTCGGGCTCGACGCGGCCGAGGCCGCCGCCCGGCTGCGCGCCACCGGCCCCAACACGGTCGCCCCACCACCCCGCCAACACCTGGCCGTACGGGTCCTGCACCAGCTCACCGACCCGCTGGTGGCACTTCTGCTTGCCGCGGCGGCCGTCACCACAGTGCTCGGCGACTACCCGGACACCGCGGTGATCGTCCTGGTCGTGCTGGTGAACACCGTCATCGGGGTCGTGCAGGAGGTACGCGCCGATCGCGCGATCGCCGCTCTGGACCGGCTTGCCGCGCCCGCCGCCCGGGTGGTGCGCGACGGCCGGGAACTGGCGGTGCCCGCCGCCGACCTCGTCCACGGCGACCTGGTCCGCGTCGAGGCCGGCGACATCGTCCCGGCCGACCTGCTGCTGATCGAGGCGAGCCGGCTGCACCTGGACGAGTCCGCGCTGACCGGTGAGTCGGTGACGGTGGGGCGTACCCCCGGCGAGGAGGCGTTGGCCGGGACGGTCGTCACCACGGGACGGGCAGCCGGCACCGTGCTCCGCACGGGAGCAGTGAGCGCCCTGGGCCGGATCAGCGCACTGGTGGCGGGTACCCGTCCCACCACCACACCACTGCAGCGCCGGCTCTCCGCCCTGGGTCGGGTGCTCGGGTTGGTCGCCGTGGCCCTGTCCGGGCTGGTGTTCGCCATCGGCGTGGTCGGTGGCCGCCCGGTGGTGGACATGGCGATCACAGCGGTGAGCCTGGTGGTCGCGGCGGTGCCCGAGTCGCTGCCGGCCGTGGTGACCCTGGCCCTCGCGCTCGGCGCGCGCCGGATGGCCGCCGCGCACGCCATCCCGCGCCAACTGCACGCGGTCGAGACACTCGGCTCGGTGACGGTGATCGCCTCCGACAAGACCGGCACCCTCACCGAGGGGCGGATGGCGGTGCAGCAGGTGGTCACGTCCGACGGCGCCCGGTACGAAATCACCGGCACCGGGTACGCCCCGTACGGCATGGTGCACCGGGACGGCGCGGCGGTGGCCGTACCGGAGAGGCTGCGCCGACTGGCGCGCGCCGGGCTGCTCTGCAACGACGCCGCCCTGTCACCCCCGGATGACGAACGATCCGACTGGGCGGCTGTCGGTGATCCCCTGGAAGCGGCGCTGGTCGCCTTCGCGGCCCGGTGCGGTCTCGACCCACAGACCACCCGCGCCGCCTGGCCCCGGATCGCTGAGCACCCATTCGACCAGGCACAACGCCGGATGATCACCGTGCACCGCTCCTGCGACCAGCGTTACCTGGTGGTCTGCAAGGGCGCACCGGAGAGCATCCTCGGCGCGCCCCTGCTGGACGCCAGCGCCGAGGAGATCACCGAACTGACCAGCACCGCCCATCGGCTGGCGGCCGAAGGGTTGCGGGTTCTCGCCGTCGCGGCCGCCCTGGTGGACCGGATGCCCAACCTCGCCGCACCCACCGGGCTGCGTCCGGTGGGGCTGGTCGCCGTCGGTGACCCGCTGCGCGTCGGCGCCCCGGAGATCGCCGACAGCTTCGACACCGCCGGCGTACGGCTGCTGCTGATCACCGGAGACCACCCGGCCACGGCCGCGGCGATCGGGGGTCAGCTCGGCCTCTGGCGCGCTGGCGACCCCCTCGGCAGCGGCGATGACGACCAAGCGGCGCACCCGGACACCCGGGTCTTCGCCCGGACCCAGCCGGAACAGAAGCTCGACATCATCGCCGGCCTGCAGGCCCGTGGCGAGGTGGTGGCGATGACCGGTGACGGGGTGAACGACGCCCCGGCGCTGCGGCGCGCCGACATCGGGGTGGCCATGGGTAGCGGCACCGAGGTCGCCCGGCAGGCCGCTGACCTGGTGCTGGTCGACGACGAGCTGTCCACTGTTGCCGCCGCGATCGGCGAGGGCCGCCGGATCTACGACAACATCCGCCGGTTCCTGCGATACGCCCTCGCCGGCGGGGTGGCCGAGATCATGGTGATGCTGATCGGCCCGCTCTTCGGGTTGGCCGTACCGCTGCTGCCCGCCCAGATCCTCTGGGTCAACCTGCTGACCCACGGTGTGCCCGGTGTGGCGCTCGGTGCCGAGCCGGCCGAACCCGGCGTCCTGCGCCGCGCGCCGCGCTCGCCCCAGGAGTCGGTGCTCGGCGCCGGGCTGGGTCGGGACGTCCTGGTCACCGGCGCACTGATCGCCGCCGTGGTGCTCGGCGCCGGCGTGTTCGCCGCACACCGGGGCCTGCCGTGGCAGTCGGTGGTCTTCGTGGTGCTCGGGCTGGCCCAGCTCGGTGTGGCGCTGGCGGTCCGAGCGCCCCGGCTGCCTGGAGCCCGACACGGCAACCCGGGCCTCCTCGTCGCGGTGGCGGCGTCGGCGCTGCTCCAGGTCGGTGGGGTGCTGTTCGCTCCGCTGCGGGAGCTGCTCGGCACCGACCCGCTGGGGCCGAGCGTGCTGCTGGCCTGCGCGGCGGTCAGCGTCGTGCCCGGGCTGGCGCTGCGGCTGGCCCGTCGCCGGCCGTCGCTGGCCTCGTCCCGCCATGACGCTGACACGGCGTGACGAATGACGGGACCAACGGCCCTCCGATCGTTGTCGTACGCCCCTGACCGCCGGGCCAACCTCGCACGAGGATGAAGACGGATGAAGGAGGACATGATGACCAGCAGATCCGGTGCTCCCGTGGTGGTGGCGGTGGACGGCTCGACCTCGGCGCTGGAGGCGGTGCGGGTCGCCGCCCAGGAAGCGACGGTGCGACAGCGCCCCCTGCGGGTGGTGCACGCGTTCATCTGGCCGCTCTACGACGTACCGCTGATTCCGGGGCCTGGCGCTCCCGTCGACGCCGGGCTCCGCAACCAGGCTGAGCTGACCGTCGCCGAGGCGGTGACCGAGGCCGGCAAGACCGCGCCGGAACTCGCCGTCACCGGCGCGGTGATCGACGGCGCGGCCACGCCGGTGCTTCTGGGCGAGTCCCGGGACGCGGCGCTGCTGGTGCTCGGCAGTCGGGGCCTGGGAGGTTTCGCCGAGCTGCTGATCGGCTCGGTGGCCGTGCAGGTCTCCGCCCGCGCCGAGTGCCCGGTGCTGGTGGTCAAGGGTGAGGCGCGCGCCGACGGCCCGGTGCTGGTCGGCGTCGACGGCTCGGCCCTGTCCACGGAGGCACTGGCATTCGCCTTCGAGGAGGCCGCGCTGCGCGGCACCGACCTGGTGGCCGTGCACGCCTGGCTCACCCCCACGCCGACCGGCCCCGGCGACATCCTGCCGTTGGTGTACGACGTCGACGCGCTGGCCGCCGACGAGAAGCGGGTGCTCGCCGAATCTCTGGCCGGCTGGTCGCAGCGGTACCCCGAGGTGCCGGTCCGCCAGTGTGTGGCGTACGGCGCGGCGGCGCGGGTGCTGGTGCAGCAGTCCGCCACCGCGCAGCTCACCGTGGTCGGAGCACACGGCCGGGGCGCCCTCGCCGGTGCTCTGCTCGGCTCGGTGAGCCACGCGGTGCTGCACCACTCGCACAGCCCGCTGGCGATCGTCCGGCACCGCCGGGACGCCTGAACGCCGTACCGCCGAACGCGCCGGCCACCTATCGGCCGGCGCGTCCGGCGGCGCGGCGCGGGTACGAGGTCGACAATGACCTGACCGACCCAGGGAGCGCCGATGAACCGACCTGTCGTGGTGGGCGTGGACGGATCGCCGTCCAGCCTCGTCGCCGCCGAACACGCGGCGCGGGCCGCCGTGCTGCGGTCCCGACCGCTGCTCCTGGTGCACGGCTACCTGCATCCGTCCGGGTACGGCGTGCCACTCAACCCGTACGACCTCGGGGTGCCGGCGCCCTCCGAGGAGGCGCAGCAGATGTTGGAGCGCACGGCGGCCGAGCTGACCGGCCGGTGGCCCGGCCTCGCCGTCGAGGTGCGTCAGGTCCTCGGGGGCCCGGGGGCCACCATGATCGAGGAGTCCCGCCGGGCGGAGCTGGTCGTGGTGGGCAGCCGGGGCCTGGGCGGATTCACCGGGCTGCTGCTCGGCTCGGTCGGCGCGCAGGTGACCGCGCACGCGCACTGCCCGGTGCTGGTGATCCGCCCGGACGAGCAGCCGATCCCGGTGGACGGCCCGGTGCTGGTCGGCGTGGACGGGTCCGAGTCGTCCCGGCTCGCCGTGGGCCTGGGCGCCGACGAGGCGGCGCTGCGGGACGTGCCGCTGGTGCTGGTGCACGTCGGTCCTGCGGACGGGGACCGGACGGTGCCGGAGGAGATCGAGGAGTCACAGGCCGCGTACCAGGCCGAGGCGGTGCGACTCCTGGCCGACGCCTCCGCCGTGGTGCGCGCCGAACACCCCGACCTGGTGGTGCGGGAGCATCCGGTCCGGGCGGCCGGCGCGGCCCAGGGGCTCATCGAGGCCAGCGGCACGGCGTCGCTGCTGGTCGTGGGCACCCGGGGCCGGGCCGGGTTCGCCGGTCTGTTGCTCGGGTCGGTCAGCCAGGCGGCGATCCAGCACGCGCACTGCCCGGTGCTGGTCGCCCACCCGGTCAGCTGACCGGCGCTCCGCCGTCGCCTCGGCCGAGCATCTGCAGGAAGTCGGTGGTGAGGGCGAACGGGTCGGCCGGCCCGGTGGCCGGTGGCCGGCGCTCGATCTGGTCGGCCAACTCCCCGGCGGCGCGCCGGATCCGAGCACGCAACGCGCCATCGGCGGTGCCGTCGGACCAGTCCTCCGGGGCGGCGAAGACCGCAGTCGGGACGACCACCGACCGAAGGTAGGCGAACATCGGGCGGACGGCGTGCTCCAGTGCCAACGAGTGCCGGGCGGTGCCGCCGGTCGCGCCGATCAGCACCGGCCGGTCGACGAGCGACTCGGAATCCAACACGTCGAAGAAGGACTTGAACAGCCCGTTGTACGAGGCGCTGAAGATCGGGGTGACGGCGATGAGCCCGTCCGCCCCGGTCACCATGTCGACGACCTCGCGCAGCGCGGCCGGCGCGAACCCGGTGAGCATGTTGTTCACCACGTCGTGGGCGTACTCGCGCAGGTCGACGACGCGCAGCTCCACTTCGGAGCCGCGCCGGACCAACTCGTCGCGGGTGGCCGCGGCGAGCTGGTCGGCGAGCAGCCGGGTCGACGAGGGCTGACTCAACCCCGCCGAGACGACGGCCAGGGTGCGGTGGGTCATCGGGTCGCCCCCTCCGGAGCCTTGCCCGTCACGTCGTCGACGGCGTGCACGGTGCTGTCCTTGGCACCGCCTGCGGCGGCGACCAGCGAGGCGTGCGTCGGCGCCGCCGGCACGTGCGCCGGACGCAGCGCGGCGAACTCCTTGCGCAGCACCGGCACGACCTCCTCGCCGAGCAGGTCGAGCTGCTCCAGCACTGTCTTCAGCGGCAACCCGGCGTGGTCCATCAGGAAAAGCTGCCGCTGGTAGTCGCCGACGTACTCCCGGAAGCCGAGCGTGCGGTCGATGACCTGCTGCGGGCTGCCCACTGTCAGCGGGGTCTCCCGGCTGAACTCCTCCAGCGACGGCCCGTGCCCGTAGACCGGGGCGTTGTCGAAGTAGGGCCGGAACTCCCGGACCGCGTCCTGCGAGTTGCGGCGCATGAACACCTGCCCACCGAGGCCGACGATGGCCTGGTCGGCGGAGCCGTGGCCGTAGTGCGCGTACCGCTGGCGGTAGAGCGCGATCATCCGCTGGGTGTGCTCCTTGGGCCAGAAGATGTGGTTGGCGAAGAAACCGTCGCCGTAGTAGGCGGCCTGCTCGGCGATCTCCGGGCTGCGGATCGAGCCGTGCCAGACGAACGGGGGCACGCCGTCGAGCGGGCGCGGCGTCGAGGTGAACGACTGCAACGGGGTGCGGTACTTGCCCTTCCAGTCGACCACGTCCTCGCGCCACAGCCGGCGCAGCAGGTCGTAGTTCTCGATGGCCAGGGGGATGCCGGCGCGGATGTCCTTGCCGAACCACGGGTAGACCGGGCCGGTGTTGCCGCGGCCCATCATGAGGTCCACCCGGCCGCCGGAGAGGTGCTGGAGCATCGCGTAGTCCTCGGCGATCTTCACCGGGTCGTTTGTGGTGATCAGCGTGGTGGCGGTGGACAGCAGCAGCCGCTCGGTGCGCGCGGCGATGTAGCCGAGCATGGTGGTCGGTGACGACGGCACGAACGGCGGGTTGTGGTGCTCGCCGGTGGCGAAGACGTCCAGGCCGACCTCTTCGGCCTTGAGCGCGATCGCGACCATCGCCTTGATCCGCTCATGCTCGGTCGGCTCCCGACCGGTGGTCGGATCGACAGTGACGTCACCGACGGTGAAGATTCCGAACTGCATGACCAGCTCCTCGCGTGTCAACCGGGTGCCGTCGTGGTACCCGGACGCAGCTCTCAACTTATTTGACGACGCAACTATTCCGTGGGCGGGACGCCTGGCAGTGGCGCCGGTCACCCCCGCAACCGGACATCGGGTCAGAAACCCCCTCGGCGTCGACCCGGTCAGCCGCCCGCCACCGAGGGCAGCACCTGCACCTCCGCGCCGTCCTCGACCGGGGTGGCCAGACCGCCGGAGTGCCGGCAGTCTTCCCCGTCGACGAAGACGTTGACGTAGCGGCGCAACTCGCCGCGCTCGTCGCGGATGCGCCGGGCCAGCCGGGGGTGCGCGACGGCCATCTCGTCGAGGACCGCCCGCAGCGTCCCGGCGGCGGTGACGTTCAGCCGACTCGCGCCCCGGCCTCGCCGCGCAACGGGCCGGGCAGCAGCACGGTGACCACGCTCAGACCTCCGCAGCGCGAACGCAGAGCACGTCGGGCAGGTGCGCCGCGACCGTCGACCAGGAGTCGCCCTCGTCGCGGCTGGCGAAGACCGAGCCGGAGCGGGTGCCGAAGTAGACGCCACCGGGGGTGGAGTCGTCGGCGCACATCGCGTCCCGCAGCACCGCCGGATAGAACGGGCCCTCGGGCAGCCCGACCGACAGCGGCTCCCACTTGCCGCCGGCGTCGCCGGAACGGAACACCCGACAACGGTGGTCGGTCGGGAACCGCTCGCCGTCGGCCACCAACGGGAAGGTCCACACCATGTCGCCACGCCCGGGGTGGGCCACCATCGGGAAGCCGAAGTCGCTGGGCAGCCCGTCGGCGATCGAGGACCAGGTGCGGCCGTCGTCATCGGAGCGGTAGACGCCGTGGTGGTTCTGCGCGTACAGCCGCTCGGGGTTGACGGCGTCCCGGGCGACCTTGTGCACGCACTGGCCGAACTCCGGCCACTCGTCCGGCATGAAGTAGGCGCGGATTCCGGTGTTGCCCGGCGCCCAACTCGCCCCGGCGTCCTCCGAGCGGTAGACCCCGCCGGTGGACATCGCGACCAGCAGCCGAGCCGGGTCACGCGGGTGGGGCAGCACCGTGTGCACGGCCTGACCACCGAAGCCGGCCTCCCACTGCGGGCGGTGCGGGTGGTCCCAGAGGGAACGGACCAACTCGAAGCTGCGGCCACCGTCGGTGGACCTGAACAGCGCCGAGGGCTCGGTGCCGGCCCAGACGACGTCCGGCTCGTCGGGGCCGGCCGGCATCAGCTGCCAGACCCGGCCGAGGGAGACCCCGGTGTCGGCCGGAAACGCGACCGGCGCCTCGTCGGGCTCGTCCCAGGAAGCGCCGAGGTCGTCGCTGGTGGCGACGCTGGGGCCGAAGTGTGAGCTGGTCATGCCGGCGAGCAGCCGCGGGGTGGGACGACGGGTGTCGACAGCGACCGCGTAGACACCCGTCATCGGAAAGTGCGGCCCGGTGATCTCCCAACTGCGCCGGTCGTCGGTGCTGGTGGCAAGGAACAATCCCTTCGCCGTGCCGATCGCGAGCAGTGTCGCCATGACGTCCTCCGAACCGTCGGTGAGCAGGTCCGGTGATTATGGCCACACCCCCCGACAGGTTCCGCCGCCCACACGCCGGACGACGCGCTCAGCGGCGCAGGCGCGGCACGTGCCGGCGGTAGGCGCTGACCGTAGGGTCGGCGTCCAGCCAGAACCGCCAGGGCAGATCGTGGGCGCCGGTCACGCCGACCCGAGGACCCGCCACCACCGTCTCCGGCGGCACCGGTCGGGCCGGGGGGCGCAGCCGGACCGGGGCGTCGCCGAGCAGGTACGCCCCGTACGCCTCGCGGTCGATGCCGAGCGCGGAGCAGAGCCGGGCGGGTCCGCGGGCCAGGTCCACGTCCCGCCGGATGGCCGGCCGGCGCTCCCGTGCCGTGGCCAGCCCGTCGACCACCTCACCGGCGCGCAGCAGTACGGCGGATGCCTCCCCCTCGACCCCGGTGACCACGTTCATGCACCAGTGCATGCCGTAGGTGAAGTAGACGTAGGCGTACCCGGCGGGGCCGAACATCACGGCGTTGCGCGGGGTGCGACCCCGATGGGCGTGCGAGGCGGGATCGCCGCCACTTCCCGCGTACGCCTCGACCTCGGTGATCCGGACGGTGACCCCGTCGGCGTGCAGCCGGCAGCCCAGCAGCCCGCGCGCCGCCGGCAGCAGTGGACCGGCGAGCAGGTCCGCCAGCGCCGCCAGGTCGGTGTCGGTGCTGCGGTCACCGGACGACAGGGCCATGTCCACGACGGTACCCATCCCGCCACCGGCCGGGCGCGGCGACCATTCAGCCCCGGCCCGAACAAGACTCACGTCGCACATCAGACAACCGGCCGAACAGTGAAACCGGACCGTCGGCTCGGGGGTGTTCCCGATGTCGTCGCAGGAAGCGACGACATCACGGGAGGAGTCACCATGACCGTACGGAGCATCCGGCGACCACTGATCGCCACCGGCCTCGTCGCGGCGGCCGCGACAGTGGCCTTCACCCCGTCGGCCAGCGCGAGCGTCCCGCTGCGCGCCGCGGCGCAGGCCGACGACGCGTCAGTGACCGCGTTCGTGGTCGGTGCCACCGGCAAGATCGAGGCGAAGGGCGCGGCGGCGATCGTGCCGGTCACTGTGACCTGCTCGAAGGCCATCGACTTCGACATCACGGTCAAGGTCGCGCAGGCGGTCGGTCAGACGATGCGCGCGGGCACGACGGTGCGGAGGGTCACCTGCGCGGAGGGCACCCAGCAGGTGCGGATCGCGGTGGTCCCGGTCGAGCGTCCGTTCGTGGCGGGCGTCGCGTTCGGCGTGCTGACCGCGAACC
Organism: Micromonospora salmantinae; assembly: GCF_022230905.1. Classification (NCBI taxonomy): domain Bacteria; kingdom Bacillati; phylum Actinomycetota; class Actinomycetes; order Micromonosporales; family Micromonosporaceae; genus Micromonospora; species Micromonospora salmantinae. The sequence goes on from NZ_JAKKFG010000025.1 coordinate 16,973, forward strand.
CCTGTGACCCGTACTGCACACCTATGCACGACGAGCGCCAGTTCAACCTGGCGCTCTGAGGTCTCGCCTGGCGGCACGGCATGCCCGTGCCGCCAGGCTTCAACATTTCGTTGACAATCAGGCGTTCATAAGGTGTGCTCGGGGTATGACGACCGAGGACATCTTCACCGCGCCGGACCCTGGCCGGGCCCGCGCCCACCGCACCCACGAGGCGTTACAGCGGATCAGCGAGCGGCACGCCGGCACCGACACGCGGCGCGGCCGGTGGGCCCACCCGTACGTGCTCGACCCGTGGGAGGCGGTCGCCCTGGTCACCGCGCTGGCCGCCGGCGGGGCCGAGCGCGAACCCGCGGAGGAGCCGATCGACGCCGCCGACCTGACCGCCGCGCTGACCCTGCTGCCCCACGTCCGCGCCGAGCTGGACGCCCTGGAGGCCGGCCTGCTGACGCTGGCCCGCGACCGAGGGCTGACCTGGCAGGCGATCGCGTACGGGCTGGGGTTGGGCAGCGCACAGGCGGCCCGGCAGCGCTACGAACGGGTCGCCGCCCGCTCGGCCGAGCAGACCCCCTGATCCGGCGCAGCTTGGGCCGGGACCGGGCGGATCGGCACGCCGCGCGTGTGACGGCCGCGGGGCGGGCACACTGTGCGCACGACGAGGAGGCACCCATGGAGCGCGCGGAGATGTTGGCGTACTGCCTGGCCAAGCCGGGAGCGTGGCTGGACCAACCGTGGGAGGGCGACGAGGTGGTGAAGGTGGGCGGCCGGATCTTCGCGTTCCTCGGCAGCGCCGGGGGCAAACCGACGGTAGGCATCAAGTGCGGGCCGACTCGCGAGGTGGCCGACGAGTGGCTGCACCGGCACCCCGACGACGCCAGCGTGATGGCCTACATCGGCCGGTCCGGGTGGAACACGCTGCGCCTGGACGGCGGGATCGACGACGAGGAGCTGACCGAGGCGGTCGACTCGTCGTACGACATGGTGGTGGCCAAGCTCCCCAAGCGGGAGCGCCCGACGGCCTGAACCGCCGCGGCGCCGGCGGCCAACGCCGACGCCACGGCACAGCTCAGCGCGGAACGACCCGCTCGGTGGCCCACTCCCGCCAGCCGGCCAGCCGGTCCGCCGCGTCGGCGAGCTGGTCGGCGACCGGGCCGGGGCCGGTGGAACCGGGGGTGGTCCGGGCCGCGAGAGCCGAACGGACCGAGAGCACGTCGCGCACCGACGGGTCGAGGTGCCCGCTGATAGCGGCCAGGTCCTCGTCGGAGACGTCGTTCAGCTCGCACTCCCGAGCCGCGCAGAGCGCCACCAACTGGCCGGTGATCTCGTGCGCGTCGCGGAACGGCACGTTGCGTCGGACCAGCCAGTCGGCGACCTCGGTGGCGAGGGAGAAGCCGACCGGTGCGGCGGCGACGAGGCGGTCCACCCGGACCGTCATCGTGGAGATCATTCCCGCCAGGGCCGGAAGCAGCAGCTCCAGGGTGTCGACCGCGTCGAAGGCCGGCTCCTTGTCCTCCTGCATGTCCCGGTCGTAGGTCATCGGCAGGCCCTTGAGCATGGTGAGCACTGTCATCAGGCCGCCGACCAGACGCCCGGACTTGCCCCGGGCCAGCTCGGCGATGTCCGCGTTCTTCTTCTGCGGCATGATCGACGAGCCGGTGGCGAAGGAGTCGTCCAGCTCCACCCAGCCGAACTCGTGCGAGGTCCAGAGCACCACCTCCTCGCCGAGCCGGGACAGGTGCACCCCGATCAGGGCGGTGGTGAAGAGGAACTCGGCCACGAAGTCCCGGTCGGCGACGGCGTCCATCGAGTTGGCGAACGACGTACGGAAGCCCAACTCCTTGGCCACCGCCACCGGGTCCAGTGGGAGCCCGGAACCGGCCAGGGCGCCCGCGCCGAGCGGGCTGATCGCCGCCCGGTGGTCCCAGTCGCGCAGCCGCTCGAGATCGCGCAGCAGCGGCTGCACGTGGGCGAGCAGCCAGTGCCCGAAGGTGACCGGCTGGGCGTGCTGGAGGTGGGTCATGCCCGGCGCGGCGGTGTCGATGTGCCGCTCGGCCTGCTCGACCAGCGCCTCCGCCAACTCGACCAGGCGGCTCGCCACGCCCCGGGCATGGTCGCGCAGGTAGAGCCGCAGGTCGGTGGCGACCTGGTCATTGCGGGACCGGCCCGCGCGCAGCTTGCCACCGAGGCTGCCGAGACGCTCCAGCAGACCGCGCTCCAGCGCGGTGTGCACGTCCTCGTCGTCAATGGTGGGGCGGAACGTTCCGGAGGCGCAGGCGGCCTCCAGGTCGTCCAGCGCGGCCAGCATCCGGCCCAGCTCCTCCGGATCGAGCAGGCCGGCGCCGGCGAGGACCCGGGCGTGCGCCCGGGAACCGGCGATGTCGTACGGGGCCAGGCGCCAGTCGAACTGCACGCTCACCGACAGTCGGGCGAGCGCCTCGGCGGGGCCGCCCGCGAACCGGCCACCCCAGAGGCTCGTCCGGTTGGTGGCGGCGCTGTTCTCGGTCAGGCTCTTGTCGTCCACGTCGCCCATCATTGCGTTGGTTGCCTCTCGCTCGCGACTGCGGGGCCCGCTCGCCGCGCTTGCTCAGTCTTCGCGCTCACCCATGTCACTGTCCGCCACCGCCCAAACGGGCGTCCCGAGCGGCGGCCATCCGGCTCGGCAGCCCCCACAGCTGCACGAAGCCCTTGGCCAGGGACTGGTCGAAGGTGTCGCCGGTGTCGTAGGTGGCCATCCCGAAGTCGTAGAGGCTCGCCTCGGAGCGCCGGCCGGTCACAGTGGCCCGGCCGCCGTGCAGAATCATCCGTACCTCGCCGCTCACGTGCCGCTGCGCGTCGTCGATGAACGCGTCCAGCGACGCCTTCAGCGGCGAGAACCACAGACCGTCGTAGACGAGTTCGCCCCAGCGCTGGTCGACGCCCTTCTTGAACCGGGCCAGGTCCCGCTCGACGGTCACCGCCTCCAACTCCTGGTGGGCGGTGATCAGCGCGATCGCGCCGGGCGCCTCGTACACCTCTCGGCTCTTGATGCCAACCAGGCGGTCCTCGACCATGTCGAGCCGGCCCACGCCCTGGGCGCCGGCGCGCCGGTTGAGCTCCAGGATCGCCTGGTACGGGGTGACCGTCTCACCGTCGATCGCCACCGGCACGCCGCCGTCGAAGGTGATCACGACCTCGTCGGGGTCGCGCTCCTGGGTCGGGTCCGAGGTGTACGAGTAGAGGCCCTCGACGGGGGCGTTCCAGATGTCCTCCAGGAAGCCGGTCTCCACCGCGCGACCCCACAGGTTCTGGTCGATCGAGTACGGCGACTTGGCCGACACGTCGATCGGCAGCCCCTTCTCCTCGGCGAAGGCGATCGCCTTGTCCCGGGTCCAGGCGAAGTCCCGGGCCGGCGCGATGATCTTCAGGTCGGGGGCGAGCGCGTTCAGGCCCACCTCGAACCGGACCTGGTCGTTGCCCTTGCCGGTGCAGCCGTGCGACACGATCGTGCCGCCGTGCTTGCGCGCCGCCGCCACCAGGTGCTTGACGATCAGCGGCCGGGACAGCGCCGACACCAGGGGGTAGCGGTCCATGTAGAGCGCGTTGGCCCGGATCGCCGGCAGGCAGTAGTCGGCGGCGAACTCGTCGCGCGCGTCCACCACCTCGGACTCGGCGGCACCGCAGTCCAGGGCACGCTGCCGGATGGCGTCGAGATCCTCACCGCCCTGCCCGACGTCGACCGCTACCGCGATCACCTCGGCGCCGGTCTGCTCGGACAGGTACGGAATGGCGACGGAGGTGTCCAACCCGCCGGAGTACGCGAGCACGACCCGCTCGGTCATGACGTGGTGTTCCCTTCAGCGGTGTCTTCCCGGCGGGCCCAGCCGGCGAGCTTGTCTCCGAGCGCGGCCCCGCCGACGGCCTCACGGGCCACGACGAGGATGGTGTCGTCGCCGGCGATGGTGCCGACGATCTCGGGCAGGCCCGCCCTGTCCAACGCGCTGGCCAGGTACTGGGCTGCGCCCGGCGGTGTCCGCAGCACGGCGATGTTGCCGCTGGAGTCGACCCCGTTGAGCAGTTCGCGCAGCAGCCGCACCAGCCTGGCCGGCGCGGCCTCGGCGTCGCGCAACGGTCGCTGCCCGTCCTCGGGGATCAGGTAGACGGCCGGGCCGTCGCCGCCGCGCACCTTGACCGCGCCCAACTCCTCCAGGTCCCGCGAGAGAGTGGCCTGGGTGACGCCGACGCCGTCGGCGGCGAGCATGTCGGCCAACTCGGTCTGCGACCGGATCGACCGGTCGCGGATCAGTTCCACGATCCGCGCGTGCCGGGCCGCGCGAGTCAGCGGCGCGGTCATCGCTGCCCCCCGGTGACGGCATCGCCGGTCCCGGCGCCTCCCGTCGCGGTTCCCAACAGGAACGTCAGCAGCGCCTTCTGCACGTGCAGCCGGTTCTCCGCCTGGTCGAAGACCGCGCTCTGCGAGCCGTCGAGCACCTCGTCGGTAATCTCCTCACCACGATGTGCGGGCAGGCAGTGCAGCACTATCGCGTCCGGCGCGGCCTGACCGAGCAACTCCTTGTTGACCTGGTACGGCAGGAACGGGGTGATCCGGTCCAACCCGTCGGACTCCTGCCCCATCGACGTCCAGGTGTCGGTGGCCAGCACGTCGGCGTCGCGTACCGCCTGGGCCGGGTCGGTCAGCACCCGCACCGACCCGCCGGTCGCCGCGGCGATCTGGGCGGCCCGTTCCACAACGGCCGCGTCCGGCGCGAACCCGGCCGGGCCGGCGATCCGCACGTGCATCCCGGCGGTCGCCCCGGCCAGCAGGTACGACTGCGCCATGTTGTTCGCGCCGTCCCCCACGTACGCCAGGGTGCGCCCGGCCGTGCCACCGCACCGCTCCCGGATGGTGAGCAGGTCGGCCAGCAGCTGGCACGGGTGGAAACCGTCGGTGAGCGCGTTGACCACCGGCACTGTCGCGCCCGCCGCCACCTCGGCGATCCGCTCGTCGCCGTGGGTCCGCAGGACGATCGCCGCGACGTAGCGGGACAGCACCCGCCCCGCGTCGGCGAGCGACTCACCGCGACCGAAGTGGGTGACCTGCGTGTCCACCACCAGGGGGTGCCCGCCCAGTTCGGCGATCCCGGCGTCGAACGAGATCCTGGTCCGCAGGCTCTGCTTGTCGAAGAGCACCGCCACCGAGCGGGGGCCCACCAGCGGCCGGTGGCCGAACCGGTCCGCCTTCATCCGCGCCGCCAGGTCGAGGACCGCGGACTGTTCGGCCGGCGAGAGGTCGTCGTCGCGCAGGAAGTGCCGGGTCATCGAGTCGTCCCCGTCGTGGTGGTCAGTGTGGCTGGTGCGGTCTGCGCGCCGGCGGCGGCCGGGGCGGTCGCGTCCAGTGCGGCGGGCAGCGCCGCGAGGAAGGTGTCGGCCTGGGCTGCGGTGAGGATCAGCGGTGGGGCCAACCGGATCACACCCGGCTGCACCGGGTTGACCAGGAAACCGGCTTCCCGCAGCGCCTCGGCCAGCACCGAGGCGACCGGCGCGGTGAGCGCCACGCCGAGCAGCAGACCGGCGCCGCGTACCTCGCCGATCAGCGGGTGGCCCAGCGCCTCGATGCCGTGACGCAGCCGCTCACCGACCCGCTTGACGTTGTCGAGCAGGCCCTCGTTGGCGATGGTCGCCACCACGGCGAGCGCCGCCGCGCAACTGACCGGGTTGCCGCCGAACGTGGTGCCGTGCGAGCCGGGGGTGAGCAGGTCCGCGGCGGGGCCGAAAGCCAGGGTCGCGCCGATGGGCAGCCCGCCACCCAGCCCCTTGGCCAGGGTGACCACGTCCGGCTCCACACCCTCGGCCTGGTGCGCGAACCAGTGCCCGGTACGCCCGACTCCGGTCTGCACCTCGTCGAGGACCAGCAGCGCGCCGTGCCGGGCGGTGATCCGCCGGGCCGCGGCGAGGTAGCCGGCCGGCGGGACCAGCACACCGTTCTCACCCTGAACGGGTTCCAGGATCACCATCGCGGTGGCCTCCGAGACGGCCGCTTCGAGGGCGGCGACGTCGCCGTAGTCGACGTGGGTCACCTCGCCGGGCAGCGGCCGGAACGGGTCGGCCTTGGCCGGTTGGCCGGTCAGCGCGAGGGCGCCCATGGTGCGGCCGTGGAAGCCGCCCCTGGTGGCCACCACCTGGGTGCGGCCGGTGCGCCGGGACAGCTTGAACGCCGCCTCGTTCGCCTCCGCGCCCGAGTTGGCGAAGAACACCCGGCCCGGTCGGCCGGCGAGCGCCAACAAAAGCTCGGCGAGGGCGACCGGCGGCTCGGCCACATAGAGGTTGGAGACGTGCCCAAGGGTCGCGACCTGCTTCGACACCGCCGCCACCACCGCCGGGTGGGCGTGACCGAGGGCGTTGACAGCGATGCCACCCACCAGGTCCAGGTACTCCCGGCCGGCGTCGTCGACCACGACGGCACCGTGACCGGAGACCAACGCCATCGGCGGCGTGCCGTAGTTGTCCATCATGGACTGCTTCCACCGCTGCGCCAACGTGCTCATGTCGCGTCCGTCCCGTCTCCCGGCACCACCATCGTTCCGAACCCTTCCGAGGTGAACACCTCAAGCAACGTGGAGTGCGCCACCCGGCCGTCGACGACGTGCGCGGCGGGCACTCCCCCACGCACCGCCCGCAGGCACGCCTCCATCTTCGGCACCATCCCGGACTCCAGGCTGGGCAGCAGCTTGGCCAGGTCGTCCGCGGCGATCTCGGAGACCAGGCTGGTGGTGTCCGGCCAGTCCGCGTACAGGCCGGCCACGTCGGTGAGCACGACCAGCTTGCGGGCCCGCAACGCGATGGCCAGCGCCGCGGCGGCAGTGTCCGCGTTGAGGTTGTGCAGCACACCCTCCACGTCCGGCGCCACCGTGGAGATCACCGGAATCCGACCGGCCTCGATCAGGTCGGTCACCGCGGACACGTCGACCGACTCGACGTCCCCGACCTGGCCCACGTCGACCGGCACCCCGTCCACGTACGCCGGACGCCGCACCGCCGTGAACAGCCGGGCGTCCTCGCCAGAGAGGCCGACCGCGTACGGACCGTGCGAGTTGATCAGACCGACCAGCTCCCGGCCCACCTGGCCGACCAGCACCATCCGGACCACGTCCATCGCCTCGGCGGTGGTCACCCGCAGACCACCCCGGAACTCGCTGGCGATGCCGAGGCGACCCAGCATGGCGGAGATCTGCGGACCGCCGCCGTGCACCACCACGGGCTTCAGGCCGGCATAGCGCAGGAAGACCATGTCGGCCGCGAACGCCCGCTGCAACTCCGGGTCCGTCATCGCGTTGCCGCCGTACTTGACCACGACCGTCGAGCCGGTGAAGCGTGCCAACCAGGGCAGCGCCTCGATCAACGTCTCCGCCTTGACCTGGGCGCGAGCCAAATCGCTGCTGAGACTCACCGCGCCGGCCTTTCGTTCGCGACTGCGGGACTCCGCTGCGCTGCGTTCCTCGCGCTCACGTTGAGTACGCCGAGTTCTCGTGCACGTACGCGTGGGACAGGTCGTTGGTCCAGATCGTGGCGGCCGACGTACCAGCGTGCAGGTCGATCCGGATGGTCACGTCCCGCCCGGTCAGGTCGACCTTCGAACGGTCCTCGGCGGCGGCGCCGCCCCGGCACACCCACACCCCGTTGACCGCCACGTCCACCTCGTCCGGCTCGAACGCGGCGGCGGTGGTGCCGACGGCGGCGAGGATCCGGCCCCAGTTGGGGTCGTTGCCGAACAGCGCCGTCTTGACCAGGTTGTTGCGGGCCACCGAACGGCCCACCTCGACCGCCTCGTCCTCGTCCGCCGCGCCGACCACGTCGATGGCGATCTGCTTCGTGGCGCCCTCGGCGTCGGCCACCAACTGCTGGGCCAGGTCGTGACAGGCCGCGGTGACGGCGGCGGCCAGCTCGGCCGGCGTCGGCTCGATGCCGCTCGCACCGCTGGCCAGCAGCAGCACCGTGTCGTTGGTGGACATGCAGCCGTCGGAGTCGACCCGGTCGAAGGTGACCCGGGTCGCCGCCCGCAACGCCTCGTCCAGCGTCGCCGGCCCGGCCACCGCGTCGGTGGTCAGCACACAGAGCATGGTGGCCATCCCGGGCGCGAGCATTCCGGCGCCCTTGGCCATGCCGCCGACCGTCCAGCCGCTCCCCCGGGCCACAGTGGTCTTCGGCCGGGTGTCCGTGGTCATGATCGCTTCGGCGGCGGCCGGGCCGCCGTCGCGGGACAGCCCACGGATCGCCGAGCGGACGCCCGGCAGAAGCTTCGGCATCGGCAGCCGCTCACCGATCAGACCGGTCGAGCAGACCGCGACCTCACCGGCGCCGAGGATCAGCCGGGGGCTGACCGAGGTCAACGCGGCGGCGGTGTGCTCGGCGGTGGCGTGGGTGTCCTGGAAGCCGGCCGGACCGGTGCAGGCGTTGGCGCCACCGGAGTTGAGCACCACGGCGCGGACCACACCGCCCTGCACGACCTGCTGGGTCCAGAGCACCGGCGCGGCCTTGACCCGGTTGGTGGTGAAGACACCGGCCACACCGGCGTCCGGGCCGTCGTTGACCACCAGGGCGACGTCCGCGCCGCCGCTGGTCTTGAGGCCGGCGGCCACACCGGCCGCCCGGAACCCCCGAGGGGTGGTGACACTCATGGGGCGGTCCCCCAGATCGAGAGGCCCGTCGTCTCCGGCAGGCCGAGCATCAGGTTGGCGTTCTGGACGGCCTGACCGGCCGCGCCCTTGCCCAGGTTGTCCAACGCGCTGAGCACGATCAGACGACCCGAGTCGACGTCAACGGTGGCCTGGAGGTGACACGAGTTGGAGCCCAGGGTCGCGGCGGTGTGCGGCCAACGGCCCTCCGGCAGCACGTGCACGAACGGCGCGTCCGCGTACGCCCGCGCCAGCACCTCCTGCGGATCCACGCCGCGCGCCGGCACCGCGGTGACGGTGGCCAGGATGCCGCGCGGCATCGGCGCCAGGACCGGCGTGAGCGACAGTCCGGTCGCGCCCGTGGCCTGCTTGATCTCCGGGACGTGCTGGTGGGTGCCCACCCGGTACGGCGACAGGTCGCCCATCACCTCGCTGGCCAACAGGTGCGGCTTGGTCGCCCGGCCGGCGCCGGAGGTGCCGGAGGCGGCGACCACCACCACGTCGGCGGGGTTGGCCGCGCCGTCGGCGATCAGCGGCGCGAGCGCCAGGGTGATCGCGGCGGCGTAGCAGCCGGTGTTCGCCACCCGGGTGGCGCCGGCGATCAGCTCCCGCTGGCCGGGCAACTCGGGCAGGCCGTAGGTCCAGTGCCCGGCGTGCGTGCCGCCGTAGTACTGCGCCCAGGCGTACGGGTCGCCCAGCCGGTGGTCGGCACCCAGGTCGACGATGCGCACCTCGGCCGGAAGCTGGGCCGCGAGAGCCGCCGACTGGCCGTGCGGCAGGGCCAGGAAGACCAGGTCCGCATCGGCCAGGATCGTCGGATCGGTCTCGCCGAGCACCAGGTCGAGCCCGGTGAGCTGCGGGTGCACCACGTCGACGCGGTGCCCGGCCTGGCTGTGTGCGGTGGCGGCGACCAGGTCGAACTCCGGGTGCCCGGCGATCAGGCGCAGCAGCTCGCCTCCGGCGTACCCGCTCGCTCCGGCGACCGCGACTCGGATCCCCATACTCACCTCCGCATGACTATGCAGCGAAGATTAACAAGGACGACACAGGACTGCAAGTTCATACACTGCTCTGCATGATGATGTAGTCCCAATCCCGATGAGCCAGAGCCTTTCATGCTTCTGGCTCATCGGGCTGCGGAGAGCCGGTCTCAGTCATCCGGTACCGGGACGCCGGCCAGCCGGTCACAGCGTGAACACCCAGAAGAAGGAGCTCGTCGGCGACTTCGAGAACAGCGGCCGCCAGTGGCGTCCCGCCGGCGAGCCTGCCCCGGTCAGCGTCCACGATTTCGCCGACCCGCAGTCGGGCAAAGCCGTCCCTACGGGATCTACGATCTGACCGCGAACACCGGCTGGGTCAATGTCGGCACCGATCACGACACCGCCGCGTTCGCAGTGGGAATCGATCCGCCGCCGGTGGCCGCCCTGGCCGCGGAACCCCTCGCCGTGCTGTTCGGCACCAGCCGCGGGCACAGACCGGCGAGGACAACAAGATCAAAACAACGTGTTAATGATCTGCAATCCCTTAGTCGAGTGACCAATTCGTCAGTTTCAGCGGATTAAGCATCAGCCACACGTTCGTCACACATTCAGCACTGACGTCGAAGGTGGCCACCCCATATCGATGATCTTCATTTCTAAGCATGTATCCGAGACCGTCAGCCGTGTCTCGTCGCTCAAAACGGAGAGCGGGTTGCTTACGCATCACTCCCATGAGCCACCGCGCTACATGATCCGAACCACGGATAACCCGAGGTGCGGCATTGACGAATCCGCCGCCATCTACTCGCAGTTCGACGTCCGGGGCCAACACGCGCAACAGGTCTTCAATATTCCCTCCAACCGTTGCGTCGCGAAATGCCCGAACAACTTCATCATGCTGTTGAGGAGAAACTTGTGCTCGCCTTCCTCCTCGAACGTGCCGACGTGCGGACGTCGCCAATTGCCTTACGGCTCCTGGTGAACGGCCCACAACACTGGCAATCTCGCCAAACGGCACACCGAATACATCATGCAGTACGAACGTCACTCGCTCCGCTGGGGTCATAGACTCGAGGACCGTCAACAAAGCCATACTGACCGTCTCATCGAGGGAAACGTGATCGAGCGGGTCGGCGGCGATATGACTGGAGCTCGTTGGCTCCTTCGCTGCGTCCGCAAAGAGGTCAGATGGGACTGGCTCCGGTAGCCATTGTCCGACGTACGTCTCCCGTCGTGCCCGCGCGGAGCCCAGCATGTCGAGTGAGATACGGCTCGCAACTCGCATCAACCACGCAGCGGGCGTGGCAATCGCTTCACGTTCCTCGGCCTCAAGGCGGTACCATCTGACATACGTCTCTTGCACAACATCTTCAGCATCGGCCAGGGTGCCCATCATACGAAAGGCCAGCGACATCAAACGGCGTCGCTCGGCCGCGACGGAATCGAGAATCCGCGATTCATCACGCTCGGCTCCTCCGAACCCTACGGATTCGGCAGGAAAATCTTCCGACATTGGGCACCCTTTCCGATCTGAGCGCGGCATGCCTCAACTATCATCTGACGCCCGAGCGTTCCATCGTCCTCTTATTTTGGTTTCAGGCGAGGGGGATTCCTGAAATGGGGTACCTCACAGTCCCTACCCGGTGAGCGCCACGTGGAACCATCGCATCGGGTGCCCCTTCCGCCTCCACGGTCACAACCTCGCGGTCGTCTCCGCGATCAGCCAGCGTGGCACGGAAGAGGTCATCGTGGTAGAAGCGGTCGGGTCCAGCGATCTCGACCTCGCTTCCCGGCTCCAATGTCGTGGCAGCCTCGGCGAGCAGCTCGATGACCTCGTCCAGTTCGACGGGCTGGATGAACGACCTGGGAGCGAAAACCTTTCCGTCCACAGTGTGCTGGTCGATGAGGACGGGAAGGTAGCTCTGGAATTGAGTGGCTCGAATGATGGTTGCGGGGATCGAACCGAATCTTGCGGCCTTCTCCTGCGCTACCTTGCCGAGGTAGTACCCAATCTCAGACGCGTCTCCTTGTCCGACGCCGACGATGGAGAGCAGGACGTGATGACGCACACCTGCCCGCTTGCCCTCCGCATTCAGATTGTTGATCGCTCCCTCGAAGAACGAAATCGCCCCCTCCGCATCAAAACGGGGGGTGTTCAGGACGTTCACGATGGTGTCGACTCCGACGAGGGCCTCGGCGAGCCCCTCGCCAGAGATCACGTCGATCCCGTCATCAAGTCCTCCCGAGACCACCTCGACGCCCCTGGCCTCCAGCTTGTCAGCAAGGGGGGAGCCGACACGGCCGCGCCCACCAGCGATGAAAACCTTCATTTTTCACTCCCGTTCCGGGCCACCGGTCGCCGCCCTCACCAATATGACGACGCAGGCCAGGAAGATGTCAGGTTCCGAGGCAGATCTTTCTCAGGGCCCCTCAGCCGCTGCGACCGGTGGGGGTAACCGGGGGGCGGACCTCACCGGTGAATGCGGGCCGTGGGGAGGGCTACGGCGCGCGCGTTGCATGGTAAGGCGTATGCCAACACGAAGCGAAGGTGCGCGGAGCCCGGTCTCGGCGTGGTCGACATCACCTGACTCCCGTTCGCGCCTCTCACGACGGGGGAACGATGCTTACCCCCCTCGTCGTCGAGATCACCTTCGGCCTCGGTGACCTCCCGCATGTACGCCACCTCGGCGTCATCCTGGCCTGGGCCCGCCATGCCCCCAGGATCGCATCCGGCTGCGAACCGCGCTCGGAGTTGCGAGACTTCTCTTAAGCTCCCCGGTCACGGCACCAACTGCCGGTGCCCTGAACATTGAGAACGGGCTTCCGTGCGGCGTCACTTGTCCATGGTCACCCGAACACATTCCAGCCAGTCCGTCCACGCGGCCGACTTTGACATCACCTCAAATGCTTCACGTTCATCCATTGAATAGCTACCCACGAGAGCCTCCGTAACGGGTGCCGTATTCAATCCACCGCTTTTAAAGGCCCTGGCCTGGTGAGAAATCACCAGGCCAGGGCCTTTAATCGCAGGTGCCCCGCCAGCGACTCGGACCCCGGACCCGCGGATCAAGAGATCGCGGGGCGGGGCGGGCCGACCCTCGTCAGGCGCCGCGCAGGGTGGCGCCGAGGCGTTCCGCCGCGACGGCGACCGCCGCGTCCCGTGCCGCGACCGCCTCCTCGACGGTGAGCGTCCGGTCCGGTGCCCGGAAGGTGAGCTTGTACGCCAGCGAGCGGCGGCCGGCGCCGAGCTGCGCGCCGGAATACACGTCGAAGAGCCGCACGTCCTCCAGCAGCTCACCGGCGCCCGCCTCCAGCGCCCGGCGCACCTGCTCCGCCGGCACCGAGTCGTCCACCACCAGAGCCACGTCGATCAGCGCCGGCGGGAAGCCGGAGACCGTCGGCGCCGGCGTCACCGGGGTCGGCGGCAGCGTGTCGAGGTTCAGCTCCATCGCGCTGGTGCGGCGGGGCAGCTCCAACGCCGCGACCACCACCGGGTGCAACTCGCCAGCGTGTCCGACGACCGAGTCGTCGACCCGCAGCTCGGCGCAGCGACCCGGGTGCCACGGGGCGTACTCGGCGGCGCGCACCTCGACCCGCTCGTCGGGGATCCCGGCGGCGGCCAGCACGTCACGGGCCGCCTCGATCGCGTCCGCCCAGCCGGCCGGTCGACCCGCACCCCACCAGCCGGCCGGGTCCAGGTCGCCGGAGAGCACCACCGCGACGTGCACCGGCTGCGCCGGCACCACAGCGTCGGCGGCCGCGAACTCGGCGTCGGTGGGGCGTCGGTCCACGCCCATCGCCGGCGGGCTGCCGGCGCCGACGCGCGGGTGGAAGACCGCGCCGATCTCGTAGAGGGCGAGGTCGCGGTGACCCCGGCCGAGGTTGCGCTTGAGGATGCCGAGCAGCGGGCCGAGCAGCGTGGTGCGCAGCAGCGGCTCCTCCTCGGACAGGGGGTTGGCCAGCCGCACCGCGGGCCGGCGCGGGTCGTCGGCCGGCAGGCCGAGCTGGTCGGCCAGCTCCGGCGACACGAACGGGTGCGCGAGCACCTCCACGTACCCCCGCTCGGCCAGCGACCCGGCGACGGCCCGGCGGCGACGCTGCCGCGGGGTCAGACCGCGCCCCGGAGGCGCGGTCGGCAGCACCGACGGCACCCGGTCGTACCCGTCGAGGCGGACCACCTCCTCGACCAGGTCGGCCGGGTCGGTCAGGTCGGGCCGCCAGGTCGGCGGGGTCACGCTCAGCACCGTCCCGACGCCGCTGGCCACGCCGACCGCGCCCGGGTCCTCGGACAACCGGTCCGCGCCCTGCGCGACAGTGCAGCCGACCCGCTCCAGCAGGGCGACCACCCGCGCCGGCGGGTACTCGACGCCGACCCGCCGGGTCGGCAGGTCCGCCGGAAGACTGATCGGGGTACGCGGCCGGACGTGGTCGATGTCCAGGATCTCCGCACTCGGCGTGCCCCCGCCGTGCTCGGTGAGCAGCCGCACGGCACGCTCCAGCGCGACCAGCGCCACGGCCGGGTCGACGCCCCGCTCCCAGCGCTTCGCGGCCTCGCTGAACAGCTTGTGCCGGCGGGCGGTGCGCCCGACCATCGCCGGGTCCCAGTGCGCCGCCTCGAAGAGCACTGTGGTGGTGCCGGCGACGACCTCACTGGTCTCGCCGCCCATCACCGCCGCCAGGGAGATCGGGCCGGTGTCGTCGCAGATCACCATGTCGTCGGCGGTGAGCACCCGGTTGACCCCGTCGAGGGTGGTCAGCTTCTCCCCCGCGTCGGCGCGACGGACCACCAGCGGCCCGGCGATCCGGTCGGCGTCGAAGGCGTGCATCGGCTGGCCCAGCTCCACCATCACGTAGTTGGTGATGTCGACGGGCAGCGAGATGCTGCGGATGCCGGCGGTGACGAGCCGCTGCTGCATCCAGGACGGTGTGGGCGCGGTCGGGTCGACCCCGCGGACCAGGCGGGCCGTGAACCGGTCGCAGCCGACAGTGTCGCGGACCTCCACCGGGTACGCCGGCGTCTCGGTGCCGCCCGGAGCCGGTGCCAGGGCCGGGTCGCGCAGCGGCACGTCGAACGCGTGCGACAGCTCCCGGGCCAGGCCGCGCAGGCTCAGCGCGTACCCCCGGTCGGGGGTGATCTCCAGATCGAGGACGACGTCGTCGAGGCCGACCACCGGGCGCGCGTCGTCACCCGGCTTGGCCGTCACGTCCGGCCCCAGCACGATGATGCCGGAGTGGTCGTCGCCCAGGCCCAGCTCCTTGACCGAGCAGATCATGCCCGCCGAGTTGTGCCCGTACGTCTTGCGGGCGCCGATGGCGAAGCCGCCGGGCAGCACGCCGCCGGGCAGGATCACCACCACCCGGTCACCCGGGGCGAAGTTACGGGCACCGCAGACGATCTCCTGCGGCTCACCGGTGCCGTTGGCGGCACCCACGTCGACCCGGCAGAACCGGATCGGCTTCTTGAAGCCGGTGAGCTCCTCGATCTCGCGGACCTCACCGACGACGAGCTGGCCGGTGACGGTCCCGGCCAGGTCCACCACGGACTCGACCTCGATGCCGAGATCGACCAGGGCCTGCTCCAGGTCACCGGTGGGCAGGTCGGCGGGGAGGTCGACGTACTCCCGCAGCCAACTGACAGAAACTCGCATGACTTCAGACCACCGTTCCCGTGTCTCGTACCCGCATCGCCTACGCCCCGGTCCCGAGCGCGCGGCTGAACCGCACGTCGCCCTCGAAGAGATGGCGGATGTCGCTGACCCCGTGCCGGACCATCAGGGTCCGGTCGATGCCCATGCCGAACGCGAATCCGGAGTAGACCTCCGGGTCGACGCCGCAGGCGCGCAGCACCCGGGGGTTGACCATGCCGCAGCCACCCCACTCGACCCACTGCGGGCCGTCCCGGTGCTCCGGGAACCACACGTCGAACTCCGCCGACGGCTCGGTGAACGGGAAGTAGTGCGGCCGCCACCGGGTCTTCGCCTCCGGGCCGAACATCGCCCGGGCGAAGTGGTCCAGCGTGCCCCGCAGGTGGGCCATCGTGATGCCCTTGTCGACCACCAGGCCCTCGGCCTGGTGGAACACCGGGCTGTGGGTGGCGTCGATCTCGTCGGTGCGGTAGACGCGACCCGGCACGATCACGTAGATCGGCGGCTTGCGGCTGAGCATCGTGCGGGTCTGCACCGTCGAGGTGTGCGTACGCAGCACCAGGCCGGAACCCTCCGGTGCGATGTGGAAGGTGTCCATCAACCCGCGCGCCGGGTGGTCGGCGGGGATGTTCAACGCGTCGAAGTTGACCCACTCCAGGTCGACCTCGGGCCCCTCGGCCACCTCGTAGCCCATCCCGACGAAGAGGTCACTGATCGACTCCATCAGGGTGCTCAACGGGTGCCGGGCGCCGCGCGGACGCCGGTCGTAGGGCAGGGTGACGTCCACCCGCTCCTCGACCAGCACCCGCTCGGCCTGCTCGCGCTCCACCACCTCGGCGCGCTCGGCGTACGCGGACTCGATCGCCCGCCGGGCCTCGTTGACCCGCTTGCCGGCGTCGGACTTCGCGGCCGGTGGCAGCGCGCCGATCTCCCGGCGCGCGAGGGAGACCGGTGACCGGTCACCCAGGTGCACCGAGCGCAGCGCGGTCAGCGCGTCCGGGTCGGCGGCGGCCTCGAACGCCTTCGTGGCGTCCGCGACGGCCTCGGCCAGGGCGGCGGGGTCGAGCAGGGCGACCTGCTTCGGGTCGTACGGATCGTTGCGGTAGCTCATGGCGTACGGGCACTCCCTCACGGCGGCGCCAGCCCTCACCGGGGCGGCTAGGCGAGTCTACGGACGCGCGGCTGTGCCGCAGCCCGCCGGTAGGAGTTGCGCAGGGAGCAGGTCAGGCCCGCCGCCCGCCGACACCGGCGGGCTGGCTAAACGAACGCCGTGTCGCGTTCATGGACGGACGCTCTCCCCTGCTGTCAGTCGCGCCGGAGGCAATCACCCTCAGCGCTGCGCTCTCGCTGAAGCGTACAGGCAGACCGCTGCGGCGGCAGCCAGGTTGAGGCTCTCCGCGCGCCCGTAGAGCGGCACCCGCACCGTGGTGTCGGCGGCGGCTGTCAACTCCTCGGGCAGCCCGTGCGCCTCCGAGCCGAACAGCCAGGCGGTGGGCCCGACGAGCCGACCGTAGTCGGTCAGGTCGTCCAGGTCGTTGTCGCCGTACCCGGTGGTGGCGAAGATCGACAGCCCGGCGGCGCGCAGCGCGTCGACCACCGCGACCGGGTCGGGGGCGCGCACCACGTCGACGTGGAAGAGGCTGCCCGCCGAGGCCCGCACACACTTGCCGTTGTACGGGTCGACGGCGTCTCCGGCGAAGATCACCGCACCCGCGCCGGCCGCGTCGGCGGTGCGCAGCACGGTGCCGGCGTTGCCCGGGTCGCGGATCTCGGCGAGCACCGCCACCAGCCGGGGAGCACCCGCGAGGGCCTGCTCCAGCGACACGTCCAGGTGCCGGCAGACGGCGACCAACCCCTGTGGGGCGACGGTCTCGGTCAGCGCCGCGAGCGCGTCGTCGGTCACCTCGGAGACCGGCACGTCGGCGCGGGCCGCCGTGGCGGCCAACTCCGGGTACCTGTCGAGCGCTGTGGTCGTACCGAACAACTCGGTGACCACCTCCGGCCGCGCGAGGGCCTCGCGGACCGCCTGCGGGCCCTCGGCCAGGAAACGGCCGGTGGCGTCGCGGTCCCGGCGGCGTTGCAGCCGGCGGGCGGCGACAACCCTTGGTGTACGCGGGGTGAAAGCCATGATGTGCGCTCCTCCGGCACGATTGAGGCGCCCCCCGGACGGCGGTGCCGACACGGGAGACGCCTCGCTCTGGTGCGTGGGGATCAGGCGGCCTGAGCCGCCGCGCCGCCGGTGCCCTCGGCCGTGACCGCGGCCCGGGCCAGCTCGACGATCGCCGCGAAAGAGGCGGCGTCGTTGACAGCCATGTCGGCCAGGATCTTGCGGTCGACCTCGATGCCGGCCAGACGCAGGCCCTGGATCAGACGGTTGTAGGTCATCCCGTTGGCCCGGGCGCCCGCGTTGATCCGCTGAATCCACAGCTGCCGGAAGTCGCCCTTGCGGTCGCGACGGTCCCGGTAGGCGTACTGCATCGAGTGCAGCACCTGCTCCTTGGCCTTGCGGTACAGGCGGGAGCGCTGACCGCGGTAACCACTCGCGGACTCCAGCAGGGTACGACGCTTCTTCTGGGCGTTTACAGCCCGCTTGACGCGTGCCATCTCAACTCCTAATTACGTAAGGTGGCGCGCGTCAGCGGCCGAGCAGCTTCTTGATGCGCTTGACGTCGGCCTTGGCCAGCACGACCGTGCCGGTCAGCCGGCGGGTCTGGGTGGAGGGCTTCTTCTCCAGGTTGTGGCGGAGGCCGGCCTGCTGGGCAACGATCTTGCCCTTGCCGGTCACCTTGACCCGCTTACCCATACCCGTGTGGCTCTTCATCTTCGGCATGTGGAACGTCTTCTCCCCTGTTACTCGCTGCTGGTGTCGGCGGCGAGGCCGGTGTCACCGGCTGCTGCGGTCTCGCTGACCGCTGCGGTCTCATCGGCTTCCGGAGCGGCGGACTCGTCCGCTGCCCGGTCCCGAGGTCCGCCGCGAGACGCCGTGGCGGCGACCGCGGAGGCCTTGACGGCCCGATGCGGGGCGAGAACCATGATCATGTTTCGACCGTCCTGCTTCGGAGCGGCCTCGACGTATCCCAGTTCCGTGATCTCGGATTCGAGCCGGCGCAGGAGCCGGTAACCCAGCTCCGGACGACTCTGCTCGCGACCGCGGAACATGATCGTCACCTTGACCTTGTCGCCCGCCTTGAGGAACCGCACCACGTGACCCTTCTTGGTCTCGTAGTCGTGCGGGTCGATCTTCGGCCGAAGCTTCATTTCCTTGATGACGGTCTGCTGCTGATTACGCCGCGCTTCGCGCGCCTTGAGTGCGCTCTCGTACTTGAACTTGCCGAAGTCCATGAGCTTGCACACCGGCGGGCGCGCCATCGGCGCAACCTCGACCAGGTCCAGATCGACGTCCGCGGCCAGCTGAAGAGCGCGCTCCAGCGGGACGATGCCCACCTGCTCACCCTCTGGGCCGACCAGTCGGACCTCACGTGCCCGGATCTGCTCGTTCACGCGTGGTTCGACGCTGATGGGGCCTCCTCGAGTCGTTTCTGCTCACTCGCCGACCCCTGCGGCTCCCGGGAGGGAACCGACCGAAAAGCAGAAGGCCCCGGCATATGCCAGGGCCCGCTCGACCGGTCAGCACGATCACAAGGATCGCGCATCCGGCACCGGGACATGCCCGGAACCGGTGACCGGACCCGGCCACCGTAGCGGCGACTCGGGTGGGAGCAGGCGCTCCGCTTTCAAGGCTGCCTGCTCGCACGCGGAGACAGCCTGGTCGACTCGATAACACTACACCGGCGGCCCGGCGACCCCCAAACCGGGCACGACCTGGTGTTCAGAGACGCCGAGCCCAGCAGGTCGGCGGGTCAACCGCGCTGGGTCAGCGGCCGACGGCGCGTTCGGCGAGGCGAGCCTGGTGGGCCTCGTGCAGCCGGCGCAGCGCGCGGACCCCGTCGACGGCCAGCTCCTTGTCGGCGGCCTGCAACGCGACCATCGGCAGCAGGTCGTCGTCGTGCAGCTCCAGGCTGGCCCACGGCGCGCCCCGGTCGAAGCGGACGCCCCGGACAACCTCCCAGGGCAGCTCGTAGGAGCTGATGACGTTACGGACCCGGATGCTCCGGGCGTCCGCCTCGACCCGGGGACGGGTGAACAGCAGGAAGCCCAGCGCACCGAAGACGCCCAGGCCGATCATGGCGATCTGGTCGCCGCGCTGGAAGCTGCCGTAACCATCGCCGGTCGGGCCACTCAACGAGGTAGCGACCAGAGCGAACACCACCACCAGGGCAGCCGCCGCCGACCAGCAGACCACGCGGATGCGGCGGGGCTTCAGGCGGACCAGTTCGGTTTCACTCACCCCACCAGTTTGCCACCCGCACTCGTCCACCAAACGCACCACCCGCCGAGCCACCACCGCAGAACCCCGAGTCCTGCGCCCCCTGGCGAGCGGAAGGGTCGCCGATCTTGCGGTTTCGGTTGTCGGTACAGGGTGATAGGCGCCCTGTGTCGGTGCGGAAAGTGCAAGATCGCGGAGCAGGGTCAGAGGCGGCAGGCGTGGATGTTGGTGACGAGGATGGCGCGGGCGCCCAGTTCGTACAGCTCGTCCATGATGCGGTGCACGTCGTCGCGGAGCACCATCGCCTGCACCGCCACCCAGCCCTCGCGGTGCAGCGGCGACACGGTGGGCGACTCGATGCCCGGGGTGAGCCCGCTGGCCCGGTCCAGCAGACCGGCCGGCACGTCGTAGGCGAGCATCACGTAGCGGCGGGCCACCAGCACACCGTGCAGGCGGCGCAGCAACTGCTCGGCCTGCGGTTGCGCGGGCGCGTCGGCGCGCCGGACCAGCACCGCCGACGAGCGCAGCAGCGGCTCACCGAAGACCACCAGGCCCGCCTGGCGCAGGGTCGCGCCGGTCTCCACCACGTCCGCGATCACGTCGGCGACCCCGAGGCGTACGGCGTTCTCCACCGCGCCGTCGAGGCGGATCACGTCGGCCTTGACGCCCATCTCGCCGAGGTGCCGTTCGACCAGCCCCGGGTACGCGGTGGCGATGCGGTGACCGCCCAACTCCTGCACGGAGGCGATGTCGTCGGGGCGGGCGGCGAAGCGGAAGGTGGCCCGGCCGAAGGCGAGGTCGACGACCTCCTCGGCCGGCGCGGCCGAGTCGATCAGCAGGTCCCGGCCGGTGATCCCGAGGTCGAGGTCACCGGAGCCGACGTAGGTGGCGATGTCCTTCGGACGCAGGTAGAAGAATTCGACGTCGTTGGCCTCGTCCCGGCAGACGAGGTCCTTGGGGTCGGTGCGCTGGCGGTAGCCCGCCTCGCGCAGCATCTGGGCGGCCGGTTCGGCCAGGGTGCCCTTGTTGGGAATGGCGACACGCAGCATGACGGAGTGCTCCTTCGATCCGGTTGGCGATCAACAGGGGTGGGGGCACTCACAGATGTCGGTAGACGTCCTTGAGTTCGAGACCGCTGGCGAGCATCAGCACCTGGACCTGGTAGAGCAGCTGGGAGATCTCCTCGGCGGTGCGCTCCGGCCCCTCGTGCTCGGCGGCCATCCACGACTCGGCCGCCTCCTCGACGACCTTCTTGCCGATGAAGTGCACGCCCTTGTCCAGCGCGGCGACGGTGCCCGAGCCCGGGGTGCCGGCGGCGGCCTTGGCCTGCAGCTCGGCGAACAACTCCTCGAACGTCTTCACGGGGAACGATTCTTCCAGCCACCCGGGCGGCACCCCGCGTCCGGGTCCGCCAAAATCCAGCAAGCGGACAATTCCCTACCAACATGGTGGGACAATTGTCGATCGATGCCCATGGAGCTCTACGCTGTCCGCCATGGCCAGCCGCTCACGTCTCCTCGCGCTCACCGTCGCCGGCGCCGTCGTCGTAGCCACCGCCGGATGCGCGCCACAGGACGAGAAACCCACCCCCAATGTCACAGCAGCGCCGTCCTGCGCCAAGGACAGCCTGCCCACGCGTACGCCGGGCAAGCTGACGATCGCCACCGACCAGCCCGCGTACGAGCCGTGGTTCGCCAAGGACAAGCCGGACAGCGGAGAGGGCTTCGAATCCGCTGTCGCGTACGCGGTGGCCGAGAAGCTCGGCTACGCCCGCGCCGACGTCACCTGGACCCGGGTCAAGTTCGACACCGCCATCGCGCCGGGGCCGAAGGACTTCGACTTCGACATCAACCAGTTCTCCATCACCGACGAACGCAAGCAGGCGGTCGACTTCTCCGCGCCGTACTACCTGGTACGGCAGACCGTCATCGCGTTGAAGTCCTCGAAGATCGCCGGCCGCAAGTCGCTGGCCGAGCTGCGGGACGCCCGGCTCGGCGCGCAGGTCGGCACCACCAGCTACCAGGCGATCACCGACGTGATCAAGCCGACCGCCAAGCCGCTGGTCTACAACAGCAACGACGACGCGAAGAAGGCCCTTCAGAACGGGCAGCTGGACGGTCTCGTGGTGGATCTTCCGACCGCCTTCTACATCACCGGCGCGGAGATCACCGACGCGACGATCGTCGGGCAGGTGCCGCAGGTCGGTACGCCCGAGGCGTTCGGGTTGCTGCTGGACAAGAACTCCCCACTGACCTCCTGCGTGAGCGGGGCGGTCGGTCAGCTCACCGCGGCGGGCACGCTGAAGGAACTGGAACAGAAGTGGCTCGCGCAGGTGGCAGGGGCGGCCGAGCTGAGGTGACGCTTCTGGACCATGCGCCCTCGAAGGCGCAGCTGCGGCGGTCGGCGTACCGGCGTCGGCAGACCGTCTACAGCGTGCTCGTCGCGGCGTCCTCGACGGCGGCGCTCGGCACGCTGCTGGTGATCGCGGTGACCGGGGCGCCGGGCTGGGACCGGGTCCGGCGGTCGTTCCTGGATCCGGAGATCGCCCGCGACGCACTGCCGACGGTGCTGAGCGGGCTCTGGCTCAACGTACGGCTGCTGGTCTGCTGTGCGGTCGGCGCGCTGCTGCTCGGGCTGGTGATCGCCGTGCTGCGGACGCTGCGCGGGCCGGTCTTCTTCCCGGTCCGCGCGCTGGCCGCCGGCTACACCTACACCTTCCGCGGCCTACCGCTGATCATCGTGCTGTACCTGCTCACCCTCGGCGTGCCGGGGCTGCGGTTGCAGGGCATGCCGCCGGTGCTGGTGCTGGGTGGGATCGCGTTGGTCCTCACCTACGGCGGCTACCTCGCCGAGGTGTTCCGGGCCGGCATCGAGTCGGTGCACTCCAGCCAACTCGCCGCGGCCCGCTCGTTGGGCCTGACCTACCGGCAGACGATGCGGCACGTGGTCCTGCCGCAGGCCGTCCGGCGGGTGGCGCCACCCCTGCTCAACGACGTGGTGGCGTTGCAGAAGGACGTCGGGCTGGTCTCGCTGGCCGGGCCGATCGACGCGGTCCGCGCCGCCCAGATCGCCACCGCGCAGACCTTCAACTACACACCCTACGTCGTGGCGGGGGTGCTCTTCGTGCTGCTCGCCATCCCGCTGATCGCGGTCACCGACTGGGTGACGCTGCGTGCGGCCCGCCGACAGTCGGGGGGCTGACCCATGGCGTTGTTGCGGTGTCGGGGCCTGCGCAAGGAGTTCGGCGGGCACGTCGTGCTCGACCACCTCGATCTGACCGTGGCCGAGCACCAGGTGGTGGCAGTGATCGGCGCGTCCGGGTCCGGCAAGTCGACACTGCTGCGCTGCGTCAACCTGCTTGACGAACTCGACGACGGGACCATCGAGTTGGACGGGGAGGACATCTCCGATCCCCGGGTGGACCCGGACCGGGTCCGGCGGCGGATCGGCATGGTGTTCCAGGCGTACAACCTCTTTCCGCACCTGAGCGTGTTGGACAACATCACCCTCGCGCCGCGCCACGTGCACCGGCGGGTCCGGGCGGAGGCGGAGGCGCAGGCCCGGGAGCTGCTGGACCGGGTGGGGCTCGGCGCCAAGGCGGACGCCTACCCGGACCGGCTCTCCGGCGGGCAGCAGCAGCGGGTGGCGATCGTCCGGGCGCTGGCCAACTCACCTCGACTGATGCTGCTCGACGAGGTCACCTCCGCGCTCGACCCGGAGCTCGTCGGCGAGGTGCTGGCGATGATCCGCGATCTGAAGGCCGACGGCATGACAATGGTGCTGGCCACCCACGAGATGGGCTTCGCCCGGGAGGTAGCCGACGAGGTGTGCTTCCTCGACGCCGGGCGGGTCGTCGAGAGCGGCCCGCCGGAGCAGGTGCTCGGCGAGCCGACCCAGCCTCGTACCCGGCAGTTCCTGCGCCGGATCATCGAGGCCGGCCGTCTCTGAAGGCCCGCCTTCAGAGACGGCCGAGGCGGCAGAGGCGTCAGCCGCCGAAGCCGACCCGCTGGGCATTGCCCGCAGCCACCGTCCGCACGGCCAGCGCCGCGTCGAGCGCCGCCACTGTGGCGGACCAACCCTTGTCCTCCGCCGAGCCGGGCAGACCGGCACGGTCGCGGGCCTGCTCGATGGTCTCCACCGTCAACACCCCGTGCGCCACCGGCTTGCCCTCGTCCAGCGCCACCCGGGTCAGCCCGTCGGTGACCGAACGGCACACATAGTCGAAGTGGGCGGTGGACCCGCGGACCACCACGCCGAGGGCGACCACCACGTCGCAGCGGCGGGCGAGGGCCTGCGCGACCACCGGCAGCTCGACCGAGCCGGCGACCCGGGCGACCACGGAACGCGCGCCGCACGCCTCGGCGGCGGCCACCGCACGCTCCAGCATGTGGTCGGTCAGCTCGCCGTGCCAGCGGGCGGCAACGACCCCGACGGTCAGCCCCGCGGCGTCGACCGCCTCGACTCCCGGCTCACCGAAACCCGCCATCGTCATGCTCCGATCTCGTCGTTGGCGACCGGACGCCCCAATGGCGCCTCGGACACCTCGTCCAACTCGTCCAGCAGGTGACCCATCCGGTCCCGCTTGGTGCGCAGGTAGCGCATGTTCTCGGGGTGCGCGCCGACCGGCAGCCCCTCGCGGCCGGTGATGGTCAACCCGTACCCCTCCAGGCCGGCCCGCTTGGCCGGGTTGTTGGTCAGCAGCCGCATCGACCGCACGCCCAGGTCGTAGAGGATCTGCGCGCCGGTGCCGTAGTCGCGGGCGTCGGCCGGCAGGCCCAGGTCGAGGTTGGCGTCCACGGTGTCGCGGCCCAGGTCCTGCAACTGGTACGCCTGCAGCTTGTGCAGCAGGCCGATGCCGCGCCCCTCGTGCCCACGGACGTAGAGCACCACGCCCCGGCCCTCCTGCCCGACCCGAGCCAGCGCGGCGTCCAGCTGCGGCCCGCAGTCGCAGCGCAGCGAGCCGAACACGTCCCCGGTCAGGCACTCGGAGTGCACCCGGACCAGCACGTCCTGGCCGTCACCGAGGTCACCCAGCACCATCGCGACGTGCTCGGCCGGGTCGTGCTCGGCGCGGTAGCCGAGCGCCCGGAACACCCCGTGCTTCGTCGGCATCCGGGCGTCGGCGACCAGCTCGACCTGCTTCTCGGTACGCCGCCGGTGGGCGATCAGGTCGGCGATGGTGACGAGCGTGAGGCCGTGCTCGGCGGAGAACTTCTCCAGGTCCGGCAGGCGCATCATGGTGCCGTCGTCGTTGACCAGTTCGCAGAGCACGCCGGCCGGACGCAGCCCGGCCAGCCGGGTCAGGTCGATCCCCGCCTCGGTGTGCCCCGGTCGGCGCAGCACCCCGCCCTCGCGAGCGCGCAACGGCACCACGTGCCCGGGGCGGGACAGGTCGGTCGGGTCGGTCGCCGCGTCGGCGAGCAGCCGGCTGGTGTGCGCGCGGTCGGCCGCGGAGATGCCGGTGCCGACCCCCTCGCGGGCGTCCACTGTCACCGTGTACGCGGTGCCGCGCCGGTCCTGGTTGGTGTGGTGCATCGGCGGCAGGTCGAGCCGGTCGGCTTCGCTCTCGGTCAGCGCCACGCAGACGTAGCCGGAGGTGTAACGCACCATGAACGCCATCAGCTCCGGCGTGGCCAACTCGGCCGCGAAGATCAGGTCGCCCTCGTTCTCCCGGTCCGCGTCGTCGACCACGACGACCGGCCGGCCGGCCGCGATGTCGGCGATCGCCTGCTCAATGCTCCCGAAGCTGGTCATGCGACGGCCTCCCGGTAGATGGGCGTACGGACGGTGGCCATGGCGCGCGAGGTGCGCCACCAGGCGGCGAAGCCCCAGACGCAGAGGGCGCCGTAGATCAGGTACATGACGGCCGACGGGTAGAACCCGCCGCGCAGCAGCAGCGGCACGCCGACCGCGTCCACAGCGATCCAGAGCAGCCAGAACTCCACCCAGCCCCGGGCCATGCCGTACGTGGCCAGCAGGCTGCCGGTGAGGATCCAGGCGTCGGGCAGCGGGCCCCACGAGCCCAAGGCCTTGAGCAGCGGGTACGCCGCGGCGGTGCCGATCACGGCGGCCACCAGCAGCATCAGTCGCTCCCGTCCGGTGGCCCAGCGCGGCACGACAGCGGCCTGCCCGGCGTCGGCGCGACGGTTGCGCTGCCAGCGCCACCAGCCGTAGACGCTGACCGCGAAGAAGAACACCTGCCGGCCGGCCTGCCCGTACAGGTCGTGCTCCTGTGGGGTGGCGAACACCCCACCGAGGAAGACGGTGAGGAGCAGCGCGTTACCGACCATGCCGACCGGCCACGCCCAGACCAGCCGGCGCAACCCGAGCAGCGCCGAGACCAGCCCGAACGCGTTGCCGACGATCTCCCTGGCCAGCACCGGCGAGCCGGCGACGTGCACCTGGGCGTCCAGCAGCCAACTGAGCGGGCCCATCAGGCCGCCCCGCCCGGGTTCGCGGCCGCCCCGCTGGCGTCGGCGTTGGTGAGCCGGTCGCCGAGCAGCCGCTCGACGTACTTGGCCAGCACGTCGACCTCCAGGTTGACCGGGTCGCCGACGCCCTTCGCGCCGAGCGTGGTCAGCTTCAGCGTGGTCGGGATCAACCCGACGGCGAACTCGTCCGCGCCGACGGCGGCGACTGTCAACGAGACACCGTCGATGGTGATCGAGCCCTTCTCCACCACGTAGCGGGACAGGGCGGCGGGCAGCCGGAACCGGACGGTCTCCCACTGCTCGGCCGGCTCCCGGGAGATCAGTTCACCGACGCCGTCGACGTGGCCCTGCACCAGGTGCCCGCCGAGCCGGCTACCGAGAGCGGCGGCCCGCTCCAGGTTGACCGGGTCGCCGGGGCGCAGCGCGCCCAGCGCGGAGCGGCGCAGCGTCTCCCCCATCACGTCGGCGGTGAAGACCCCGTCGGCCACCTCCACGACGGTCAGGCAGACACCGTTGACGGCGATCGAGTCGCCGTGCCGGGCGTCGGACGTGACCAGCGGGCCGCGTACGCCCAGCAGCGCCGAATCCCCTGCCGTCGGCGCCACCCGGACGATCTCGCCCAATTCCTCGATAATGCCGGTGAACATCTCAGCCCTCCCTTTTGCGGGGCAAAGCGGTGATCCGCAGATCCGGACCGATCTGCGTAACGTCGACGAACTCCAGATCGATGGCCTCGGCGATGGTGGTCACTCCCGCGTCGACCAGAGCGGTCGGGCCGGCGCCGAGCAGCCGCGGCGCGACGTACCCGACGATCTTGTCGACCAGGCCGGCCTCCAGGAACGCGCCGGCCAGCCGGGGGCCGCCCTCCAGCAGCACCGCGCGGACCCCGCGCTGGTGCAGCGCCGCGAGCAGCGCCGACAGGTCGACCCGGCCGTCCGGGTCGGCGCCGACCTCGTCGGCGGTCGCGATCCACGTGCGGGCGGCGCCGTCGCGGACCTTGGCGTCAGCCGGGGTACGCCCCGAGCTGTCCACCACCACCCGCAGCGGCTGCCGGATGGCCAGGCTGCCGTCGCGCAGGTTGCGGGCGGTCAACCGGGGGTCGTCGGCGAGCACGGTGCCCACCCCGGCGATGACCGCGTCGACAGTGCCGCGCAGCGCGTGCACGTCGATCCGGGCCGCCTCCGAGGTGATCCACATGCTGGTGCCGTCCGCCGCGGCGGAGCGCCCGTCGAGCGTGGCGGCGTACTTCCAGATCACGTACGGCCAGCCCCGGCGCATCGAGGTCAACCACGCGACGTTGCCGGCCTCGGCCTCCTCACCGCGTACCCCCAGATCGACCCGGACCCCGGCGGCGCGCAAGGTGGCGGCGCCCCCGGAAGCGACAGGGTTCGGGTCGGGTACGGCGATGACCACCCGGCCCACCCCGGCCTGGACGAGCGCGGAACTACAGGGGCCGGTGCGGCCGGTGTGGTCGCAGGGTTCCAGAGTGACGACAGCGGTGCCGCCCTTGGCCCGCTGCCCGGCCTGCGCCAGGGCGACGATCTCGGCGTGCGGCCCCCCGGCGTACGCGTGGAAGCCCTCGCCCACGACCTCGCCGTTCTCGTCGAGGAGCACGCACCCGACCACCGGGTTGGGGCTGGTGGTGCCGAGCCCGCGCGCCGCCAACTCGATCGCACGCCGCATCGCCTCATCAACGGAGACGCTGGCCATCGCGCTGCCCCTGCCCTCTCACTCGCCGGTCCGCGCGCGGGCGGTCAGGGAGGCGGTGGCCATGGGGCCACGGGCAGGCGGTGGCGGATTCCGGGAACGGCACAGCCGCCCCGGGGGGTCGGGTCGGCACGCTGAAGCCAGCGGCCGGCTCGGACCCGTCCGTCCCGCGCGCTGTCTCCCATCCGGACTGTCTGGGCGCGGACGAACCGCCCCCAACCGTCGGCCCCGGATTTTCACCAGGTCCACCGGACGGCAGAGCCGTCCGGGTCGCGGGCTGACCACGGTTGGACCGTGGATCACCGCCGGTTCGGAATTTCACCGAGTCCCGCCAGCGCGTGGTGGGTACCCGGAAAGTCTTACACGCCGATCCCGCTCCGTCGCCACCTAGGCGAGCTACTTCACAGCGGTATCACGCTCAGGTGACGCCGCGACGCCGGTCCACCGCCACGTACGAGCCCGGTTGACTCTTGGCCACCGTCTTCATCTCCGAGGCCACCGCGATCGCCTCGAGCGGATCGGTGAACCGCTTGCCGGCGTCGGAGAGGGACACCCCGATGGAGAGCGTGACCAGGGCCGCCCGCCGGATGTTGCCGCGTCGATCCTTCAACTCGACGAAGCCGCGCTCCCGGTCGGTCTGGTCGTAGAGCGTGTCGGCGGCGTTCTCGAAGTCGACGACCGCCCGGGACGTCAGTGGGCGCACCTGGTCCGGGGCGCAGACGATGACGAAGTCGTCACCGCCGACGTGACCGAGGAAGGCCGGTGGCAGCCCGACGCCCACCACCGCCCGGTGCAGGCTGCGGGCCAGCGCGGAGATGAAGTCGTCGCCGCGCACGAAGCCGTACCGGTCGTTGACACTCTTGAACCGGTCGATGTCGACATAGCCGACGGCGTAGTCCACGCCGTTTCGGACCCGATCGCTGATCTCCCGACGGATCCGGCTGTTGCCCGGCAGCCCGGTCAGCGGGGAGACCTCCCGGAACTCCTTGTTGCGGCGCAGCGTGGACGAGACCCGGGCCACCAACTCGGCGGTGTCGAACGGCTTGACCAGGTAGTCGTCCGCGCCGGCGCTGAGCCCGTGCACCTTGTCGACGGTCATCCCCTTGGCGGTCAGCATGATCACCGGAAGGGCTGACGTCATCGGGTCGGCGCGCAGCCGGCGGGTCAGCTCCAGCCCGTCGATCCGGGGCATCATGAGGTCGACCACCGCGAGGTCCGGCCGTTGGCGTTCGATGACCTCCAGGGCCTCCTGGCCGTCGCTGGCGTGGATCACCTCGAAGCCGTGCAGCCGCAGGTTGAACTCGACGAACCGAGCGATGTCCGCGTCGTCGTCCACGACGAGAATGATGTCCTTGCGGTCGGCCTCGGGCTCCACCTCAGGCCCCGGGCGCCGCGCGTTCCGCCAGTGCCCGCAGGTGCCGTACCGCCTCCGCCGGGTCGGCGGCCCCGTACACGGCGGTGCCGGCCACGAACGCGTCGGCGCCAGCCGCGGCCGCCTGCTCGATGGTGTCGGCGGCGATCCCGCCGTCCACCTCGATGCGCAGCTCCAGGTGCCCGGCCGACGCGTGCCGCCGGGCCGTCCGCACCTTCTCCAGGAGCTGCGGAATGAACCGCTGCCCACCGAAGCCCGCCTTGATCGTCATGATCAGCAGGGTGTCGAAGCTGGGCAGCAGGTCCAGGTAGGGCTCGATCGGGGTGTCCCGGTCGATGGCCAGGCCCGCCTTCGCACCGGCCGAACGCAGGTCCTTCGCGAGCGCCACCGGGTCGTCGGACGCCTCCGCGTGGAAGGTGACGTTGTACGCCCCGGCGTCGGCGTACCCGGGGGCCCACCGGCGCGGGTCCTCGATCATCAGGTGCACGTCGAAGGGCATCGTCGTGACGGCCCGCAGGCTCTGCACCACGGGCAGCCCAATGGTCAGGTTCGGCACGAAGTGGTTGTCCATCACGTCGACGTGCAACCAGTCCGCGGCGTCCTCGACGGCACGGACTTCTTCGGCGAGGCGGGCGAAATCGGCGGCCAGGATGCTCGGCGCGACGATCGGCGGCGGTACGGTCACGGGGCCAGTGTACGAAGGTGGCCACCCGCCACCCGCATCGCGGCACCTTTGGGGACGCCCTGTGACCCAGCAGTGACCATTGGTGCAGAATTGGACGCTCCGGACCCTCGAATCCGGACGAACAGACATCAGCCACTGGCCGATCGACGGAAACGCGACGACACTCCAACCGGGACGGTGCCGTAGGCTGCACGCCCGCCGGGGTCTCGCCGCGGGGCGCGGCGACCGGCCGCCAGCTCCCGGGAGGGCGGACGATGCGACGGTGGCTTCCAGCGCTGGTGCTGGCCAGCGTCACGACGATGCTGCTGCTGGCCGGCTGCGCGCCGGCGCGAGGCGCGGACGGTGATCTCACCGACGACTGGCCGACGCTGCGGGTTCCGAAGCCGTTCACCCCCGCCACCGACACCTGCCTGCCGCGGATCGCCACTGTCGTGCAGGCCAGCACGTACGAGACGGTGGACTGCGCGCGCAACCACCTGGCCGAGACCATCCACGTCGGCACCTTCGTCGGGCCCGACGCGCTGACCGAGGCCCGACCGGAACCCGGATCGTCGGCGCTGCGCACGGCTCGCGCCGAGTGCGACCAGCGGGCCCGCCAGGTGCTCGGCGGCGACTGGCACACGGCCAGACTCGCGCTGTCCCTCGCGTTGCCGTCCGCGCCCGCCTGGGCCGGCGGCGCCCGCTGGTTCCGCTGCGACCTCAGCGAGACCGGCAGCATCGACAACACCCGCCCGGTGAACCGCACCGGCAGCCTGCGCGGCGCGTTGATCGGCGACACGCCCCTGACGCACCGTTGCTTCGACCCCAAACTGATCGGCGACAACCTCAACTACATGGCGCCGGTGCTGTGCACCGAGCCGCACCGCGCCGAGTTCGTGGGTGTCTACGAGGAGCGGGACATGAGCTGGGCGGAGTTCGCCAAGTCCGCCGAGCAGGCCCACCGGCGCTGCATGGCGCTGATCGCCGAGTACGCGGCGGTGCCCAACAACAGCGAGCTGCCGTACCGGGCCGGGTCCATCTACTACCCGCCGTCGCAGCGGGAGTGGGAGGACGGCGACCGTGGAGTGCGCTGTTTCCTGTGGAGCGACGACCGCAAACTCACCCGCTCGATGCGCGGCGCCGGTCCCGAGGGACTGCCCGCGATCTGAACATCGTTGCCGTATGCTGCTGCGCCGTGGCGCTATCGACCGGCTGGGTCCGGTCGGGGGCCAGCAGCAGCGGGAGGTCGGGATGCGACGGTGGCTGGCGGCGTTCGCCGGGGGTGGTGCGCTGGCCCTGGCGCTGGCCGGGTGCGGCGCACCCGCCGGAATCGACAGTGACCTCATCGACGACTGGCCGGCGCCCGTCGCGGCGCAGCAGTTCGTCCCCGCAGCCGACGTCTGCCACCAGAGTTCCCAGCAGGTCGGCTTCCTGACCGGCTACAACCCGACGGCGTGCACCGAGGCGCACCGGGTGGAGACCATGCACGTCGGCACCCTCACCGGTCCGGGCGCCGACGGCGGCACGCCTCCGCAGCCCGGCTCCGCCGGCATGCGGGCCGCGCAGACCGGGTGCGACACGGCGGTCAACAAGGCGGTGGGGGCCGACTGGCGTTCCGGGCGGCTCGGCCTGACCGTCGTGCTGCCGTCGCCGCAGGCCTGGTCGGGCGGAGCCCGCTGGTACCGCTGCGACGTCACCGAGATCGCCAGCATCGACGACACCGCTGTCGACCTGCGCACCGGCAGCCTCCGGGGCGCGCTGTCCGGAGCGGCCCCGCTGGCGTACCGCTGCTTCAACCCGAAGCTGGTCAAGGACGACATCGACGAGATGGTGCCGGTCTCCTGCACCGCCAAGCACCACGCCGAGTTCGTCGGCGTCTGGCAGGCGCCGGACACCACCTACGCCGAGTTCACCCGCAGCACCAAGCGGACCCACCGGGCCTGCCAGACGATGATCGCCAAGTACGCCAAGGTCCCGGACAACTCCCAGCTCGACTTCCGCGCCGGCACGATCTACTACCAGCCGTACGAGGAGGAGTGGCGCAACGGGAACCGGGGCGTGCAGTGCTTCCTCTGGATCTCCGACCGGAACCTGACCCGCTCGATGAAGAACGCCGGCACCAAGGGCCTCCCGGTCACCTGAGCGCGCCGCGCACGGCGTCCGGCCGGTCGGTCGACCGGCCGGACGCGTGGAACGGATCAGCCTCGGCGCAGGACGGCGAGGAACATCGCGTCGGTGCCGTGGCGGTGTGGCCAGAGCTGCACTGTCGGCCCGTCACCGAGACCGGGCATGCCGGCCGGCAGCAGCGGGCGGGCGTCCACGAAGTCCACCGCAACCCCGCTACGGCGGGCCGCCTCGGTGACCGTCACGTGCGTCTCGACGGTGTGCGGCGAACAGGTCACATAGGCGACCAGGCCACCCGGGCGGACCGCCCGCAGCGCCGCGCCGAGCAGTTCCCGTTGCAGCCGGGTCAGCGGCGGCAGGTCGGACGGTTGGCGACGCCACCGCGACTCCGGCCGACGACGCAGCGACCCCAGCCCGGTACACGGGGCGTCGACCAGCACCCTGTCGAAGTGCTGCTCCGGCAGTTTCGGGTCGCCGCCGACCTCACGGCCGTCCATGGTCAGCACTGCCACCGGCAGGTCCCGGGTCGCCAGGGAGACCAGCCGGGCGCGGTGCTCGGCCACCTCCACCGCTGTCACCCGGGCACCCCGCTGCGCGGCCAGCGCGCCGAGCAACCCGGCCTTGCCACCCGGGCCGGCGCACAGGTCCAGCCAACGTCCGTCCGGGCCGTCCAGCGGCGCGTCGGCGAGCGCGGTGGCCACCAGCTGGGAACCCTCGTCCTGGACGTGGGCCCGGCCGTCGACCACCGCCGGGATGTCGCCCGGCGACCCGCCGGGCAGATAGACGGCGTACGGCGAGAAGGCGCCGGGCGCGCCGCCGACCTGGTCGGCCAGCTCGATCGGGTCGATCAGGCCGGGCCGGGCACACAGGTGCACCGGCGGGCGCTCATTGTCCTCGATCAGGAGGCGCTCCGTCTCGCCCAGATCGCCGCCGAGCGCCTCGGAGAAGGCCCGCACGATCCACTGCGGGTGGCTGTACGCCAACGCGAGGTGCCCCACCGGGTCGGTCTCCATCGGTGGGGCGAGCTTCGCCACCCAGGCGTCCGCGTCACGGCTGGACACCTCGCGCAGCACCGCGTTGGCGAAACCGGTGGCGCCCGGAGCGACCGAACGGACCAGGTCCACAGTCGACGACACCGCGGCGTGCGCCGGCACCCGGGTGTGCAGGAGTTGGTACGCCCCGAGCCGCAGCGCGTCGCGTACCGGCGGGTCGATCCGGGCCACGTCCCGGCCGGCCGCGTCGGTCAGGATCGCGTCCAACGTGCCCAGGTGGCGCAGGGTGCCGTAGGTCAGCTCGGTGGCGAAGGCCGCGTCCCGACCGAACAGCCCCTCTTCCCGCAGGATGATGGGCAGCACCAGGTTGGCGAACGCGTCGTCCCGGTGCACCGCCGCCACCGCCTCGTACGCGGCGCGGCGCGGTCGGTCCAGCGGTGGTCGGACCGGGCGCCGGTCCCCGCCACGGCCGGTCGACGGGCCGGAGCGCGTCGGTCGGGTTCCCTCCGGTGCCGTCACGCGAAGTCCTCTCCAGTGCCGACCCGGACGCCGCGCGCCCAGTCGGTAGCGTCCATCGCCCGCTTGCCCGCGGCGCGGACCTCGCCGAGACGTACCGGCACTGTCGCCGTGCCGGCCAGCACCCGGGACTTCTCCACCAGCAACTCCCCCGGCTTCAGCTGCGGGCCGTCGGGCACCGGGACGACCGGGCCGAGCTTCACCCGCTCGTCGCGGAACGTGGTCCAGCCACCCGGCGCGGGCGTACAGGCCCGGATCCGCCGGTCCACGGCGAAGGCCGGGTCGCTCCAGCGCACCCGCGCGTCGTCCACTGTCAGCTTCGGCGCCAGCGACACCCCGTCGGCCGGCTGCGGCTCGGCGCGGGCGGTGCCGTCGGCTATCGCGTCGAGCACCGCCACCAGCAACCCGGCGCCGGATTCGGCGAGCCGCCCCAGCAGGTCGCCGGAGGTGTCGGTGGCGCGGATCTCGTCGGTCAGCGTGCCGTAGACCGGGCCGGTGTCCAGGCCCTCCTCCAACTGGAAGACGCTGGCCCCGGTCAGCTCGTCGCCGTGCAGCACGGCGTGTTGCACGGGTGCGGCGCCACGCCACGCGGGCAGCAGTGAGAAGTGCAGGTTGATCCAGCCGTGCCGGGGGATCTCCAGGGCCGCCGGCGGCACCAGCGCGCCGTAGGCGACCACCGGCACGCAGGCCGGCTCCAGCTCGCGCAGCCGGTCGAGGAACTCCGGGTCGCGGGGGCGGGCCGGCGTGAGCACCTCGACGCCGTGCTCGTCGGCCCACGCGCCGACCGGTGAGCGGGACAGACCCCGCCCACGCCCGGCGGGCGCGTCGGGCCGGGTGACCACTGCCACCAGCTCGTGCCGCGAGGCGGCGACGGCGGCCAGGGCGGGAACGGCGACGGCCGGCGTACCGGCGAAGATCACGCGCATCCGGGTCAGCGCCCCAGACCGAAGGGGTCGCTGATGTGCGGGCTGAGCTTGACAGTGGGCGGGGCCGCCGCGTCGTACCACTCGGCCTGGCGGATCGCCTTCATGGCTTCCTTGCGCCCCTCCGGGTCCAGTCGGTCCAGGAAGAGCACCCCGTCGAGGTGGTCGGTCTCGTGCTGCACGCAGCGCGCCATCAGGCCGGTGCCGACGATCTGCATCGGGTCGCCGAACGAGCTGAAGCCCTTGGCGACGACGTTCTGCCGACGCTTGGTGTCGAAGTAGAGCCCGGGGATGGACAGGCAGCCCTCCGGGCCGTCCTGCTCCTCCTCGTCGGGGAACTCCAGCACCGGGTTGATCAGGTGCCCGAGGACGTCGTCGACGTCGAAGGTGAACACCCGCAGGCTCACACCGAGCTGCGGCGCGGCCAGGCCGGCGCCGTTCTGCTCACGCATCGTGTCGGTGAGGTCGGCGACGAGCCGACGTAGCTCGGCGTCGAAGTCGACCACCGGATCGGCCGGCATGCGCAGCACCGGATCCCCAAACAGACGGATGGGCTGGACGGTCACGCGGGACGGCTCCTTCTTCGGGTGGACGAGCGGTGCCGTACCAGTCTACGGAGTGCCCGGCCGGGCGCCGGGCGGCGCACCTCGCTCAACCACCGCCGGTGTGCCCAGCGTCACCGGCGGGCGTCCCGGCGAACAGCTCCCGAACCCGTTCGGCGTCCGGGTGGCCGAGATCGTCGAGGATGACCAGGGCCCGCCGCCAGGTACGGGCGGCGCCTGTCACGTCCCCCACCGCCCGTCGGCTCTCGCCCAGCCGGGACAGGGTGTCCGCCTCGTCGTAGCGGTCGCTGACCCGCCGGTACAGCCCGAGGGCCCGCTGGAAACAGCGGATCGCCGCCCGGTGGTCGGCCAGTCGGGCGTGGATGAAGCCGATGCTGTCCCAGGTGTTCGCCTCACCGTGCCGGTCGCCTGTCGTCCGCAGCAGCGCCAACGCCTCCCGGCAGTGCCCGAGCGCGGGCTCGTACCGGCCGAGCTGGGCGTACGCCCACCCCACCGCGTTGCGGGCGCTGGCCTCCCCGGCGACGTGACCGGCGGCCCGGTACAGCGCCAGGGCCCGCTCGCTCTGCTCCAGGGACTCGGCGTGCCGGCCGAGCCCGTCCAGCATCGCGCCGAACGCCCGGTGGGTGCGCGCCTGCCCGGTGTGGTCGCCCAGCTCCGCGAAGATCACCAGGGCTTGTCGGTAGTTCCTCGCCGCCTCGTTCACCCGACCCAGCCGGGACAGCACCCGGGCCAGGTCGCGGTGGGCGTTCGCCTGCCCGGGTCGGTCGCCGGCCCGCTGCGCCCCGGCCAGGGCGTTCCGCTGGGCCACGGCCAGGTCCGGCCACCGCCCCCGGCGTTGCAGGAAGTCCACCAGTGTCCAGGCCAGTTGCCAGGCATGGCCGTCGAAACCGGCCCGCCTCGCATGGGCGACCGCCGCCAGCAGCACCGGATACTCGACGCTGAACCAGGCGAGCGCCTGACCGAGGTCGGTGATCTCCTCGGGCAGCACACCCGGCGCGGCGGCGGTGAGGGTGACCGGGTCCCGACCCGGTTGCAGCAGCAGCGCCGCGGCGTGGGCGGTGTGCAGGTAGTGGTCCAGCCCGCGCCGGATCGCGGCCCGCCGGGCCTGCTCGGGTTCGAGACGTTCGACCTGCTCGGCCGCGTACGCCCGGAGCAGGTCGTGCGCGCCGAACCGGCCGGGGGCGTGCTCGGTGACGAGGTGCGCGTGGGCCAGTTCGGCCAACAGTCGGGGCACCTGGGCCCGGGGCAGTCCGGCCAGACTGGCCGCCGCGGCGAACCCGATGTCCGGTCCGGGATGGCAGCCGAAGAGCCGGAACAGGCGGGCCGCTGCCGGGGTCAGACTCCGGTACGACCAGGAGAAGACGGCCTGCACGTCGGTGCCGGCGTCCCCTCCGTCGAACGAGTCGAGTGGTCGCGGCGCCGCCCGCAGTTCGGCCGCGAGGGTGGCCAGCGGGAACGTGGGCTTCTCCGCTCCTCTCGCGGCGAGCACGGCCAGCGCCAGCGGCAGCCGCGCACACCGCTCGATGATCTCGTCCACCGCCTGTGGCTCGGCCGCCAACCGGTTCGTGCCGAGCCGCCGGGCCAACAGTTGCCGGGCCTCGGCGGCGCTCAGCAGGTCGACGCCGATCGGCCGGGCACCTTCGGCGGCGATCAGGCCGGCGAGCCGGTTGCGGCTGGTTACCAGGACCAGGCAACTCGGGCTGCCGACCAGCAGGGGTCGGATCTGGTCGGCGTCGCGGGCGTTGTCCAGCAGCACCAGCACCCGGCGGCCGGCGAGCAGGCTGCGGTAGAGGCCCACCTGCGCGGGCAGGTGGGTGGGGATGCGTTCGGGCGGCACCTCGAGGGCCTCCAGGAAACCTCGGACCGCCTCGACGGCCGTCACCACCGTTCCGGTGGCGTCGAACCCGCGCAGGTCGACGTAGAGCTGGCCGTCCGGGAAGCGATCGGCGACCCGGTGCGCGAAGGTGACCGCGAGGGTCGTCTTGCCGACCCCGGCCGTACCGGACAACGTCATGACGGTGACCGATGCCACGCCGTCGTTCTCGGGCGCCACGGCGCGAGCGCATTCGGCATCGAGCTGGGCGAGTTGGGCCGCACGCCCGACGAACCCGGGCAGCGCCGGGGGCAGTTGGCGGGGTATCGGGAACCGGGGGGACGTGGTGCCGGCGCGCGAGCCGCCGACCCTGGCCCGCGGCACCGCCCGCCCGGTGGTGGCGTGCTCCCGGTTCGGGCGTCGACGTCGCTCCTCGACCCGGTCCCGCGCGGTGGCCAGCACCCCCTGCTCGGCGGGGGTGGCCCCGAGCAGTCGGATGAGGGCGTCGAACCGCTCCGGCGGCGGCAGGATGTTGCCGGCGAAGTACTCCCCGATGATCCCGCGCGACCAGCCGGTCTTCGCTGCCAACTGCCGGTACGTCAGCAGGGTCTCGCCCTGCTGCCGGGCTTCGCGGCGGCGCAGCTGGCGCAGCAGCCCGGCCAACTCGGGAAGTGTCTGCGCCTCGATGCCGGCGCGGACCAGCTGGGCTGACCCGTGTGACGTCTGATGAGTGCCGGAAGGTATCCACGGCTCGGACATGTGACCCCCACCCCCGGTCATCCGGCCCCCCGGATGCGCACGGGCAGGGTAATTCCGGGCCGACGCAGCTCGATAGACGGTTGCCAATGTATGACAGTTCCACGTCGCCTGTACCGGCTACGTGACCGCCCGTCGGGTCTGCGCCTGGCGGAGCTACTACGAGGACATGTTCTCCGGCATGGCCGCAGTGGGCGCCTCGGGCGTCATCCTCGGCTGAGCCGTCGCGGCGAAGGCCGTACGACTCCGGGCCGGCGCGCGTACCCCGCGCGTCAGCCCGGCCTCACGCTGGGTTCAGACGCTGGCGCCCGGGTCGCCCGCGAGCACCGCGTCGCCGCGGAGCAGCGCAGGCTCGGGCAGCGGCAGTTGGATCTTGTGGGCCGCCTCCCAGTCGTAGATCAGGCCGGGGCGCACCTGGGCGGCGAAGTAGTCGATCGCGGTCATCCCACCCACTACCGGCTCGTCGACCTCGGCGACCAGCTGGGCGGGAACCAGGGAGAACCCGTTCTGCAGGGCGGCGCTGAGGCGGCGGTGACCGTCGACGACGAAGAAGTACTCGCCGGTGAACCCGATCTTCAGCGGTTCGAGGGCCTCGTCGCCGGCCTCGGCCACCCCACCGACGAAGTCGGTGTCCCACAGACCGCGCAGGGTGGCGATGTCCTCGGTCGGGTAGACCCGGGCCGGGTCCAGCAGCAGCAGCGGCGGCGCGTCGCGCAGCACCTCGGCGCCGAGCGTGCCTTCGTACGCGGCCACGATGTGCTCGATCACCTCGCTGGCGGACGCCCGGGTGGTGTCGCAGATCAGGTCATAGTTGCGCAGCCGGGCCTTGTCCACCCCGTAACGGATGATGAACCGGCTGCGCTCGCTCGCGCTGCGCTCCCGGAGCTTGGCCTTGGCCTCCTCCAGGGAGGCGTAGCTCTCCGCCGGCCCGGAGGGGCGGGCGAGCACCCGGCGGGCCGCCTCGCCCGGCTCGGTGATCATGTGCACCTTGAGCGCGTCGGTGAAGAAGTGCCAGGCCAGCCGGGAGTCCATGACGAGGCGCTCACCGGAGGCGGCGATGTCCCGCTGGAGCTGGTCGACGTAGCCGTCGACGGCCTGGTCGAGCTCGGCGTGCAGGTTGAGCTGCAGCGCGGTCATCTGCCGCTGCTGCGCCATCTCCCGGTAGAGGTCCCCCACGCTGACCCGGCGCATGCCGAGCCGCTTGGCGATCTCGACCGACACGGTGCTCTTGCCGCTGCCGAGGTCGCCGTTGAAGACGATCGATTGTCCAACGGTCACGACTGGTCCACCCCTGATCACCGGCTCATTGACATCATCGACCTCGCGCCCGACCGACGCGTTCCCGCCATCGTCGCGCCATCCTGCGGCGGCTCCAGCTCGGCGCGGCTGACGCCCCCTCGCGACCTGGAGCCCGTCGTACGCCTTGGCATGACGGGCGATGCTACCACTCGGGCGCCACCGCTTTGCCGGACGCGGTGTGCGAGGGCCCCCGGCAGCGGGCGAGGTCCGCGGCCGTCGGCACCGGGCCGAAACGCCTCAGAACAGGCTCAGCGGATCGACCTGGAGACGAACCGGATCGGCGGCCTTGCGAGCGGCCCGGACGCCGGCGGCCAAGTGCAACGCCTCGGCGAGCGCGGCGGCCCGGGCCCGGGGCACCCGGACCAACATCCGCTCCCGGCCCTCCTCGGCCGGCACCGGCCCGAGCACCTCGGCGTCGTCGGGCAGCCGGGCCGCGGCCAGCAGGTCCGCCACCGCCTCGGCCGCTCCGGTGACGCTCGCCATCCGCACGGCCGGCGGGAAGCCCAGCTCGCGGCGCTCGGCCAGCTCCCGACCGGCGAACCAGGCGGCGTCCCAGCGCAGCAGCGCCTGCACGGGGGCGAGCGCACCGTCGGCGACCACCACCACCCG
>NZ_JAKKFG010000026.1:0-25721 GCF_022230905.1 Micromonospora salmantinae
AGGGCGAGATCAGCACACCTGAGACAGACCGGACTGCAGACGGGCGGGCTCGGCGTCACGCCGGGCCCGCCCCCATCGACGTCGGCCAGTTGCCGGCCCCGCTGCGTCAGGCTTACTCCCCGCCTGCGGGCAGGACTCCTGCCGCCGAAGTCTTGCCCAGGCCACCCCGGACATCCTCCTCGATCCGCTTCGCGGCAGCCAGCAGCGGCGGGAGCAGCTCGCGACGGATCATCTCGAACGACCCTCGGGTGGCGTGTGCGGAGACGTTCACCGCTGCGATCACCGAGCCGTTCTCGCCGTGGATCGGCGCGGCCACGGAGCGCAGCCCCTCCTCCAACTCCTGGTCCACGATGGCGTACCCCTGGGTGGCGATCTTCGTCAGGACGCTGCGCAGCTTGGCCGGGTCGGTGACGGTACGCCGGGTCAGCGGCCGCAGCTGAGCCGTGGCGAGGTAGTCGTCCAACCAGTCCACCGGTTGCGCGGCGAGCAGCACCCGGCCCATTGACGTGGCGTACGCGGGGAACCGGGTACCGACGCTGATCCCCACCGTCATGATCCGCTTGGTGGGCACACGGGCGACGTAGACCACCTCGTCGCCGTCGAGCACCGACACCGAGCAGGACTCGTGCACCCGCGCGACCAGTGCCTCCATGTGCCGCTGCGCGACCTCGGGCAGGCTCAGGCTGGACAGGTACGCGTAGCCGAGTTCGAGGATCCGTGCCCGCAGCGAGAAGAGCCGGCCGTCGGTGTGCACGTAGCCGAGCTCGACCAGGGTGAGCAGGAACCGGCGTGCCGCGGCCCGGGTCAGCCCGGTCCGTCTGGCCACCTCGCTGAGCGTGAGCTGCGGATGTTCGCCGTCGAACGCCCGGATCACCGCGAGGCCGCGCTCCAGCGACTGGACGAACTCCGGCGACCTCGCCGCGTCCTCGCTCACGCTCACCCGGCCTCCTGCCGCAGAGTCTCCCGGGCCACCTTGAACGCCCGGTTCGCCGCCGGTACGCCAGCGTAGACGCCGACCTGGAGCAGGACCTCCGCCACCTCGGCCGGGCTCAGCCCGTTGCGCAGCGCGGCCCGGACGTGCATCGCCAACTCCTCCTCGTGGTGCAGCGTGGCGAGTACGGCGAGAGTGACGCAACTACGGGTACGCCGGTCGAGGCCCGGCCGGTTCCACACCTCCCCCCAGGCGTAGCGGGTGATGAAGTCCTGGAAGTCGGCGGTGAACTCGTCCGTGCCGGCGACCGCGCGGTCGACGTGCGCGTCACCGAGCACCTGTCGACGTACCGCCATGCCCGCCTCGTGCCGCTCGCGGTCGTTCATCTGTCCCCGCGTTCCTCGTCGAAGTGGTCCAACAGGAGCCGGCACACCTGCTCGGGTTGCTCGACGTTGGCCAGGTGCGCCGCCGCGTCGACCACGGCCAGCCGGGCCCGCGGGATGCGCCCGACGATCTCGCGGGCGTGCTCCACCGGGGTGGCCCGGTCGTCGGCTCCCGCGATGACCAGCGTCGGCGCGGCGACCCGCCCGAGGTCGGGTCGGAGGTCCATCGCGGCTATCGCCTCGCAGCAGGCGGCGTATCCGGCCGACGACGTCGCGGTCAGCATGGCGCGGTGCGCGGCGATCGCCTCCGGCCGGGCCGCGGCGAACGCCGGGGTGAACCAGCGGGCCACCACCGCGTCGGCGATCGCCGGCAGACCGTCCGCGCGTACCGTGGCGGCTCGTTCGCGCCACTGTTCGGGTGGGCCGAGCGACGCCGACGTGCAGAGCAGCGCCAGCCGCCGCACCCGCTCGGGCGCGTGCGTGGCGAGCCACATGCCCACCATGCCCCCGAGGGACAGCCCCGCGTAGTGCACCCACTGCACGTCGAGGTCGTCCAACGTCAACAGCAGTTCCCGACCCAGCAGGTCCAACGTGTACGGCCCGGACGGCACCGCCGAGCGGCCGTGGCCCAGGTGGTCGTACCGAACAACCCGGAACCGTTGGGCGAGCACCGGGACCTGGGGTTCCCACATCGCGGCGGCGGTGCCGAGGGAGCTGCCGAGCAGCAGCACCGGCGCGGCGGCCGGGCCGTCGACGGTGAGGTGCAACCGAGAGGTCATCCGCTCACTCCCCGGGCAGCGGTCAGGGCACTGTCGACGAACCGGCCGGCCGAGCCGAGCCAGCGGGACGGGTCGAGCGCCTCGGCTATCTCCGTCTCGGACAGGTGGGCGCGTACCTCGGGGTCGGCGAGCAACGCGGCGCGGAACGAGGGTCCGGCGGCGGCGCGGGTCACCAGTTCGTGTGCGACGGCGCGACCGACAGCGGGCGCCAGCCGCGCGGCGACGGCCTCGGCGAGCAGGAGGCCGCCGGTCGCGTCGAGGTTCTCCCGCATCCGCTCCGGACGGACCTGCAGCCCGGCCAGCACCCGGGCGCACCGGGCGGCGGTGCCACCGGCCAGGTGCAGCAGATCGAGCAGGGGCTCCCACTCGGCGTGCCAGGCGCCTGCGGCCCGCTCGTGCTCCTGCACCGCCGCGGCGAACAGGGTGGCGACGAGACCCGGACCGCGGCGCGCCGCTGCGGTGACGAGAATCGAGTCCACCGGGTTGCGCTTGTGCGGCATGGCCGAGGAGCCGCCTCGTCCGGCACCCCCCTCGGCGACCTCGCCTACCTCGTTCTGGGCGAGCAACCCGACGTCGAGCGCGACCTTGCCGGCGGCCACGAGGAGCCCACCGAGGGCGGTGGCCAGATCGAGCCAGGGCTGACGCCGGGTGTGCCAGGGCAGCGGGCTCGGCGAAAGCCCCAGGTGCGCCGCGAACCGCTCGGCGACCTCGGTGCCGGCCGGGCCGAACGCGGCCAGGGTGCCGACCGCCCCACCGAGTTGCGCCGGCTGTACGGCGCGGGCCTGACGCAGGCGGTCCCGGGCCTCGACCAGACCGGTCAACCAGCCGGCGGCCTTGAGCCCGAACGTGGTCGGTGCCGCCTGCTGCCCGAGCGTCCGCGCGACCATCACCGTGCCCCGGTGGGCGTCGGCCAGTTGGGCGGCGGCGTCCACGGCGGCGTCGAGGTGACGCAGCAGCGGCCCGAGCGCCCGTACGGCCACCAGGGCCAGCGCGGTGTCCAGGACATCCTGGCTGGTCGCTCCGAGATGCACCCAGGCTCGGGCATTGTTCGGCACGGCGGCGGTCAGCTCGCTCACCAGCGGGACGACCGGGTTCCCCGTGGCGTCGGCCGCCCGGCCGAGCACGCCCGGGTCGTACCGCTCGGCGCGGCACTGCTCGACGATCGCCTCGGCCGCCGGTGCGGGGATGACGCCGGCGTCCGCTGCGGCCCGGGCGAGCGCGGCCTCCACGTCGAGCATCGCCTGGAGCACTGACGGGTCGCTGAGTTCCGCGTCGACGTCCGTGGCGCCGGAGAGGCCGCCGAGCAGGCCGTCAGACGGCGAAGAAGACGGTCTCATGGTCTCCCTGAAGGTGGATGTCGAACCGGAACCCGTCCGAGGCGGGTCTCGCCAGCAGGGTGTCACGGCGGTCGGCGTCGACGCTGCGCAGCACGGGGTCGGCGGCGTTCGCCGCCGGCTCGTCGGGGAAGTAGAGCCGCGTGACGAGACGGTGCAGCAGCCCACGCCCGAAGACCGACAGGGCCAGGTGGGGGGCTTCGGTGCCGCCGTCCGGATCGGGCAACGAACCCGGCCTGACGGTCAACAGCCGGTACCACCCCTGCCCGTCGGTCTCGCTGCGCCCGAATCCGCGAAAGCCCGCGAGCGCGGGCGGCCGGGCACCCCGAGGGTCGTCCGGGTGGTCGAACCGCCCGTCCGGGTCCGCCTGCCAGCTCTCCACCATCGCGTCGACCACCGGCGTACCGGTGCCGTCGACGATCCGACCCCTGATCCAGAACGCGCCCGGCGTGCCCTCGGGCACGACGTACGGTCCGTCGGGCCAGCGCAGGCCGATGTGCAGGTACGGCCCGACGGTCTGCGCCGGCATCACGCCCAACCGCTCACTCATCGTCGTCCTCGTCCTCGAAGGGGGTGCTCTCCCGGCCGCGCAGCACGATGTCGAACTCGTATGCCAACGCCCACTCCGGTGCGGTGGTGGCGTGGTCGTACCGGGCGATCATCCGTTCCCGGGCCTTCGGGTCGCGAACCGAGTTGAAGATCGGGTCCTGGAAGAAGAGCGGGTCGCCCGGGAAGTACATCTGGGTGACCAGCCGCTGGGTGAACGCCCGACCGAAGAGGGAGAAGTGGATGTGCGCCGGCCGCCAGGCGTTGTCGTGGTTACGCCAGGGGTAGGCGCCGGGCTGCACGGTGACGAACCGGTAGCGCCCCTGGTCGTCGGTGA
This sequence comes from Micromonospora salmantinae, assembly GCF_022230905.1. Lineage (NCBI taxonomy): Bacteria > Bacillati > Actinomycetota > Actinomycetes > Micromonosporales > Micromonosporaceae > Micromonospora > Micromonospora salmantinae. The sequence continues at coordinate 4,311 of NZ_JAKKFG010000026.1, forward strand.
GCGCCCGGCCCACCCCCTCGAAGTGGGGGTCGAGCGGCGCCGGCCAGGTGTCCCGTGCGTCGCGGTACCGGCCGGCGGCGTTCGCCTGCCAGATCTCGACCAGGGTGCGGGGTACCGGTCGGCCGTCACCGTCGCGGACCCGCCCGTGCACGATGATCCGCTGTCCCTGCGGCTCACCGTCGTGCTGGCGGGTCAGGTCGTGGTCAAGCGCACCGAGCCGCCCCTCCCCCAGCAACGGCCCGGTGACCTCGGTCAGCCGCTGCGGCAGGTGGATCAGTGGGTGTTGCGGCGCCCGTGCCACTGTCGACTTGTAGCCGGGACTGAGCAGGGGTGGGTGAGCGTCGACGTCGTCGCGCCGGTACCGCGGTAGCACCAGGCCGCTGCTGGCCCGGTTGTCCTGAGTGGTCATGGGAGTCTCCCGTCGGACTTCGTCGCCTCCAGTGCCCGCAGCACCGCGAGTTCGGCTGCCGTCGGTGGCTCGCCCGTGGTCAGCCCTTCCGCGACGGCGAGGTCCCAGCCGGTGGCGGCCCGCGCCTGCTCCCGGGTCACGCCGGGGTGCAGGCGGGTCAGTGTGAGTTCGCAGGTGAGCGGGTCGGGTTCGAGGACGCCGAGATCGGTGATCACGACTCGTGGGCCTCCGCCCCGCAGGCCGAGTCGCTCCCGGTCGCCCGGGCCGGCCCCGTACCCGACCGAGGTGACGAAGTCGACCCGTTCGGTGAACGTCCGGAGGTCCTGCCGGACGATCACCACGACCTCGCGGCAGGACGCGGCTATCTCCGGGGCGCCACCGGCGCCGGGCAGTCGGACCGTCGGGGCGTCGTAGTCGCCCCCGACGACCGTGGTGTTGATGTTGCCGTACCGGTCGATCTGCGCGGCGCCGAGGAAGCCCACGTCGATCCGGCCGGGCTGGAGCCAGTAGTTGAACACCTCGGGCACCGAGACGACCGCGTCAGCGGTGTCGGCGAGGACTCCGTCTCCGATGGAGAGCGGAAGCCGGTCCGGTTTCGCGCCGAGGCACCCGGATTCGTAGATGAGGACCAGGTTCGGGGCGTGGGTCGTCCGGGCGAGATTCGCCGCGGTGCTGGGCAACCCGATCCCGACGAAGCAGGCGGTGTCGTCGCGTAGTTGCCGCGCGGCGGCGACGGTCATCATCTCGTCCGCGGTCCAGTCCGCCACCGCGTTCCCTCGTTCGCTGCGCTGACTCATGTCGTCGCCCCGGCCTTGTGCACGTGCTCGTCCAGCCAGGCGCGGAAGGTGTCGCGGTGCCGGCTGACGGCGTCCCAGTCCCGGTAGAAGTCGTTGTCGCGCACCGAGTAGCCGTGGGCGTAGGAGGGGTGCGCGCCTCCGGGTACCTCGGCCACCGCGGTGACCGCCCAGCCGGGCAGGACGACCTGCCCGGGTACGGGTGCCAACTCGTCCACGATCTCCTCGACTGTGACAAGTGACCGGTGGGCGGCCAGCACCGCCTCCTTCTGCACCCCGGTGATGCCCCACATCTGCACGTTGCCGTTGCGGTCGGCGCGCTGGGCGTGCACCACCGTCACGTCGGGACGCAGCGCGGGGACGGCGGTGAGCGTCTCGCCGGTGAAGGGGCAGGTGATGGGCCGGATGTTTGGCGTGTGCCTGGGCAGGTCGGTGCCGGTGTAGCCGCGCAGGACGGCGAACGGCAGCCCGGACGCCCCGGCGACGTAACGGTTCGCCATGCCGGCGTGACTGTGCTCCTCCAGCTCGAGCGGACGCGGCCAGGCGTGCTGCACGGCGTCCCGGAAGCGGTGCAGCGACCCGACGCCCGGGTTGCCGCCCCAGGAGAAGACCAGGCGGCGGGCGCACCCCGCCCCGATGAGCTGGTCGTAGATGACGTCGGGGGTCATCCGCACGAGGGTCAGGTCCTGCCGTCCCTGGCGGATGATCTCGTGACCGGCGGCGAACGGAATGAGGTGCGTGAAACCTTCCAGGGCCACCACGTCACCGTCGTGGACCAGGTGCGCCACGCCGTCGGCCAGCGAGACGAGCTTCGCCATGGGCCTCCCGCCTTCCGCGAAAACCGCGCTGCCGCCAGCCGTTCGCTATGCGGACTGCCGTACTCATCTCGAACGTACGACGGCGGATGACATCCGTCAACGACAGGTTTGCCCGACCCGGCGAGCGCCGTCCACAGTGTCTGGAAGTCACGTCGGACGATGCGTTGACGCGAGCCGGGCCACGTGCCAACGTTCATACAGAGAACGGCCGTTCGGTAAGCGAACACCTCCGGGCCTTTCGCGAGCGCACGTCGGCCCGGTCACCCCTGGGACCACCCCCACGCTCCGAGGAGGACCGCCATGACACTGCTGGACCCCACTACCTGGCAGGGCACCCTGCACAGCGGCGGCTGGGTGGAACCGGCCGGCGGCACGGCGGCGGTGCGATCCCCCGCCACCGGGGAGGAGATCGGTCAGGTCGGCACGGCGAACGCCGAGGATGTGACGCGCGCCTGCGCCCGCGCCGTCGCCGCCCAGCGCGCCTGGGCCGCCACCGGCTACGCCGAGCGGGCCGCGGTGCTGCGCCGGGCCGGGCAACTGTTCGAGCGGCACGCCGCCGAGATCGGCGACTGGATCGTGCGGGAATCCGGGTCCATCCCACCCAAGGCTGGGGTCGAGACCGACACGGCGGCGCAGGAGTGCTACGAGGCGTCGGCGCTGGCCTCGCACCCGCTCGGCGAGATCATCCCGAGCGCGCAACCGCGGCTCAGCCTGGCGCGCCGGTTGCCCGTCGGCGTCGTCGGGGTCATCGCGCCGTTCAACTTCCCGCTCATCCTGGCCACCCGTTCCGTGGCCCCGGCCCTGGCCCTGGGCAACGCGGTGGTGCTCAAGCCCGACCCGCGCACGGCGGTCTGCGGTGGCGTCTCGATCGCCCGGGTCTTCGAAGAGGCCGGCCTGCCCGAAGGGTTGCTGCACGTCCTTCCCGGCGGGGTCGAGGTCGGCGAGGCGCTGGTGGCCGACCCGAACGTACGGGTGATCAGCTTCACCGGCTCGACCGCCGCCGGCCGCAAGGTCGGCGAGGCGGCGGCACGCCACCTCAAACGGGCGCACCTCGAACTCGGTGGCAACTCGGCGCTGATCGTGCTCGACGACGCCGACCTCGACCTGGCGGTCTCCGCCGGCGCCTGGGGGTCGTTCCTGCACCAGGGCCAGATCTGCATGACCACCGGCCGGCACCTGGTGCACGAGAGTCTGTCCGAGCGGTACGTCGAGCGGCTGGCCGACAAGGCGGACCACCTGCCGGTCGGCGACCCGGCGAAGGAGCGGGTGGCACTGGGGCCGATCATCGACGAGCGCCAGCGCGACAAGATCCATGCGCTGGTCACCGCAAGTGTCGACGCGGGTGCCCACCTGGCCGCCGGCGGCACGTACGAAGGGCTGTTCTACCGGCCGACGGTGCTCACCGACGTCACCCCCACGACCCCGGCGTACGCCCAGGAGGTCTTCGGCCCGGTCGCGCCGGTGATCACCTTCGCCGACCAGGACGAGGCCGTGGAGTTGGCCCGACAGACCGAATACGGCCTGTCGCTGGGCATCCTGAGCCGCGACGTGATGAGGGCGATGGCCCTTGCCGACCGGATCCCCAGCGGGATCGTGCACATCAACGACCAGACGGTGAGCGACGAGGCGGTAGCGCCGTTCGGTGGGGTGGGAGCATCCGGCACCGGCTCCCGGTTCGGTGGGCCCGCGGCGAACGTCGAGGCGTTCACCGAGACCCAGTGGCTCACCGTGCAGGGCGCCATCACGCGGTACCCGTTCTGACACCGGGAGGAGAGGGCATGCCGGGAATACGCACCCAGGTCGGCATCGTCGGCGCCGGGCCGGCGGGGCTCATGCTGTCGCACCTGCTGCACCTGCGTGGGATCGATTCGGTGGTGCTGGAGAGCCGCAGCCGCGATTACGTCGAGCACCGACTCCGGGCCGGCGTCCTCGAACAGGGTTCGGTCGACCTGCTCTGCCGCAGCGGCGTCGGCGAGCGGCTGCAACGGGAAGGGCTGCGCCACGAGGGCATCGAGCTGCGCTTCGCCGGGGAGTCGCACCGAGTGCCGATGGCAGACCTGACCGGGCGGGCGATCACCGTCTACGGGCAGCAGGAGGTGGTCAAGGACCTGATCGCCGCCCGGCTCGCGGCCGGTGGCTCGATCCTCTTCGAGGCCGACGCGGTACGCCTGGACGGCCTCGACTCGGACTCGCCGGTCGTCCACTTTCGACGCGACGGGCGTGACGAGGAGCTGCACTGCGACTTCGTGGCCGGCTGCGACGGGTTCCACGGGGTGAGCCGCGGCGCGGTGCCCGAGGGTGTGCTGACCACCTACGAGCGGGTGTACCCGTTCGCCTGGTTGGGCGTCCTCGCCGCCGCGCCGCCGGCGGTGGACGAACTCATCTACGCCAACCACGAACGGGGCTTCGCCCTCTACAGCATGCGCTCCCCCGAGATCTCTCGGTTGTATCTACAGGTCGCGCCGGACGAGGACATCGGCGCGTGGCCGGATGAGCGGATCTGGACAGAGCTGCGGGCGCGGTTGGAGACGGTGCCGGGGTGGTCACTCAACGAGGGGCCGATCCTGGAGAAGTCCATCACCCCGATGCGCAGCTTCGTGGTCGAGCCGATGCAGTGGGAGCGACTGTTCCTGGCCGGGGACGCCGTGCACATCGTTCCGCCCACCGGCGCGAAGGGCATGAACCTGGCCCTGGCCGACGTCGCGCTGCTCGGGGAGGCCTTCACCGGGTGGTACGACGGGGGGCGCACAGACCTGCTGGAGTCCTACTCGGTCACCGCGTTGCGCCGGGTCTGGCGGGCCCAGCACTTCTCCTGGTGGATGACGTCCATGTTGCACCGGCTGGAGCGCGACGACCCGTACGAGACGAAGCTGCAGACCGCCACGCTGAGGTACGTCGCCACCTCCGACGCCTACGCCACCAGCCTGGCCGAGAACTACGTAGGTCTGCCCGAGGTCTGAAAGCGAGCGTGGCGGTGTCGCCACCGCAGAGCGTCGTTCAACTAATTCATGACGGGCGTCAGAAATTATTGACTTTCAATGCCTGGGTGACTGACCATGGCCACCACAGCGGCGTGCGCCCCCACGCAGCGGTAGTCCACCTGCAAATCCGAGGCATCCGCCGACTTCCGACGCACCCACCACCCCCGCCCAGGAAGGGCCTCGTCCATGAAGAAGGTCATGGCTTTCGGGCTGATCGCCGCCACCGCGATCGCCCTCACCGGATGTACCGACTCCGACGCGTCCAACCCGTCCGAACAGACCTCGGGCGAGTTGCGCAAGGTCCGGGTCGCGGCGCTGCCCATCACCGAGACCGCCGCGCTGTGGGGCGGCATCAAGGCGGGCATCTTCGCCGAACGCGGGCTCCAGGTCGAGGTGCTGCCCGCCCAGGGCGGCGCACAGGCCATTCCCGCACTGATGAACGGCGACATCGACTTCGCGATCGGCCAGCCCTTCGGCCCGTTCCGGGCCGACCTGGGCGACCTCGGAGTCGTCATCATCGGCAACTACGCCTCCTCGTACGCCGACGGCGACGACATCAACGCCGTGGTGGCCTCGGCGAAGTCCGGCATCAAACGGCCGGCCGACCTCGCGGGCAAGCGGGTCTCGGTCAACAGCCTGGGCGCCGCCGGTGACGTGACGATCATGGCAGCGGTCGAGAAGGACGGCGGCGACCCGTCGAAAATCAAGTTCGTCGAGGTCGCCTTCCCGGATGCCCCGGCCCAACTCGAATCGGGCAACATCGACGCCGCGTGGGTGCCGGAACCCTTTGTGACGCAGCTGAAGACCCGCGGCGACACCTTCATCGTCGCGCCCTACCAGGCGGTGGTGCCCGGCCTGACGACGCTCACCACCATCACCACCAAGGAACGCACGGACAAGGACGCCAAGCTGGTCGAGGACTTCACGGCGTCGATGAAGAAGACGTTGGAGTGGGCCAAGGACCCCGCCAACGATGCGGCGCTCCGGCAGGCCATCAAGGACAATCTGCAGCTCCCCCCGCCGGTGGCCGAGTCGGTGCGGCTCCCGGCCTTCGGTTGGGAGGTCGACCGGGCGAGCCTGCAGACACTCGCCGAACTCGCGCAGAAGTACAAGGTGCTCGACAAGCAACCCAACTTCGACCGTCTCATCCAGCAGCAGTAGCTGGCGCGATCCGCCCTCCCCGGCCCCGGACCGGGGAGGGGCCTCGCCGCCCGCCTGAGGACGGGAGTGACATGCGCGTGTTTCCCACCCGACGCCTGCGCGCGTTACGCAGAGCGATGCTCGGCGTCGTCGGCCTGACCGGGTTCCTCGTCCTCTGGCAGCTGATCCCGACGCTGGGCCTGATCAACCCGCTGTATCTGCCGTACGTGACGGACGTGCTGGCCCGGCTGTTCGAGCAGCTCGTCGACCTCGCCTTCTGGCGGCGGCTGGGCAGCACGATGACGTCCTGGGCGATCGGCCTGACGGTGGCGACGCTCGCCGCCGTCGCCGTCGGCACCGTCGTCGGGCTGGTGCCCTTCCTGCGGCGCGCGACCCACACGATGGTCGAGTTCCTGCGACCGATCCCGTCGGTCGCCCTCATCCCGCTCGCCGTGCTGATGTTCGGCATCCAGCGGCAGGCCGCCCTCGTCATCATCATCTACGCGTCGTTCTGGCAGGTGTTCGTGCAGGTTATCTACGGCGTCGCCGACGTCGACGTGGTAGCTCGCGACACCGCACGCAGCTTCGGTCTGACCCGGCGGGAGCAGCTGTCGCACCTCGTCCTGCCGACCACCCTGCCGTACCTCATGACGGGCCTGCGGCTCGCGGCGGCGGTCGCGCTCATCCTCGCCGTCACCGCGGAGATGGTGATCGGTAACCTCGGCCTCGGGCGCATGATCGAGTTGTCCCGGTCCGCCGGTGACGCCGCCGGCCTGTACGCGCTGGTCGTGGTCACCGGCCTGCTCGGGCTCATGGTGAACATCGTCTTCCGGTTCATCGAGCGTCGGGTGCTGTCGTGGCACCAGTCCGTACGAGGAGAGGAGCCGCTGTGACCGCGTACACCGGGCGGGTCGCCACCACGGCACGCGGCCGGACGGTCGGATCCCGGATCGCGGCGAGCCTCCTCTACCCGTTGGGGCTGCCGACGCTGCTTCTGGTGGTCTGGGGTCTGGTGGCGACGAGGACGACGAGCCGGTTCTTCCCCGACCCGTTGACGATCGCCGAAGCCTTCCGGGAGACCTGGATCGGCCCGGCGTTCGTCGAGGACGTGCTGCCGAGCCTCGCCCGCCTCGGCCTCGGTGTCGCCGCGTCGATCGTGCTCGGCGTCGCCGCCGGCACCGTCATCGGCCTGACCCACTGGTTGCGGGAACTCCTCGAACCGCTGCTGGAGTTCCTCCGGGCCATCCCGCCCCCGGTGCTGATTCCGGTGGTCATGCTCCTCCTCGGGATCACCGACACCATGAAGGTCGTCGTGATCGTCTCCGGCGCGGTCTGGCCCATCCTGTTGAACACCATCGAGGGTGTCCGGGGAACCGACAGCGTCATGAAGGAGACCGCTCAGTCGTTCCGGGTCTCCTGGTGGGAGCGGCTCTGGTTCCTCGTGCTCCCGGCCGCCAGCCCACGGATCATGGCCGGGGTTCGTCAAGCCCTCTCGGTCGCGCTGATCCTGATGGTCATCTCCGAGATGTTCGCCTCCACCTCCGGCCTCGGCTACCGGATCGCCTACTTTCAGCGCAACTACCTGATCGCCGAGATGTGGAGCGGCATCCTCCTCCTCGGCCTCGTCGGCGTCTTCCTCGCCGTCGCTTTCGGTCTCGTCGAACGGCGCGTCCTGCGCTGGTACCACGGAATCAGGGAGGTCAACCGTGCCTGATCGGCGCACCCTGCTGCGGGTGGAGCACCTGCGCAAGGTCTACGAATCCGCGACGGGCAACGTCGAGGCGATCGGGGACATCAGCTTCACGATGGACGCCGGCGAGCTCGTCTGCATCGTCGGACCGTCCGGATGCGGCAAGACCACTCTCCTGAAGTGCCTCGCCGGCCTGCTGCGCCCCACCAGCGGCGTGGTCGAGATGGACGGCTCACCGGTGACCGGGCCCAGCCCGGCCATGGCCGTCGTGTTCCAGGAGTACGGCCGCAGCCTCTACCCCTGGCTGACGGTGCGCGGAAACGTCGAGCTTCCGCTGCGGCACAAGAAACTCTCGCGCGCAGCCCGGACCAAGCTGGTCGTCGACGCTCTTGAGGCGGTTGGCCTCGCGCACGCCGCACGAAGCCACCCGTGGCAGCTCTCCGGGGGGATGCAACAGCGCGTGGCGATCGCGCGGGCGATCGCCTACCAGCCCGACGTCCTGATCATGGACGAACCGTTCGCCGCGGTGGACGCGCAGACCCGGGCCGACCTGGAGGACCTGGTTCGCGAGCTGCACGCCAGCCGCACCATCTCGGTTGTCTTCGTCACCCACGACATCGACGAGTCGGTGTATCTCGGTCAGCGGGTTCTAATATTGTCCACGTCGCCGACCTGGATCCAGGAGGACCTCGCGATCGACCTGCCGCCGGAGCGCGATCAGATCACGACCCGCGCCCTGCCCCGTTTCACCGAGCTGCGGACGCACGTCTACAACCAGATCCAGCGGGCCAAGCGCGGGCAGGCTGTGGCCCCGCGATCCGCGCGGTGATCGGCGGCCAAGCCAACGAGTTCCCCGAAGGGAAGGGCTGTGGGTAGTCGTCAGCCGAAGCAGTTGTTGCTGGCCTTCTTTGGCGAGCATGTCGTCGACGGCGCCACTGGGCCGATCCGGGCGAGCGTCCTGATAAACGTGCTGGAGGGTGCGGACGTCGCCGCGCCGGCCACCCGCGCGACCCTCGACCGTCTCGTGCACAGCGGCATCCTCGCCCGAAGCAGGAGTGGCCGGGAGACGCTGTTCTCGCTGACCGAACACGGCGTCGCGGTGCTGCGCGAGGCGACGTACCGCGTCCGCGGGCCGCGGCCGTTCGACCCGCAGGGCAGCGGCTGGACCCTGGTCACCTTCTCGATCCCCGAGGGCCAGCGGATGCTGCGGCACCGACTGCGCTCAACCCTCACCTGGGAGGGCTTCGCGCCGATCCGGGACGGCCTCTGGCTCGCGCCCGGCGAGGTCGACCTCGCCGGCTCGCTGGAGCCGCTGCGGCAGGACCTCGCGCCCAACACCGTGGTCGCCTTCCACGCCCGCGAACTCGCCGGGTTCCCGATCGGCGAGAGCGTACGCGCGGCGTGGGACATCGAGGCAATCCGGCGCGCGCACCTCGCCTTCATCGACACCTGGGACGACCCCTCCGCGCTGGGGATGGCACCGACTGCCCTCACCGTACGCACGATGCTCGTGGCGGACTGGCTCGCCCTGCTGCGCGCCGACCCACGGCTGCCGGCCGAGTTCATGGACGCGGAATGGCCCGCCACGAAATCGGCTCAGACCTACCGTCGGGTGCACGAGAAGCTGGCCGAGGCGTCCGCGGCGGAGTTCGATGCACTCGTCGCGGCCCGGCCCGCGACTAGGCGCCGAATCGGGTCCTCAGATCCGCCTTCCGCACCTTCCCCGACGCGGTCCGCGGCAGCTCGTCCACGACGATGACGTTCCTCGGGAGCTTGTAGCGCGCGATCCTGCCGTCGAGGCACGCCCGGACGGAGGCGGTGTCCACGAACACCCCCTCCCGGACGGTCACGATCGCCCACGGCACCTCCCCCCACCGCTCGTCCGGTACGCCGATGACCGCCGCCGAGGTCACCCCGTCGACCTCGGTGAGCAGCCGCTCGAGTTCGAGCGGGTAGATGTTCTCGCCCCCTGAAATGATCATGTCCTTGAGGCGACCGGAGATGTAGAGGTAGCCGTCGGCGTCCAGGTGACCGAGGTCGCCGGAGCGGAACCACCCGTCGGGTGTGAACGCCTCGACGGTCGCCTCCGGGAGCCCGTGGTAGCCGGGAAAGACGTTGGGCCCGGCCACCTCGATCTCACCGACGGCGCCGGCGGGCACCACCACACCGGCCGCATCGGTGATCCGCACGTCGGTGAAGAAATGCGGCAGACCGACACTGCCCTGCTTGACGCGGGTCATCGTCGAGGGCAGCGCGGTCGCGCCCGGCGCGGCCTCGGTCATGCCGTAACCCTGCGAGAACGACAGCCCCCGCGCCTCGTACGCGTTGAGGATGCGGGCCGGCACCGCCGAACCTCCGCAGGTGAGCTTCGTCAGCGTCGACAGGTCGGTCGACGCCCAGGCGGGGTGATCGGCCATCAGCTGGTAGGTGGTCGGCACGCCGCTGAGCATGGTGACCCCGTGCCGCTCGATCTGCGCGAGCGCGTGGCCCGGCTCGAAGCCCTTCTCGATGACCATCGTGGCGCCCTTGAGGATGACGGGCAGGGCACCCATCCCGAGCGAGGCGACGTGGAACAGCGGCGAGATCATGAGCGCGACGTCCGTGGAGACGACGTCGTAGTCGACCACACAGTTGAGCGCCACCCAGGTGAGGTTGCCGTGCGTCAGCACGGCGCCCTTGGCCCGGCCGGTCGTGCCCGAGGTGTAGACGATCGCCGCCGGGTCCTCGTGGGCGGTGTCGGCATGGTCGGTGAACGGGGTGCGGGCGGCCCGTGCCAGGGCGGCCAGCCCGGGCCGGTCCGCGGTGCCCGCACCGTTGACGATGACGGACGGGGTCCGGGCGGCCGGCGCGGCGGAGGCCACCGGCGCGGCGAAGTCCAGGTCGTGGATCAGCACCCGAGCGCCGCAGTCGCCGAGGACGTGGGCGATCTCGGGCGCGGCGAGCCGGGTGTTGATCGGCACGAAGACGGCGCCGACCTGCGCCGCCCCGAACATCACCTGGAGAAATTCTGGGCTGTTCTCACCCAGGTAGGCGACGGAGTCGCCCTTGCCGACGCCCCGATCCCGCAGCACGGCTGAGACCCGGTCGGTGGCTTCGGCAAACTGTCCGTACGTCATGGGCGACCGCTCGCCGTGGATGATCGCGACCTGGTCCGGGGACTTGAGCCGGCGCTTGGCCACCCAGGCGCCGATTCCCTGCTGGTGCATCATCTTCTCCTGCGGGTGGAGGTGGTGTGCTCATCCGGCTCGACGGATGCCCCCGGGCTCAGGCGTAGAAGCGGTACAGCCCTCGCGCGACGACCGCCGGCTTGGTCCCGTCCTCGATCTCGATCGTCTGGTCGACAGCGAGCTGGTAGCCGCCGCGGACCTCGACGACCTCGACGACTGTGGCTTGCATGCGCACCCGCGCCCCGACCACGACCGGTGCGGGGAAGCGGACCTTGTCGAGGCCGTAGTTCACCTTCGTGGTCACGCCCTTGACCTCGAGCAGTTCGGTCCAGAAGGGAACCGCCAGAGAGAGGGTGAGGAAGCCGTGCGCGATGGGTGCGCCGAACGGGCCGGTCCTCGCCCGTTCGGGGTCGACGTGGATCCACTGGTGGTCGTCCGTGGCATCCGCGAACAGGTCCACCTGGTCCTGGGTGACCGTGCGGTACCCGGTGTGGCCGAGATCGGTGCCGGCAAGGTCGCCGAGCCGGTCGTAGGTGATGGTCGTCGTCATGCGTTTCCTCTCGTCGTCAGCGGGCGAGGCCCAGCAGTCGGACCGCGTTGTCCTTCAGGATGCCCGGGAGCACATCCGGCTTGAGGTCGGTCGCCTGCACGTCGCGCAGCCACCGGTCGGGGGTCAGCATCGGGTAGTCGGTGCCGAACAGCACCCGCCGCTTCAGCACCGAGTTGGCGTAGCGCACCAACTCGGCCGGGAAGTACTTCGGGCTCCAGCCGGACAGGTCGATCCAGGTGTTGTGCTTGTGCGTGGCCACCGACAACGCCTCGTCCTGCCAGGGCACCGACGGGTGGGCCATGATGATCTGCAGGTTGGGGAAGTCGGCCGCGATCGGGTCGAGCAGGATCGGGTTCGACAGGCCGAGCCGCAGACCGTAGCCGCCCGGCGTACCCGCGCCGATGCCGGTCTGCCCGGTGTGGAAGAGCGCCGGGACGCCCGCCCGCTCCAGCAGGCCCCACAGCGGCGCGTACTCGTCGTGGCTGGGGTCGAAGCCCTGCACGGTGGGGTGGAACTTGAAGCCGCGTACGCCCTCCTCCCGGATCAGCCGGTCGGCGAGTTCGAGGGCCGCTGCCCCGGTGCGCGGGTCGACCGATCCGAACGGAACGAGCACGTCGGCGTGCTCGGCCGCCGCGCGAGCGATGTCGGTGCTGGACAGTGGCCGGTGCTTCAGTTGCGTACGCGCGTCCACTGTGAAGACGACGGCTGCCATGTGCCGTTCGCGGTAGTACTGGGCCACAGCCTCGACCGCAGGCCGTGGGCCGTCCGTCTTGAAGTACGCCGACGCCGCTGCCACGAGCGGTTCGGGCAGTGAGGTGTGACCGTGGTCGTCGACCTCGATGTGCACGTGCATGTCGATCGCCGTGACGTCGTCAAGGTCGATGGCGGGCTGGTACATGGGGCCAACCTTCGTCGGGCGGTTCTGCGCAGGCGGGTCTGCTCGGGCTGGTCAGGACGTCGTGGGCTCGAACTCCTCGGGGAGTTTCGGGAAGCGTTCGCCGACGCTCTGCGCGGCGCCGGCGAACGTCGTCGGCCAGGCGTCCACGAGCGCGTCATACGTCCAGCCGCCCTCGCGGTGCGCGGTCAGCGCCGCCTCGGGGTGGGTCCAGATCTGCAGGCGGTCACCGCCGACACCGATCACCTGGCCGGTCACCGAGGCCGCCGCGTCGGAGCCGAGGAACGCGACAAGTCCGGCCACGTCGTCCGCAGTGCCGAACCCCAGATCGTGTCGGAAGAACGCGGGCATCGGCTCGCCGTTCGCCTCGGCCCGTACCGCCGCGGCGAAGTAGGGGACGGTGGCGGTCATCGCGGTCGCGGCGACCGGGACGACGGTGTTGGCGGTGATGCCGGCCCGCTTGAGTTCGAGCGCCCAGGTACGGACCATGCCGACGATGCCCGCCTTGGCGGCTGCGTAGTTGGTCTGGCCGAAGTTTCCCCGCTGTCCGGTGGGTGACCCGACGCAGATGATCCGCCCGCCCTCGCCGGCCTGCCGCATGTGCTGCACCGCCTCGCGCACTGTGGTGAACGTGCCGCGCAGGTGCACGTTTATGACGGTGTCGAAGTCGTCGTCGCTCATCTTCCACAGCACCGTGTCGCGCAGGACGCCTGCGTTGGTGACGAGGATGTCCAGGCGCCCGAAGTGCTCCACCGCCGTGCTGACGAGTTCCTTCGCGGTCTCGGTCGGGCCGACCGGTGCGACCACCGCGACGGCCCGGCCGCCGAATGCCTCAATCGCCGCCACGGCGTCGGCCGTGACCGAGGCGTCGACGTCGTTTACCACAACCGAGGCGCCCCGCCGCGCCAGCTCCTGCGCGTAGGCGAGGCCCAGACCCCGCCCAGCCCCGGTGACGATGGCGACTTTGCCGTCCAGTGACATGAGCGCTCTCTTTCGTCGATGCCGATCTGCGCACGAGGGTGGGGGTCAGCTGTCGCACGGGCAACGTAATGCAGAATTTGATCGGGCGTCAACGATTTGCAGTCTGTCTACATCAGACGGGGCTGTGGGTCTGGCCGGCAGGGCGCGACCGCTGAGGTTTCCCTACCTCGGTGGTTGCTGGTGGGAGCTGTTCAGCGCCCGGGAGACCACCCGACCCGCGGCCTGGACCAACGGTGCCAACGCCACCGGGTCCGCGCGGTCGTGGGCGACCACCAGCGAGATCGCTGCCACCACACCCTCCGGTACGCGGATCGGCGCGGCCACCGAGAGGGCGTCCATGGTGACCTGACGGTCGCTGACCGCGTATCCGATCCGGCGCACCTCGGCGAGGCAGCGACGCAGCCGCTTCGGGTCGGTGATGGTCAGTTCGGTGTACCGCTCCAACGGCGCGGCCAGCACCTGCTCCTGGACCTCGGCGGGCGCGTGGGCGAGCAGGACCAGCCCGACGCCGGTGGCGTGCAGCGCGAAGCGACCCCCCACCCGGGTGAGCACGGGCACCGCGTGTCGCCCGGCGATCCGTTCGATGAAGACGAGTTCAAGGTCCTGCCGGACGGCGAGCTGGACGTTCTCGTGGGTCACCTCGTACAGGTCCTCCATGACCGGCAGTGCCAGCTCCCGCAGCCCAAGGCCCCTCGGGGCGAGCGAGCCCACCTCCCACAGCCGCAGACCGATCCGGTACCGCCCGTCGTCGCCGCGCTCCAGTGCCCCCCACGCGACCAGTTCCGCGGCCCGCCGGTACACGGTGGGCAGGGGCAGTCCGGTGCGACGCGCCAACTCGCTCAGGGTCAACACCGGACTGGCCTGGCTGAACGCGTCCAGCAGCGCCAGCACCTTACTGGTCACCGACCGTCCCGGTTGTGCGCGCACCTCGCCATCATCCCCGCGTGCGCCGGCCGCTCACAGCTCAAGGACGAGCCGCGGCGTGCGGGCCCGGGACACACAGATCATCATGGTGTCCCCGGCGGCCCGCTCCTCCTCGGTGAGCAGGCTGTCGCGATGCTCCGGCATGCCGGCGAGCACCGGGGTCTCGCAGGTGCCGCAGGTGCCCTCTCGGCAGGACGAGAGGACCTGCACGCCAGCCTCCTCCACCGCCTGCAGGATCGGCGTACCCGGGGGCACCGTCACCGTCCGCCCGGAGAGCGCGAGTTCGACCACGATCGTCGTCTCCGGCTCCCCGGTGCCGGCCGGGGCGGTGAAGCGCTCGACGTGCAGGCAGCCGGTTGGCCAGCCGCGGCAGTGCTCCTCGACTGCTGTGATCAGTGCTTCCGGGCCACAGCAGTAGACGAGCCCGGCGCCGGGCCGGCCCAGCAATCCGGCCAGGTCGAGCAACCCGGTCTCGTCCTGCGGGTGCAGGCTCACCCGGTCGCCGTACTTTTCCCACAGGGTGGTGGCGAAGGCCATCGTGATGCGGCTGCGTCCCCCGTACACCAGCCGCCAGTCGGCGCCCGCGGCGTCGGCGGCGGCGACCATCGGTGCGATGGGGGTGATACCGATGCCACCGGCGACGAAGAGGTAGCGCCGTGCCGCGACCAGCGGGAAGGTGTTACGCGGTCCGCTCACCCGGACGGTCGCCCCGACGGTGAGCCGCTCGTGCACCAGCCGGGAGCCGCCGCGTCCGTTCGGTTCGCGCTGCACCGCGATCCGCAGGGCGGACCGGTCCGCCGGGTCGCCGCAGAGGGAGTACTGACGGGCCCAGCCGGTGCTCAACTCCAGGTCGATGTGCGCGCCCGGCGCCCACTCGGGCAGGTCACCGCCGTCGGCGCGACACAGGCGAATCGCCACGACCTCGGCCGCCACCCGATCCCGGCCGGCAACCACCAGCTCCACACCGGTCAGAACGTCCACTGTCACTCGCGCATCGCCATCGTTCTCGGCGGTCCGGCCGCCCGCACCGCCACACCCTGGTGGCCCTGCGGGTGGGCGAGCAGCCACTCCCACAACTCGACCGGGTCCTCGGCGATCCGCTCGGCCCCACAGTGGCAGATCCCACGCAGGGTGTCGGTGCCCGGCACCCAGTGGATCCGGTAGACCCGGTCCCCCGTGAGGGTGCCTGCCAGGGAGCTCACCGCGCCGCTCCCACCGTCCCCGACCCGACCATCCGGGCCAGCAGCCGCCGGGCGGCCAGGCCACCGGTGTCGATGTTGATGCTCAGCTCCTGATACCTGTCCGGCTCGGTCGCGATCACCTGCTCCAGGATGTTGAGCGCGGTCACATCCTGCATGACCACTGTGTGGTTGCTGTGGTGGAGGTACTCGCTGACCGACTCGTCGTCGATCGCGAAGTCGCGCGCCACGGCCCAGAAGTCATAGGTGGTGTTCTCGGTCGACGGGGTGATGGCGTACACGATCTCGGCGTGGAACGCTTCGCTGTCCTCGCCCTCGGCGGGCGGATGCACGCCCTGCGGCGCGATCCGGCTGTGCAGCAGGTAGAGGCAGGGCGGGTGGTATTCGATGTCCTGCCACCGGGTGATCCGGCCCTGGATCCCGGTCGAGCGGGCGTAGAACGGAGGGCACTCGGCGTCGTCCATGTGCCGACTGACATAGACGATCCCCCGGTCCTCGTCCACCTCGGTGGTGATCGGGGTGTTCGCTACCTCCGGCGTGCCGATGTAACCGCCGTGCAGATAGGTCTCGTGGGACAGGTCGAGGAGGTTGTCCACCAGCAGGCCGTACCGCGCGTTCAACGGCGCCATGCCGCGTACCACCGCGTAGCGGGGGTCGGCGAGCCACGGTGCGCGGGGAATCGCGGCGGGGTCGGCGCGGTCCAGGTCGCCGATCCAGACCCAGATGAAGGAGTCCTGTTCCACCACCGGGAACGAGGGAACCCGCGCGGTGCGCGGGATGCGCTGCTGACCCGGCACGAAGACGCAGGCGCCGGTCGGATCGTAGGTGAAGCCGTGGTAGCCGCAGACGATGGTGTCACCGTCGAGCCGGCTCTCCGAGAGCGGGAAGCGCCGGTGCACGCACCGGTCAGCGAGCGCCACCGGCTTCCCGGCACCGGTGCGGTACAGCACCAGCGGCTCACCGAGCACCGTACGGGCGAGCAGTGCCCGCCCGACCTCGCTGGCGTAGGCCGCCACGTACCACTGGTTACGCGCGAAGGCCATGCGACCGACCCCCCTCCTGGACGAACACGGGTGGGGCCAAATCATCGCGTGAGGTGTGCGCGGCGGGGACTGAGCTTTCACTGGATGAAAGGCCGAGGTGCGGTCTGCCATCAACTTGTGGATGGTTCACCGTGATCGGGGTCACAACCGACAGCGCCGGCCGCTCCGGGAGACCAGAGGATTTGATCTTGCCCGGCCGAAGGGAGTCGAACACCTGTCGCCCTGATCCGTAACACACCCGAAACTACCGGTTGAAAACTCTGGAATTTTCTGCCAGCCTGGGAGCCATCGATGAGTGTGAACGTTAACATGATCACTTCACTTCCGGAGGCGCCTCAGGTGACCACCAGCCCACCCACCTAACAGGTACCACGTCCACCACCGGCAGACCCCAGCGCCCGCAACCGCTTCCCGGCGGGCGACCGGACGCACTCACCGCAACCCCTGCATCCGCTGATCAGGCAGCCCGAGACGGCTCGTCTCCGCACGGGCGCCTGACGTGAGTCCGGCCCGCTCAGGCCGACTCAGCATCGTGGCCGCCGCCATCCGAGCGGGGCTTCCCACTCGAACAGCGACCGAGCTCCATCCATCCCACCACTGGAGGACCGGCATGGTTTCCCGGACCCGTCCCATCGGGCGCACCCGACTACGAGCACTAACTTTTTCCGGAACGGCCGCGATAATTCTGGCTCTGGCCGTGTCGCTGCTGCCCAATCTGGCCCAGGCCGCCGAGACGACCCTCGGTGCCGCCGCAGCCCAGTCCGGCCGGTACTTCGGTGCCGCCGTCGCCGCCAACAAACTCAACGACAGCGCCTACACGACGATCCTGAATCGTGAGTTCAACAGCGTCACTCCCGAGAACGAAATGAAGATCGACGCGACCGAGCCGCAGCAGAACAACTTCACCTTCAGCAACGCGGACCGGATCGTGAACCACGCCATCTCCCGGGGTTGGAAGGTCCGGGGCCACACCCTGGCCTGGTACTCGCAGCAGCCGGGCTGGATGCAGAGCATGGAGGGCACCGCCCTGCGCAATGCGATGCTGAACCACGTCACCCGAGTGGCCAGCTACTACCGGGGCAAGATCGACTCTTGGGATGTGGTGAACGAGGCGTTCGAGGACGGCAACAGCGGCGCCCGCCGCAACTCGAACCTCCAGCGCACCGGCAACGACTGGATCGAGGCGGCGTTCCGCGCCGCCGACGCGGCGGACCCGAACGCGAAGCTCTGCTACAACGACTACAACACCGACAACTGGACCTGGGCCAAGACGCAGGCCGTGTACAACATGGTTCGCGACTTCAAGTCTCGTGGGGTGCCGATCGACTGCGTCGGCTTCCAGTCGCACTTCAACGCCAACTCGCCGTACAACAGCAACTACCGCACCACGCTGTCCAGCTTCGCCGCCCTCGGGGTGGACGTGCAGATCACCGAGCTGGACATCGAAGGCTCCGGCACGACGCAGGCCAACACCTACCGCAGTGTGGTCAACGACTGCCTTGCCGTGGCGCGCTGCAACGGGCTCACCGTGTGGGGGGTGCGGGACTGCGACTCGTGGCGCTCCAGCGGCACCCCGCTGCTCTTCGAGTGCAACGGCAACAAGAAGGCCGCCTACACGGCCACCCTGGAGGCGCTGAACAGCGCGGGCCCCACTCCCACTCCCACGCCCACCACGCCGGGGCCCACCCCCACCGTCCCACCAGGCTCCGCCTCTGAGATCGTCGGCACACAGTCCGGCAGGTGCGTCGACGTACCCAACGCCTCGACCAGCAACGGCACCCGGGTGCAGCTCTACGACTGCAACAAGCAGACCAACCAGGCATGGACCTACACCTCGGGCAAACAGCTACAGGTGTACGGGAACATGTGCCTCGACGCCGCAGGCACCGCCAACGGCGCGGCAGTACAGATCTACAGCTGCCACAGCCAGACCAACCAACAGTGGAACGTCAACTCCAACGGCACCATCAGCAACGTCCAGTCCGGACGATGCCTCGATGCCTGGAGCACCACCAACGGAGCCCAGATCCAGCTCTACGACTGCCACGGACAAACCAACCAGCAGTTCAGGCTCGCCTCCGTCGGCGGTCCCACCCAAACGCCGACGCCGACGCCGACGACGCCGCCACCCGGCGGTTCGTGTGACCTTCCCTCGTCGTACCGCTGGTCGTCCACGGGCGCGCTGGCGCAGCCGAGGTCGGGGTGGGTGTCGCTGAAGGACTTCACCCACGCGCCCTACAACGGCCAGCAGTTGGTCTACGCGACCACGCACGACACGGGCACGACCTGGGGCTCGATGAACTTCGGTCTCTTCTCGAACTGGAACCAGATGGGGTCGGCGTCGCAGAATCAGATGCCGTTCGCGGCGGTGGCGCCGTCGTTGTTCTACTTCGCACCGCGCAACATCTGGGTGCTCGCCTACCAGTGGGGCGGGCCGGCCTTCTCCTACCGGACGTCGACCGACCCGACCAACGTGAACAGTTGGTCCGCGGCGCAGACGCTGTTCACCGGAAGCATCTCCAACTCCAGCACGGGCCCGATCGACCAGGCGATCATCGGTGACGACCAGAACATGTACCTGTTCTTCGCCGGGGACAACGGCAGGATCTACCGGGCCAGCATGCCCATCGGGAACTTCCCGGGCAGCTTCGGGTCGAACTACACGACGATCATGACCGACACCACCAACAACCTGTTCGAAGGGGTTCAGGTCTACAAACTCCAGGGCCAGAACCGGTACCTCATGCTCGTCGAGGCGATCGGCGCGAACGGGCGCTACTTCCGATCGTTCACGGCCACCAGCCTGGGTGGTACGTGGACACCGCAGGCCACGTCCGAGAGCAACCCGTTCGCCGGCAAGGCCAACAGCGGCGTTACCTGGACCAACGACATCAGCCATGGCGAACTGATCCGCAGCAACGCCGATCAGACCATGACCGTTGACGCCTGCAACCTGCAACTGCTCTACCAGGGGCGTTCCCCCAGCTCCGGCGGCGACTACGGCCTTCTGCCGTACCGGCCGGGTCTGCTGACGCTGCAACGCTGACGACCGGACAACGCCGGGGCGGGCAGGCTCGGCACCACACCGAGCCCGCCGGCCCCGCACCCACCACCACCAGGAGGTAGCGACAGTGCGAGGACACGGGCACCACCCCCCGCCCGCGGGGGAAACCCATACCGACCGAATGCCCGCCCGATTTCGGGGACGGCTGTTCAAGCTCGCCGCGGCTGGGATCGCCGCCGCAGTCGGGCTGTTCACCATTACCGTCGCAACCGGGTCGGCGTCGGCCGCCGACAACCCGTACCAGCGGGGCCCGGATCCCACCCGGACCAGCGTCACCGCCGTGAACGGTCCCTTCGCCAACACGTCGGTCAGCGTCCCGACCGGGTACGGCTTCAACGGCGGCCGGATCTACTACCCGACCGACACCAGCCAGGGCACCTTCGGGGCCATCGCGATCTCGCCGGGCTACACCGCGTTGTTCTCCGCCGAGCTGGCCTGGATGGGACCGTGGCTGGCGTCCCACGGCTTCGTCGTGATCGGCATCGAGACCAACAGCCGCAACGACTTCGACACCGCCCGAGGCACCCAACTGCTCGCCGCACTGGACTACCTCACACAGCAGAGCCCCGTACGCGACCGGGTCGACCCCAACCGGTTGGCCGTCGCAGGCCACTCCATGGGTGGCGGCGGCGCGCTGAGCGCAGCCACCCGACGCCCGTCGTTGAAGGCAGTGGTCGGCATCGCGCCGTACTCGCCGTCGTCGAACCTGGCCAACGACCGGGTGCCCACCATGATCTTCTCTGGGCAGGCGGACACGGTGGTCACCCCGTCCTACGCCACCGGCCTGTACAACAGCCTCCCGGCCACGACGGAGAGCGTCTACCTGGAGGTCGCCGGCGCGGATCATGGCTTCATGGTCGGACGGTCGAACCCGGTGATGGTCCGGACCATGCTGCCGTTCGTCAAGATGTTCATCGACAACGACACCCGGTACAGCCAGTTCCTCTGCCCACTGCTCGACTCCAGCGGCGTGGTCACCTACCGCAGCACCTGCCCGTTGCTGCCCTCGACCCCGACCGACCCGCCGACCCCCACCGACCCGCCGACCCCCACCCCTTCACCCACCGTTCCGCCCGGCTCCGCCAGCGAGATCGTCGGCACCCAATCCGGCCGGTGCGTCGACGTACCCAACGCCTCACGCAACAACGGCACCCGGGTCCAGCTCTACGGCTGCAACAAACAAACCAACCAGGCATGGACCTACACCACAACCAAACAACTCCAGGTGTACGGCACCATGTGCCTCGACGCCGCAGGCACCGCCAACGGCGCGGCAGTACAGATCTACAGCTGCCACAGCCAGACCAACCAACAGTGGAACGTCAACTCCAACGGCACCATCAGCAACGTCCAATCCGGACGATGCCTCGACGCCTGGAGCACCACCAACGGAGCCCAAATCCAGCTCTACGACTGCCACGGACAAACCAACCAACAGTTCCGACTCGCCGCCCTCGCCCGCTGATCACAGCCAAGTTCGCAGCACGTTCGACTGTGTGCAGATGGACCAACGGCAGGGCGAGATCAGCACACCTGAAACGGGCGGACCCGGCGTCGCGCCGGGTCCGCCCGCATCACGTGGCCGGAGTGCGGCGACGCCTGGCGTCTCGGACGAGCGTCAGGGCGATGACGAGAAGGCCGAGCAGGGCGACGACGGCATTGGCGGTTGTGAGGAACACCTTCTCGCCAAGGGTGGCGTGGTGCAGATGGGTCAGGTGGAAGAAGAAGTGGGGTATGGCGAAGGTGGAGAGTGCCG
>NZ_JAKKFG010000027.1:0-86907 GCF_022230905.1 Micromonospora salmantinae
GGAGGCGGGGGGGAGGGGGGGGGGGGCACGGGCGGGGGGCGGGGCCGGGAGGGTGGGTGGGAGCGGGCCGTGGCCGGCCGCCCGGTCGACGCCGAGCGGGGTACGGGTCTTCTTCGGATTACGCCTGGCAGGCATCCGGGCCTCCTTCAATGCCGACCGGCACGGCCGGTCCCGCGCTGCGGCGGTCGGTCGGATCGGCTGGTGACCGCCGTTGCGCGACGGTCGAGTGGGGAAGGGACTGCTCACCGGGGCCAGGCAGGGCCATCGCCGCCCAACGGCGGGGAGGGGATGCGGGACGCCCGGGAGCGCACGGACCGCGACGCGGGACGGCGGGCCGGCTCGGAAGTGGGGCGTCAGTTACGCATGTTCGTACCGTAGCCACCGCCGGACCGACGCGCATCCGGTTTTCCTGGCACGATCGGCACATGCTGATCGCGTTCTCGATCACCCCGCTCGGCGGTGACGACTCCGTGGGTGACCTGGTCGCCGAGGCGGTGCGGGTGGTCCGTGCGTCCGGTCTGCCCAACCGGACCGACGCCATGTTCACCACCATCGAGGGTGAGTGGGACGAGGTGATGGCGGTGGTGAAGCAGGCGGTCGAGGTGGTCGGCGCGCGGGCGCCCCGGGTGAGTGTGGTGATCAAGGCCGACGTCCGGCCCGGGGTCACCGACGCGCTGACCGGGAAGATCGCCCGAATCGAAGCCCGTCTCGCCGAAGGCTGATGCGCCCGGCGCGGGATGACGACACGTTTCCCTGCGCGGGGCACACCGACCGTTGTCGAGGGCCCGAGCGGCCAGGGGCAACGTCCACATCACGTGCAGTAAAGGGACGTCGATCACTGGTCCGTATCGGCTCACACCACGGTAAGTTTCCAAGCGCTGATAGTGGTGTGACGAGAGGTGGCGGCACGAATGGCTGATCAGGCGAGGGCACAAATCGGTGTGACCGGGCTGGCGGTGATGGGTCGCAATGTGGCCCGCAACCTGGCCCGCAACGGCTTCACGGTGGCAGTGCACAACCGCTCGCCGGAGCGCACCCGCAGCCTGGTCGCCGAGCACGGCGACGAGGGCACGTTCCTGCCGGGCGAGACGATGGCCGATTTCGTGGCGTCACTGGAACGACCCCGCGCGGTCATCGTCATGGTGAAGGCCGGCGCTCCCACCGACGCGGTGATCGACGAGTTGGTGCCGCTGCTCGACGAGGGCGACATCATCGTCGACTGTGGCAACGCCCACTTCGCCGACACCCGTCGCCGCGAGGAGGCGCTGCGGGCGCAGGGGCTGCACTTCAGCGGCACCGGCGTCTCCGGCGGCGAGGAGGGCGCGCTGCTCGGGCCGAGCATCATGCCGGGTGGCTCCGCCGAGTCGTACGCGAAGCTCGGGCCGATGTTCGAGAAGATCGCCGCCCAGGTGGACGGCGTGCCGTGCTGCACGCACGTCGGGCCGGACGGCGCCGGGCACTTCGTCAAGATGGTGCACAACGGCATCGAGTACGCCGACATGCAGCTCATCGCCGAGGCGTACGACCTGCTCCGGGCCGGCCTGGACGCGACGCCGGCCGAGATCGCGGAGATCTTCCGGGAGTGGAACAACGGCGAGCTGGAGTCGTTCCTCATCGAGATCACCGCCGACGTGCTCGCGCACACCGACGCGGCGACCGGCCGGTCGTTCGTGGACATCGTGCAGGACCGGGCCGAGCAGAAGGGCACCGGTCGGTGGACCGTACAGAGTGCCCTGGACCTGGGCATCCCGATCACCGGGATCGCCGAGGCGACCTTCGCCCGTTCGCTCTCCGGGCACGTCGACCAGCGTGAGGCGGCCCGTCGGGCGTTCCCCGACGCGGGTGACAAGTGGCAGGTCACCGACCGGGACACGTTCGTCGAGGATGTCCGCCGGGCGCTGCTCGCTTCCAAGATCGTTGCGTACGCGCAGGGCTTCGACCACATCCGCGCGGGCAGCCAGGAATACAACTGGGACATCGACCTGGGCGGCACCGCGACGATCTGGCGGGGTGGCTGCATCATCCGGGCCCGCTTCCTGAACCGGATCCGTGAGGCGTACGACGAGCAGCCCGACCTGCCGACGCTGCTGGTGGCGCCCTACTTCGCCGAGGCGGTCAGCGCTGGCGTGCCGAGCTGGCGGCGGGTGGTGGCCGACGCGACCCGGGCCGGCGTGCCGACGCCCGCGTTCTCGTCGTCGCTGGCGTACTTCGACGCGTTGCGCGCGGAGCGGCTGCCCGCCGCGCTGATCCAGGGTCTGCGGGACAACTTCGGCGCGCACACCTACCAGCGGGTGGACCGCGAGGGCTCGTTCCACACCACCTGGGCCGCCGACCGCACCGAGTCGCCGGCGTAGCTCGATCCTTGATGTGGTGGTCCTCCCCGGCTGGGAGGCCACCACATCCATGCTCGGGCGAGATCATGGGGTAGGCCGCGCGGGTGACGGTCAGGCAACAGTGGCGTGCATCTCCCAGACGAGGATCTCGGCCGGTTCGTCGGCGGTCACCCGCCGGCCACCGGTCATGGTGAGCCGGGCCGCGTCGCCGCTGCCGAGCGGGCCGCTGCCCTCCAGGGTCACCGTGCCGTCGGGCACGTAGAGGTGCACGTAGGGCGCGTCCGGGATGGTGACCTCGTCGCCGGGGGCGAGACGGGCGGCGTGCAGTGTCGCGTACCGGTTGCGGATCCGGATCGCTGACGCGCCGTCGTAACGGTCCATCCCGGAGGCGATCGGGACCAGGCCCCCGCGGAGCAGCTCGTCCTCGATCTCCAACTGCTCGTAGCCGGGGTCGACGCCCTGCTCGTCGGGGAGCACCCACATCTGCACGAAGTGCACCGGGTCGGTGTGCGGCTCCTGGTTGTTGAGCCGCCAGGCGTCGTTCTTCTCCGAGTGCAGGATGCCGGTGCCGGCGCTCATCCGCTGGGCCAGACCCGGGTAGATCACCCCGGAGTGCCCGGTGGAGTCCTGGTGCACCAGGGAACCACGCAGCACCCAGGTCACGATCTCCATGTCCTGGTGCGGGTGGGTCTCGAAGCCAGCGCCCGGTCGGACCACGTCGTCGTTGTTGACCAGCAGCAGGCCGTGGTGGGTGTTGTCCGGGTCGTAGTGCCGGGAGAACGAGAAGGAGTGCTTGGAGTCCAGCCAGGAGATCCGGGTGGCGAAGCGATCATCGGCACGACGGATGTCAACAGCAGGTGCGGGCGCGGTCACCAGGCACGCTGCCCGGCGTCGGGGGTCGACGGCGCCCAGGTCAGGGCCGGCTCGCCGGTGGCCAGTTCGGCGATCTCACCGGTGCGCAACTGCGGTGTGTGGCCGAACTCGGCGCAGTGCTGCTCGGCGATCTCGGCACAGATTTCGGCCACCTGCTCGCACATCGGGTCGCCCAGATCGGCGGCGTTCAACGCCATGATCATCTTAAAGCGGAGATCGCGCATCTGCCCCCCAACCGCCATCGTCCCACCACCTCCGGACCCTACCCGCCACCCTTGCGCAGGACCCCGAAACGACCGCACCCCACCCCAACCCGCCCCACCGGCCGCGCACCCGCCCCCGGGTCGCGTCGATCATGGAGTTGTGGTGGTGAACATAAGTCGCAAAAGCACCTAACCCGGCCACCACAACTCCATGATCGATGGGCGGGGCGGGGGCGGGGCCGGCGGGGCGGGGGCGGGGATGCGGCGGCGCCCCACGCACGAGGGTGCGGGGGGCGCCGGAGACAGTTGGGGTGGGTTGGTCAGAAGAAGCGGCGGCGCTTGGCCTTCTGCGGACGGATCAGGTCCGCACCCTTGGTCAGCAACCGGGTCGCCCCGGAGGGACCACGCCGGGCCTCCAGGGTGTGGCTGAGCCGGCGAGCGCCGGCCGCGGCCAGCGGCACCGCGATAGCCATCACCGCCCACTGGGCAATGCGCTTCTGGATCATGTGGGTTCACCTCCGTCAGTGGCTTCTGACGTCTCTGATACCCAGAGTGACGTGCGGGTAAGCGCGTCGGCTCAGATAACCGGAGCGACCGGGTTGGGCAACGCGCCGCCGAAGCGTCGGTCCCGCTGGGCGTACAACTCACACGCGTACCACAGGTGGCGGCGGTCGAAGTCGGGCCAGAGCGTGTCCAGGAAGACCAACTCGGCGTACGCGGTCTGCCAGAGCAGGAAGTTGGAGATCCGCTCCTCCCCGGAGGGGCGCAGGAACAGGTCCACCTCCGGGATCTCAGGGTGGTAGAGGTACTTCGCCACGGTCTTCTCGGTGACCTTCGCCGGATCCAGCCGGCCGGCCGCCACGTCCCGCGCGATCGCGGCGGCGGCGTCACCGATCTCGGCCTGCCCGCCGTAGTTGACGCAGAACTGCAGGGTCAGCGTCGAGTTGTCGCGGGACATCTCCTCGGCGGTCTGCAACTCGGAGATGACGCTCTTCCACAGCCGACCGGGCCGGCCCGACCACACCACCCGTACGCCCAGGTCGACCAACTGGTCACGGCGGCGACGGATCACGTCCCGGTTGAACCCCATCAGGAACCGGACCTCGTCGGGCGAGCGCCGCCAGTTCTCGGTGGAGAACGCGTACGCAGACAGGTACGGGATGCCCATCTCGATGGCGCCCTCGATGGTGTCGAAGAGGCTGTGCTCCCCCGCCTCGTGCCCCTTGGTGCGGGGCAGCCCGCGGTCCTTGGCCCAGCGGCCGTTGCCGTCCATCACCACCGCCACGTGCTTCGGCACCGCATCGGTGGGCAGCGCCGGGGGGCGGGCCCCGGACGGGTGTGGCACCGGCGGCGTCGGCTCGCGCCGGCCGGCCTTCTTCGATCGAATCACTCGGTCACTCCCTGTTCGCGCCGTCCGCCCCAGCCTCGACGTCGCCACGTGGCCGGAGCACCACGGCCCCGGTGCCCTCCGGCGGCGGGGCCGTGCCGGCCGCCGAGGAACCCCGGTCGACCAGCGGCAGCGAGCGTAGCGCGCGCTCCAGGTGCCACTGCAGGTGAGCCGCGACAAGCCCGCTGCACTCCCGACGTACGGCGGTGTCGGTGGCGTCGGCGATCACCCAGTCGCCGGAGGTCAGCGCGGACATCAGATCGATGGTGGCGGGGGCGGGATGAGCCGCCCCGGGAGGCCGACAATCCGGGCAGACCGCGCCGCCGGCCGGCACCGAGAACGCCCGGTGCCGCCCGGGCGTGCCGCAGACCGCGCAGGCGACCAGCGCCGGCGCCCAGCCGGCCAGGGACATTCCGCGCAGCAGGTACGCGTCGAGCACCAGGGTGGTGGCGTGCTCGCCCCGGGACAGCGCCTTCAGCGCGCCGATGGTGAGCTGGAACAGCCGCAGCGACGGCTCCCGTTCCACCGGGGTCAGCCGCTCGGCGGTCTCGGCGATCGCGCTGGCCGCCGTGTAGCGCGGATAGTCGCCCAGGAACCGTTTGCCGTACAGCTCGATGCCCTCGACCTGGCTCACTGTGTGCAGAGAACTGCCGTGGTTGCCCTTCGGGTCACCGGCGAGCTGGAGGTCGACGTGGCCGAACGGCTCCAGCCGGGCACCGAACTTGCTGGTGGTGCGGCGGATCCCTCGAGCCACCGCGCGCAGCCGGCCGTGCCGGCGGGTGAGCAGGGTGATGATCCGGTCGGACTCGCCGAGCTTCTGCACACGCAACACCACCGCGTCGTCGCGGTAGAGCTGTCGGCGATACCCGGCCATCGGGCCATTCTCCCTCGGGGTGTGAAATCAGGGTTGGTTCGGGGTGCAAGCGCGGATGAACCCCGATGCGGCCACCTCGTGCTCGGCCGTAGCGTGCTGGTCATGGCACTGCACCCGACCACCACCCCCCGCCGCCGTCGCGTCGCCGCTCCCGTCGCGCTAGGGCTCGCCACCACCCTCATCGTGCTCGCCGGGTGCGACAACCTGTCGTTCCGTCGGCTCGACTACGACAACACCGAGGCGGTCCGGATCACCACGGTGCGGGTCTCCGGGGGCTCGGGCGACGTGGTGGTCCGCGGCACCGGCCCGGCGTCCGAGGTGCGGATCAAGCGAGTGGTTCGCTACCAGGGCGGTGAACCGGACAACACCCGCTACGAGATCAAGGGCAGCGAGCTGGTGCTGGACACCGACTGTGGCTCGCGGTGCAGCATCTCCTACGAGGTGACGGTGCCGGAGGGTGTGGCGGTGCAGGGCGAGACCAGCTCCGGCAACGTCGAGCTGAGCCGGGTCGGCACCGTGGAGCTGCAGGTGAGCTCGGGCGACGTGCGGATCTCGGGTGCGTCGGGCGCGGTCGGGGTGGAGGCACGCTCGGGCAACATCGAGGTGAACGAGGCCACCGCGGCGGTACGGCTGCGCGCCTCGTCGGGAGACATCACGGCACGCCGGCTGGGCGGCACCGTCGACGCCGAGGCCAGCTCGGGCAATGTCAACGTGGAGCTGGACAAGCCCGCCTCGGCCCGGGTCCACGCCTCCAGCGGTGACGTCACGCTGGTGGTGCCGGAGGGCAGCTACCGGGTCCGGTCCAACGCCGACTCCGGCGACGAGACCGTCACCGTCGCCGACAACCCGGCGGCGTCCCTGGTGCTCGACGGTTCGGCCAACAGCGGCAACCTCACGATCAGCGAGCGTTGATCTCGACGCTGGCCCCGACCAGGGCGAAGACCAGCAGTACCCGGATGGCCAGGCCCACCGGGTCCTGGTGGGACCAGCCCACCACGTCGACCAGCGGAGTGAGCGCCACCACGAACGGCATGTGCCAGAGGTGGACGGTGAGCGCCCGCCGGTTGAGCAGGGCAACCGCCCGGTCGGCCCGACCCTGCGTGGCACCCGCACCAGACGACAGCTACCTCGACCGGGCGTGAACATCCCCGGCTGCCCGACCGAAGGCGATAGTGCCGCCGGTCGGGCACCGCAGACGAGGTGGGTCAGAAGCCCAGCTTGCGCAGTTGCCTCGGGTCGCGCTGCCAATCCTTCGCCACCCGTACGTGCAGGTCGAGGTAGACCCGACCGCCGAGCAGCTCCTCGATCTGCTTGCGGGCGTTGGTGCCGACCTCCTTGAGCCGGCTCGCCTTGTGCCCGAGCACGATGGCCTTCTGGCTGGGCCGCTCCACGTACAGGTCGGCGTAGATCTTCATGACCTGACCCTCGGGGATCATCTCCTCCACCACCACGGCGATGGAGTGCGGCAGCTCGTCGCGGACCCCCTCCAAGGCGGCCTCCCGGATCAGCTCGGCGACCAGCACCTGCTCGGGATCGTCGGTGAGCATGTCGTCCGGGTAGAGCTGCGGCGACGGCGGCAGGTACTTGGTCATCACGTCGACGAGGGTGTCCACCTGGTGCCCGGACACCGCGCTCACCGGCACGATCTCGGCGAACTCCCCCATCTTGCTGACCGCCAGCAGCTGCTCCGCCAGGCGACGCTTGTCCACCAGGTCGGTCTTGGTGACCACCGCCAGCACTGTCGCCTTCAACTCGGCCAACTCGCCGGTGATGAACCGGTCACCGCGCCCGACCGGCTCGTCGGCGGGGATGCACAGGCCGATCACATCGACCTCGGTCCAGGTGGACCGGACCAGGTCGTTGAGGCGTTCGCCGAGCAGCGTACGGGGGCGGTGCAGGCCCGGCGTGTCGACGAGGACCAGCTGCGACTCCGGTCGGTGCAGCACCGCCCGGATGACGTGCCGGGTGGTCTGCGGCTTGTTCGAGGTGATGGCGATCTTGGTGCCGACGATGGCGTTCGTCAGCGTCGACTTGCCGGCGTTGGGGCGACCGACGAAGCAGCCGAACCCGGCCCGGTACGGACGCGCCTGCGGATCCTGCACCGGGCTCACTGGGTCACCGTGCCGAGGACCGTGCCGTCCGGAGCGGCCACGTGGACCGGTGCGTCCACCGCGAGGTCCCGTACCGCAGCGTGCCCGGCACCATCCAGCGTCGACGCCTCGGTCACCACCACCGCCGCCTCCAGCCGACTCGCCCCGGCCGCCACTGCCGAAGCGACCGCCAGCTGCAACGCGGTGAGCGTCAGCGACGGCAGCGCGACACTGGCCGCCGCGTACGTCCGGCCGTCCTGGTCGCGGACCGCGGCGCCCTCGACGGCGCCGACCCGCGCGCGGGCTCCCCGGGCCAGGACGACGAGCTTGCCGTCCTCGGCGCTCAGCGCGCCCGACGCGGTGGGGGTGGGCCGGGCGGCAGGCGCGGCGGGTGTGTCAGGCATCGGCGGGTTGCCTCTCGTCGTCTCGATAGTTGTCAGTGTCGTCCCCGGGGCCGGTGTGCTCGCCGCGCCCCGCGGTGTCCTGCTCATCGCCCGGCTCCACCCGACTGACCAGGACGGTGTCGATCCGGTTGCGCCGGCCGGTGGTGCCCTCGGCGACCAGGCGGAGACCGGCGACCTCGGCCTCGGCACCCGGGATCGGCACCCGCCCCAGCGACTGGGCGAGCAGACCGCCGACCGTCTCCACCTCGTCGGTGGGCAGGTCGGCGTCGAACATCTCGCCGAGATTCTCCACCGGCAGGCGAGCGGTCACCCGCACCGAGGAGTCCGCCAGACGTTCGACGGGCGGGCGCTCGACATCGTACTCGTCGGTGATCTCGCCGACGATCTCCTCGAGGATGTCCTCGATGGTGACCAGACCGCCGGTGCCGCCGTACTCGTCGACCACGATGACCAGGTGGTTGCGGGCCGCCTGCATCTCGGACAGCAGGTCGTCGACCGGCTTGGACTCCGGTACGAAGGTCGCCGGGCGCATCAGCTCGGCCACCGGCAACTGCTCGGCCCCCGGGTCCCCGCCACGGGAGCGCCGGATCAGATCCTTGAGGTAGAGCACCCCCAGCACGTCGTCGACGCTCTCGCCGATCACCGGGATGCGGGAGAAACCGGAGCGTAGGAAGAGCGCCAGCGCCTGCGCGAGCGTTTTGCCCTCCTCGATCCACACCATCTCGGTACGCGGCACCATCACCTCACGGGCGATGGTGTCGCCGAGCGCGAAGACGGAGTGGATCATTTGGCGTTCGCCGTGCTCGACCACGCCGCGCTGCTCGGCGAGGTCGACCAGCTCCCGCAGCTCCACCTGGGTGGCGAACGGACCTTCCCGGAAGCCGCGCCCCGGGGTGACCGCGTTGCCGATCAGGATCAGCAGCGACGCGAGCGGGTTGAGCGCCCGGCCCAGCCAGCGGACCAGCGGCGCCACCGCACGACCCACGGCGTAGGCGTGCTGCCGGCCGATGGTGCGTGGTGCGACGCCCACCACCACGAAGCTGACCACTGTCATCGCGCCGGCGGTCACCAGCGCGGCCCGCCAGCCGGCGCCGAAGCTGTCCACCGCCACGAGCGCCACCAGTGTGGTGGCGGTCAGCTCGGCGAGCAGCCGCAACAGCAGGAGCAGGTTGAGGTGCCGGACGACGTCGCCGGCCACGACCTGGAGGGTACGGGCGCCGCGCACGCCGTCGCGGGCCAGCTCGGCGGCTCGGGCCGGTGAGACCGCGGCGAGGGCCGCCTCGGTCATCGCGATCAGGCCGGCCAGCACCACCAGACCGGCCGCGAAGACGATCAGCTGAAAGTCGGGAAGGCCGGCGGTGGCGCCGGCCGCGAGTAACGGAGGAGTGGACATCACTGGGTGCGGGTCGACCGCCAGCTCGCCAGCAGCCGAGCCTGGAGTGCGAACATCTCCCGCTCCTCCTCCGGCTCGGCGTGGTCGTAGCCGAGCAGGTGCAGCACACCGTGCACGGTGAGCAGGTGCAGCTCGTCGGCCGGTGCGTGCCCGGCGGTCGCCGCCTGCTTGGCCGCCACCTCCGGGCAGAGCACGATGTCGCCGAGCAGTGCGGGCTCGCCGCCGGCCGGTGCGGACTCACCCGGGCCGTGGTCGACGCTGCCCTCGTCCATGGGGAAGGCGAGCACGTCGGTCGGGCCGTCGCCACCCATCCAGCGGTGGTTCAGCTCGGTCATGTAGTCGATGTCGACAAGCAGCACTGACAGCTCGGCGAGGGGGTTGACCCCCATCTCGTCGAGGGCGTGCCGGGCGACGGCGAGCACGGCGTCGGTGTCGACGTCGACGCCGGACTCGTTGGCGATCTCGATGGACAACTGCTTTCCTCTGCTTTAGCGGCGGCGGCCGGCCCGGCCGCCCTGGGCGGGTCGCCCAGGCACGGCGTGAACGCCCTGCGCCTGCTGGTTCTCCCGCTCGGCGTCCCAGCGGGCGTACGCGTCGACGATCTCCCCGACCAGCTGGTGGCGGACCACGTCGGAGCTGGACAACTGGGAGAAGTGCACGTCATCGACGTTTTCCAGGATCTCCCGAACCACCCGCAGGCCGCTGCTCGTCCCGCCGGGAAGGTCCACCTGGGTGATGTCACCGGTCACGACGATCTTGGAGTTGAAGCCGAGTCGGGTGAGGAACATCTTCATCTGCTCGGGCGTCGTGTTCTGCGCCTCGTCCAGGATGATGAACGCGTCAGAGAGCGTACGACCCCGCATGTAGGCCAGCGGGGCGACCTCGATCGTCCCCTGGGCCATCAGCTTCGGGATCGTCTCTGGGTCGAGCATCTCGTGCAGCGCGTCGTAGAGCGGGCGCAGGTACGGGTCGATCTTCTCGTTGAGCGTGCCGGGCAGGAAGCCCAGTCGCTCGCCCGCCTCGACCGCCGGCCGGGTGAGGATGATCCGGTTGACCTGCTTGGCCTGCAACGCCTGGACTGCCTTCGCCATCGCCAGGTAGGTCTTTCCGGTGCCGGCCGGGCCGATGCCGAAGACGATGGTGTGGGTGTCGATCGCGTCGACGTACTTCTTCTGCCCGAGCGTCTTGGGGCGGATGGTGCGCCCGCGCCGGGAGAGGATGTTGAGTGTCAGGACCTCGGCGGGCCGCTCGGCGCTGCCCTGCTCGAGCATGCCGACGGTACGCCGGACGGCGTCAGTGGTCAGGGTCTCGCCTTTCTCGATGAGTTCGAGGAGCTCGCTGAAGACCCGCTCGGCGAGGGCGTTGTCCGCAGGGTCACCGGTGATGGTGATCTCGTTGCCGCGGACGTGCACGTCACTGGTGACCGAGCGTTCGACGAGTCTGAGGATCTCGTCGCCTGCGCCGAGCAGATTGACCATGATCTTCGGGTCGGGCACGGTGATCCTGGTCTGCACCCGGGGCGGGCCGGGAGGTGGGGTGCCGGTCATAGGTTGGGCCGAAGGGCCCTGCGCCACCTGCTCTCGATCTCGGCGCCGGCCTCCTGGCCTGGCGTGCGGACGTTACACCCATCGTATCGGTTCAACGCGGGCCGCATCGCGCCCATTTCCGCTGGCCGCGATCAACTCCCGGCCCGGAAGTCGTACCTGTCGAAGGTCTCCTGGTGGCGGGTGAACCGGTACGTCGCCCAATGCATCCGGACCACCGCGCCGGCCCCGTCCCGGGTCAGCCGCAGCAGCTCACCGACCTCCCGACCGGAGACCACCCGGAACACGTCCGGCTGGTCCGCCAGCGGCGTGAAGATCGCCGGCGGACGTCCGGCCGGGTCACCGACCCCACGCGCTCGGAGGGTGCCGTCGTGCCAGGAGAAGACGTACTCGGAGCCTTCGCCCCACCAGCGACCGAGCACACCCCGCAGGGCCGCCGGCGCGGGTGCGCCGGGCCGCCAGGGCTCGATCTCGGCCGGGTCGTGCTCGACCGCGGCGGCGAGCAGCCGGTGCGACAGGTCGAACAGTTCGCTCGCCGTGCCGGACGAGCCGAGCACCGCGGCGCCCATCGCGCCGGGTGTGCCGTCACCGCCGCGGCGGCCGTACGCCCCGGCGAGGAACCCGGGCATCGCCCCGTCGTGCCCCACGTGCATCACCCGTTCCCCCTGCGGGATCAGGATCAGCCCGAGCCCGAAGCCCGCGCCCCAGAGCGTCTCGTCGGTGGTGGTCAGCGGCCAGCGCATCTCGTCCAGGGTGGCCGGGGCGAGGACCGCGCCGGCCGGGTCCAGCGCCACCGGGTCGGCCAGGAACGCCGCCCAGCGGGCCATGTCGGTAGCGGTGCTCCAGAGCTGGGCGGCCGGGCCGACCGCGCCGAAGTCGGTCGGCGGTTCCGGGTGCGCCTCGTCGGAGTACGCGTCGACCAGGAACCCGGTGGCCGCCGTCGGCCGTGGGGTCACAGTGGTGTCGGTCAGCCCCAACGGCGTCAGGATCCGCTCGGCGAGCGCCTGCGCCCAGCTGCCGCCCCGGAGCCGGGCGACGAGTTGGCCGAGCACGGCCACGCCCAGGTTGGAGTAGTGGAACCGCCGGCCGGCCGGCAGCACCCGCTCGGCCCGATCCAGCTCGGCGACCAGTTGGTGGTCGTCCGGCGCGCGCAGGCTGTCCCACACATCGCCGAACGGCTCGCGTTGCAGCCCACCGGTGTGCGACAGCAACCGGCGTACGGTCAGCTCGCCGTGCGCCGGGAGGTCCAGGTGCCGGCCCACCGGGTCGTCCAGGTCCAGCAACCCGTCGTCGCGGCACTGCAGGACCAGCACCGCGGTGAACGTCTTGGTGATCGAACCGATCCGGAACTGGGTGCCCGCGCCCAGGGGGCTGTCGGTGCCGGTCTCGCCGACGGTGCGGCTCCAGAGCGGTCGGTCTGCCCGGTGCAGCGCCGCCGACACCGCGGGCACCCGGGCGTCGGCCTGCACCCGCCGGACCAACCGGTCCAGGTGCTCGTTCACCCGAGAGCCAGGCGCCGCACCTGGGGTCACGCCAGGTCCCGGGCGAGCATCGGGCCGAGCGGCGCACCACCGAGCAGGTGCGCGTGCACGTGGAACACCTCCTGCCCGCCGTACGCGCCGGTGTTGAACATCAGCCGGAAGCCGTCGCCGAGCAGTCCCTCGTCCTCGGCCACGGCGGCGGACGTCGCCAGCACGTCGGCGGCCAGCGCCGGGTCGCCCTGGGCGAGCGTGGCGACGTCGGCGTAGTGCTCCTTCGGAATTACCAGGACGTGCACCGGCGCCTTCGGGTCGATGTCGCGGAAGGCGAGCGTGGTGTCGGTCTCCCGGACCACGGTGGCCGGGATCTCCCCGGCGACGATGCGGCAGAACAGGCAGTCGGATCCCATCGGGGCAGTGTAAGGACTAACGGGCCGGGGGTGCTCCGGTGCAGCATGCGCCGCCGGCCCGTTAGCAGGGGAGGCACGGCTGAGGCAGGATGGCCGGCATGACGGATCGGGCGGTACTCGTGACCGGGGCCTCGCGCGGGATCGGCCGCGCGGTGGCGAAGGCGTTCGCGGCCGGCGGCGACAGGGTGGCCATCCACCACCGCGACTCCGCCGACGCGGCCGAGGAACTGCGCGCGCAGCTGCCGGGCACCGGGCACGTGGTGGTCCGCGCCGACCTCACCGATCCGGACGCGGTCCGGGTCATGGTCGACCGGGCCGCCGAACTGCTCGGCGGGCTGGACGTGCTTGTCAACAACGCCGGGACGTACGGCGACCGCGACGACCCGCACCCTATCTTCGGCGCCTCGTACGAGGAGTGGCAGCAGCGCTGGCGGCAGGTGCTGGAGACCAACCTGACCGGCGCCGGCAACGCCACCTGGTGCGCCGCCCAGCACATGCGCGAACGCGGCGGGCGGATCGTCAACGTCTCGTCCCGTGGCGCGTTCCGCGGCGAGCCGGAGCAGCCGGCGTACGGCGCCAGCAAGGCGGGGCTGAACGCGCTGGGCCAGTCCCTCGCCGTGGCGCTCGCGCCGTACGGCATCACTGTCGCCACCGTCGCGCCGGGCTTCGTGGCGACCGACATGACCACCGAACACCTGCGCGGCGAGCGGGGCGCGGCCATCCGGGCACAGAGCCCGTTCGACCGGGTGGGCCAACCGGAGGAGATCGCCGCCGCCGTGCACTGGCTGGCCTCGCCGCAGGCCGAGTGGGCCTCCGGCACGATCGTCGACCTCAACGGGGCGTCCTACCTGCGCAGCTGACCCGACAACGCGAAGCGGGTGACAGTGACGTGGTAGGCGTGCCTACCTGTAGATGAGGATGGCCAGGAAGACCGCCACAGCAACAACTGCGGCGATCGAGGCTGCAAACCGGAACCTTGATTTGTTTCGACGGGCCATCGCCCGCAGCGTCATCTCCTTTTTGAGCCTCGCTCTCGCCGCTGCACGTTGCTGTTCACGACCAGTAATTTGGCTCCAGCGGTCATCGCTTTGCACCCGAGTCGGTGGCTCACGGTTGAGTTTGCTCCAGCGCAAACCAGAAGCGTCGGTGAAATAGACTCCGATGGCCAGATCGCCGGTCTTGGCGATCCCCGCGACGTCAACCCCTGGCACCGCCAGATAGGAGAAGCTCCCCGCGACCTCTTCCATCAGGACGTGGAGAGCGGACGGATAGTTGCCTATCAACCGCTCCCTCCAGAGGAGCATGACCCGAAGGTCATAGAACGGCACGCCACTGTAATTTGCAATCGTGAAGCTTCGCACCTCATCAAGACCCCGAGGCAGGTCGTTCAACACCGGAACGATCAGCCGCGCCTGAGCTGCCTCATTGTCGCGTTGTTCTTCTCGCCGCACCTGGATCTCATGGCGAAAGAGCAGCCAGGTGGCCATTGCGGCAAGACCCGACAGCAGCAGGCCGACGACACTTCCCCACGCCTGCATCCAGTCGGTGATCTTCGGAGCCTCGGCAGCGAGCACCGCGCCAGGGTACGCGCGACCATCCACAAGGGTTGATCGATTGTCAGCCATTGGACCGTCCGCGGCGGGCTCTCGTGCGACCGCCGGCGGATCACCCGGCCGGGGAGGTGGTTGGCGGTTCGCGGGAGGGTAAGTCCCACCGACATGGCCGACCTCGCGCTGCTGGACCTCACCGCCGACTACCGGGTGGCCGATGGCCACGACGACGATCCTGTCCTGCTCCGCCCCGACGGCACCCCCGTCGAGACCTGGCGCGAGGACTACCCGTACGACGAGCGACTGGACCGCGAAGAGTACGACCGCGACAAGCGGCTGCTCCAGGCGAGGTCGGCGCACCGGACCCGCAG
The DNA here is from genome assembly GCF_022230905.1 of Micromonospora salmantinae. Lineage (NCBI taxonomy): Bacteria > Bacillati > Actinomycetota > Actinomycetes > Micromonosporales > Micromonosporaceae > Micromonospora > Micromonospora salmantinae. Next base: position 14,911 of record NZ_JAKKFG010000027.1, read on the forward strand.
ATCATCGGGCCGGCCGGGCTGAACCTGGGGCCGGAGGAAGAGGTGGTGCCAGCGTTTCCCCGGCCCTGAAACCAGCCAAAGCCCGCTGTCACCAGCGGCCGAGGCGGGCGGCGAGCACGCTGAGGGCCGCCACCCCGGCGGTGGAGGTGCGCAGCACGGCCGGTCCGAGGCGTACGGGTCGCCCGCCGGCCTCGGCGAAGGCGGTCAGCTCGGCCGGGGCGATGCCCCCCTCCGGGCCGATCACCAGCACGATCTCTCCGGTGGAGGGCAACTCGGCGGTGGTGAGCCGGTCTTCGGCCTCCTCGTGCAGCACGAACGCGGCGGCGGCACCGGCGATCCGACGGGCCACAGTGGCAGTGGACTCGTCCGGCGCACCGGCCACCACCGGCAGCCACGGCCGGCGGGCCTGCTTGGCCGCCTCCCGGGCGGTGGCCACCCACTTCTCCCGGGCGCGTACGCCCCGGTCGCCGCGCCACTGGGTCACCGAACGCGAGGCCGCCCAGGGCACGATCTCGTCCACCCCGACCTCGGTCATCGCCTGCACGGCCAGTTCACCCCGGTCGCCCTTGGCGATGCCCTGCACTGTCACCAGACGGGGTACGGGCGCGTCCGCGTACCCCCGGGAGGTGATGGTGACCTCCAGGCTGCCCCGGCCGACGGCCGTGACCACGGCGGCGGAGGTGCCGCCCCGGCCGTCGGCGAGCAGCAGCTCCTCGCCGACGCGCAACCGCTGCACGGTGGCGGCGTGGTGCCCCTCCGGGCCGTCCAGGGTCAGCGCGTCGCCGGTGGGCAGCGCCTCCACCAGGAACAGCGGTGCGGACACCTCAGGCGTGCCCGTTGAACGCGTCGCGCATCCGGGAGAAGAAGCCGCCCTGCTTGGACAGCTCGGCGACCTCCTCACCACGGGTCTTGGCGAAGTCGCGCAGCATCTTCTCCTGGTCCGGGTCGAGCTTGGTCGGCGTCCGCACGTCCAGGTGCACGTAGAGGTCGCCTCGGCCGGTGCCGCGCAGGTGCGGCACGCCCCGGGCGCGCAGTCGCAGCGTGCTGGCCGGCTGGGTGCCGGCCTTGACGTCGACGGTCTCTTCGCTGTCCAGCGTCTTGATGGTCAGCCGGGTGCCCAGCGCCGCCGCCGTCATCGGCACTGTGACCCGGCAGTGCAGGTCGTCGCCCTTGCGGGAGTACACGTCGTGCGGCCGCTCGTGGATCTCCACGTAGAGGTCGCCGGCGGTGCCGCCGCCGGGGCCCACCTCGCCCTGCTGGGCCAGCCGGATCCGCATGCCGTCCTCGACGCCGGCCGGGATCTTGACGGTCAGCGAACGGCGGGTCCGCACCCGGCCGTCGCCGGCGCAGGTGGGGCAGGGGTGCGGGATGGTGGTGCCGTAGCCCTGGCACACGGTGCACGGCCGGGCGGAGACCACCTGGCCGAGGAAGGTGCGCTGCACCGACTGCACCTCGCCCCGACCGCCGCACGCCTCGCAGGTCGCCAGGTGCGTGCCGGCGGCCGTGCCAGCGCCGGAGCAGGTGGTGCAGAGCACTGCGGTGTCGACGGTGATCGGAGCCTCGACGCCGAAGGCCGTCTCGTGCAGGTCGAGTTCGAGCCGCAGGATCGCGTCGGCGCCCGGGCGGGTACGCGGCCGTGGGCCACGGGCGCCACCTCCGGCACCGCCGAAGAACGCGTCCATGATGTCCTGGAAACCGACGAACGGGCCGGCGCCTCCGGGGCCACCCGGGCCGCCGGCGCCGCCGCCACCCGGGGCGAGCGGGTCGCCACCCAGGTCGACGATCTGCCGCTTACGGTCGTCCGAGAGGACCTCGTACGCGGCGTTGATGTCCTTGAACTTCTCCTGAGCCTCCGGGTCCGGATTGACGTCCGGGTGGAACTGACGCGCCAGCTTGCGGTAGGCGCGCTTGATCTCGTCGTCGGAGGCTTCCCGGCTCACACCGAGAATGCCGTAGTAGTCCCTGGCCACTGCGTTCCGTGTCCTCATGTTCGTCTCGCGTTGCGCCGGTCGGCGGCCGCAGCCGGCCGCATCGGCCCTGACCAATCAGTTCTGGGCCAGCAACTCGCCCACGTAGCGTGCCACGGCGCGTACCGTGGCGATGTTGCCGGGGTAGTCCATCCGGGTGGGCCCCAGCACCCCCAGGCCGCCCACGATGGTGGTGCCCGGGCCGTACCCGGTGCTGACCACCGAGGCGGCGCGCAGGTTGTCGAACTCGTTCTCGTCGCCGATCAGCACCCGGGTCGTGCTCGGCTCGGTCTCACCGATGAGCTTGAGCAGCACGACCTCCTCCTCCAGAGCCTCGAGGATCGGCCGCAGGGAGCCCTGGAAGTCGAGCAGGCCACCCCGGGTGAGGTTCGCGGTGCCGGCGAGCGCGATCCGCTCCTCGTGCCGCTCGACGAGCGTCTCCAGCAGGACGGTGGCGAGCGTGGTCATTGTCGGACGCAGGCCGGTCGGCGCTTCCTCGACCAGCGCCTGCACCAGCGGTGGCGTCTCGGACAGCCGGGCGTTGGCGAGCTTCTCGTTGATCAGGCGGCGCAGGTCGGTGACGTCGGCGGCGGGCACCGGCCCGGGCAGCTCCACGAGTCGCTGCTCCACCCGCCCGGTGTCGGCGATCATGACGAGCATCAGCCGGGTGGTGGAGATCGGCACCAGCTCCAGGTGACGCACCGAGGAGCGGGCCAGGCTCGGGTACTGCACGACGGCAACCTGCCGGGTCAGCTGGGCGAGCAACCGCACCGTGCGGTGCACCACGTCGTCGAGGTCGACAGCGCCGACCAGGAATCGCTCGATGGCCCGGCGCTCGGCCGGGCTGAGCGGCTTGACCCGGGACAACCGGTCGACGAAGAGGCGGTAGCCGCGGTCGGTGGGCACCCGGCCGGCACTGGTGTGCGGCTGCCGGATGTAGCCCTCCTCCTCCAGCACGGCCATGTCGTTGCGGACCGTGGCCGGGGAGACCCCGAGCTGGTGCCGCTCGACCAGCGCCTTGCTGCCGACCGGCTCCTGGGTGGAGACGTAGTCTTCGACGATGGCGCGGAGCACTGCGAGTTTCCGGTCGTCGAGACCCATCCTCCGCACCTCCTGTCGCACGTCGGCCGCCGGCGCTCTGGGCCGGCCGAGCCGTCCTGGCACTCGACTGTAACGAGTGCCAGTCTACGTCGGCGGGCCCCCCGACGCGATGATCAACGGCCACCCGTCGGTGCGGCCCACGCCACCGGCGTTGGGCCGATCGGCCCGCACTGCCGGGCGGTGTCGCTCTGGTGCGGCGTTGCCACTGGCACCTACCGTGACATCCATGACTGAACCTCCTCGCCCTCCCGGGTCGGGCGACCCCGGCAACTACCCGCCGGAGCCCACCTCCCCAGGCCCGTCCCCGTCGGCCGAGCCACCCACCGCACCACTGTCCGGGGCGCCCGGCCCGGCCGGCTATCCTCCGGCCGGTGGCTATCCGCCGCCCACCGGTGACCAACCGCCGTCAGGCGGCTACCCTCCGGCAGGCGGCTACCCCCCGCCCGGGGGCTACCCACCGCCCGGCGGCTATCCGGCCGGTGGGGCCTACGGCGGCCCCGGCGGTGGCTACGCCAACAACGAGGACAAGACCTGGGCGTTGGTCGCGCACTTCGGCGGCGCTCTCGGCGCGCTGGTCAGCCTCGGTCCGCTGGGCTTCGTCGCCCCGCTGATCGCCTACCTGGCCCGCGGCCAGCAGTCGCCGACCGTCCGGGCGCACGCCCTCGCCGCCCTGAACTTCCAGATCCTCTGGTCGATCATCGCGTTCGTGCTGCTCTTCGTGAGCTGGTGCCTGCTCTTCCTGCCCAGCATCGCCGTCGTGGTGATCCAGATCCTGTTCGGGATCATCGCCGGCATCAAGGCCAACGAGGGCACCCCGTACCGCTACCCGATGACTGCCAACTTCATCAAGTGAACCGGTCCGGCCGCTCCCCCGGCCGGACCGGTTCGCCGCTGTCCCGGTCCGGGGGCGGTGGGCCACTCAGGGCAGCAGGTCGCGGACGACCGCGTCGGCGAGCAGCCGCCCGCGCAGTGTGAGCACCGCCCGGCCGGCGGCGTACTCGTCGGCGGCCAGTAGACCGCCGGCCAGCGCCCGCTCGGCACCGGCCCGGCCGGTGGCGTCGAGCACCGCCAGCGGGAGGCCGCTGGCCAGCCGCAGCCGGAGCATCACGTCCTCCATGTGCGCCTCGTCGACGGTGAGCACCTCCCGGGCCAGGCCGGGAGACGCGCCGGCGGCCAACCGCTGGGCGTACGCCGAGGGGTGCTTCACGTTCCACCAGCGCACCCCGCCGACGTGGCTGTGCGCCCCCGGTCCCAGCCCCCACCAGTCCGCGCCGGTCCAGTAGAGCAGGTTGTGCCGGCAGCGGGCCTCCTCGGTGCGGGCCCAGTTGGAGACCTCGTACCAGGAGAGCCCGGCCGCGTCGAGCGCGGCCTCCGCGGCCAGGTAGCGGTCCGCGGCCACGTCGTCACTGGGGTACGCCAGCTCGCCGCGTCGCATCCGGGCGGCGAGCCGGGTGCCGTCCTCGACGATCAGGGCGTACGCGCTGACGTGGTCCACCCCCGCGGCGACGACCTGCTCCAGCGAGGCGGCGAAGTCCTCGGCCCGTTCCCCCGGGGTGCCGTAGATCAGGTCCAGGTTGACGTGCTCGAACCCGGCGTCGCGCGCCTCCAGGGCGGCGGCGGTCGCCCGGCCGGCGCTGTGTTTGCGGTCCAGGATCGCCAGCACCCCCGGGGAGGCGGACTGCATGCCCAGCGAGATCCGGGTGTAGCCGGCGGCCCGCAGCAGCTTCAACGACTCCGGGGTGACCGACTCGGGGTTGGCCTCGGTGGTCACCTCGGCGTCGGCGGCCAGCCCCCAGGTGCGGTCGATGCCGTCGAGGATGCGGGCCAGGTCGTCGGCGGGGAGCAGGGTGGGCGTGCCGCCACCGACGAAGACGGTGTCGACCCGGGGCGGCGGGGCGTCGCCGAGCACCCGGGCGGCGAGCCTCAGCTCGGCCAGCACCGTGTCCGCGTACCCCTCGCGGCTGGCACCGCCGCCCAGTTCGGCGGCGGTGTAGGTGTTGAAGTCGCAGTATCCGCAGCGGCTGGCGCAGAACGGCACGTGCACGTACACGCCGAAGCCGCGCGCGCCGACCGCCGCGGTGGCGGTGGCGGGCAACGATCCGTCGACGGGGACGGTCTCACCATCTGGAAGGACGCCGGGCATGGCCACTAGTGTGCCCGGCATGACCTCTCCCGACGTCCTCGTGCGGGTCGCCACGGCCCGTGGGGTGACCACCCTCACCCTGGACAGCCCACACAACCGCAACGCGCTCTCCACCGGACTGATGACCCAACTGCTGGCCGGGCTGGCGGACGCGGTCGCCGACGAGGCGGTCCGCGTGATCGTGCTCGACCACACCGGCCCGGTGTTCTGCTCCGGCGCGGACCTGAAGGAGACCGCCGCGGCGTACGCCAGCGGGACTGTGCCGGCCGGAATGCTGGGTGACGTGCTCGCGGCGCTGTGGGAGTGCCCGAAGCCGGTGCTGGCTCGGGTCGGCGGGCCGGCGCGGGCCGGTGGGCTGGGCCTGATCGCCGCCGCCGACCTGGCGGTCTGCGCCGACGAGGCGACGTTCGCGTTCACCGAGGTACGCATCGGGGTGATCCCGGCGGTCATCTCGGCGACAGTGCTGCCCCGGCTGCACCCCCGCGCCGCCGCCGAGCTGTACCTGACCGGGGACACCTTCGACGGTCGCCGGGCCGCCGAGATCGGCCTGGTGACGGCCTCGGTCCCGGCGGACGGGTTGGACGACGCGGTACGCGGCTACTGCGACTCGCTGGTGCGCGGCGCGCCCGGGGCGCTGGCCGGCGCCAAGGAGCTGCTGCGCCGACCGGGTACCGCCGAGCTGCGCGCCGACCTGGCCCGACTCTCCGCCGTCTCGACCGGCTACTTCCTCTCCGACGAGGGGCGCGAGGGGGTCACCGCGTTCCGCGAGAAGCGACCGGCGCGCTGGGTGCCCGCTCTCGACGACTGATGATCGGGGTGCCACCGTCGTTCGGCGGCGCCCCCGTCACGACAGCCCGCACCGGGAAGGGCGACAGAACGACGTGGCAGGTGAGATCGCCACCGGAGCGGGAACGTCGCCAACCGGTACGCGACAGCGGAGCCGACCCCGAACCGGTCGGAGTCGGCCAGGTTGGGCCCGAACCACACGGACGACCCGGGAAGGGCCTGCGGGGACGTACGCTTGGCGAACTGTCGATCTGGGGGTGTGGGTGCGAACTCGGGCAACCGTGGCGGGTGGAGTGGTGCTCATCCTCGTCGCCGTGATCGCGATCTGGCTCGTCGTACGGCAGGTCGGCGACAACCTCACGTTGCCGCTGGTGACGCGGAAGTGCACAGTGCAGGCCGACGGACGGGTCGCCCTGGACGCCGACCAGATGGCCAACGCGGCGACCATCGCCGCGATCGGCGCGAAGCGTGGAATGCCCGAGCGGGCCGTCGTGGTCGCGCTCGCCACCGCGTACCAGGAGTCCGGGCTGCGCAACCTCGCCAACGGCGACCGCGACTCGATCGGCCTGTTCCAGCAGCGGCCAAGCCAGGGCTGGGGCACTCCGGCGCAGATCCGCGACCCGCGTTACGCGGCCAACCGGTTCTACGCGGCCCTCAAGAAGGTGCGCGGCTGGGAGGAGATGCGGGTCACCGACGCCGCCCAGCGGGTGCAGCGCTCGGCGTTCCCCGAGGCGTACCAGAAGTGGGCAGACGACTCCGAGGTGCTCAGCCGGGCCCTGCTCGGCGACGCCAGCGGCGCGGTCGCCTGCTCGGTGGGACGCACCCCGGCGATGCACGGCGCGGCGGCGGCCGCGCAACTGACCCGCAACCTGGTGCTCGACTGGGGGCTCAAGGGCACCGACCCGACCGACCCGACCGGGCTGGCGGTGACTCCGGGCGACCAGCGTGACGGCTGGCGGTACGCGCACTGGCTGGTCTCGCACGCCCAGGACCACGGTGTGAAGCGGGTCCGCTTCGGCGACCTGGAGTGGACGGCCCGCGACGGCTCGTGGGGCCGGGTGGACGGCCGGCAGAACCCCGCCGGCCAGGTGGTCGCCGAGGTGTTCAACGAGGGTTGACCGACCCGGATCTCTTAACCGGCAGTCACCGCACAATCGGGCAATGCCCACCGAATCGCACTATTGATCACTCCGATCTCACTCTGTGCGTTTCTCTCGCTGCGTGGGGTCCCGCCGTGGCCCAATCCCGCACCACACCCTCCCCGATGCCTGGGCCGCCGCGTTACGATCGGCGGCCTGTGCCAGAAAAGGTTTCACCTCATGGGGAGGGGTACGACGCGGTGTTCGATTACGGCGACCGGACCGGTTACGAACCGATCAGCGACATTGACCGCAAGGAGTTCCACGAGCAGGGTTTCCTCCTGCTGCGCAACGTCCTGACGGAGGACCACCGGGCGGCGCTGGAGGCGGCGGTCGACCGCGTCTACGCGGAGGAGCAGGCCAAGGGCACCACCAAGAAGGACGGCACCCTGCACCTGCTGGGCTTCCTGGAGCGCGACGAGCTCTTCGGTGAGCTGCTGACCCACCCGATCGCCTTCCCGTACATGTGGGGGCTGGCCGGCTGGAACATCTACACCCACCACAACCACCTGGACGTCACCCCGCCGGCCGCCGAGCCGGAGAAGCCGTACTGGGGTTGGCACCAGGACGGGTACCGGCAGAACTCCGACCCGGAGACGATGGACCCGAACCTGCCTCGGCCGATGTTCTCGCTGAAGGTCGCGTACGTGTTGTCGGACCTCTCCGAGACCGGCCGCGGCGCCACCAAGGTCATCCCGGGCAGCCACCTGAAGAACTCGCTGCCCCGGCCGGCGGACCTCACAGTGCAGAACCCCGACCCGGAGGGCACGGTGGAGATCACCGCCAACCCGGGCGACGCCTTCATCTTCGACCGCCGGCAGTGGCACTCGCGGTCGACGAACCTGTCGACCATCACCCGCAAGATGCTCTTCGTCGGCTACACCTACCGGTGGATCCGTCCGCTGGACGAGCTGCACCCCGACGTGAACGGCGAGTGGTACCGCAACCGCACCCCGGTTCAGCGCCAGCTGATCGGCGAGGGCACCCACACCGCCAACTACTGGGGCATCAACTGGGACGGGTACGTCGACGACGAGATCCCGCTGCGCAAGGAGCTCAAGGAGCGCGGTCTGCTCGACCGCAACATCCCCTGGCTCCGCTGATCCACTGCTCGTAGGACGGCCCCCTGCCGACGCTCAGCGTTGGCGGGGGGCCGTTTCACGTCCGCGGCCCCGACCGTTCGGGCCGAGCCCGTTCCGGCCACCGGAGACCGCACTGTCGGTAGCGTGGCGGGTGCGCAGGTCGGGGCAGGGCGTGGGGTGGCACAGGAGGCAGCGCAGTGACATCCGCTCCGCTCCCCCGGATCCTCCGCCGCCGCGGCGAGCCGGAACACCCGACCTTCCTGGAACTCTTCTTCGATCTCGTCTACATCTTCATGTTCTCCCGGCTCGCTGCCAGCCTGGCCGAGAACCTCACCGTCCGGGGTGCGGCGCAGACCGCCGTCCTGCTGCTGGCCGCCTGGTGGGTCTGGGTGCTGACCGCGTGGCTCACCGACCTGTTCAATCCCCGACTGCCGATCATCCAGGCGACCGCCCTGCTGGTCATGCTCGGCACCCTGCTGATGGCGATCGCGACGCCGTACGCCTTCGGTCGGTACGGGTGGCTCTTCGTCGCGGCCTACTTCGGCATCCACCTGGTCCGCGACGCCGTCCTGATCCCCGGCACCCGGGTGAACCAGCCGATCCAGGCCAGGAGCATCCGGGTGTTCTTCTGGTTCGGCGTCACCGTGACGCCCTGGGTGGCCGGGGTGTTCGTGGACGGGACGGCCCGACTGGTGCTCTGGTCTCTCGCGGTGGCGGTCGACCTCGGCTCGGCCCGGATCGGTTGGCCGACGCCGAGGCTGGGGCGTACAGAGCTTGCCAGCCAGATCTTCACCGGGGTGCATCTCTCCGAGCGGCATCGGGCGATCTTCATCGTCGCGCTCGGCGAGTTGATCCTGAGCACCGGCACAGGGCTGGCCGGCAGCGGATTCACGGCCGGCGCGGTGGCCACCGGCGCTGTCGCGTTCGTCAGCGCGGTCCTGCTGTTCCAGCTCTACTTCCAGCGGGTCCAGCGGATCCTGGCACCACCGAGCGTCGCAACCGTGGAACGGGTCCGCTCCGGCACCTCCACCTCGTACAGCCATCTGGTCATGGTGGCCGGGGTGGTGCTGGTCTCGACCAGCACCTCGCTGGTCATCGACCGGCCGTTCGGCCGCGCCCCGGTCGAGCTGATCGTCGCCACCCTCGGTGGACCGGTCCTGTTCCTGCTCGGCAGCGTCCTGTTCGATGCCGTGGTGACCGGGCGGACCCTCTGGTCCCGGGTGCTGGCGATCGTGGTGTTGTGCGCCCTGACAGCGCCCGCCACACTCATGCTTCCGCCCCTGGCCGCCCTGATGCTGGCGAACCTGGTCCTGCTGATCACCCTGGTCGGCGAAGGGCTGGCCGCGCGCCGACGCCCGGTCGGGGCCGCCGCGCCATCGTGATGAAGGGCAGTCCGCGACCGCCGTGCGAGGTCAGCGCAGCATCGGCGGCGCCGGCGTACGCGCGTGTCGCCGGGTGCTCACCAGGTTCGCCACGGCGATCAGGAGCAGCACCGTCATGGCGAGCAGAGCGACCAGCACCGGCGGCAGCAGGAGCGTGGTCGGTGCCATGCCCGCCAGCAGCACCAGCCCGGCCAACCGGGACCGCGAGATTCGCCCGAACACGGTGAAGTCGAGGACGCCCCGGCCGACCAGGTACAACGCGGGTCCGCCGAGGATCACCGCGGCCCACGAGGGCGGGGTCTCGCCCAACGGGCGACTCACCACGAGCCGGCTGGTGACCGCCGCACCGACAATTCCGGCCACCATGATCAGATGGGTGACCGCGGCGGACTGGGTGAGCAGCGCCGGGTTGGACGACCGGCCGATCGCGTCGGTCAGCAGCTCACCGGCACGGTAGATGTAGATCCGCCACATCAACACGATGGTGGTGAACACCACCAGTAGCGCCCAGGATCGCTCCAGCGTGTACTCGCTCATGCTGAAGGTCGTACCGGTCACGAAGATCGCGACACCGAGCGCGACGATGACGAACTGCCGGTAACGCTCGGCCACCCGCGCGCCGACCAGCCGCCAGTCGCGCGGTCGTGAGCGGCCGATCCCAGGCACCGGCCAGCCCAGCGCCGCCGCGCCATACTCGACGACGACAGCGAGCACCCAGATCGCCAGCTGCCCCGAACCGCCGACGAGCGCCCCACCGATCCAGCCGATGCCCGCGACGGCCTCCCAGATCAGGATCCGGATGCTGCGACGCGGCGGCCTCCTGAGCGAGACCACAAGGATGTAGTAGGCCGCGGTACTGAGGTGGATGACCACGTACGTGGTGGCGAAGAGCAGCCGGTGATCGCTGTACGCGTCGGCCGCGAGCGCGGCCAACAGCAGGCTGGCCGCCGCCACCCAGATGAACTGCCCCTGCCCGGCCGGACGGGTCAGGTCGACGCTGTCCGCCGTCCACACGGTCAGCGCCCAGATCATCGTGAACCCGAGCAGCAGCACCAGCGTCTCGGCGACGCCCGTCCAGGTCAGGTCGTCGGCCAGCACGGTCGCCAAGGTGACCAGCGCGAAGACGTAGACGAGGTCGAAGAAGAGTTCCAGGAACGCCGGACGCTCCAGGCCCGGATCGGGGGATGACGCCGCCGCGACACCGCCGTCCGTCGTCATCGACATCGCGCTCCACCCGGTCCCCGCCGCACGCCCTCCGTGGGGACAATACGGGCAAGTCCGGCGCTGAGCCCGTCATCGGGGGTTCTTCCAGGTCGGATCCGCCGAGCGCGTCACTGCTCGTCGCGGCATCGCGGCGGATGCCGTCGGGGCCGATCAGCCCCGGGCGGCGAGGCGTCGGCGAGCCTTCTCCCGGATCGGCGCCGGCAGATCCTCGGCGTCCAGCAGCCGAGGCAGCAACTCCGGCTCCAGGCTGTTCGCCCGGAACACCTCGCCGATGGTGACACCGTGCGCCGGCCGGTCCACCACCTCGACCGGGTCGCCCGCGCCGACCTCCCCCTCGCGCAGCACCCGTAGATAGGCCCCGGGCGACGCCCGGACGGTGAACCGCTTGATCAGATCCGGTACGCCCCAGAACCCGGCGAAGGTCGTGCAGGGGGTGCGCGGCTTGGTGACCTGGAGCAGGGCGGAGCCGACCTGCCACTGCTCGCCGATCACCGCACCCGTCACGTCGACCGCGTAGGTGGTCAGGTTCTCGCCGAAGCCGCCGGGCGGTATGGCGCGGCCCAGTTCGGCCACCCACCAGGCGGCGTCCTCCTCCGCGTAGGCGTAGACCGCCTGGTCGGGGCCACCGTGATGGGCCCGCTCGCCGATGAAGTCGCCCGCCACGCCGCCGGTGAGCAGCGACACCGGGCCGTCGACCGGCCGCTTGTCGATGCCGCTGCGACCGCTCGCGTCGCCGGCCCAACCAGCCTCGGTCACGATGCCGAGGTTCACCGCTGCCACCCTGCCCGTCATGACCGCCAGCCTAACGGCGGTCAACACCGGCGTCGGCCCTCGCGGCGCGGGGTCAGCCCTTGACGGCGCCGGCCACCAGGCCGGAGACCATCCGACGCTGCACCAGCAGGAAGAAGATGATGACCGGCAGGGTGAACAGGGTGGACGCGGCCATCACCGGCCCCCAGTTGGTGTCGTCCCGACCGAAGAAGAAGGTCATCGCCACCGGCAAGGTGTAGCTGCCCTGGTCGTTGATGAACGTCAACGCGAAGATCAGCTCGTTCCACGCGGTGATGAAGGAGAAGATGCTGGTTGCCACCAGGCCGGGCGCGACCAGCGGGAAGAGCACCCGGCGGAAGATCTGGGCCCGGCTGGCCCCGTCGATCGCCGCCGCCTCCTCCAACTCCCTGGGCACCGCGGCGACGAAGCCACGCAGCATCCAGACCGCGAACGGCAGCGAGAAACCGAGGTACGTGAGGATCAGGCTGGGCAGGGTGTTGTAGAGCCCGAGCCGTTGGATCATCAGGAACAGCGGGATGACCAACGCCTCCAGCGGGATCATCTGCACCACCAGCAGCATGATCAGGAAGCTGGTCCGCAGCTTGAAGCGGAACCGGGCCACCGCGGTCGCGGCGAGCAACGCCACCAGACCGCTGAGCACCACGGTGGAGACGGCTACCAGCGCGCTGTTGAGGAAGAAGTCGAGGAAGCTGACGCCGGGGATCAGGTTGCCGGTCAGGATCTCCCGGTAGTGCGCCAACGTCGGGTGGGTCGGCACCGGCTGCGGGGTTGCCGAGAAGATCTCGTTGCTCGGCTTCAGCGAGGTGGAGATCATCCAGTAGACCGGGAACGCCGCGAAGAGCGCGACCAGCAGCCCGGCGCCGTTGAGGGCGATTTTCTTCACGACTCGTCCTCCTGCCTGAGCACCATCCGTACGTAGAAGCCGGTGACCGCCAGCAGGATCAGCGTGAGGATCACCGCGATCGCCGCGCCGAGCCCGTACTTGGGCGGTGGGGAGAATGCCTCGGCGTACGAGTAGATGGCGAGCATGAACGTCGGCCGGTCCTGGGTGCCGCCGGCCAGCACGAACTGCTGGGTGAAGACCTTGAAGTCCCAGATCGTGGAGAGCACGATCAGGATCCCGAAGACCGGGCGCAGCAACGGGAAGGTGATCTTCCAGAAGACCCGCCACGGGCTGGCGCCGTCCACCCGGGCCGCCTCGTGCAGCTCACTCGGCACGCTCTTGAGACCGGCCAGCACACTCACCGCGATGAACGGGAACGAGTGCCAGACCACCACCAGGGTGAGGATGGAGAAGAAGAGCAGCGGCGAGTTGAACCAGCCGTAGCCGGTCCAGTCGCTGCGCCCGAACAGGCCGTTCGAGAGCCCGTCCGGCAACGCGTTGAACAGCCACGTGACCAGGCCGCTCGTGTCGTCGAAGATCCATTTCCAGACGATGGTGCCGGTCAGCGCGGGCGTGGCCCAGGCGAGCATCACGCAGCTGGCCACGAACGTCGCCATCTTGCGACCGAGCCGATTGAGCAGCAACCCCACCAGGGTGCCGAGCACCATGGTGAGCAGCACGTTGGCCGCGGCGAACAGAACCGTGTTGCGCAGCACGGTCAGGAAGAACGGGTCGGAGAGGATGTCGACGTAGTTGCCGAACCCCACCCACGGCCAGTCCCGATCGCCGCGCAGTTGCCGGACGCTGTTCAGCCGGTAGAAGGACATCACCACCACCTGGCCGAGCGGCCAGAGCAGCAGCACCCCGATGATCAGCAGGGCGGGCAGGAGCAGCAGGTAGGGCAGGCGGTCCACCCGGCGACGCCGCCGCGCGGGGGTCTCCCGCGCGGCGGCCGTCTCCGGGCTTTTTGTCTGTGAGCTCACTTGCTGTTCAAAATGCCTTCCATCTCACCGGCCGCGTCGGCGGTAGCCTTCTCGACCGTCTTCTGACCCTTCATGACCGAGCTGTTCATCGCCTGGGTCACCGTCTTCGTCCGGCTGACCTCCACCCACTTCGGGGTGAGCGGCGTGAGCTTGGTGTTCTGCATGGTGGTGGCGAACGACGCCATCACCTTGTCGTTCGCGTACGCGCCACCGGAGACCAGGTCCTGGTAGACCGGGAAGAAGCCGAGGCTGCTGGCGAAGCTCTGCGCGTTCTTCTTGTTGAGCAGCACGGTCAGGTAGTCCCAGGCCAGGTCCTGCCGCTCACTGTCCTTCCAGATCGCCACGTCCGAGCCGCCCGCGAAACCGGGCGCCGCCTTGCCGTCCGGGCCGGGGATCGGGAACGTACCCCAGACCTTCTCGATCTCGGGGTTGTCCTTCTTGATGGCGCCCTGCTGCCAGCTGCCGGCGAAGGCCATCGCGGCCTTGCCGGTGGCGAACTGGGTACGCGCGTCGATCTCGTTCCAACCCGCCGCGGCCGGCGGGGCGACCTTGTGCACGGTCACCAGGTCGGTCCAGAACTTGACGGCCCGCTGCGCCTCGGGCGTGGTGTAGCCGGACTTCCAGGTGCCGCCCTGGTTGCTGGCGATCTCGCCGCCGGCGCCCCAGAGGAAGGAGTAGAAGGGCAGCTCGGAGTTGCCGGGCAGGGCGATGCCGTAGGTGCCCTTCTTCTTCGCCTGCACGGCCTTGGCCACAGTGACCAGGTCGTCCCAGGTCTTCGGGGGCTGCACGCCGGCCTCGGCGAACCAGTCGGTGCGGTAGTAGATGGCGCGCACACCGGCGTACCAGGGCACGCCGTACTGCTTGCCGTCGAGCTGAGCGTTGCGCACCAGGTCGGGCAGCAGATCCTTGCCGTCGGCCCAGCCGCCCATCCGGCCACTCACGTCGGCGAGCGCCTCCTGGGCGGCCCAGCCCTGAGTCTCGGTGTTGCCCAGCTCGGTGATGTCCGGCCCCTCACCGCCGGCGAGCGCCGCCTGGAACTTCTTGGGCGCCTCCAGCCAGGGGATGTACTGCACGACCACGTCGGTGTCGGGGTGCTTCTGGCGGAACTCGGCCTCGACCCCGTCGAGGAAGGAGTTCTGCGCGTCGCCGCCCTCGCCCATCATCCAGACCGTGAGCTTGCTGTCGTCAGCCGCGTCGTCGCTGGAGCCTCCACAGCCGGTCAGCACCATCGCGGCCGAGGCCACCATGGCGGTGACCGGGGCCAGCCGCTTCCACCTGTTCACGCCACTTCTCCCCTCGCGCCGCCTGGAACTAACCTTCTCCGCCGCACCCTAGTACGGAGAATTCCTTTACGACAGTGGGCGGAACTGGCCGAAGCGTGGCGACCGTACCGCAGCGGCCCGACGACCGGCACTCCAACATCCGGCCAAAGCCGGGCCTTTCAGCACGAAAGAGCGCCCGGCTCTCGGCCGGGCGCCCTTTCCAGTAGTGCTGTCCTAGCAGTGGTGCTGTGTCGCCAGATGATGCCGGGTCGTTATCGGGTGACGCTGCGGCGGCGACCAACACCGGCCACCAGCGCTACAGCGATCGCGGCCACCACGACCTGCACCAGCAGCTCGGCCCAGTCGATACCGCTCGTCTCGGTCGCGATGCCGATGGCCCGCGCCAGGACGGTGCCCAGCAGCGCGGCGCCGACACCGATCAGCAGGTGCAGCCAGATCGGCATGTTCTGCCGGCCCGGGACGACCAGGCGGCCGAGCGCGCCGACGATGAGACCAACAACGATCGCAGTGATGATGCCCCACACGGTGAGCTCCACGGCCACCCTCCTTCAAGAATGTCTGACACACGATGTGTGTGCTTCCTGTCGTGACCGTTAATTGCCCTACCCACCGAAAATCCAAACCGACTTCACTCACCAAACGATCACGACTTGGCCGACAAGAGCACGTTCCACCGCAGGCAAACCCGTCGGTCGCAGGCACGGGCCGAGTCGATCAGCGCGATCCAGCCCGCCGGAGACGTCGAGCAGGACCGGCGACGGCCCTCGCGACGGGCAGAACGCCGATGGGCGCCCGGCCTGTCGGCCGGGCGCCCATCGGAGGTGTCGCGGTGGTACGAGTTGGTGCTGTGGTGTTACCGGGTCACGCGGCGGCGGCCACCCACACCGGCCACCAGCGCGACAGCGATCGCGGCCACCACGACCTGCACCAGCAGCTCGCCCCAGTCGATACCGCTCGTCTCGGTCGCGATGCCGATGGCCCGCGCCAGGACGGTGCCCAGCAGGGCCGCGCCGATACCGATCAGCATGTGCAGCCAGATCGGCATGTTCTGCCGGCCCGGGACGACCAGACGGCCGAGCGCGCCGACGATGAGACCAACAACGATCGCAGTGATGATGCCCCACACGGTGAACTCCACGGTCGCCCTCCTTCAAAGAATGTCTGACACACGAGGCGTGTGCTTCCTGTCGTGACGGCTAAGTGCCCGACCCACCGAAAGCCCAAACCGACTCATCTCAATCGACAACGTCAACCGTCAATGTTCGGGAGGTGCGTCGGTTGACGCGTGAGTACGTCCACACAGGTCGGAGCCCGTTTGGTCGACCCGTCGGCCCCACGACAGCGACGGAAAAGTTTTCCGCACCGGGCGGTCACACTCCCCCACCGGCGCGCTCGGCCGGCAGTCTCTGCGGCCCAACAGGCCCGGCGGGGGCACTGTGGGCGAGGCGTCCGGAAACGCGACGCGCCCGGGTGCGGATGGCACCCGGGCGCGTACGGCGGCGCGAACTACTTCTTGCCGGCGGCCTTGCCGTCTCCGGAGTCGGAGGAGAGGGCGGCGATGAACGCCTCCTGCGGCACCTCGACCCGGCCGACCATCTTCATCCGCTTCTTGCCTTCCTTCTGCTTCTCCAGCAGCTTGCGCTTACGGCTGATGTCACCGCCGTAGCACTTGGCGAGCACGTCCTTGCGGATCGCCCGGATGGTCTCCCGGGCGATGACCCGGCTGCCGATGGCAGCCTGGATCGGTACCTCGAACTGCTGGCGCGGGATCAGGGTGCGCAGCTTGGCGGCGATGGTGACGCCGTAGTTGTACGCCTTGTCCTTGTGCACGATGGCGCTGAACGCGTCCACCGGCTCGCCGTGCAGGAGGATGTCCACCTTCACCAGGTCGGACGCCTGCTCGGTGGTGGGCTCGTAGTCGAGTGAGGCGTAGCCCTTGGTACGGCTCTTCAACTGGTCGAAGAAGTCGTAGATGATCTCCGCGAGCGGCAGCGTGTAGCGCAGCTCCACCCGGTCGGCGGAGAGGTAGTCCATGCCGAGCAGGTTGCCGCGCCGACCCTGACACAGCTCCATGACCGCGCCCACGTAGTCGTTGGGCGTCAGCACTGTGGCCCGGACCACCGGCTCGTACACCTCGGCGATCTTGCCGGTGGGGTACTCGCTCGGGTTGGTGACGACGATCTCCTCGCCGTCGTCCGTGATCGCCCGGTAGACGACGTTGGGCGCGGTGGAGATCAGGTCGAGGTTGTACTCGCGCTCCAGCCGCTCCCGGATGATCTCCAGGTGGAGCAGGCCGAGGAAGCCGCAGCGGAAGCCGAACCCGAGCGCGCCGGAGGTCTCCGGCTCGTAGTCGAGGGCGGCGTCGTTGAGCTTGAGCTTGTCCAACGCCTCACGCAGGTTGGGGTAGTCGGACCCGTCGATCGGGTAGAGGCCGGAGTAGACCATCGGCTTCGGGTCCTTGTAGCCACCCAACGCCTCGGCCGCCGGCCGACTGTTGATGGTGACCGTGTCACCGACCCGGGACTGCCGGACGTCCTTCACACCGGTGATCAGGTAGCCGACCTCACCGACGCCGAGCGCCTCGGCCTTGACCATCTCGGGTGAGATGACACCGATCTCCAGCAGCTCGTGCACCGCACCGGTGGACATCATCTTGATCCGGTCGCGGGCGCTGATCCGGCCGTCGATGACCCGGACGTACGTGACGACGCCGCGGTAGACGTCGTACACCGAATCGAAAATCATCGCCCGGGCGGGCGCCACGGCGTCGCCGACCGGTGGGATGAACTGCCGGACGATCTCGTCGAGCAGGTACGGAACGCCCTCGCCGGTCTTGCCGGAGACCCGGATGCAGTCGGCGGGGTCACCGCCGATCAGGTGGGCCAGTTCCTCGGCGTACTTCTCCGGCTGCGCGGCCGGCAGGTCGATCTTGTTGAGCACCGGGATGATGCGCAGGTCGTTCTCGAGAGCCAGGTAGAGGTTGGCCAGGGTCTGCGCCTCGATGCCCTGCGCAGCGTCGACCAGCAGCACGGCGCCCTCGCAGGCAGCCAGCGAACGGGACACCTCGTACGTGAAGTCCACGTGCCCCGGAGTGTCGATCATGTTGAGCACCGCGTGCTCGCCAGCCCGCTCACCCTCACGGATGGTCCACGGCATGCGAACGGCCTGGCTCTTGATCGTGATGCCGCGCTCGCGCTCGATGTCCATCCGGTCCAGGTACTGGGCGCGCATCTGCCGGGGGTCGACCACACCGGTGAGCTGCAACATCCGGTCGGCCAGGGTCGACTTCCCGTGGTCGATGTGGGCGATGATGCCGAAGTTCCGGATGCGACCGGGGTCGGTGGAACCAGGGGCGTTCGCGCCGGGATCGAGCTTCGGTGGCACAGCGGTCCGTTCTGGTCGGCTGACGTCAACAGGCCGGCGCGCCGCCGACCCCCTCTATGTTCCCACGCCGCCGGGGTGCGCCCACTGCGCGGGCGATGGAACGGCCCGAGGATCCCTCACTCCATCGGCGGCTCGACGAAGAGCGCGGCCAGCCGGGGCAGCCGGCGACGCGCCTCGTCCTCGTCGTCGAAGTCCCAGAAGTCGTTGAGATCCGGCGTCCGCACCGGGTCGCGGTCCGCCGGCAGTTCGGTAGCGGTGGCCTTGCGGTACGCGTCCCAGGGCACCGAGAGCATCTGCTCGGCGGAGAACTCCTCGCCGCTGAGCGAGGCCGCCCGCACCTGGGGCAGTTCGGCCAGCGAGTCCGGTTCGGCGACCGCGCGGGCGAAGACGGCCCGGCCCTGGGTCATCAGCCAGCCCCGGAAGTGTTCGAAGCCGTCAGCCGAGGCACCACCGTTGATCAGGTACGCCGCACCCCACAGATCCGCCTTGTGCGACGCGGCCAGCACCCGCGTCTGGTGCCGCGCGTACCCGATGATGTCCTCCGGGTCGCGCTCGGCGAGCAGCGCCACGGCCCGCGCGGCGACCGGGCCGGGCTCAGCCCCGCCGCCGGCCCGCGCCTCGTCGATCAGCTGCCAGAAGTCCTCGGTCCTCATGGCTTGGCAGTCTGGCAGTGTCGCCGTGCGTCGCGCACGTACCCCGGGGCAGCATGGTGGGATGTCCCCTTCCCTGCTGCCGCCGGTGCCGTACCACGCGAGCGCCCTGCGCCCGTCGTGGCCGGCGTTACCGGCGGCGCTGCGGGCCGCGGTCGCCGACCGGCTCGGCGCGCCGGTGGTCACCGCCCGGGTCGCGGGCGCGGGCTTCACCCGCGGGTTCGCCGCCGTGCTCGACACCGCCGACGGTGGTCGGGCCTTCGTCAAGGCCGCACCCGCCGCCGAGCAACCGCATCTGGTCGACTGGTACGCCCGAGAGGCCGCGATCCTCGACCGGCTGCCGGCCGGCCTGCCGGCGCCCCGCCCCCGGTGGACCCTCTCCGCGGCCGGCTGGTTCGTGCTGTGCACCGACGCCGTCGACGGGCACACACCGCACCTGCCCTGGGTGCCCGCCGAGTTGGACGCCACCCTCGCCGGGTACGCGCGGATCGCCGCCGCCCTGGCCGACCCGCCGGCCGAGCTGACCGCGCTCGGCCTGCCGCACCTGGCCGATCTGGCCCGGTCGGACATCCTCTGGTGGGAGGAGGTCGCCGCCGGTCGGGAGCCGACCCCGCCACTGCCCGCGCCGCTGCTGGACCGGCTGCCCGAGTTGGTGGAGTTGGAATCCCTCCTCCCCCGGTACGCCGCCGGCGCGACCGGCCTGATCCACGGCGACCTGCGGGTCGACAACGTGCTGATCGGCCCGGACGGTCGAGCCTGGTTCTGCGACTGGACCTGGGTCTGCACCGGGCCGGCCTGGTTCGACCTGGCCGGCCTGCTGCTCACCGCGTACGCCAGCGGGCTGGACGCGGACCGGCTCTTCGCCGCGCACCCGACCACCGCCGGCGCGCCCCCGGACGCGCTGGACGCGACACTGGCCGCGTTGGCCGGCTACTACCTCACCGGCGCTGCGGCGGCACCGCCGACGGCCTCGCCGCACCTGCCCGCCCACCAGCGGTGGAGCGGCGAGCAGTCGCTCGACTGGCTGGCCCGCCGCCAGGGCTGGCGGTGACGCGGACCGGCCTGGGGCAGCCTGGACTCCCGGTGACGCGGACCGGCTGCCCAGGGCTGGCGGTGGGGCGCCACCGTGGTCGAGGGCGTAACCTGGTCCCCGACGGGCCGGGTCCGTTCGCGCGAAGGCCGAGCCGTTTTGGCTCGTCCCGGGCGACCTGGTAACCTGGCTCTTCGCGCAGCGATGACGCACGTTCGTCATCACGCGCAATAAGCTGACCAACCCGAGCTATCAAGACGAGGCTGTCGCGTGGCGAACATCAAGTCCCAGATCAAGCGCAACCGGCAGAACGAGAAGGCCCGGCTGCGCAACAAGTCGGTCAAGTCGTCGCTGAAGACCGCCGTCCGGAAGTTCCACGAGGCTGCCGAGGCCGGTGACGTCGAGAAGGCGACCGCGCTCATGCTGGACGCCTCGCGCAAGCTGGACAAGGCCGTCAGCAAGGGCGTGATCCACTCCAACCAGGCCGCGAACCGCAAGTCCGCGATCGCGAAGCGCGTGGTGTCGCTCTCCGCCTGACGACTTCACCGTCAGACTGATTCGGAAAACCCCGGGCCCCAGGCCCGGGGTTTCCGCGTGTCCAGAGGCCGGCCGGGTCTATCCGGGCCGGCCGTTCTGTGCGTGCTGCCGGACGCGTTTCTCCGGCCGGCCGTTCCTGTGCGATGGGCTCCGACGGGGTCGGCGCTCAGTCTGACGGGTTGGTCCGCCGGGGCGGCGGCAACGGGTCGGCGGTGATCACGACGCCGGGAACGCTGTGCGAGACCCACTCCACCCGGGCTCGGCCGACCACCGGTTCCATCTGCCGGCGAAACCGGTCCCGTTCCTGCTCGGGCACGAGCGCGGCGGAGCGGACCACGATCGCGGCCACCATGTCGTTGAGCTTCACCATGGCGGCCACCACTGCCGGCAGCACCAGCACCGCCCACCAGCTGACCAACTCGGCGAGGGCGAGCAGCACCGCAAGGGCGATGGCACCTTCGAAGAAGAGGAAACACAGCACGCCGCCGGGGTTGACGAACCGCAGGCCGAGGAGCCGGGCGTAGAGCGGCCGGTACCGCTCCTCGTCCACGGGAATGGTGGCCCACGCTGGGCGGTTCGCCCCCGTCACCTGGCGCTGCCCTGCCGGGCCGCCGCGACCGAGAAGACCGCACGCTCCAGGGCGTACGCCCGGTCGTCGGAGCCGCCCTTGACGGCCGCGTTGCACTCGGCGGCGACCTGCATGGCCCGGACCAGGCCCTCCGGCGTCCAGCCCCGCCCCTGCCGCTGCGCCCGCTCGATCTTCCAGGCGGGCATTCCGAGGCTGCTGGCGAGCTGGTACGGGCTACCCCGCCCGGCCGACGCCACCCGGGCCACAGTGCGCACCCCGTCGGCCAGGGCATCGGCGATGGGTACCGGGTCGACCCCGACGTGCAGGGCCCAGCGCAGTGCCTCGAGCGCCGCCGGCACGTCGCCGACCATCGTGGCGTCCGCCACCGTGAAGCCGGTCACCTCGACCCGGCCTCGGTAGTAACGGGAGACCGCCTCGGCGCTGATCCGCCCATCGGTGTCGGCGATCAGTTGGGAGCAGGCGGCGGCCAGCTCACGCAGGTCGTTGCCGACCGCGGCGATGAGCGCCTCGGCGGCGTCGTCGGTGCACCTTCCGCCGGCCCGCCGGATCTCGTCGCGGACGAAGGCCACCCGATCGCGGTGCCCCTTGAGCTTGGCGGCCGGGACCACCGTCGCGCCGGCCGCCCGCAGGCCGTCGGCGAACGCCTTGCCCTTGGCACCGCCCAGGTGCAGCACCAGCAGTTGGACCTCCGGGTCGGGATTCTTCGCATACGCCAACAGCGCGGCGACCAGATCCTTGCGGGCGTCCTGGCCGGAACGCAGGATCAGCAGCCGCCGCCCGCCGAACAGCGAGGGGCTGAGCATCTCGGCGATCTCGCCGACGGTGAGCGCACTGGCCTGGTACTCGCGGACGTCCACCTCGGGGTCCACACTGCGAACCTTCGCGACAGCTTCGGTGACCGCGCGCGTGGCGAGCAGTTCCTCGTCACCGAGGACGAGCAGAATGGGGGCGAGGCTGGCGGGGGTCACGCCGCCCATATTCGCACGGCCTGCGGCGGGATCGTGCCTGCTCATTCGCTGCTTGATCGGCGCAGCCCGCACACAGCGCAAATCCAGACATCCAACTCAATTGTTCGCTAAATCCGCAATTCGCTCGATTAACCGAAGACCTATTCAAGGCTGTCGGCTCGCGGGCACACCTCGTCGGGCCACCGCCAGACCGCCGTCCGTCCGGACCGCCGCCACGTAGCCGTCCGTGTCGGTACGCAGCACCCGCACGCCGTCCCTGCCCAGTTGGGCGAGCAGTCCCGGACTCGGGTGCCCGTAGGTGTTGCCCGTGCCCACCGGCACGAGCGCCACCGCCGGCCGCACCGCGTCGAGGAAGCCCTGGTACTGGTACGCCGACCCGTGGTGCGCGACCTTCAACACGTCCGCCCGTAACTGGCCGGGGGCCGCCCGCGCCACCATCGCGTGCTGCTCCTCGGTCTCCGCGTCGCCGGCCAGCAGGATCCGTACCCCGGCCACCGTGGCGCGCAGCACCAGCGAGTTGTTGTTCGGGTCGGACCTGGTCCCGGCCAGCGGGTACGGCGGGCCGAGCACCAGCAGGTCGACCCCGCCCACGGGGTGGCGAGCGCCGGCCACTGTGGTCAGCAGCGCGGCCCGCCCGCCGGTGGCCGCCGCCCGAACCAGGTCCCGACCGCTCTCCGGGTCGGTGGACGACGGCGTCAGCACGGCACCCACCCGCCGCCCCCGGAACACCCCGGCCACCCCGCCCACGTGGTCCGCGTGGAAGTGACTGATCACCAGCAGGGGCACCTCCCGTACGCCGAGCCGACGTAGACAACCGTCCACCGCACCCGGTTCCGGCCCGGCGTCCACCACCACGGCCCGGCCGGGGTCGACCGGGAGCACCAGGGCGTCGCCCTGCCCCACCGCGCAGGCCACCACCACCCACCCCGCGGGCGGCCAGCCGGCGGCCACCAGCCGAACCGGCAGGGCACCCAGCACGGCGGCGACCCCGACCACCGCCACCAGCCGGCGTACGAGTGGCCGGCGCACCGCGATCAGCAGCGCGACGGTCAGCCCGGTCAGCAGCAGTGCACCGGGCACCCCACCCGGCCACGGCAGGGTGCCACCCGGCAGTCGAGCACCCTGGCGGGCGATGAGCACCAGCCACCAGGCCGGCCAACTCGCCAGCCACGCGACGAACTCGGCGCCGGCCGGCCAGATCGGCGACACCATGGCCGCCAGCACGCCCAGCACGGTCGCCGGGGCGATGGCCGGCACCGCCAGGAGGTTTGCCGGCACCGCCACCAGGCTCACCGTGCCGGAGATCCCGGCGACGACCGGGCCGCAGGCAAGTTGGGCAGCCGCCGGCACGGCCAGCGCCTCGGCCAGCCCGGGCGGGACGCCTCGCCGACGCAACCCGTCCCGCCAACGTGGCGCGAGCAGCAGCAGGCCACCGGTGGCCAGCACGGAGAGGGCGAACCCGGGGTCCCCGGCCAACTCGGGGTCGACGAGCACCAGCACGGTCACGGCGGCGGCCAGCGCGGGCAGTGCCGCCCGAGGTCGACCGGCGGCGAGCGCGGCAAGCCCGATCGCTCCCATCGTGGCTGCCCGTACGACGCTCGGCGACGGGCGCACGAGAATGACGAACCCCACCAGCGCCACCCCACACAGCGCGGCGGCGAGCCACGGGCCGGCGCGCGACCACCGGGCCAGCAACAGCACCGCACCCACCACGATCGCCACGTTGGAGCCGGAGACCGCGTTGAGGTGGGTCATCCCGGTGGCCTGGAAGTCCGCCTCGACGGCGGGTGGCAGTCGGCTGGTGTCGCCCACCACCAGACCGGGCAGCAGCCCACCGGGGTCGTCGGGCAGCGGCGCGCAGGCCCGTTGCAGGCCGGCACGCAGCGTCCCGGCGGCGCGCTGCGCCCAGGACGGCGCACCGTGCCGATCCGGTGGGCCGTTGGTGCTGAGCACCGCCGCGGTGAGGTCGCCACCGCGCGGTACGCCGAGCCGGCCGTCGGCGGTGAGGCGCTGCCCGGGCAACAGGCCCCGCCACGCCGGGTCGGTCGCCAGGACCAGTAGCCGCACCGACGCGTGGATCCGCCGACCATCCGGGCCGGTGAGCCGGACCAGCTCGGTCGAGACCAGCAACATGCCTGGCCGCCCGGCACTGCGGATCGGGCGCGGATCGTCCCGGACGACCAGGTCGGCGGTGACCGGAGCGCGTTGCTCGGCGAGGACACGGATCGGCGGCGCGTCGCGAACGGCGAGCTGGGCGGCGGTGCCCGCACCACCGCAGACCACACCGAGGCCGACCGCCACGGCGACCCACCCGTAGCGTCGCAGCACGGCTCGGGGACGGCCGAGGCGGCCGAGCAGGTGTACGGCACCAATCGCCGTCAGCCCGGCCGCCGTGCCGGCCACCAGCAGCGTGGCGCGGCTGCCGAGGTGCAGGCCGGCGAGCGCCGTGAGCCAGGCCGCCACGGCGAGCCCGGCCAGTCGCAGATCCGGCGGCCCGAGCTGAGCCCCGCCGGCCGGTGGGTCAGCGGGTACGGAGAACCCGCTCACACCGTCACCAGGTCCTTGAGCTGCTCGTAGCGGGCATCGCCGATCCCGTCGACCTGGCGTAGGTCGCCAACGGATTTGAACCCGCCGTGCTGATCCCGGTGGGCGAGGATCCGTTGGGCGAGCACCGGCCCCACCCCGGGCAGCGCGTCGAGCTGCGCCAGCGTCGCGGTGTTGAGGTTCAGCGGCCCGGCGACGGGAGCCGCACCACCTGCCGCAGGCCCGGCCGCACCGCCCGGCACCGGCGGTGGCGTCACCCCGACCACGATCAGCTCGCCGTCGATGACCTTGCGGGCGGGGTTGAGCAGCGCCACGTCGACCCCCGGGAGGGCGCCGCCGGCCGCCTGCACCGCGTCGGCGAGACGGGACCCGGCCGGCAGGCGTACCAAACCGGGTTTTCGGACCTTGCCCGCGACCGCCACCACCAACTCGCCGGAGCTGGACACACTCGGGTCACCGGCCGGCGCGGCCGACGCGGCCTCGCTGGCCAGTGGGACGACCGGCTCCGACTGCGGCCGGGCCTGCCAGGCCCAACCTGCCGCGCCCACGACCACCACCACGGCGACCACCGCCAACGCCCGCACGCCCCGCCGCCCAGGGTCGAACGCCGACGGGCCGGGCAACCGCGACTCGGGCGGGACCGCAAGGCCCGCCGACGACGGTTCCGCGGCGGGCTGGGAGGACAGCACGTCCGCCGGCAGCGCGCCGACCAGGGACGACTGGGGTACGCCCGCGAGCGGCACCTCCGGCCGGGGCAGCGGTGCGACAGCCGCCTCGGTCAGCCGGCGCAGGCGCTGGCGTACCTCTGTCTCCTCGTCGTGCGACACACCGCGACGCTATGGCGGTGGCCGGAACGGCGGAGCGGGACGACGCCGTCCTGTGGACAACCAACGCCACTGTGGACAACGCCCTGATCATGCCCCGACCTGCTATGGCCGCAGACGGCGGCTACGCCGTTTCAGTCAGACATCGCCGCTGCGTGACTCGCCGCCCGGCCCAGAAGCGGAGGGTCGATCTCGTGCTGATCTTGACCGACGTTCGATGGGCACTCGGCAACCGGCACCAGATCGCCTGAGAATATTCACTCACCGCGCCACGATCGCAGGCGGCCGGAGCGACCGGTCACCGTTCGAGCAGTCCAGGAGCATCGCCGTGAGCAGTGATTTCGTGTTCTGGAAGGCTGGCGTGGGCGACCCCGGCGAGATCTATGACGGCTTGGCCGACGGGGCGACAGACCCTCTCGAACCGCACCCCGACGTCACCCGCTTCCGGGGCGAGCTGTTGTCACGCTGGCCCGATCTGGTGGACGTCCTCGAACCGACCGAATACGACCTTGTCGACGCGCCCGACGATGCGGCGAAGTACGTGCTGCTCACCCTCCCGGTAGGGATGCTCGGCCAGCTCGATGCCATCTACGCGCTGGCTCGGCAGCACGGTCTACGCGGCTACAGCGGGGTGGCCGACGAGGCGTTCTAAGGGTCCGGCCGTTGGGCGGGTGGTGCCGGCCCGATGCCCGCCGGGGCCGACACCGTTCTCGACGAACGACGGACGCCGCCTGCTACAGGTACGGCCGGGTGATGATTTCGATCGCGTGGCCGGACGGGTCGAAGAAGTAGAAGCCCCGGCCACCGTGCTCGGTGTTGGTCTCCCCCTCCCGCTTCAACTGCGGGTCGGCCCAGTACGTGATGCCACGTCCCTCGACGAACGCCAGGCAGCGCACGAACAACTCGTCGTCGACGAGGAACGCGTAGTGCTGCATCTGGATGTCCACCGGCGGCTCGGCGAACTGGAGCAGCACACCCTCGTCCAGTTGGACGTTGGCGAACGGCCCCCACGATGGCGCCTCTGGCAGCTCGAACAGCTCCCGGTAGAACGCGGCCGAGGCGCTCTTGTCCTTGCTGGCGATGATGGTGTGGTTGAACGTGACTGTCATCCGTACCGTCTTCTTCCCGGTCGATCCGAAGACCCGACCGGAGGCCCACAGCGTTCACCCAGCCACACAGATGACGAAGCCCCGAGGGCACCGACGCCCCGGATCCCGCACGAGAGACGCGTACATCGCATCGATCTCGGCGTGGTGGCTGAAGTAGCCAGAACCTCCGGGGGTAGGCCCATCTGGGGCGCGCACGGAGGCTAACACAGCGGCGCGAAGCAGCGGCGCGACGAGAACGGTCAGCGGGTCTCTGGGTCGAGGCCGAGTACGGCCCGTCCGCCGTCCACCGGCAGCGTCACCCCGTTGACGAAGCTCGCTGCGGGCGACAGCAGGTACGCGACCGCCTCGGCCACCTCCTCGGCCCGCCCGATGCGACCCACCGGGTGCAGCCGGGTCAGCTCGGCGTCGATCCACTGGGCCTGGGTGGGCTCCTGCGTGGCGAGGAATTCGGTGTGCCGCTCGGTGGCGATCGAGCCGAGCGCTACCGCGTTGGCGCGGATGCCGTGCCGCCCGTACTCGACAGCCAGCGCCCGGGTCAGCCCCTCCACGGCGGCCTTAGCCGTCGCGTACGGCAGGGCACCGGACACCGGCCGGCGGGCCTGGTGCGACGAGACGTTGACGATCGCGCCGCCGGCGGCGCGGGCCAGGAAGCGGCGGACGGCGACCGCGGCGCCCACCACGGCCGGGCGCAGGTTCAACCCGATCAGGTCCAGCACCGTGTCGGCCGACGCGGTGTGCAGCGTGGCATCGCGGAAGACCGCTGCGTTGTTCACCCAGCCGGTCAGCGGCGCGGCGCGGTCCGCCAGCTCGGCGGCGCGCTCGGCCACCTGCTCGTCGGCGGCGTCGCCGACCACCGCGACGAGCCGATCGGCGGCCGGATGGTCGGCCAACCAGTCGACCGCGTCGGCGTCGCGTTCCAGTACGACGATGGTGGCGCCGGTCGCCAGCAGCCGTTCCACCACGGCCCGGCCGACACCGCGACCGCCTCCGGTCACCACGCACGACGTGGGCACGGCTCAGCCCTCCGGTCGGCGGTGGACGACCACGCAGGCCAGGCCAGGCCCGGCGTGCGCGGCGACGACGGCGCCCGCCTCGGAGACGTACGTGTCGTGCAGCCGGTCACCGAACCGCTCGGTGAGCGCGGCACGCAACGCCTCGGCCCGTTGCGGCGCGGCCAGGTGGTGCACTCCGAGATCCACGTCGTCGCCGTCGGCCGCCTCGACGGCCAGGTCCACGAGACGGGCCACTCCCCGGCTGGCGGTGCGCACCTTCTCCCGCAGCACTATCGCCCCGTCCGGCATGTGCATGATCGGCTTGACGGACAGCGCGGTGCCGACCAACGCCTCGGCCGCGTTGATCCGGCCGCCCCGGCGAAGGAACTCCAGCGTGTCGACGTAGAACCAGACTGTGGTGCGGGCGGTGGCGGCCAGCGCCGCGTCGCGTACAGCGGCAAGGTCGGCGCCGGCCTCGGCCGCGGTGGCGGCGGCGATGGCCGGAAAGCCCAGCCCCATGCCCGCCGAGCGGCTGTCCACGACCTCGACCCGGCCGTCGAGGTCGGCGGCGGCGAGCCGGGCGGCCTCCACCGTGCCGGACAGCGCGGCGGAGATGTGCACCGAGACGATCCCGTCGGCGCCGGCGTCGAGCAGTCGGCGGTACGTCCGGGCGAACTGCTCGGGTGCCGGGCGGGAGGTGGTCGCGGTGACCCGGCGGGCGCTCAGCGCCAGTGTGGCGTCGGCCGGCTGGGTCTCCACCCCCTCCAGCCCTTCCGCGCCGTTGAGCACGACGGTCAACGGCACGACGGTCAGCCGGTGCGCCTGCACCAGCTCGGGCGGAAGGTAGGCGGTGGAGTCGATGACAACCGCGACGGGCATGCCCGGCACGCTAGCCGATCGAGGCCGCGAACGCCGAGGCGCGAGTGCTCAGACCGCGTCGACGGCGACCGGGGCGGTGATCAGGCCGACGTTGTGCGCCCGCAACTGCCAGCCGCTGACGTCCTGCGGACGCCCGATGGCCGGCGCACGGTCGTCGTGCCGTAGCTCACTCCAGTGGCAGTTGGCCAACGAGCCGACGGAGCGCAGCACACCGGTGTCCCAGCCGAGCAGATGACCCATGCCCTGCCGGGAGCCGCCACCGTGGGTGGCGACCACCACCGTGCCGCCGGCTGCCGCCTCGGCAGCCTCCCGCAGTGCGGCGCCGACCCGCTCGCCGAGGTCGTGCAGGGGTTCCAGATCCGCGCCCGGGTCGGGGTCGCCGGCCCGCCAGCGCGCGTACTCCTCGGGGAAGCGCTCGGCGACCTCGGTGAGGTGCAGACCCTGCCACTGGCCGAAGTGCCGCTCGCGCAGCCGGGCGTCGGTGCGTACCGGCAGACCCGTCAGCGCGGCGAGCGCGGCGGCGGTGTCGGCGGCGCGGCTCAGGTCGCTGGCCACGATGGCGTCGGGCCGCAGCCCCGCGAGCAGCGGGGCGGCGGCGCGGGCCTGGTCGCGGCCAAGCTCGTTGAGGGGTACGTCGGTCTGCCCCTGGACGCGGTTGGCGGCGTTCCAGTCGGTGTTGCCGTGCCGCCAGACGATCAGCCGGGTCATTCGGCGGCGGCGGACCCGCTGGCGTCGGCCTCGACCAGGTCGCGATCGACGAACGGGATGGTGGGGCAGTCCTTCCAGAGGCGGTCGAGCCCGTAGAACTCGCGCTCCTCGGTGTGCTGGACGTGCACCACGATGTCGACGTAGTCGAGCAGCACCCAGCGGCCACCACGCTCGCCCTCGCGCCGCACCGGCTTCGCCTTGTCCGGCAGCTCCAGCAGGCTCTCCTCGATGGCGTCGACGATGGCCAGCACCTGACGCTCGTTGGGGGCAGCGGCGAGCACGAACGCGTCGGTGATGGCGAGCTGGTCGCCGACGTCGATGATCGTGATGTCCTGCGCCTTCTTGTCGGCGGCGGCCTGGGCGGCCGCGATAGCCAGCTCGTGAGCGCGTTCGGAAATCGTCACCGTTCTCCTTCGATCAAGCGTGCGATCCTCCAAGCGTCTCATACCCGCCGGCACCCCGATCGTCCAGTTCTGGTCGGTTAGCGCCACGAACCTGGGCATAACGGGTGCGCTCAGCGCTGATAGAGGCTCCGCTTGGCGATGTACTGCACCACACCGTCGGGCACCAGGTACCAGACCGGCTCGCCTCGGGCGACCCGAGCGCGACAGTCGGTCGACGAGATGGACATCGCGGGCACCTGGATCAGGCTGACGGTGTCCGCCGGGAGGTGCTTGTCACTCAGCGGGAAACCGGGGCGGGTCACGCCGATGAAATGCGCCAACTCGAAGATCTCGTCCAGGTCCTTCCAGGACAGGATGCGTTGCAGGGCGTCCGCGCCGGTGATGAAGAACAACTGCACCTTCGGGCCGTACTCGGCCTGCAGGTCACGCAGCGTGTCGACCGTGTAGGTCGGCCCACTACGGTCGATGTCCACCCGGCTGACCTGGAAGCGAGGGTTGGAGGCGGTGGCGATCACTGTCATCAGGTAGCGGTCCTCGGCCGGGCTGACCGGCTCGTCGGCCTTCTGCCACGGCTGGCCGGTGGGCACGAAGACCACCTCGTCCAGGCCGAACCGGTCCGCCACCTCGCTGGCCGCGACGAGGTGCCCGTGGTGGATCGGGTCGAAGGTGCCACCCATGATCCCGATCCGCCGGATATCTTCCTCCACCCGATGATCGTAGGCCGAGCGTCGTGGCCGACCGTCCCGGCCCGGCACCGCCGTACGTCACCCCACTCCGGCCCACGGTCCAGCGCGAGGGGTCGCCGCGTTCTGGCCGTCGGCGTATATTCGTCGACGAGTAACCGTCGACGAGCGAGGGGGTCATCGTGCCGAAGCGGCGCAAGGTCGGCAACCTGCTGGCGCTGGCCGTGCTGTCCGCACTCGTCCAGCGGCCGATGCACCCGTACGAGATCGCCACCGCACTGCGGGCCTGGGGCAAGGACCAGGACATGGAGTTCAAGTGGGGCTCCTTCTACACGGTGATCGGCAACCTGGACAAACACCACCTGATCGAGGCGGTGGAGAGCGTGCGCGAGGGCCGACGCCCGGAACGCACCGTCTACCGGATCACCGACGCGGGGCGGGCGGAGCTGGTCGACTGGGCCCGCGAGCTGGTCTCCACCCCGATGGCGGAGCATCCCCGTTTCCGGGCCGGGTTGTCAGTGCTCGCCGCGCTGCATCCCGACGAGGCCACCGGCCTGCTGCGGCAACGACTCGACCTGCTGGAGGCCGCGATCCGCCAGGACCGCGAAACCCTCGACGCGCACCTGCGGGAGATCCCGCGGCTGTTCCTGGTGGAGTCGGAGTACGACCTCGCCATGCGGGACGCGGAGGCGGACTGGCTGCGGGCACTGCTCGCGGAGTTGACCTCGGGGAGCTACCCCGGGTTGAGCACCTGGCGGGCCTTCCACGAGACCGGCGAGATGCCGGCCGAACTGACCGAGTTGGCCGAGGGAACGCACACCCCGAGGTTCAACCCCGACACCCCAACCACCCACACCCCGGAGGCCAGCCCCGACAGCACCGAACGCCCCGACAGCAGCAGCCGGAGAGCCGACAGCACCGGCTGAAGAGCGGCCCCGGCGAGGTGCGCCAACACCTCACCGGGGCCC
The DNA here is from genome assembly GCF_022230905.1 of Micromonospora salmantinae. Lineage (NCBI taxonomy): Bacteria > Bacillati > Actinomycetota > Actinomycetes > Micromonosporales > Micromonosporaceae > Micromonospora > Micromonospora salmantinae. The sequence goes on from NZ_JAKKFG010000027.1 coordinate 45,945, forward strand.
TGACCCCGAACCGACGCCTGGGAAGGCACCCGGCCCGAAGCGGCAATCACGAGGATAACCGGGCTCCCTCCCAGGTCCGCGCGCCCGCGCACCGACCACGACAGGTCCGCGCGCCGCGCACCACCGACCACACCAGGGAGAGAGCATGACCACGGTACGAACCGCGATCGTCGTCGGCGGTGGCATCGCCGGGCCGGTGACAGCGCTCGCGCTGCGCCGCGCCGGCATCACCGCAACCGTCTACGAGGCGTACCCGACCACGGCCAGCGGCATCGGCGGCACCCTCGCCCTCGCGCCCAACGGCGTGGCGGCTCTGCGTACGGTCGGCGCGCACGAGGCGGTGACGGCGATCGCCACACCGATCGACCGCAGCGCTCTGGCCGTCGGCCGCCGCCGCCTCGACATGCCCACGCTGACCGGGGTGCCGCCACTGCACGTGGTGCACCGGTCCGAGCTGTACCAGGTGCTGCACGACCAGGCATTCGCCGAGGGCGTGCCGTTCGCGTACGGCAAGCGGCTGGTCGACGCCGAGCAGACCGGCGACGGCGTGACCGCACGCTTCGAGGACGGCAGTACCGCGACCGCCGACATCCTCGTCGGCGCGGACGGGATCCGTTCCACGGTCCGGGATCTGATCGACCCGGCCGCGCCCGGACCCCGGTTCACCGGGCTGCTCGGCTTCGAAGCCGTCGCCCGGCACGAGGTGGACGCCGAGTCGGGCACCATGACGTTCGCGTTCGGCCGACGCGGCTACTACCTGTACTGGCCGGAGCCCGGCGGCGGCACCCGGTGGGGGGCCAACCTGCCGCAGCAGCGGCCGATGAGCCTCGTCGAGGCCCGGGCGGTACCGGCGGAGCAGTGGCTGGACACGCTGCGCGCCACCTACGGCGACGACGACCCGGGCCGGGAGTTGGTCGGCACCAGCAACGCCGACGACCTCCAGGTGGTCGGATCGTTGCAGATCATGCCGCCCGTGCCGCACTGGCATCGGGGCCGGATGGTGCTGGTCGGCGACGCGGCGCACGCACCGTCGAACAGTTCGGGGCAGGGCGCGTCGCTGGCCATCGAGAGCGCTGTACAACTCGCCCGCTGCCTGCGCGACCTGCCGGACGTCAAGGCGGCGTTCGCCGCGTACGTACGGCTGCGTCGTAGCCGGGTGGAGAAGGTCGCGGCCCGCGCGGCCCGGATCAACCACGCGAAGGCCCCCGGTGCGGTCGCGCGGACGCTGATGCCGTTGCTGATGCCGCTGATGGTGCGCACGGTGCTGGACCCGGAGAAGACCGTCGCCGACGAGCAGCGCTACGTCATCGACTGGGACGCGCCGGTCACCGCGGAGCCCGCCCTGCGCTGAGCGGTGGCTGCGGGGTGGCCGGCCAGCCACCCCGCAGCAGCCCGCCGGCAGCGCCCAGCCCGCGCCGGGCCAGTCGCGCCGGCCACCCCACGGCGTCAGGGCGCGCGGGCAGCGGTCAGGCCGAGGCGGCGGCCACCGCCGTCCGGGCGACCAGCGCGCGACGCAGGTCGTCGTCGGCGTCGGTCACCACCCGGCGCAGGCCAGGGGTCAGGTCGTCGCGGGTCAGCAGCGCCGCGGCCGCCTCCCGGGTGGGTTGCGCCACGGCGTAGCGGGGGAACGCCAGGGCGGCCACCCGGTCGGCCGTCCAGGGGGTACGCCGGTGCGCGGCGGCCGGCATCTCCGCGAAGTACCGATCGACGTACGCGGCGGTCAGGTCGGCCTGTTCGGGTTGCCAGAACCCCTCGGTGATCGCCTCCAGCAGTCGACTGGACAGCGCGGTGTCCCGCAGGATGATCTCCCAGGTCGCCTGCTTCGTCACCGGGTCGGGCAGTGCCGCCCGGCAGTGGGCGGCCCGTTCCGCGCCCGTGGAGCTGTTGTCGGCGGCGGCCTCGATGGCGATCTCCGCCTCGCCGGCGGCGCCCAGCACCACCAGGCGACGCAGCACCGCCCACCGCAACTCCGCGTCGATCTTCAGACCGGCCGGCACGTCCCGGCCGGCGAGCCAACCGACGAGCAGATCCGCGTCGGTGGTCGCGGCGATCCAACCCCGTGCGGCGGCGAGCTGCAACGACTCCCCGGCCGGCGCGCCGTCGAGCAGCCGCCGGCACGTCCCAGCGACCCTGGCCAGCGCCGTGGAGCGGGTCAGCGGGTCGAGGTAGCGGTCGACCAGGGACCGGCTGAGTGTCAGCACGTCCTCCGCGATGATCACCTCGGTCTCGGTGGGCAGCGCGGCGGCCATCAGGTCGACCAGGCCGGTGACCGGCCGCTCGCCGTCGGTCACCGCGTCCAGTGCCTCGCGCCAGAGCACCGCTCGCGCCAGCGGGTCGGCCAGACCGGGCAGCACCTGCGGGACGGCGTCCGCCGACGCCGGGTCGAGGCGTACCTTCGCGAAGGTGAGATCACCGTCGTTGAGCAGCAACAACCGGGCCGCCGGCTCGCCTGTCAACGCACCGAGCACGGTGCGGCCTCCGTCGGCGTTCGGGTCGATGTCCACCTCGTCACGCCGCCCGGTGCCGTCCATCGAGTAGCGGCCCACGCCGATCCGGTGCGGGCGCAGCACCGGGTACGACTCGGGCGCGGTCTGCACCACTGCCACCTCGGTGTAGCGACCGTCGGCGTCGACGGCGACCTCGGCACGCAGCGTGTTGACCTGCGGGCGGCGCAACCACAGCTCGGCCCAGTCGGACAGGTCCCGCCCGCTGCTGGCGGAGAGGCTGGCCAGCAGGTCGGCGAGCGTGGCGTTGCCGAAGCGGTGTGCGGCGAAGTGCGCGTTCAGGCCGGCGAGGAATGCCTCGTCGCCGAGCCACGCCACCAGCTGACGCAGCACGCTGGCGCCCTTGGCGTACGAGATGCCGTCGAAGTTGAGCAGGCCCGCCTCGGCGTCGACGACCTCCTGCGGGGCGATCGGGTGGGTGGAGGGCCGCTGGTCGGCGGCGTAGCCCCAGGCCTTGCGCCGCATGGCGAAGGTGGTCCAGGCCTGATCGAAGCGGGTCGCCTCGGCGGTGACCCGGGTGCCGAGGTACTCGGCGAAGGACTCGTTCAACCACAGGTCGTCCCACCAGCGCATGGTGACCAGGTCACCGAACCACATGTGGGCCATCTCGTGGGCGATGGTGCCGGCGCGCTGCTCGCGCTGGGTGTCGGTGACCGCCGAACGGAACACGTAGTCGTCGCGGAAGGTGACCAGCCCCGGGTTCTCCATCGCGCCGCCGTTGAACTCGGGCACGAACGCCTGGTCGTACTTGCCGAACGGGTAGCGTTCGGTGAAGAGCTGGTGGAACCGGTCCAGGCACTGCCGGGTGATGGTGAAGATCTCCTCGGCGTCGGCGTCCAGGTGCTCGGCGAGCGACCGGCGGCAGTAGATGCCCAGCGGTATGCCGTCGTGCTCGGCCCGCCGGACGTGGTACGGCCCGGCGATCAGCGAGAAGAAGTACGTGGCCAGGGGCTCGCTCGGGGCGAACTCCCAGCGCCCGGGGGCCGGGTTGGCGGCCAGCTCGGCGTTGCCGGCGACGATCCACTGCGCCGGCGCGGTGACCGAGAGCGTGACCGGGGCCTTGAGGTCGGGCTGGTCGAAGGCGGCGAAGATGCGCGGCGCGTTGTCGAGGAAGGACTCGGCGTAGAGGTAGGTCTCGCCGTCGGCCGGGTCGACGAAGCGGTGCATCCCCTCCCCCGTCTTGGAGTACGCCATCTCGGCCTCGACGACGAGCGTGTTCTCCTCGGCCAGGTCGTCGAGCGGCAGCCGGTTGTCGGTGAGCAGGGCGGGGTCCAGGTCGCGGTCGTTGAGGCGTACACAGCGCAGTTTGGCGGGCTTGGCCTCGACGAAGGTCGCGGCGCCGACGGTGGCCCGGAACCGGATCTCGACGCGGGAGCGGAACAGGTCACCGTCACCGGTGAGGTCGAGGTCCACCTGGTAGGACTCGACGCTAATCGCCGCGCCACGCGCGGTCGCCTCTACACGGGTCAGGCTCGGCATCCGCTTATCCTGCCCGATGGGGATCGGCAACCGGTCACCACACGACCCTCGGCACTGGAGGAAAGAACCATGGCGCAGCACCCCAAGGGCGACTTCGACCTCTCTCGGGCGGTCTGGCAGCGGGCCGAGGGGGACACCTCCGACAGCGCCGTCGAGGTCGCCTTCGTCGACGACCTGATCGGGATGCGCAACTCGGCCGAGCCGAACGGCCCGGTGCTGGTCTTCACCCAGGCCGAGTGGGACGCCTTCGTGGCCGGCGCCCAGGACGGCGAGTTCGACCTGGACTGACAGTGCCCGCCGATCCGTCGGTGGGGGATCGCCGTGCCGGTGCCCGTGGTCGGGACACCGGCACGGCCACGCTGGCACGTTGGCCGGCGCACCCCCGGACCGGCCGTCCAGGGCCGGTGGTCAACCATCGCCGGGGACGTCGCCGTCGCCCCAGCCGAGACCACCCGGGCCCGGGGCGTGGTGGAAGCCCGGGTGGTCGGCCACGTCGACGCAGCGTTCGCCGTCCGGGCCGACCGCGCCGCAGAACAGCCGCTCGGCCCGCTGCCAGGCGTCCGCCGGTGACAGGGCCGCCGCACCGAGTGCCACCTCCGAGCGGAGCAGGCTCAGCGCCTCCGCGTACGCCACGGCCAGCTCGCGGGCCTCGGCCGGGCCGGGCGCGGTGAAGCCCAGGTGCACTGTGAAGAACCGGTGCGGACGGGTGGGCCGCCGCGGCGGCCCGATCAGTGACCGCCCGTCGCGGCCTGCGCCGAGTGCCCCGGCCGCTCGCCGCTGCCGCCAGTGCGGCGATCTGTTGTCGCGCATCCGCCCTCCCCGTGCTCGTCCCACCAGCAGCAAACCAGGTTCCGCCGCCCCTGGGAGGGGCCAGCCGGGCGGGGTTCAGCGGCGTGGACGGGGGTAAGCGCACCGGCAAACGGCGACCAGCCGCACCTGCGCGTGAGGAGAACCCGATGGCGACCATGCCGGCCGACCGCAGCCCGGACAGCACCCTCGCGTTGCTCCGCGCCGGTTACCGGTTCATCGGCGAACGCTGTGAGCGGTACGGCAGCGACGTCTTCAAGACCCGGATCCTGCTCGCCCCGACCATCTGCCTGCGCGGCCGGCCGGCGGCGGAGCTGTTCTACGACAACGACCGCTTCCAACGCGCCTCAGCGATGCCGCTGCGGGTGCAGCGGACCCTGACCGGGCGGGGCGGGGTGCAGGGGCTGGACGGGCCGGAGCACTCCGACCGCAAGGCCATGTTCATGTCGATCATGACACCGGCGGCGATCCAGCGGCTCGGTCAGCTCTTCGACGACGAGTGGCGGACCCGGGTCGCCGCCTGGGAGGGCGCCGGCCCGGTGTCGCTCTACGACGAGCTGGGCCGAATGCTGACCCGGGTGGTCTGCGCCTGGGCCGGCGTGCCGCTGCCCGCGTCGCAGGTCGAGCGCCGCGCCGTCGAGCTGCACGCCATGATCGAGGGTCCGGCCGTGCTGGGACCCCGGCACTGGAGGGGACAGCTGGCCCGGTACCGCGCCGAACGCTCGCTCGCCGATCTCATCGAACGGACCCGGGTCGGTTTCGCTCCGGCACCGGCCGGTAGCGCCCTGGCCGTGATCGCCGAACACCGGGACGGGGGCGGCAACCTCCTCCCCCGGCGGATCGCGGCGGTGGAGCTGCTCAACGTGCTGCGCCCGGTGGTCGCCGTCGACCAGTACCTGACCTTCGCCGCGCTCGCCCTGCACGACCATCCGGCCTGGCGGGAACGGGTCCGTGACGGCGAAGCCACCGAGCAGTTCGTCCAGGAGGTACGCCGCTACTACCCGTTCTTCCCGATGGCGGCGGCCCGGGTCCGGCGGTCCTTCGACTGGCAGGGCCACCACTTTCCGCGCGGCCGGCGGGTGCTGCTCGACCTCTACGGCACCAACCACCACCCGACGCTCTGGCCGCAACCGGAGCTGTTTCGCCCGGAGCGGTTCGCCGGCCGCCGGGTGGACCCGTTCGAGCTGATCCCGCAGGGTGGCGGCGACCACTGGGGCGGGCACCGCTGCGCCGGTGAGTGGATCACCATCGACCTGATGAAGCGGGCGGTCACCAACCTCGTCACCACCATGCGTTACGACGTTCCCGTCCAGAACCTCGCCCTGGATCTGCACCGGATGCCAGCGCTGCCACCCCTCGGGCTGACCATCACCAACGTGCGCCGCGCCGGCTGACCCCGCCCCGCCGATCGCAGCGACCGGCGAGGCGGGTACGCCCAGCCGTCAGGGATGCAGGACGCTGCGCAGACAGCCGTCCTCCTTCTTCTCGAACAGCTCGTACCCCTGGGCCCCCTGCTCCAGGGAGAGCGGGTGGGTGGCCAGATATCCGGGGTCGATCTCGCCGGCGGCGAGCCGGTCGAGCAACATCGGGATGTAGCGCTGCGCGTGCATCTGCCCCATCCGCAGCACCAGGGCCTTGTTCATGGCAGCGCCGAGCGGAAACTTGTCGACCAGACCGGCGTACACACCGACGATGCTCACCGTGCCGCCCTTGCGGCACGCCATGATCGCCTGGCGGACCGAGGTCGGGCGGTCGGTCTGCAACCGCGCCGCCTGCTTCACCCGGTCGTACGCGTAGGTCGGTCCGACGTCGTGCGACTCCATCCCGACGGCCTCGATGCAGGCGTCCGGCCCGCGCCCGGCGGTCAGCTCACGCAGCGCCTCCAGCACGTCCGTCTCCGCGTAGTTGATCGTCTCGACCCCGATCCGTTCGGTGGCGGTCTTGAGCCGATCCGGGAATCGGTCGATCATGATGACCCGCTCGGCGCCCAGGAGTTGCGCCGAACGGGCCGCCATCTGACCGACTCCACCGGCACCCCAGACGGCCACCACCTCGCCGCCGGTGAACCCGCAGAAGTCCGCCGCCATCCACCCGGTGGGCATCGCGTCGGAGGCGAACACCACCGAGTCGTCCGGTACCCCGTCGGGTACGGCGAAGGCGCCGATGTCGCCGAACGGCACCCGGATGTACTCGGCGTGTGATCCCGAGTAGCCGCCGGCGGCGTGCGAGTAGCCCAGGATGCCGGCCGGCGAGTGTCCCCACAGCTTCTCGGTGAACACCGGTTGCGGATTGGAGTTGTCGCAGAGCGAGTACTGCTCGGTCCGGCAGTACCAACAGCCACCGCAGGCGACCACCGACCCCACCACCACCCGGTCGCCGACCCGGTGCCGCCGTACGCCGGGCCCGGTCTCCACCACCTCGCCCATGAACTCGTGGCCGAGGATGTCCCCCTCCCGCATCGCCGGCAGGTACCCGTTGATCAGGTGCAGGTCGGAGCCGCAGACGCTGCTGGCCCGGACCCGGACGACGATGTCCCCCTCGGCGCGGATCTGGGGCTCCGGCACGTCCCGGACGGCCAGCTTGCCGACGCCTTCCCAGCAGAGCGCCCTCATGCCCGTCCTCCCGTCATCAACGTCTCCCGCACCTTGTCGGTCGCCTTCTCCTGGGCGGGGCTCCGGCCGGACGGGTCGTCCCGGGTGTCCACCACCTGGCCACACTCGATCAGCGCCTTCACCCGACGCAGCGCGTCCCGCAGCGCCAGGTCCGGCTCGTCGCCGCCGACCAGGCCGGCCAACCGACGCACCGGACCGGAGCGGTAGCGCAGCTCGGCGCGGATCTCGGTGCCCCGGCCCTGAGGTGCTTCGGTCAGCTCGATCCGACCCAGCTGCGGTGTCGGCCCGTCCTCGACCCGCCACCGCAGGGTGCCCGTCCCCTCGACGGTGATCTCGGCCTGCCACTGCGTCTCACCGCCGGCCCGGTCGCGGGCCACGCACCGCCAACGCCGCTCGTCGAGCTGCTGCAACGTGGCCCACCCGGCCAGCGCGCGGTCCAGCCGTTCGCGGTCGGTCCAGAAGCCGATCACCTCGTCCCGGGACCGGTCCACTGTCACCCCACGACGCACCACGTACCAACCGTCCTGCCGCTCCGGCTGATGCCGGTGCCGACGGCGGGCCACCGCACGCCCCACGCCGACGGCCGTCGCCGCGGTGACGCCGAGCAGCGCCCACCTGGTTCCGTTGTTGGTCATCACGTCTCTCTCCTCCACCCGCACAACCGGGCATGGACAGCTCTTGAGCGCAGCGCTACCCGGGCTCCGGCAGTCGAAACGACCCATTGTTTGATCGACGGAAATGCGGGCAGATGCTGCTCAACACCGACCGCGACCCTGGCCGCCACGGAGTTGCCATGTCCTCGTTCAGCCCTACTGGAGACGCCCGGCCCGCCACCCGCCGGTCGGCGGTCGCGCACGAGGGCGCCGGCACGTCGCCGGTCCGCCTACCGATGACGTACGTGCTGCCGCTGCGCTGGGACAGCGACACCGGCCTGGCCGAGCTGACCGACTACCTGCGCTGGCTCGGTGACCGGGTCGAGGTGCTCGTGGTCGACGGCTCACCTCCGCCCCTCTTCGCCCGGCACGCCGAGGCGTGGCGGGGCCTGGCCCGGCACCTTCCACCGGATCCGAGCGAGCGTGGGCTCAACGGCAAGGTGCTGGGCGTACACACCGGCGTCCGCGCGGCCGGCCACGAGCACGTGGTGATCGCCGACGACGACGTCCGGTACGACGAGTCCGCGCTGGCCGCGGTGCATCGGCTGCTGGGCCGGGCGGACCTGGTACGACCGCAGAACTACTTCGACCCGCTGCCCTGGCACGCCTGGTGGGACACCGGCCGCACGCTGCTCAACCGGGCGCTCGGGACGGACTACCCGGGCACCCTTGCCGTGCGGCGCAGCACCTTCCTGGCCATGGGCGGGTACGACCCGGACGTGCTCTTCGAGAACCTGGAGCTGATCCGCACTGTGCGCGGGTACGGCGGCACCGAGGCCGCCCCGGCCTGGCTGTACGTCCGCCGACTGCCTCCGGACGCCGCGCATTTCCGTGGTCAACGGGTCCGTCAGGCGTACGACGATCTGGCGCAGCCGGCTCGCCTGCTGACCGCGCTCGCGGTGCTGCCGGCGCTGGCGGCGGCGGTCGCGTCGCGCCGCCCCAGGCTGCTGCTCGGCGCGGCGGCCGGTGTCGTCGCCCTGGCCGAGACGGGTCGCCGCCGCGCCGGCGGCACCCGGGTGTTCCCGCCGGCCACGGCGCTGGCGGCCCCACTCTGGCTGCTGGAACGCGGTCTGTGCGGCTGGCTGGCGGTCGGCCAACGCCTCCTGCTGGGCGGAGTCCGCTACGGCGACACCCGAATCCGCCGAGCCGCCAACCCCGCCCCGCGCAACCCACGTCTCCCCGCGATCTTGCACTTTCGGTCGGGACAAAACCGCCGTTAGACCCACAGAACACCAGCCGAAACCGCAAGATCGGCGCTGGCTTCGACGCGACAGCTCGCGGGCACCGGAGGGTGACCGCGAGCTGTCGTGCTGGGTTGAGGGTGGGTCAGGGGGTGGCGTGGTCCTTGACCTGGTGGGCGGCGGACTTCGTGTCGTCCCTGACCGCGTGCACGGCGTCCTGAGCGGTGGACTTCACCGACTCGGCGGCCTGCTGGGCCGGCTCGCGCAGCTCGCCGGCCACCTCGCCCAGCTTCTCCTTCACGGCCCCACTGTGCTCGCTGACCTTGGCCTTCACCTGGGTGGCGGCCTGCTGCTCGCGCCGGGAGGCCGGGATCAGCGACGAGGCCAGCCAGCCGACCCCGAACGCGATCAGGCCGGCGGCGAGAGGGTTGCCCTGGGACTTCTGCCGGATCACCCGCGGGGCGCTGTGCGCGGCGTCGCTGACAGTGGTCGCCGCCGACTGCGCGGCGTCGCCGACGCTGGAGGCCGCCGACGAGGCGCGGTCGCCCACCGAGTGGGCGGCCTGGCCGGTGCCGTGGCCGAGGTCAGACGCGGTTCCCATGACCTTGTCCCTCACATTCTGCAGAGCGGAACGGGCCCGCTGCTTGCGGTCGTCGACGATGCGGCTGGGGCTGACCTTGTACGCCAGCGCATCCACATCGGAGCTGAGGCTGTTACGGGTGGCTTCGATCTCCCGGCGGATCTGATCGGGATCGGTGCTCATCGGGTGACTCCCTCCGGGTGCGGCTTGAGCGCGTCGGGGATCCGCTGCACGCTGTCGTTGGTCTGTTTGAGCCCGCGTACGTGCTGGGCGTTCTTCTTGGCCATCGAGTAGAGGACCGCGGCGACCACGGCCCAGATCACGGCCACGATCAGCGCGGCCAGGCCGGAGTCCATGACGTTGTCCAGGAACTGCCAGATGGCGATGGACACGAAGAGGGCCACCATGTAGCCGCCGAAGCCGGCACCACCGAAGAGGCCCGCGGCCTTGCCGGCCTTCTTGCCCTCCTGCCGGATCTCGGCCTTGGCCAGCTCGACCTCCTGGCGCATCAGCGTCGACAGGTCGGCGGTGACCTGACGCATCAGGTCACCCAGCGAGCTGCCCTTCACCTCCGACGCGGTGTGCGGGGCACCCGCGTCAGGGTGGTAACCGGAGTCCAGCCCGGACCCCTGCGTCGGCATGCTCATGCCGTCGCCTCCCTTCGGATGACTCGGCGGCTCACGGGCGAGGGCTGCCGCTGGACGGCACGCCCGGCAGCGGATCGGTCTGGGTCACCGGCGGCAGCGGCTGGCCGGTGCCGGAGTGCTCCGGGTAGTCGCCTCGACCCGGCTCGGCGGAGCCGCCGGGCGCCGGGTCGGCGTAGGTACCGGGCGTCTGGTCGGTGTAGCCACCGGACGTCGGCGGGGTGTGCGTACCGGGGGTCGGGTCGAGGTAACCGCCCGGCGGAACGGCGTCCGGCACCGCGCGGGGCGCCGGCGGCTGCGTCGGGATCACTGCGGTCTGCTCCGGGTCGTACGCCCCGGCGCCCCGGAAGGTCGAGGAGCCGTTGCCGGAGTCGTCGCCGGCGGCCGAGATGCCACGGGTCAGCCGACCGGCCAGCACACCGAGCACCGCTGCGCCGACCAGGAAGGTGCCCGGGTTACGCCGCGCGTAGTCACGTACCTCGGTGATCAGGTCGCCGGGCTCGCGCTGCTCAAGCCAACCGGCGGCGCCCTGCACCCGGTCGGCGGCCTGGCGGGCCAGCTCGGTCACCGGGCCGGCCTGGCCACCCTGCTCGGCCATCGAGCGCATCTCGTCGGCCAGCGAACGCAGCCCACCGGCGGCTCGGCGCTGCTGCTCACCGGTCTGGCTGGCGAGTTGGCTGCGGGCCTCGCCGTACAGGTTGCGGGCCTGCCGGGCCGCCTCACGGCCGACCTCGGTGCCCTGCTCCTTGGCGGTCTGGGCGACCGCGCCACCAGCCTGCGCGGCCTCCGACCCGACCTGGCGCGCCTGGTCGCGGACGCCACCGCCGTTGGTCGACTGCTGCCCGTACGTGGAAGACGTAGGTGAAAGATCGTAAGTCATGATTTCCCTTCCGCTCAGAAAGTCGTAGCGGTTGTGCTGGGGGGATGCGGCGCGTTGCCGCCGCCGCTGACCATTCACCTACCCTGCGTTTCGGCTTCCATACCTCTTCGTGCATTTATCTGCGCGGCCCACCGGTTGGTCTTCAAAATGGAGGATCGTCGGGCTGCGTCACGTCGCCGCTGCGGACAGTGAGGTTCGCGAAGGTTGGCAGATCCACGGAGGGGGCAGCGATGGCACGAGACGCACGAGGCGGCCGAGCGGCCGGCCCTCGACCCCGGGTCCAGCTGGCCGCGCTGGTCGTGGCCGGGGTCTTCCTGCTGATCGGCGTCCTCGGCTTCATCCCCGGCATCACCACCGACTACGGCGAGCTGCGGTTCGCCGGGCACCACTCGGACGCCCACCTGCTCGGGCTGTTCCAGGTGTCGATCCTGCACAACGTGGTGCACCTGCTCTTCGGGCTGGCCGGCCTGGTCTTGGCCCGCAGCGTCGCAGGTGCCCGCGTCTTCCTGGCCGCCGGTGGCGCGATCTACCTCGCTCTCTGGCTGTACGGCCTGGCGATCGAGGCGGTCAACCCGGAGGGCGGGGCGAACATCCTGCCGGTCAACGACGCCGACAACTGGCTGCACCTCGCTCTCGGCTTCGGGATGCTCGCGCTCGGGCTGCTCCTGTCGAACCAGGCCGGCACCGGCGGACGCCTGGACAGCCCCGCCGAACGGCACTGAACTGGACCTTTGTGGTTTCGAGGTCACGCCCGCAGGGGTAAGTCGACCGGCGAAGGAGGTGCGATCATGCCTCGTTGGCTGCGTGACAACGCCCTGGCCGTCGCCATGCTGGGGGCGTTCCTGGTCTTCCTGGTGTTGCAGAGCGTCTTCGGCTGGCAGACCCACAACGAGGAGCTGACCGAGTTCGGGGCCGCGCCGTTGAGCTGGCCGTCGTACCTGACCACTGGGCACTTCGCCGAGGCGGTCTTTGAGAACTGGGAGTCCGAGTTCCTCCAGATGGGCGGTTACGTGCTGCTCACCGCGTACCTGGTGCAGCGGGGCTCGGCCGAGTCGAAGCCGATGGACCAGACCGACCGACCGGAGGACGACGAGCGCCGGGCGACCCCGCAGTCACCCTGGCCGGTACGTGTCGGGGGCCTGCCGCTGGTGATCTACCGGAACAGCCTCTCCCTCGCGCTGCTGCTGATCTTCGCCGGTTCGTTCGTCGGTCACCTGTTCGGTGGCACCGCGGCGTACAACCAGGAGCAGGCGCTCCAGAGCGGGGCACCACCGATCGGGGTGTGGGACTTCCTCGGCACCAGCGACTTCTGGTTCCAGTCCATGCAGAACTGGCAGAGCGAGTTTCTGGCGGTCGGCGCGCTGATCCTGCTGAGCATCGTGCTGCGCCAGCACGCCTCGCCGGAATCGAAGCCGGTGACCGTCGAACACGCCAGCACCGGCGCCTGAACCGGCGACGCGGCGGCGGCTACGCGGCCGTCAGGCCGCGACCGGCAACCGCTTGGCGAAACAGACGCTGTACGAGTTGCCCACGTACTCGCCGTAGACCGGGATCTGCTGGTAGCCACACGCGGTGTACAAGGCGATGGCAGCCGGCAGGTAGCTGCCCGTCTCCAGGCAGACCACCGAGTGCCCCTGCCGGAACGCGCACTCCTCCAGCGCGGCGAGCAACTGACGACCGATCCCCCGCCCCCGGTACGCGGGCCGCACGTACATCCGCTTGACCTCGCCGGTCTCGGCATCGAGCGCCTGGAGCCCGCCGCAGGCGACCGCCCGACCGTTCACCACCACCGCCAGGTAGCGGACGTCGTCATGGGGGACGAAGACCTGCCCGTCCAACCCGCCGTCGGCCTCGCGCAGCTCACGCTGCTGCGCGATGACCATGGCGGCGATCTCCGGATCGGTGGCAGGCCGGGACTCGATCAGCATCACCCCACGCTAGGAGGCGTGGATTTCGGGGAGGTTTCCGGAAATCAACCCCACCACGGAGCGCAACGAACTACTCGGCGTCGTCCTCGTCGTCGATGTCGTCGTCGGACGCGTCCGCGCCCAAATCGTCGGCCGAGCGGACCCGGCGAGCCTTCCGGGCGGCGAGCCGGTCCGCGGCGGAGGCCCGGTTCGACTTCTCCTCCAGGCGGACGTCGGTGCCCCGGTTGCCGGGTACGAAGTCCACACCGGCGAAGAGGGTCGGCTGCCAGTCGAACTCGCGCACGCCGATCCGGACCAGATCGCCGGGCTGCGCGCCGGCCTTGGCCAGCTTGTCCTCCACCCCGAGCCGGGCCAGTCGGTCAGCCAGGTAGCCGACCGCCTCGTCGTTGTCGAAGTTGGTCTGCTTGACCCAGCGCTCCGGCCGGACACCACGCACTGTGAATGAGCCGTCCGCCTCGGCCGTGATGGTGAAACCGTCGTCGTCCACAGCGATCGGGCGGATGACGATACGGGTCGGCTCGGCGGGCGGAGCGGCCTTACGCTCTGCGTCGACCAGATCGGCCATCGCGTAGGTCAGCTCCTTGAGCCCCTCCCGGGTGGCCGCAGAGACCTCGAACACCTGGTAACCGCGTTCCTCCAGGTCGGGGCGCACGATCTCGGCGAGGTCGCGGCCGTCCGGCACGTCGATCTTGTTGATGGCGACCAGCCGTGGCCGGTCGGTGAGGCCGCCGTACTGGCTCAGCTCGGCCTCGATGGCGTCGATGTCGGCCACCGGGTCACGGCCGGGCTCCAGGGTCGCCGAGTCGATGACGTGCACCAGCACGGCGCAGCGCTCGATGTGCCGCAGAAACTCCAGGCCCAGACCCTTGCCGGTGGCCGCGCCGGGGATCAGGCCCGGCACGTCCGCGACGGTGAAGGTGTGGTTGTCCATCCGGACCACGCCGAGGTTGGGCACCAGGGTCGTGAACGGGTAGTCGGCGATCTTCGGCTTCGCGGCGGAGATCACCGAGATCAGCGACGACTTGCCGGCGGACGGGAAGCCCACCAGGCCCACATCGGCGACGCTCTTCAGCTCCAGCACGATGTCCAGTTGGTCGCCGGGCTCCCCCAGCTCGGCGAAGCCGGGCGCCTTGCGCTTGGCGTTGGCCAGCGAGGCGTTGCCCCGCCCGCCGCGCCCGCCGCGGGCGACCTCGAACGTGGTGCCGGCACCGACCATGTCGGCCAGCACGGTGCCGTCGGAGGTCTGCACCACGGTGCCGTTGGGCACCTTCAGCACCAGGTTGTGGCCGTTGGCCCCGTCCCGGTTCGAGCCGGCGCCGCCCTTGCCGTTGTCGGCCTTGACGTGCGGGTGGAAGTGGAAGTCGAGCAGCGTGGTCACCTGCGGGTCGACCACCAGGGACACGCTGCCCCCGTGCCCACCGTTACCGCCGTCCGGCCCACCGAAGGGCTTGAACTTCTCGCGGTGGATCGAGGCACAACCGTGCCCGCCATCGCCGGCCTGCAGATGCAGAACGACCCGGTCAACGAACGTTGCCACGGCGTCAATCCTTCCAGCGAGGCTCGACCTCGCACTTCGCTAAAAAGGCTAAGCGGGCCGGGACCCGGAGGTCCGCGGCCCGCTTAGCCCGAGAACTACTGCTGCGGAACGATGCTGACGGTCTTGCGACCGCGCTTGGTGCCGAACAGGACCGCACCGGCGGACAGCGCGAACAGCGTGTCGTCGCCGCCACGGCCGACCAGGTCACCGGGGTGGAACTTGGTGCCACGCTGCCGGATGATGATCTCACCGGCGCTGACGACCTGACCACCGAAGCGCTTCACGCCGAGTCGCTGGGCCGCGGAGTCACGACCGTTACGCGAGCTGGACGCACCCTTTTTGTGAGCCATTGGAGGACGACCTACTTCCCGCTGGAGATGCCGGTCACCTTGACCTGGGTCAACGGCTGACGGTGACCCTGGCGCTTGTGGTAGCCAGTCTTGTTCTTGAACTTGTGGATCCGGATCTTCGGGCCCTTGGTGTGCGCGGCGATTTCGCCGGACACCGCGACCTCGGCAAGCTTCGCCGCGTCGGTCACCAGGTCGTCACCGTCGACGAGGAGCACCGCGGTGAGCTTCACCGCGTCACCGGGGGCACCGGTGAGCTTCTCGACCTCGATCACGTCGCCCTCGGCGACCTTGTACTGCTTGCCGCCGGTCTTGACGATCGCGTACATCGGAGGCGGACTCCCTGTCGTTGAGGCTGCTGGCGGTCGTTCCCGCAGCGGCTCGCCGGGTAGCAGTGCACGGCGGCGCGGGCACACGGGAACTCGGCACACCAAAGGTGGGCCGCAGGCAAGAGTACGCCATCGCTGGCCCGTACCCCAAACCGGCCCGCCCTGGTCAGCGCGCGCAGAGCTGGTCGAGGCGCTGCTGGAGCCGGTCGAGTTCGGTCTCGTCGATCGCCTCGACGTCGGCACCGAGCGCGGAAACCTCGGTGCCGAGGTCGGTGAGCAACGTCTTGAGCTGCGGATCGTCGGTCCGCTCCGACTGCTCCCGCAGTACGGTCCGCCAGCCCGCCAGCGCCGCCTCGGCCCGTCCCCGGGCAGCCTCGGCCGTACGGCTGTCCCCGGCGCCCACCGCGGCGAGCATCCGACCCAGCTCCGCCACGTACGTCCGGACGGCAGTGGTGCTGGCCTCCTGCGCGGCGGCGCAGACCTGGGTGGCGTTGCCGCCCGCCACACCACCGCTGGCCGGCATGCCGGTCGGGCCGGGAGGGGTGCCAGCGGCCGCCGGGCCAGCGCCGTCGGCGGTCCCACCGGTGGAGCAGCCGGCCGCGCCGGAGAGCATGGTGAGCAGCGCGGTGACCGCGAGCAGACGGCGCATCTTCTTCTCCTGACCTGGGACGGCCGATCGAGGACCGGGTGGCCACAACGACGAGGTCCCTCCCCCGTCACTTTGCCGGGAGAGGGACCTCGTCAAACACGTGGCCGGTCAGGCGCTCAGGGGCGGGTCCGCCGACGGGCTCCACCGCGGCGCGACCGGCGACGGCCGCCACCGCCCTCGGTGGTCTCCTCGTCGCCCTCACCGTCAGCGAGCGCGTCCGGGTCGTCAGCCGCGGCCAGCCGAGCCGACTCACCCTGCTGAGCGTCGGAGATCGCCGGTGCGGCGGCGGTGTCCGACTCGTAGCGGGACAGGTCGTAGCCCATGGTGTCCTGGTAGTCGGTGCCCGGCTCGGCCGTGGTGTCGGTGTCGACGACCTCGACCGCGGTCCGCTCGGCCGCGGCCGGGGCGTTCTTGCGCGCCCGGCGGCGGGACGAGGTGGCACCCTGCTCCGCAGCCGGAGCGGGAGCCACCGCCGAGGCGACCGCCTTGACCTTCTCCCCCGCACCGGCGGGACGCGGCTTCTCCGGCACCGGCTCGGTGTGGATGATGACGCCCCGGCCCTTGCAGCACTCGCAGGTCTCGCTGAACGCCTCCAGCAGGCCCGCGCCGATCCGCTTACGGGTCATCTGCACCAGGCCGAGCGACGTGATCTCGGTGACCTGGTGCTTGGTGCGGTCCCGGCCCAGGCACTCAGTGAGCCGGCGCAGCACCAACTCACGGTTCGACTCCAGCACCATGTCGATGAAGTCGATCACCACGATGCCGCCGATGTCCCGCAACCGGAGCTGACGGACGATCTCCTCCGCCGCCTCCAGGTTGTTGCGGGTGACCGTCTCCTCCAGGTTGCCCCCGGAGCCGGTGTACTTGCCGGTGTTGACGTCGACGACAGTCATCGCCTCGGTGCGGTCGATCACCAGGGAGCCGCCGGAGGGCAGGAAGACCTTGCGGTCCAGACCCTTGATGATCTGCTCGTCGATCCGGTACTCGGCGAACACGTCGCTCGTGCCGACGTGCCGGCGCACCCGGTCGACCAGGTCCGGAGAGACGTGCGACAGGTACGACTCGACGATGTCGTACGACTGCTCGCCCTCGATCACCAGCTCGCGGAAGTCCTCGTTGAACAGGTCCCGGACCACCCGGATGACCAGGTCGGGCTCCCCGTAGAGCAGTGCCGGGGCGCCACCCTCGGCGGCCTTGGCCTGGATGTCCTCCCACTGCGCCTGGAGCCGCTTGACGTCACGGGCCAACTCGTCCTCGGTGGCGCCCTCGGCGGCCGTCCGGACAATCACGCCCGCGCCGTCCGGGACCAGCTTCTTGAGCACGTCCCGCAGCCGCTTGCGCTCGTTGTCCGGCAGCTTGCGGCTGATCCCGGAGGCGTTGCCGTTGGGGACGTAGACCAGGTGCCGGCCCGAGAGCGCGATGTGGCTGGTCAGCCGTGCGCCCTTGTGCCCGATCGGGTCCTTGGTGACCTGGACCAGCACCGAGTCCCCGGAGCGCAGCGCCTGCTCGATCGAGCGGGCCCGCCCCTCCAGCCCGGAGGTGTCCCAGTTGACCTCACCGGCGTACAGCACGGCGTTGCGGCCCCGACCGACGTCGACGAACGCGGCCTCCATGCTCGGCAGCACGTTCTGCACCTTGCCGAGGTACACGTTGCCGGCCATCGTCCCGGAGGAGTTGCGGGTGACGTAGTGCTCGACCAGCACGCCGTCCTCCAGGACGGCGATCTGGGTGCGGTCACCGCGCTGGCGGACCGCCATCACCCGGTCGACGGCCTCCCGGCGCGCCAGGAACTCCGACTCGCTGAGGATCGGCGGGCGGGTACGGCGCTGCTCCCGACCGTCCCGGCGGCGCTGGCGCTTGGCCTCCAGCCGGGTCGAGCCGGACACACCCTGCACCTCGTCGACGGTCCGGCGCGGCTCGCGGATCTTCACCACGGTCGGCACGCCGTCGTCCGCCGCGCCCTCGGTGTCGCCGGCGCCACGACGGCGGCGACGACGACGACGACGGGTCAGACCGTCCCCGCCCTCGGACTCCTCGTCCTCGTCGGCCTCGGCCTCTGCCTCGGCGGTCTCTTCCTCGTCGGCCTGCGCCGCCTCGTCGGACTCCTCGTCCTCGGCGTCGTCGGCCCCGCCCTTGCCCCGGCCCCGGCCCCGGCGACCACGCCGGCGGCGGCGGCGCGCGGCGGCGCTGTCCTCGTCGTCCTCATCCGCCTCGGCGGCCTCGTCGGCCTCCTCGGTCGGCTCCTCTTCGGCCTCGATGGCCTCGATCGGCTCCACCGGCTCGACCTCGCGGCGACCGCGCCGACGGCGGCGGGACGGCTCGGCGGCCTCCTCGACGGCCGGCTCCTCGGTCGTCGCGGCGGGCTCCACCGGTCGGGTCACCGGCACGGCGTCCGGCTGGGGTGCCATGAACAGCACTGTGGGCGCGGAGAGGGCGGCGCGCCGGCGACGGGTACGCGGCTGCTCCGGCTCGATCTCGGCCGGCTCGTTCGGCTCATCCGTCACACCGGAGACGGCCACACCCGGTGGCACCTCGCCGGAGCGGTTCTGCGCACCACTGCTCCAGGCCAGCTCGGCGGCGGACGTGCTCGGGAGGGCCGGGGAGTCGTTCAACTCGGCCTCGGCCTCGCGCAGGTCGGACTCCGCCGGCTCCTCGGCGACGTCCGGCTCCTCGACGAGCGGCTCCTCGACCGCGACCGGCTCCTCGACCGCGAGCGGCTGCTCGGTGGCGGGCGGCTCCTCGACGGCCGCCGGCGTGGCCTTCTTCCGCCGGGTACGGGTCACCTTGACCGGCGGCACCACCTCGGCCGAGGCCGCCTCCGCAGAGGCGGCGACCAGCGGCTCCTCGGCGGTCGTCTCGACGGGGGTGGCCTTGCGGCGGCGCCGGGGGGTCTTCGGTGCGACGTCCAGGTCGCCGGAGACCGGGGCGAAGACCTCCGCCTGCGGCGACTCGACGTTGCCGGCGCCACCGCTGGGCGCCTCGATCGGGGCGTCGGTCTGCTCCGGCTGGTTGAGCGGGGCGGCCCGACGACGGGTCGCCCGGGTGCGCCGCACCGGCGCGGCCGGTTCGTCGGCCTCAGCGGGAGCGCTCTCCGCGCCGGCCGGTTCCATCGAGGCCGACCCGACAGCGGTGGTGGAGGTCTCGACGGCGGCGCCGTCGGCCGTGGTGCTCTGGTCGGCGGTGTCACCGGCCGGCTGTGAACCGGTCCGTTCGCCGCCCTCGGGCTCGTTCTCGAGCATGGACGTTCTCCAGTTCTGGCTAGCCCGGGCGCGGGTGAGCGCTGCCACGCAGGGTCGCCGCAAAAGTGTTTCCGCCGGGCGCGCGTGGTGCGCGACCGCCGAAGTCTGCCTGCCAGAACACCGACCGTCGGTCAGTGCCCAACGATGGCTGCCCCGTCGCGGTCCGCATCCAACGGATCCACGATCGCACCCTGCGCGGTCAACGTGCCCTGAGCCAGCCGTGTCACCCTCGGCGAAACCGGCGGCTCCAGGTCGGCCACCACGCGGAGGCCGGAAAGGACGTCATCGGGCCGTACGGACGGGGTGACCTGCCGCACGACCAGTTCGAGTATCGCACACGGTACGGCCGGCGCCCCGGAAGGCGTCGGCGTAGGCAGCTGGACATCGATCGATATCACCGCAGCTCGGGCGTCGAAAGTGCGTCGACCCTGCTTCGTCATCCGCTCGACCAGCACTTCCTCGGCCGCGACGAAGGCGTCCACCGCGGCGCGCAGCACCGCCGTGTCGACCTCAGGCAACTCGATGTGCCAGTGCGACGCCTCGATCCGGTCCGGCAGGTTGCCCCCTTCGGCGATCACGGCGTCCAGAACATCCAGCCCCGGCGAGAGCGCGGCGTCCAACGCGGCGCGCAACGCCTCCGGGTCGACGGCCGCCTGAAGGGCGATTTCCAGGTATTCCGCCTCGCTCGCCACCCCGGTCGGCGCGGCGCTGGCGTAGGAGATCTTCGGGTGCGGGTGAAACCCCTGGGAGAAGGCGACCGGCACGGCGGCCCGGCGTAGCGCGCGCTCGAACGCCCGGGCGAAGTCCCGGTGCGAGGTGAATCGCAGCGGTCCGCGCTTGGCGTACCGGATGCGGACGCGCTGGACGACCGGTGCCTGGCCGCCCTCGGGTTGAGGCTTCTTGGCGATCGTGGGCTCCTCGGGTGTACCTGCGTGTCCGCCCATCCTGGCGCAGGGCTCGTGGCGGTACGCAGCCGGGGCGGCCGAATCACCAGACAGACGGTCACAAACCGGTCGTCAGGGTCGCGACCACCCGGCACGAAAGCCGATGGCCGGCCGGTGACGCGGAGGTCACCGGCCGGCCACCGTGAGGCGGACCGGCTACCGCTCCCTCGGCGGCGCGGGCGGTGACCCGCCCGGCGGCGGGCCGTAACCGGAGGGAGGGGTGTAGCCCGAGGGCGGGGCGTAGCCGGAAGGCGGGGCATACCCGGGTGGAGGCGGGTAGCCCGGCGGTGGCGCGTAACCCGCGTCAGGCGGCGGGTACGCGCCCTGGGCCGCCCGGTCGAGCAGCTCGTCCGGGATGTCGGCGGCCCGGGCCGCCTCCCGCCGATACCGGCGGCGGTTCCAGATGAGGAAGACCACGAGACCCAGCAGCAACACCAGCACCACGGCGATGCCGATGCCGACCACCATGACCTGCTGGTCGGTGGGGCCACCGCGATCGCCGTGCTGGGTGACGTCGAACTCCTCGTCCGGGCCCCCGGCACGGGCCGGGCCCGGGTCGGTCGCCGCCGCGGCCGGGTCGAGCAGCGGGTTGACGGTGACCGGTGGCACGTTCGCGGTCAGCGCCTTCATCGGGTCGATCACCCCGAAGCCGTACTGCGGATCTCGCCCGGACGGGCCCGCGTCCCGCGCGGTCCGGATGATCCGGTTGATCACGCTCGGAGCACTGAGGTCCGGGTACTTGGCTCGGATCAACGCGGCCAGAGCGGAGACGATCGCACTGGAGTCGGAGGTGCCGTCACCCCAGCCGTAGCCCCCCTCGTTGGTGACGTTGTACACGCTGTCGCCGGGAGCGGCGACCACCGCCTCCGGCCCCTGGACGGAGCCGGACCAGAACGCGCCGCCCTTGGTCGTCCCGGTCACCGCGATCACACCGGGGGTGTTGGCGGGCTTGCCCACTGTGGTGCGGCCCTGGGCGGTGTTACCCGCGGAGGCGACCAGGACGACGTCACGGTCCAACGCGTACTGGATTGCGCTCTTCTGCACGGGATTGGCAAAGCCGGGGCCACCAATGGATATGTTGATCACTTTGGCCCCGCCGTCGACGGCCATCCGGATGCCCCGGGCAATCCCGGCGTCGGTGTAGACGCCGTCCTCCTTGCGCATCTTGATGGGCAGGATCTTCGCGCCGGGGGCGATGCCGTCCACCCCGTCGCGGCTGGGTTTCGCCGCGATGATGCCGGCCATGTGCGTGCCGTGCCCGACCTCGTCGGCCCGGCCGTCTCCGGAGGCGCCGTAGCTGCGTCCACCGGGAAGCACCTGACCTCGCAGGTCCGGGTGGCTGGCCTCGACGCCAGTGTCGACCACGGCCACGACCACGCCCCGCCCGGTCGAGATCTTGTGCACCTGGTCGATCCGGAGCTCGTCCAGATACCACTGCTCGGCCCGACGGGGCGCGGCGGCCGCCGGTTGAGCGACCCCCACCACCAGGAACCCCGCCAGGAGACAGGCGACTACCGGCCGGAGGCCTCCGAGGTTCACCCTCATCCGTCCATCCTCATCGAAGGACACCCGGGGACGCCCCGTCACCAGGGCCCCACGGATCGTCATCCTCAGTCAACCACGACGAGTGCTCGGAGCCGGTGCCGCCACCCTGCCCGGCACCACCCGCGCCGCCCATCATGCCGCCGCCCATCATTCCGGCACCGCCGACGCCGGCACCACGCGCGCCGCCCGCCATCCCGGCGCCACCGGCGGCCTGGGCGGTGCGCAACGCGTTCGCCGCGCTCGTCATCGGCGGCAGCTTTCCGTTGCCGCCACCCACCATGCCGGGGATGCCACCCACGCCGATCCCGGCACCGCCGCCGAGGCCACCGCCGGCACCGCCGCCGATCCCGCCGGCCGAGCCGACGCCGGCACCGCCGCCGAAACCACCGCCGGCGCCACCGAGACCGGCGCTGCCGACCCCGCCGCCGCCGATGCCGCCGCCCAGGCCGCCGACCCCGCCCGGGGTGGCGCCCGCCAGACCGCTGCTGTAGCCGGCGTCGCCGTCCGCGTAGCCCGGCAAGCTGGAGCCCGTCGACGGGGGTGTGAGCTGACCCGTGCCGCCGGTGGGCGAGCCATCGCCGAGGCCACCGGGCCTGGTCGGGGAGAACGGGTCGACGGCGGACGTCGGACCGCCCGTGTCACCGATGCCCGGCGGCCTGCTGCCGATCGTGGGGCCGCCACCGCCGATGTCGGGCTTCCCGCCGAAT
This sequence comes from Micromonospora salmantinae, assembly GCF_022230905.1. Lineage (NCBI taxonomy): Bacteria > Bacillati > Actinomycetota > Actinomycetes > Micromonosporales > Micromonosporaceae > Micromonospora > Micromonospora salmantinae. Next base: position 68,510 of record NZ_JAKKFG010000027.1, read on the forward strand.
TCGCCACCACTGATGTCGGGCCGCCCCGAGGGCGGGACCCGGGGGTCCCGACGGATATCGTCCTCTACGCCCGATCTATCCGGGCTGTTGATGGTGAGCTTGGGGCGCTCCGTATAGACCGCCTGGGGCAGCGGCGCCATCGCGGTGTTCGCCGCGTTCTGATTGTCGCGGTACCAGTTGTCGAGGTGGGCTCCGGTGTCCCACCAGCCGCCCCGCTTCTGGTCACCGGCCTGGCCGTCGACCTTCATCGTCGCTTCCAGGTCGTCGGCCTTGTCACGGAACGCGCCGTCGGCGTACGAGCCGGGGTTGTTCTGGTAGTCCTTGCGCAGCGCGGCGAGGAACCCCGACGAGCTCTCGCCGTCGCGGGCATCGTCGAGCTCGGTGCCGTTGGGCAGGCTCCACTCGTTGAAGCCGAAGTCGTCCATCAGCGGGATCGGGATCGTGGAGACCGACTTGCGGATGTCGCCCTCGATCCGCGTCAACGCGCCACTGACGTTCGTCGCGTCGGTGATCAGATCCTCGATCTGCTTACCGATCTTGCCCAGGTGCTCGCGGTACGCGTCACCACCGCTGCCCTTCCAACCGGCGAGCATCCCGGGCAGCCCGCCGACGTGCGGGCGCTCCTGGCCCGTCGCGATCGGACCGACGAACGATCGACCGACGAGCGCGTCCCGCAGTTGTTGCAGGCCGCTGGAGAGGTTGCTCCAGCCCGCTCCGACCGATCCGACCGTTTCCGGGTCCGCGGAGAGCGTCACCTCGCGAACGCACCGCTCCCAGGTTCCTCCAGCCATGACGTCCCCCTCAGGCCGTGTACGGGTAGGTGGGTGCGCCGCTGGCAGTGGGCGGCGGCGCCGCCGACTCCAGCAGCCGCTCGATCTCCTTGCCGTTGGCGCCGTTGCGCGCCTCGGTGTCGCGGAACGCCTTGGCGATCTCCTCGGTGCCCTCCTTGAGCGCGGCGAGCTTCTGGGAGAGCGTCGTGAGGTGCGCTTCCATGTTCGCCGTGGACACCTCCAGGGCCCGCCACTGCATGCGGGCGTCCTCGTACGCGCCGAAGGGAGTGCCGTTCGGGACGGTCTGGGCGTTGTTGCTGTCGCCCTTCATCCGCTCCTTGATGCGTTCCATCTCGTACTTGATGGTGTCGTCGATGTACTGCCTGAGCCGCTCGACGTACGTGGCGGCGGCGTCCAGGTCCTCGACGCTGACTTGCAGATCGCCGATGCTCGGCGGCGGGATGCTGCCCATGCGATTCCTCCCCCGTCCCCGACCCGCCGGGTCGGTCCATGTCAGACGCAGCGTATCGAGTCGGACCTAGTCGAGGCAGCCCCAGCCACCAGCACGTGGTAAAGATGGCGACCGATCTCGCGGAAGATCCGGTGCGGGCCGCCGTGCGGGCCGAGCCCGAACAACGCCAACGGGCCTGCGAGACGCGGACCCGTTGGGCGACATGTCGGATGTGGAGGGTGGTGGGTCACCGCCAGCCGGCGCTGCCCGAAGGCAGCACGGTCAGGGGTGCGAGTGCGAGTGGCCCGACGGGACCTTCATGCCGTTGCCGCCCAGCGGGGTGAGCGGCAGCAGTTTCTTGCCGGTGGGGCCGATCTGGATCTCGGTGTCCATCGATGGGCAGACGCCGCAGTCGAAGCAGGGCGTCCACCGGCAGTCGTCCTGTTCGAACTCGCTGAACGAGTCCTGCCAGTCCTGCCAGAGCCAGTCCTTGTCCAGGCCCGAGTCGAGGTGGTCCCAGGGCAGGACCTCCAGCTCGTCGCGCTGACGGGTGGTGTACCAGTCGAGGTCCACCCCGTACGCGGGCAGCGTCTCGGCCGCCGCGTCCACCCAGCGCTGGTACGAGAAGTGCTCGCTCCACCCGTCGAACCGGCCGCCGTTCTCCCAGACCTTGCGGATGACCGAGCCGACCCGGCGGTCACCCCTGGAGAGCAGCCCTTCGATGAGCGACGGCTCGCCGTCATGGTAGCGGTAGCCGATGGCCCGGCCCAGCGAGCGGTCCGCGTTGATGGCCTGCTTGAGGATCTTGAGCCGGTGGTCGATGACCTCCGGACGGTCCATAGCGGCCCACTGGAACGGGGTGTGCGGCTTCGGCACGAACCCGCCGATGGAGACCGTGCAGCGGATGTCCTTGGAGCCGGTCGCGGCCCGGCCGGCCCTGATCACCTCGTGGGCCATCTCGGCGATCTCGAGGACGTCCTCGTCGGTCTCGGTGGGCAGGCCGCACATGAAGTAGAGCTTCACCTGCCGCCACCCGTTGGTGTACGCGGTGACGACCGTACGGATCAGGTCTTCCTTCGACACCATCTTGTTGATGACCTTGCGGATCCGCTCCGACCCGCCCTCCGGGGCGAAGGTCAGGCCGGTGCGCCGCCCGTTGCGGGACAGCTCCTGCGCGAGGTCGATGTTGAAGGCGTCCACCCGGGTCGAGGGCAGCGACAGCGAGACGTTGGTGCCCGCGTACTGCTCGGCGAGGCCCGAGCACATGTCGCCGATCTCGGAGTGGTCCGCCGAGGAGAGCGACAGCAGGCCGACCTCGTTGAAGCCGGAGAACTCAAGGCCCTCGCGGACCATCTGCGCGACGGTGGTGATCGACCGCTCCCGCACCGGCCGGGTGATCATGCCGGCCTGGCAGAACCGGCACCCCCGGGTGCACCCCCGGAAGATCTCCACCGCGTACCGCTCGTGCACAGTCTCGGCCAGCGGAACGAGGGGCTTCTTCGGGTACGGCCAGGCGTCCAGGTCCATCGTCGTGCGCTTGTGCACCCGGAACGGCACGTCCGCGCGGTTCGGCACGACCCGCTGGATCCGACCGTCCGGCAGGTAGTCGACGTCGTAGAAGCGCGGCACGTAGACGCTCTCGGTGCGGGCCAGCCGCAGCAGCAGCTCGTCGCGGCCGCCCGGGGAGCCCTCGGCCTTCCACTCCCGGACGATCGCGGTGATCTCCAGGACCGCCTCCTCGCCGTCGCCGAGCACCGCGGCGTCGATGAAGTCGGCGATCGGCTCCGGGTTGAACGCGGCGTGCCCGCCGGCCACGATCACCGGGTCGGCGTCGGTGCGGTCGGCGGCCAGCATCGGGATGCCGGCCAGGTCGATCGCGGTGAGCATGTTGGTGTAACCCAGCTCGGTGGAGAAGGAGATGCCGAACACGTCGAACCCGCGCACCGCCCGGTGCGCGTCGACGGTGAACTGCGGCACGCCGTGCGTGCGCATCAGCGTCTCCAGGTCCGGCCAGACCGCGTACGTCCGCTCGGCGAGGGTGTCGGGCAGCTCGTTGAGCACCTCGTAGAGGATCTGCACGCCCTGGTTGGGCAGGCCCACCTCGTAGGCGTCGGGATACATCAGCGCCCAACGCACGGTCGCCGCGTCCCAGTCCTTCGTCACCGCACCCAACTCGCCCCCGACGTACTGGATGGGCTTGGAGATCTGGGGCAGCAGCGGCTCGAGCTGGGACCATATGGAGTTGGTCGCGGCCGCGCGCGGCGTCGTGGACGGGGCACTCATGATGCCCAAGGGTACGCGTTCCTCCGGCGGCGGTCGCGCGCACGCCCGATCGCCGGTGGTGGCGGCGCGGTATTAACCTCGGTTCGGCGCGAGAGGAGATTGCCGCGATGCCGGAGCCCCAGCCGGGAGCACGGCCGGCCGAGGGGAGCACCCCGGGCGCGGAGCCGGAGCGGGACCGGGCGGTCGCCGACGAGCCGACCTCCCCACCCGTACCCCCGGACCAGCCGGAACCCTCGGACCAGCCAGAACCCTCGGACCACCCGGAACCCCCGGACCACCCGGACCACCCGGACCGGCCGGAACCCTCGGACCACCCGGAACCCCCGGACCACCCGGACCGGCCGGAACCCTCGGACCAGCCGGAACCCTCGGGTCAGCCGGAGCCTGCCGCGACCGCGGAGGTCCCGGCGCCCAGGTGGAGCGGTTCGGCCCCGGTGCCACCGCCGCTGCCCCGCCGACCCGCCTGGGGCGAGTCGGCCGAGCCGACCCCGCCCCCGCCGGTGGCCGTCGGGCCGCCGGAGCACCAGACCCCGGTCGACCCGTGGGCCGGCGTGGACACCGGCGGCTGGGACCTGCCCTCCGCCGAACTGCCCCCGCTGCCGCCCACGATGTCGTATCCGACGCCGCCGGACACCAGACAGTGGTCCGGGCCGCCCGCTCCTCCGGCCCCATCGCGGGACACCCGGCAGTGGTCCGGGCCGCCCGCTCCCCCGGCCGAGCCGTATCCGGTGCCGCCGCCGGCCGCCCCGAGCGCACCCCGGGCCATCGGACCCCTGGTGCCGGCCCGACCGATGTCGCCACCCGCGCCACCCGCGCCGCCGAAGGTGCCGAAGCAGCGCCGGGGTCGGCGATCCACCGCGCCACCGCCATCGCCGCCGCCCGGTTGGCAGGCCCCCAAGGGGTACGTGCCGGTGCCGGTCCGCCGACGACGCCGCTGGCCGTGGCTGCTGCTGCTCACCCTGGCCTGCTGTTGTGGCTGCCCCGCCTACTACGGGTTCCCGATCTCGGCCCAGTACCCGGCGCGCGCGGCCCTGCCCGTCCAGGTGGACGACCTCAGCCTGCGACAGGACAGCCGCAGCACGGAGACCGCCAAGAAGTTGGAGAACGAGGTACGCAAGGAGCACTGGCTGGCCGAGGACACGTTCGCCGGCGTCTACGCCACGACGAGCGGCAAGCGGGTGACGGTCTTCGGCGGCACCGGCTTCCGGCTGAGCCCGGAGTCGGACGCGGAGGCCGAGATCAGCCGGCTCACCAAGCAGTACGCGTTGGATGCCCCGGAGAGCGTGGACACCGGTGTGCGGGGCAGACACGAACGGTGCGCGGTGGGTAGCGCCGACGGCAGTGCCGTGGTGGTCTGCACGTCGGTCGACCACGGCAGCATCGCCACCGGCGTGTTCACCCGACTCTCCGTCGCCGACAGCGCCGACCTGCTGGGCACCCTGCGCGCCCAGATCGTCCAGCCCGAGCGGGGCTGAGCCGCACCCCGGGCGGCACGCGCACGGGCGGCGGCAGTCGTGACGTAGCGTCACGGCGCACCGAGGCCACAAGGCGGAAGGCGGTATACCTCTGAGTCATATTTATGACTCAGAGGTATACCGCCTTCGAGACCGGGTGCCTCGCGGCCGGGAGGCCAAGGGCCAGGAGGCCAAGGGCCGGGGCAGGGTGCGCCCGGCGGGGTCAGGCGTCGCGGGTCGGGTCCGGATGGGCGCGCGGCGGGGCGTAGCGGGGCACGTACTCCTGGCCGGTGAGCTTCTGGATCTCACTCATCAGCTCGTCGGTCATCTGCCGCAGCGAGGTGCGGTCGTCCGGTCGGCCGGTGAAGTCCAGCGGCTTGCCGAATCGAACCGTGATCTTGGCAGTGCCCGGCCGGGGCACCCGGGCACCGATCGGCTGCGCCTTGTCCGTGCCGATCATGCCGACCGGGATGATCGGCACGCCGGCCGAGATGGCCAGCCGGGCCGCGCCGGTCCGCCCCCGGTAGAGCTTGCCGTCCGGCGAGCGGGTGCCCTCCGGGTAGACCACCACCAGGTCACCGCCCTTGAGCGCCGGGATCGCCGCGTCGAACGCGGACAGCGCCGCCCGGCCACCGGCCCGCTCGACCGGGATCGCACCCAGGCCGGTGAGGACGAACTTGGAGATCGCACCCTTCACGCCGGCGCCCTTGAAATACTCCGACTTGGCCCAGAACGCCAGGTGCCGGGGCACTACCGTGCCGAGGAACAACTCGTCGGCCACCGAGAGGTGGTTGCCGGCGAAGACAGCGCCACCGATCTCCGGCACGTGTTCCAGCCCCTCCACGGTCGGGCGGAACGCCAACCGCAGCGTGGGCGCCACGGTGAGCTTGCCGATGGTGTAGAGCAGGGGCACTGGTCCTCCGGCAGATCAGGTGCGAACAGGCGGTGTCACGGTAGCGGACGCCTCCACACCTCCCGGACGGAGGTGGTGAGGCGCCCGCACCCTGGCGATGGTCCGTTATACCCGGCGGACGACCACAGTTACCCGCTCACCATCGCCGACCTCGCCGGCGAAGCCCTCCAGGCCCTCGGCGAAGTCCACCGAGTCGGCCAGCACCTCCGCGGCGACGAAGTCGACGTACGCGGACACCGCCGCGCGTACCTCGTCGGACGCCGACACCGACACCACGATCCGGTCCGAGACGTCCAGGTCGGCGTCCCGACGGGCCTGCTGCACCACCCGCACCACGTCGCGGGCCAGCCCTTCGGCTGCCAACTCCGGGGTGACGTCGGTGTCCAGCACCACCACGCCCTCGCCGCCGGGCAACGGCGCGGAGTGCTCGGCGTCGGCGGCGACCAGGCGCAACTCGTACTCACCCTCGGCGAGGGTGACGCCGGCGGCCACCGGGGCGCCGTCGACCAGCTCCCACTCGCCCGCCTTGACCGCCTTGATCACCTGCTGCACCTGCTTGCCGACCCGCGGGCCGAGCGCCCGGGGCACCACCGTCAACACCTGCTCGCAGTACGCGGACAGCTCCGCGCTGAACTCCACTGTCTTCACGTTGACCTCGTCGGCGACCAGGTCGGCGAACGGCCGCAGCTGCTCCGCGGCCGGCGAGGCCACCGTCAGCTTCGACAGCGGCAGTCGCACCCGCAGCCCCTTGGCCTTGCGCAGCGAAAGCGCCGCCGAGGCGACCGCCCGCACGTTGTCCATCGCGGCGACCAGGTCGTGGTCGGCCGGGAACTCGCTCGCCTCCGGCCAGTCGGTCAGGTGCACCGAACGCTCCCCGGTCAGGCCACGCCAGATCTCCTCGGCGGTCAGCGGCGCGAGCGGCGCCACCACCCGGCAGAGGGTCTCCAGCACCGTCGACAGGGTGTCGAAGGCGTTGGCGTCACCGGACCAGAACCGGTCCCGGGACCGGCGCACGTACCAGTTGGTCAGCGCGTCCAGGTAGGACCGGACGGTGGCGCAGGCACCGGAGATGTCGTACGCGTCCATCTGCGCGCCGACAGTGGACACCAGCTCGTTCGTCTTCGCCAGCACGTACCGGTCGAGCAGGTGGGTGGAGTCGGTGCGCCGCCGTGCCTGGTACCCGTCGGCGTTGGCGTAGAGCGTGAAGAAATACCACACGTTCCACAGCGGCAGCAGCACCTGCCGGACGGCGTCGCGGATGCCCGCCTCGGTGACCGCCATGTCCCCACCGCGCAGCACCGGCGAGGACATCAGCATCCAGCGCATCGCGTCCGAGCCGTACGCGTCGAAGACGTGGTAGACGTCCGGGTAGTTGCGCAGGCTCTTGGACATCTTGCGCCCGTCCGAGCCGAGCAGGATGCCGTGGCTCAGGCAGTTGCGGAACGCCGGCCGGTCGAACAGCGCGGTGGCCAGCACGTGCATGGTGTAGAACCAGCCGCGGGTCTGCCCGATGTACTCGACGATGAAGTCACCCGGGTAGTGGTGCTCGAACCAGTCGGCGTTCTCGAACGGGTAGTGCACCTGGGCGAACGGCATCGACCCGGACTCGAACCAGCAGTCCAGCACCTCCGGCACCCGGCGCATCATCGACTGACCGGTCGGGTCGTCCGGGTTGGGGCGGACCAGGTCGTCCACCGCCGGCCGGTGCAGGTCGGTCAGGCGCACGCCGAAGTCCCGCTCGATGTCGGCCAGCGAACCGTAGACGTCCAGGCGCGGGTAGCTCGGGTCGTCGGACTTCCACGCCGGGATCGGCGAGCCCCAGAACCGGTTCCGGCTGATCGACCAGTCCCGGGCGTTGGCCAGCCACTTGCCGAACGAGCCGTCCTTGATGTGGCCGGGCGTCCAGTTGATCTCCTGGTTCAGCTCGACCATCCGGTCCCGGAACTGTGTCACCGCGACGAACCACGACGACACCGCCTTGTAGACCAGCGGGGTGTCGCAACGCCAGCAGTGCGGGTACGAGTGGGTGTAGGTGTCCTGCTTGAGCACCACCCCCCGGTCCTTCAGCTCCCGGATCACCGGCTTGTTGACGTCGAAGACCTGCTCACCCTGGTACGGCGGGACCAGCGCGGTGAACCGGGTGTGGTCGTCCACGGTGACGATGGTGGGGATGCCGGCGGCGTTGCAGACGTTCTGGTCGTCCTCACCGAAGGCCGGGGCCAGGTGCACGATCCCGGTGCCGTCCTCGGTGGTGACGAACTCCGCGCCGAGCACCTGGTAGGCGTTCTCCCCGGCCTGCTCGACGAGGAAGTCGAACAGCGGCGTGTAGCGGCGCCCGACCAGGTCCCGGCCGTACACCGTGCCGACCTGCTCGTAGGACTCCAGCTCCTTGGCGTACGCGGCCAGCCGCGCCGCCCCCACCAGGTAGCGGTCGCCGTCGCGTTCGAGCACCGCGTACTCGATGTCGGGTCCGACGGCGAGCGCCAGGTTCGACGGCAGGGTCCACGGCGTGGTGGTCCAGACGCCCAGCTTGACCGGCCCGCGCACCAGCTCCGGCGCGGACTCGTCGGCGGTCAGCTCGAACCACACCGACAGGGTGGGGTCGTGCCGGTCCCGGTAGACGTCGTCCATCCGGGTCTCGGTGTTCGACAGCGGCGTCTCACAGCGCCAGCAGTACGCCAGCACCCGGAAGCCCTCGTAGATCAGACCCTTGTCGTGCAGGGTCTTGAAGGCCCACATGACGCTTTCCATGTAGTCCAGGTCGAGGGTCTTGTAGTCGTTGGTGAAGTCGACCCAGCGGGCCTGCCGGTTGATGTACCGCTCCCAGTCCTGGGTGAACTCCAGCACCGAGGTACGGCAAGCCTCGTTGAACCGGTCCACGCCCAGGTCGATGATCTCCGCCTTGCTGGTGATGCCGAGTTGCTTCTCGGCCACCACCTCGGCGGGCAGGCCGTGGCAGTCCCAGCCGAAGCGCCGCTCGACGTGCCGGCCGCGCATGGTCTGGTAGCGCGGCACCACGTCCTTGACGTAGCCGGTGAAGAGGTGACCGTAGTGCGGCAGGCCGTTGGCGAACGGCGGACCGTCGTAGAAGACGTACTCGTTCTTGCCGTCCGTGCCGGCGGGGCGGGCCTCGATGCTGGCCTCGAAGGTCTTGTCGGCCGTCCAGTGCTCCAGCACCCGGCGCTCGACCGCGGGCAGGTCCGGGCTCGCCGGGACACCGGCGGCGGTCGGGTCGTGCAACGGATAGGCCATCGGGGGTCGCTCTCCTCGTGCAGTCACTCAACGTGGGACTGCGAGGACGAACCTTCCGGGGTACGCCTGGAACGGCGCTCCCGTGGCCCGCGGTACCACCCCGCTTGGCGGTCAGGATCGACCGCCCGCTCATTGCCGGCTGTGACGGGCCGCACCCGTCCGGTTCTACTGGGCCGGTTGCCCGGCTGTTCTTCCGGAGGCTCACCGGTGATGGCCGGGTCATCGCCTTACGAGGTCCAACGATACTCGACGCGCCCACCGCCACGCCGTCGAGCCGCCCACCCCGACCACCTCGCCGGCATGAGCGGGGTCACAGCCCCGGTTGTCACGACCCACCCCTGCCCAACCGTCGTATCGGCGTCGAACCGATCAGGAGGTAGTCGTGCAACGGATGAACCCGACCGAGGTCGTACCGCAGGCGTACAAGGCCGTCATGGGGTTGGAGAAGTACGTCCAGACGAACGTCGATCGCACAGTGCTGGAGCTGGTGAAGCTGCGGGCGTCGATGATCAACGGGTGCGCGTACTGCGTGGACATGCACAGCCGGGACGCGCTCGCCGACGGCGAGTCGAGCCGGCGGCTGTTCGCGGTCGCCACCTGGCGGGAGGCGCCCTTCTTCGACGAGCGGGAGCGGGCCGCGCTGGCCCTCACCGACGCGGTCACCCGGCTCGGCGAGCACGGGGTGCCGGACGAGGTGTGGGATGACGCCGCGAAGGTCTGGTCGGAGAAGGAACTGGCCGACCTCGTCATCGCGATTGCCACAATCAACGTGTGGAATCGGATCGGGGTGACGATGCGGCTGGAGCCTCCGGCCCAGGCGTGACCACCGAGGCGGCAGCGGAGGCGGCCGATGCGCTCGAGGCGCACCGACCGATGCTGCTTGGGCTCGCGTACCGCCTGCTCGGCAGCCGGCACGACGCGGAGGACGTGCTCCAGGAGGCGTACCTGCGCTGGCTGGGTGTGGACCGGGCCCGCGTCGAGGAGCCGCGCCGGTACTTGTCCCGGGTGGTCACCCGGCTGGCCCTGGACCGGCTGCGCGCCCGGCAGGCGGCCCGCGAGACGTACGTCGGGACGTGGCTGCCCGAGCCGGTGCCGACCGCGCCCTCGCCGTTCGGGCCGTTGGACCGGGTGGAGCTACGCGACTCGCTCTCCACCGCGTTGCTGCACGTCCTGGAGCGGCTCACCCCGCCGGAGCGGGCGGTGTACGTCCTGCACACGGCCTTCGACCTGCCGTACGCGGAGATCGCCGAGATCCTGGACCGGTCCGTCGCCGACTGTCGGCAGCTGTACCACCGGGCGACCGCGCGGGTACGGCAGGAGCAGCGTCGGTTCACGGCCAGCCGCCCGGAGCGGGAGCGGCTGCTGGACGCGTTTCTCGCCGCCGCCCGCGACGGTGACCTGGCGAGGCTCACCGACCTGGTGGCCGCCGACGCCACCGCGTGGAACGACGGCGGCGGCCGGGCGCGGGCCGCCCTCAACCCGGTCACCGGCGCCGACCGGATCGCCCGGTTCTACGCCGGGGTGTACGGCCCGCGTCACCGAGTGGCGATGGATCCGGTCGAGCTCAACGGGGAACCGGCGATGTTGATCACCCGCGCGGACGGCAGTCGGTACACGCTGACCATCGCGGCGGCCGACGGACGGATCACCGGGATCTACGTGGTCGGCAACCCGGCGAAGGTGCCGGCGGTCGGCTGAACCCGGGCGTCGTCGGTCGGCACCGGGCCGGTGGGCGTCAGCCCAGCTCGGGGAACCAGAGCGCGATCTCGCGCTTGGCGCTGTCCGTCGAGTCGGAGGCGTGCACCAGGTTCTCCCGGTTGGACAGCGAGAGGTCACCCCGGATGGTGCCGGCGGCGGCCTTGCGTCCGTCGGTGGCGCCGACCAGCCCGCGGACCACGTCGATGACCTGGTCGCCGGAGAGCACCAGGGCGACCAGCGGGCCGCCGGTCATGAAGTCCTTCAGCGGCGGGTAGAACGCCTTGTCGACGTGCTCGGCGTAGTGCTCGTCGGCGAGCGCGGCATCCATCGTCCGGTGCGCCATCGCGTCGATCCGCAGCCCCTTGCGCTCGAAGCGGGAGAGGACCTCGCCGACCAGGCCGCGGCGGACCGCGTCGGGCTTGATCAGAACGAGGCTGCGCTCATCCGGGCTGTTGCTGGACACGCTGGGTTCCTCCTGTACGCGCTGAACGCTGCGGATCGGTACGGTCAGCCTAGCGACCCGGTCCCGGCGCCGGCGCGGCGGCCGGTCTTTCCCCCGGTGGCCGATCCGGCCTAGCCTGGTCCTGACCCCGGGAGGTCCACTGTGGCGAATGGCGGGAACCGACCCATCGCGCCGGTACGCAAGCTGATCGGCGCGGTGCTGGGCACCGTGGCCACGTTCGTCGTCCTGTTCGGGCTCGGCATGACGAGTTGGGCCATCGTGGCCCTCGGGGTCGCCCTGCTGGTGCTGGCGATCGCGCTGGCGACCGTACGCGGCGGCGGTCGCACGTGGGTCGTCGGCGTCGGGCACGTGCACAGCGCCTCCGAACCACCCACCCAGTACGCGTTCGGCCGCTGCGAACTGCAACTGGTGATTGACGCCCCTGGTCTGCCGCCGCGGTCCAAGAAGATCATCGAGCCGAGAGTGCCGGTCTCCAAGTGGCCGTCGCTGGGCCAGACCCTGCCGATCCGGGTCGCGTTGGACGACCAGCGGCACGTCAAGGTCCTCTGGGACGAGGTGTCTACCCATGCCGAGACCGCCGCTGCCGTCGCCGATCTCCCACCGGAGTTCGCCGACGCGGAGGCGATGGACGAGCTGTTGATCCAGCAGGACGCGCCGCCGTGGGCCGACCGCGCACCCGACGAGGACTTCCGCGACGACTTCCGTGACCCGGTCGGTGACCCGGTCGGTGACCCGTTCCGGGATCCGGTCGGTGACCCGTTCCGCGACCCGCTCGGTGACCCGCTGCGCACCGACCCTTCGCGCGCCGACCTCCGGCGCGACGACCTCAGGCGCGACGACCCGGGCGTCGTGCCCGAGGAGCGCGAGCCCGTGGTGATGCATCAGAGCCCGGGTGGTCCGGTGGTGTTGGAGGGCGTCGTCGTCGAGCCGCAGGCCGGTGGGCTGCCTCGACGGGCAACCACCCCGGCACCGCGCCCGCCCGCCGAGGAGCGCTTCGACGAGCCCGCCGCCGACCGGTTCGACGCTTCGGAGCAGAGCGGCACGACCGCCCCACCCGCCGAGGACCCCGTCGAGCAGCCCAGCGCACAGCGCTTCGACCCGCCGCCCGCGCAGCGCTTCGACCCACCGCCCGTGCAGCGGTCCGGCCCGGGAGCGGCCGACCCGCTGGACCCACTCGACCTTCCGCTGGACGATCCCTCCCCGACCGGGGCCGCACGCACGACCGTGATCGACGAGGAACTGGACCAGGCGGTCTTCGGGTTCGACGCCGACTCGGCCGCGGACCCGGCCGCGCCGATCAGCGGGGTGGGCCTCACCCTGCTGGTCACCGACCTGCCCCGGTCGCTCAATTTCTACCGCGACGTGCTCGGCTTCAGCGAGGTCGACCAGGGTGCCCACAACGCCGTCCTGGCCTCCGGGTCGACCCGGATCGTCCTGCGCGAGGTGACCGGGGCGGCGCCCATCAGCCGCCGACTCGTGCACGTCAACCTTGAGGTGAGCGACATCGAGGCGGCGTACGAGCGGTTGCGCGAGTCGGGCGTCCGCTTCACGTACGCGCCCCGGGTGGTCAACCGGGGCACCAAGCTGGAGGGGTGGGCGGCGGCCTTCCGCGACCCGGATGGCCACGGCGTCGCCCTCACCCAGTGGCGCGAACGCGCCGACGCCTGACCCGGCCCGCCTTCGGACGGCGCGACCGGGTCCGGCGTCAGCCGAGAATGACGCGGCGAACGTGCAACGCGTACGCCCAGACCAGGGCGAAGATGATGCCCAGCCCGAGCAGCGACCAGTGCAGCAGACCGCCCAGCAACAGCAGGCCCTGGAGCACGGTGCCGGCGTTCCAGGCCCACTGACGACGCATCATGCCGGCGAGCACCACGGCGGCCACCGCCAGTGCCACCACCGCACCGATCGCGGCGCCGCCGAGGTTCCCGCCGACCACCCGGATCGGCTGGATCGCCAGCAACAGCACCAGCGCCTCCAGGCTGAGCGTGCCAGCACCGAGACCGCGTACCGCGCGCTCCGGGTTGCGCAACCCGGAGCGTCGCGGCTGCCCGGCCGTGGGCTCCTCCCCCACCGGCTGCTCGACCGGCGCGCCGGTCGGGTCCTCGGTGGGGTGCGGGTCCCGCTCCGGGCTGGTCATCGCTTCAACAGCCGGCGCGCGTCGGCGACAGTCACCACGGACCCCGTGACCAGCACCCCGACGCCGCTCAGCTCACCGGGGACGTCCTCCTCGGCCATCGCCACCGCCAGCTCGATCGCGTCCGGCATCTCCTCGGCCGAGGCCACCCGCTCGTCGCCGAAGATCTCGGCGGCCAGCGCGGCGAGTTCCTCCGTCGGCATCGCCCGTGGCGAGCTGTTGCGGGTGACCACCACCTGGTCGACCACCGGCTCCAGCAGCTCCAGCAGCGCTTCCGCGTCCTTGTCGGCCAGTACGCCGATCACGGCCACCAGCTTGCTGAACGCGAACTCCTCCTGGAGCGCGGTGACTGTGGCCTTCATGCCGTGCGGGTTGTGCGCACCGTCCAGCAGGATGGTCGGGGCGTTGCGGACCCGCTCCAGCCGACCCGGGGAGCTGGTCGAGGCGAAGCCCTCCCGGACTGCCTCGATGTCCAGCTGACGTCGAGCCCCCGCACCCAGGAACGCCTCCACGGCGGCGAGCGCCATTGCCGCGTTCTGCGCCTGGTGGGCACCGTGCAGCGGAATGAACACGTCGTCGTACACGCCACCCAGCCCCTGCAGGGTGAGCACCTGACCGCCGACCGCGACCGCCCGACCCAGCACGCCGAACTCGCCGCCCTCCCGGGCGATGGTGGCCCCGACCTCGGCGCAGCGTTCGAGGAGGGGGCCAGCGGCCTCCTCCTCCTGGGCCGCCGAGATCACTGTGGCTCCCGGGTGGATGATGCCGGCCTTGGCCAGCGCGATGTCCTGAAGCGTGTCACCGAGCCACTCGGTGTGGTCCAGCCCGATCGGGGTGATCACACAGACCCCGGCCTGGAGGACGTTCGTGGCGTCCTCGGCACCGCCGAGGCCCACCTCGACCACAGCGATGTCGACCGGCGCGTCGGCGAAGGTGGCGAACGCCAGCGCGGTGGTCATGTCGAAGTACGTCAGCGGCTCGTCCGACCGCGCGTCGACCAGCTCGGCCAGCGGTTTGATCTCCCGGTACACCGACGCGAACCGTTCCTCGCTGACCGGCTCCCCGTCCAGACTGATCCGCTCCCGGACGGTCTCCAGGTGCGGGCTGGTGTACCGCCCGGTGTGCAGCCCGTGCGCCCGCAACAGCGAATCGATCATCCGGGCGGTGGAGGTCTTGCCGTTGGTGCCGGTCAGGTGGATCGCCGGGTACGCCCGCTGCGGGCTGCCGAGCAGGTCGAGCAGCGACTCGATCCGGTCCAGCTCGAAGACCATGCGGGTGAAGCCACGGGCGTTCAGCTCGGCCTCGACGGCGGCGAATTCGGTACGGTCGGTCACGAGGGCAGTGTCTCCAGAGCAGCGTTGATCCGGACCAGGTCGGCCTCGGCGGTGGCGAGCCGGTCGCGGATCTTCGCGACCACCGGCTCGGGGGCCTTGCCGATGAAGGCAGGGTTGTCGAGCTTCGCCCGGGCCTGCGCGACCTCCTTCTCGGCCGCCGCGCGGTCCTTCGTCAGCCGGGCCCGCTCGGCGCCCACGTCGATCGACCCCCGGGTGTCCAACGCGACACCGACCGCGCCGGGCATGGCCAACGTGGCGCTGGCCTGGAAGTCGTCACCGGCCGGATCCAACCGGACCAGCGAACGGATCAGCGGCTCGTGGGCAGCGATACCCGCGCCGGACAGCCCGTCCAGGCGGGCAGCCACCCGCTGCGTGGGGCGCAGCCCCTGGTCGGAACGGAACCGACGGATCTCGGTGACCACCCGCTGCACGCCGACCAGCTCGGCCTCGGCGGCGTCGTCGACCAGCGACCGGTCGGCCACCGGCCAGGCGGCGGCCTGCACCGTCTCGCCGCCGGTCAGCGCGAGCCACAGCTCCTCGGTGACGAACGGGATGACCGGGTGCAACAGCCGCAGCAGTTGGTCGAGCACGTGCCCGAGCACCCGACGGCTGGCCTCCGCGCGCTCACCGCCCTCGGCGAGCACCGGCTTGCTCAGCTCGACGTACCAGTCGCAGACGTCGTCCCAGGCGAAGTGGTACAGCAGGTCGCACACCTTGGCGAACTCGTACGCCTCGAACTGCTCGTCGACCTCGGCGGTGACGTGCGCCAACCGGGACAGGATCCACCGGTCGACGGTGGAGAGCTGCTCGGTGGGGGGCAGGTCGCCACTGGTGTGCGCGCCGTTCATCAGGGCGAACCGGGTGGCGTTCCAGAGCTTGTTGCAGAAGTTGCGGGAGCCCTGGCACCACTCCTCGCTGACCGGGACGTCCTGGCCGGGGTTCGCGCCCCGCGCCAGGGTGAACCGGGTGGCGTCGGCGCCGTACCGGTCGATCCAGTCCAGCGGGTCGACCACGTTGCCGAACGACTTCGACATCTTCTTGCCGAACTGGTCGCGGACCATGCCGTGCAGCGCGACCACGTCGAAGGGCGGCCGGCCGTCCATCGCGTAGAGGCCGAACATCATCATCCGGGCGACCCAGAAGAACAGGATGTCGTACCCGGTGACCAGCACGCTGGTCGGGTAGAACTTCGCCAGGTCCGGGGTCTGCTCGGGCCAGCCCAGTGTGGAGAACGGCCACAGGCCGCTGGAGAACCAGGTGTCCAGGACGTCCTCGTCCTGGTGCCAGCCCTCGCCGGTCGGCGGCGCCTCGTCGGGGCCGACGCAGACGATCTCCCCCGCCGGGCCGTACCAGACCGGGATGCGGTGCCCCCACCACAGTTGCCGGGAGATGCACCAGTCGTGCATGTTGTCGACCCAGGCGAAGTAACGCTTGGCCAGCTCGGCCGGCTCGATGCGCACCCGGCCGTCGCGCACCGCGTCACCCGCGGCCTGGGCCAGCGGGGCGGTGTTGACGAACCACTGCAGCGACAGCCGCGGCTCGACGGTCGTCTTGCACCGCGAGCAGTGCCCGACCGCGTGCACGTACGGGCGCTTCTCGGCGACGATCAGGCCCTGCTCCCGCAACGCCGCCACGATCGCGGGTCGCGCCTCGAACCGGTCCAACCCCTCGAACGGGCCGGGCACGGTGATCACACCGCGCTCGTCCATCACGGTCAGCGCGGGCAGGTCGTGCCGCTGGCCGATCTCGAAGTCGTTCGGGTCGTGGGCCGGCGTCACCTTGACCATGCCGGTGCCGAAGGACGGGTCGACGTGCGCGTCGGCGACGATCGGGATCCGACGGCCGGTCAATGGCAGCTCGACCTCGGTGCCGATCAGGTGCTGGTAGCGCTCGTCGTCGGGGTGCACCGCCACGGCGGTGTCGCCGAGCATCGTCTCGGCCCGGGTGGTGGCCACCACGACCTCGTCGCTGTAGCGGATCGAGATCAGCTCGCCGTCGTCGTCGGTGTGCTCGACCTCGATGTCGGAGAGCGCCGTGAGGCAGCGCGGACACCAGTTGATGATCCGGTTGGCCCGGTAGATCAGGCCGTCGTCGAAGAGCTTCTTGAAGATCGTCTGGACGGCGCGGGTCAGCCCCGCGTCCATGGTGAAGCGCTCGCGGTCCCAGTCGACGGAGTCGCCGAGGCGGCGCATCTGGCCGAGGATGGCGCCACCGGACTCGGCCTTCCACTGCCAGACCCGCTCGACGAACTTCTCCCGGCCGAGATCGTGCCGGGACAGACCCTCGGCGGCGAGCTGACGCTCGACCAGGTTCTGGGTGGCGATGCCGGCGTGGTCCATGCCCGGCAGCCACAGCGCCTCGAAGCCCTGCATCCGCTTACGCCGGGTCAACGCGTCCATCAGCGTGTGCTCGAACGCGTGGCCCATGTGCAGTGAGCCGGTGACGTTCGGCGGCGGGATGACGATGGTGAAGGGGGGCTTGTCGCTGTCGGCGGAGGCCCGGAAGTGCCCGCCGGCTACCCACTGCTCGTACCGTCGCTGCTCTACCTCACCGGGCTGGTACTGGCCGGCAAGGGTCGGGGCGTCGGGGCGTCGGGCATCCAGTCTCTCGGTCACCGGACAAGTCTACGGAGGGCTTCCGCAGACCTGACGTGCGCCACCTGCCGTTCGCGTACGGTGTCGGCTATGTCCGACGCACATCTCACCGAGCGGTCGCGCGACGGCGGCCGCGAGCCGGTCGAGCTGACCGAAGAGCCGATCCAGCTGAGCACCCGGGACCCCGGAGGCGACCCCGACGAGCGGCCCAGCGGCTGGTCACGCCGCCGCAAGATCGGTTGGACGGTCGCACTGGTGGTCGGTCTCGCCGGTGCCGGCGTGCTTGGTGTCGGTGGGTGGCGGGTGGCGCAACAGAAGGACACCCAACTGGCCTCACCCGATCGGGTGGCGGGTCTGACCCGCGACGACAGCGAACGGGCGAAGAGCACTGCCGACTATCTGCGTAGCGGTCTGGCGGCGAACATCGAACTGGACCGCAGTTTCGGGACTGTCTACCGCGACCCGGCCGACGACAAGCGCTCCGTGCTCATCTTCGGGGGCACCACCCTGCTCTGGCAGCCGGAACGGGACCTGGACAGCCTCTTCCGCCTGATGTCGGACGAGACCGGTGCGGTGAACGGTCTGCGGGAGCTGCCCGCGGGCGATCTCGGCGGGGTGCTGAAGTGTGGCAGCACCAGCGGCGAGGGCGGCGACTTCGCGGTGTGCGGCTGGGCCGACCACGGCAGCGTGGTCATGGCGATGTTCCCGGGCCGGGCGGTCAGCGACGCCGGCGGCCTGCTGCGCAACCTGCGCGACGGCATGCAGACCCGAAACTGACCCGCCCAGACCGCAGACCGGGTTCGGCGCCCTGAACCCCGCTCCCGGCGTCTCAAAGTCATCGGATGCCCCCCTATCAGGGAAAGACCACCCAAAAAAAGGGGGGGCAGACGCAGATAAGCCACCCCCGGTGGGGGTGGCTTATCTGGAAGATTGTCCGGCGGCGTCCTACTCTCCCACACCCTCACGAGTGCAGTACCATCGGCGCTGGAGGGCTTAGCTTCCGGGTTCGGAATGTAACCGGGCGTTTCCCCTCCGCCATGACCGCCCTA
>NZ_JAKKFG010000028.1:0-915 GCF_022230905.1 Micromonospora salmantinae
TCAGAGTGCTCGGGGCCGACGCCGGGGTAGTCCAGCCCGGCCGCGATCGAGTGCGCCTCCTTGATCTGCCCGTGTTCGTCCTGGAGGAACAGGGACTGGAAGCCGTGCAGTACACCGATTTCCCCGTTCGCCGCGCCGGAGCCGCCCTCGGCTTCCACCCCGACGAGCTTCGCCGAGGTCTCGACGAACCCGGCGAACGTGCCCGCCGCGTTGCTGCCGCCGCCGACGCAGGCGACCACGTAGTCGGGGGTGGCAGCGGGCAGCTCGGCCGCGCACTGCCGCCGGGCCTCGTCACCGATGACGCGCTGGAACTCGCGGACCATCATCGGATAGGGGTGCGGACCGATGACGGAGCCCACGCAGTAGTACGCCTCGTCGGCGTCCGTCACCCAGTGACGCATGGCCTCGCTGGTGGCGTCCTTCAGCGTCCGGCTACCGGTGGTCACCGGAACGACCTCGGCGCCCAGCAGCCGCATACGGAAGACGTTGTGCGCCTGGCGTTCCACGTCGCGTTCGCCCATGAACACTCTCACCGGCAAGCCCAGCAGGGCACCGGCCGTCGCCGTCGCGACGCCGTGCATGCCCGCCCCGGTCTCGGCAATCAGGCGCGTACGCCCCATGCGCCGGGCCAGCAACGCCTGTCCCAGCACATTGTTGATCTTGTGTGATCCGGTGTGCGTCAGATCCTCCCGCTTGAGCAGCACCGTCACACCGAGTTCCGCCGACAGTCGCGCGGCCGGCGTCAGCGGGGTCGGCCGTCCCACGTGCGCCGACAGCAGCGCGGCGAGGCTGCCGCGGAACCCGGGATCGGCCCACGCCTGCGAGAAGGCATCGGCGACCGCCTCGCAGGCGGGGATCAGGGACTCCGGCACGTATCGTCCGCCGTAGCTCCCGTACCGCCCCGGACCGACTGCC
>NZ_JAKKFG010000029.1:0-80627 GCF_022230905.1 Micromonospora salmantinae
CAGCACAGAGCCGCGGCCCCGGACGCGGAAGCGGGGGGCCGGGCGACCAGGAGGTTGTACGCCTCCAGGTCACCTGCCCGAGCGCGGGTGACGAGCGCCTCGTCGTCCAGGGGAGCCTCCGTTCGGATCACACTCATGACACCGCCCACCCGCCGCGGGTTCCACCCGCCGCGGGTTCCACCCGCCGCGGGTTCCACCCGGCTTTCCCGAGGTAGGTCAGCTCTCTCCCATCCGGCGCGCAGCGTATTGCCAGGAACCGGTGCTGCACTGGAGGGACGTCGAGGAGAGGGGCGGGGCATGAGCTGGTTCAACCGCCGGTCACGGGGTGCCGAGGCGACCCCGACGAAGCTGGACCGGGAGGCGACCCGCGACGACCTCGCGGCGCTGGAGGCGTTCGTCGCCACCCGGCGCGGGGTGGAGTTCTACCTGGAACCGGAGACGACCGCGACGGACACCACGGTGATGGCGATCGCCCACGACGGCGAGTGGATCCGCCGCCGTACCGGAACGCCCCGCGCGGCCGGGGCCATCGCCCGCAAGCACGCGGTGCCGCTGTACGAGGCGGCGCGCACCGGCTACCCGGAACGGATGCGGACCTGGAGCCGGGCCCACCCGGAACGCCACGCCCGCTGAGGCTGGGTCAGGCAGCATCGAGGGTTGAGCCGACCTGCTCACGCGTCATCGGCTCGGCGTGGCTCGAGACGTACCAGTGGTAGGTGCTGTCGAGCAGTCGCCGGACCAGGTCGACGTCGAGGCCGTCCTCCGGCCGGCGCAGGTGCGCCGGCGGCGGGTAGAAGCAGTCGCCCAGCAGCATCACCCCCGAGTCGGGCACCAGCACCACTGCCGAATCCGGTGCGTGCCCGCCGCCGACGTGGCGTAGCCGAACCCCGACCGGCAGCTCGTCCACGTCGGCGAAAGTCCGAGTTGGCGGCAGGATGGCGAAGTCTTCCCAGGACGCCATCGCGCGTGCGCGGGCTTGAAAGCTCGGGCGCAGGCGGGGATCGGCACGTACCTGCTCTTGCAGGTAGCGGTGGCTCCACGGCCGGGCGGCCTCGGCGCGCAGCAGCGACACCGCTGTCTCGTGCCCGACGATCTCCACCCCGGGCCAGGCGCAGGCGCCCCACACGTGGTCCCAGTGATGATGGGTGTAGACCAGCCAGCGCGGCTCCGGAAGCCCGGCGGCGACCAGCGCGGCCTGGATCGCGCGGGCGTGCGCGGGGCTCTGCCCGGCGTCGATCATCACACTGCCGCGTTCGTCGACGACGACGGCGACGCCGGCCTGGACCGCCTCCGGGTCGGGATCGCCCGGACAGAGCCAGACCCGGCCCGCAAGGTGGTGGAACTGCGGGGCGATCATGGTGATCGACCTCCGAGATTGATCGCGGACACTGGTGTGGCGTTCGCCGATCCTACGTGAGGGTGTCGGCCGGCACCGCCCTGCCGGAGGGTCGGCGCAGGTCAGAGCTCGTCCGGCCATCCTTTGCTCTGCTTGCCTATCTGCACCGGTGACCCTCCGTGCCCGGTGCGCATAGGTAAGCAGAGCAAAGGACGTCAGGCATTGATCTGGGGCATTGCGTCGCGCGGAGCCGCGCCCGCACCAATCGTTGAAGCTCGATAAGTGCCGCCCGTCTGGCGGGGCCGGACCGGCGTTGACCGGCGGCGCGGCGGTGTGGCAGCATTCGCGGCCTGACGGCAGTGAAGGAAGTCGGTGCGAATCCGACGCGGTCCCGCCACTGTCACCGGGGAGCGATCCCCCCTCGTGAGTCACGGCCGTGTGTCTGCGGTTGGAAGGCCGGGGGAGAGCGTCGATCCGGAAGCCAGGATACTTCGGCCGTCGGGACGTACCCCAGGGCGTGGACACCCGAGGAGGACCCGATGACGCACGGCGTCTCATTCATCGACGATTATCGTCGTATCGCGCTGCAGGCAGTGCATTCCAAGGACACCGGCCACCGGCACCGCTGAGCTGATCGCCCGGCGCTGACCGGCCCCGACGCATGCGTCGGGGCGCCGTTCGCTCGGGCCGTCGTACCGGCTGACGCCGTACCCACCCGCATCGCCCCGGTCGCCCCCCGTGAGGGCCCAGGGCGTCACTTTCCGGAGCCTGCCGTGCGCATCCTGCTGCTGTCCACCGCCGACACCGACCTGCTGGCCGCCCGCGCCAGCGGTGCCGACTACCGGTTGGCCAACCCCGCCCGAGTCACCGCCGAGGAGGTGCCCGCCCTGCTCGACGGGGTCGCCCTCGTCGCCGTACGCCTGCTCGGCGGTCGGCAGGCGTGGCCGGACGGTCTCGCCGCGGTGCTCGCCACCGGCGTGCCGACGGTAGTGCTCGGCGGTGAGGCGCTGCCCGACGCGGAGCTGATGGCCACCTCCACAGTGCCGTCCGGGGTCGTCACCCAGTCGCTGGCGTACCTGGTGGAGGGCGGCCCGGACAACCTGGGGCAGCTGGCCCGGTTCCTCTCCGACACGGTGCTGCTCACCGGCGAGGGGTTCGCCGCACCCACGCCCACCCCGGCGTACGGCGTGCACGGCGAACACCCCGCCGACCCGAATCGGCCCACTGTGGGGATCGTCTTCTACCGGGCGCACGCCCTCGCCGGCAACACCGACTTCGTCGACGTGCTCGCGGACGCGGTCCACAAAGCCGGCGGCAACCCGCTGCCGATCTTCTGCGGCTCGCTGCGCGGGCTGACCGCGGGCGCCGGCCCACTCGGGCTCTTCGCCCGCTGTGACGCGCTGCTGGTCACGGTGCTGGCGGCCGGCGGTGCGGTCGCCGCGGACGCCTCCGGTGGCGGCGACGAGGACGCCTGGGACGTCGGGGCCCTGGCCGCCCTGGACGTGCCGGTCATCCAGGCGCTCTGCCTCACCAGCACCCGCGCGCAGTGGGCCGACAGCGACGCCGGCCTGTCCCCGCTGGACGCCGCCATGCAGGTGGCCATCCCCGAGTTCGACGGCCGGATCGTGTCGGTGCCGTTCTCGTTCAAGCAGATCGACGCCGACGGGCTCTCGGTCTACGCCGCCGATCCTGAGCGGGCCGCCCGGGTCGCCGGGATCGCGGTGCGCCACGCCCGGCTGCGGTACGTGCCGCACGCCGACAAGCGGGTCGCCGTGGTGCTCAGCTCCTACCCCACCAAGCACTCGCGGGTCGGTAACGCCGTCGGGTTGGACACCCCGGCCTCGGCGGTCCGGCTGTTCGCCGCGCTGGCCGGGGCCGGCTACGACCTGGGTGACGCGCCACCGCCCGACGACGGCGACGCGCTGATCCACTCGCTGATCGCCGCCGGTGGTCACGACGTGGAGTGGCTCACCCCGGAGCAGTTGGCCGCCGCCGAGGCCCGGATACCCGGGCCGACGTACCGACGTTGGTTCGACCAGGTCCCGGCCGAGCTGCGCGAGCGGATGCGGGAGCACTGGGGTGAGCCGCCGGGCGAGCTGTACACCGAGGGCGGCGACATCGTGCTCGCCGGGCTGCGCTTCGGCAACGTGGTGCTGCTGATCCAGCCGCCCCGCGGCTTCGGGGAGAACCCGATCGCCATCTACCACGACCCGGACCTGCCGCCCAGCCACCACTACCTGGCCGCGTACCGCTGGTTGACAGCGCCCGCCGCGGACGGCGGCTTCGGCGCGGACGCCGTGGTGCACCTGGGCAAGCACGGCACCCTGGAGTGGCTGCCCGGCAAGGGCCTCGGCCTGGCCGCGGACTGCGCGCCCGACGCGGTCCTGGGCGACCTGCCGCTGGTGTACCCGTTCATCGTCAACGACCCCGGCGAGGGCACCCAGGCCAAGCGGCGGGCGCACGCCGTTGTCGTCGACCACCTGGTCCCGCCGATGGCCCGCGCCGAGACCTACGGCGACCTGGCCAAACTGGAACAACTGCTCGACGAGTACGCGACGGTGCAGGCCCTCGACCCGGCCAAGGTGCCCACCGTGCGGGCCCAGATCTGGGACCTGGTGCGCGCCGCCGAGCTGCACCACGACCTGCACGCCGAGGCGATGCCCGACGCGGACGACTTCGACGACTTCGTGCTGCACCTCGACGGGTACCTGTGCGAGGTCAAGGACGTGCAGATCCGCGACGGGCTGCACATCCTCGCCGACGCGCCCACCGGCGAGCCCAGGGTCAACCTGGTCCTCGCGGTGCTGCGCGCCCCGCAGATCTGGGGCGGCGCCCGGGCCCTGCCCGGCCTGCGACAGGCCCTCGCCGTCGCGTACTCCCTCGACGAGCAGGAGCTGCTCGCGTCGCCGGGACAGCGACTGGCGCTGCCCGCCGCGCTGACCGACGTGGTGGACGGGCCGGCCGGCACCGCCGCCGACGCGATCGACCTCATCGAGGCCCTCGCGCGGCGGCTGGTCGTCGGCATGGAGACCCTGGACTGGGCCGCTGACACTGTTGACGCGGTGGTGACGGAGGTGACCGGTCGGCCGATCCCGGACGTCGCCGCGGTGCTGCACTTCGCCGCCACCGAGCTGGTGCCCCGACTGGACCGGACCACCGACGAGCTGACAAACACCCTCGGGGCGCTGGACGGCAGGTTCGTGCCGCCCGGCCCGTCCGGCTCACCCACCCGGGGCCTGGTCAACGTGCTGCCCACCGGCCGCAACTTCTACTCCGTCGACCCGAAGGCCATCCCCAGCCGCAACGCCTGGGACGTCGGGGTGGCCCTCGCCGACTCGCTGCTGGCCCGGCACCTCGCCGACACCGGGGCGTACCCCCGCTCGGTGGGGTTGACAGTCTGGGGCACCAGCGCGATGCGGACCCAGGGCGACGACATCGCCGAGGTGCTCGCGCTGCTGGGCTGCCGGCCCGTCTGGGACGACCGGTCCCGGCGGGTCACCGGCATCGAGGTGGTGCCGACCGCCGAGCTGGGCCGGCCCCGCGTCGACGTCACAGTGCGCATCTCCGGCTTCTTCCGCGACGCGTTCCCGCACGTGGTGGCGCTGCTCGACGACGCCGTCCGGCGGGTCGCCGCCCTGAACGAGCCGGACGAGGAGAACTACCTGCGGGCGCACGTCGCCGCCGACGTCGCCGAGCACGGCGACGAGCGGCGGGCCACCGCCCGGATCTTCGGCTCCAAACCCGGCGCGTACGGCGCCGGGCTGCTGCCCCTGATCGACGCCCGGACCTGGCGCAGCGACGCCGACCTGGCCGAGGTGTACGCGGTGTGGGGCGGCTACGCGTACGGCCGGGGCCTGGACGGGCGGGAGGCGCGCGCCGACATGGAGCGTTCGTTCGCCCGGATCGCGGTGGCGGTGAAGAACCAGGACACCCGCGAGCACGACATCGTCGACTCCGACGACTACTTCCAGTACCACGGCGGGATGGTGGCGATGGTCCGCCACCTCACCGGCACGTCACCGCAGGCGTACGTGGGTGACTCGGCGATGCCGCACGACGTGCGTACCCGCACGCTGGGTGAGGAGACCCGGCGGGTGTTCCGGGCCCGGGTGGTAAACCCGAGGTGGATCGCCGCGATGCGCCGGCACGGCTACAAGGGCGCGTTCGAGCTGGCGGCCACAGTGGACTACCTGTTCGGCTACGACGCCACCGCCGGTGTGGTCGACGACTGGATGTACGAGCACCTGGCCGCCGCGTACCTCTTCGACGAGACCACCCGGGAGTTCCTGGAGAAGTCCAACCCGTGGGCGTTGCGTGGCATCACCGAGCGGCTGTTGGAGGCCGCCGACCGGGGGCTGTGGGCCAAACCGGAGCCGGCCACCCTCGACCGGCTGCGCGACACGTACCTGGCCAGTGAGGGCGATCTGGAGGACCGGGCATGACGATCTACCCGTTCAGCGCCGTGCTCGGCATGGCCGACATGCGGCTGGCGTTGCTGCTCAACGCGGTCTCCCCGGCGATCGGCGGGGTACTGGTCCGGGGTGAGAAGGGGACCGCCAAGTCCACCGCCGTGCGGGCTCTCGCCGCGCTGCTGCCCCCGGTGCGCCGGGTGGCCGGCTGCCGTTTCGGCTGTGACCCGGCCGAGCCCGACCCGGCCTGCCCGGACGGCCCGCACCCGGCCGACGCCGACGCCGAGACCCGCCCGGCCCGCCTCGTCGAGCTGCCGGTGGGCGCCGCCGAGGACCGGGTGGTCGGCGCGCTGGATCTGGAGAAGGCGATCGGCGAGGGGGTACGCGCCTTCGAGCCGGGCCTGCTCGCCGCCGCGCACCGGGGTGTGCTCTACGTCGACGAGGTCAACCTGCTGCACGACCACCTCGTCGACCTGCTGCTCGACGCGGCGGCGATGGGCCGCAGCCACGTCGAGCGGGAGGGCGTCTCGGTCAGCCACGCGGCCCGGTTCCTGCTGGTCGGCACGATGAACCCGGAGGAGGGGGAGCTGCGCCCGCAGCTGCTCGACCGGTTCGGGCTCACAGTGGAGGTGGGCGCCAGCCGGGACCCGGAGATCCGGGTCGAGGTGGTCCGTCGCCGGCTGGCCGCCGACGCGGACCCGGTCGGCTTCGCCGCCCGCTGGGCCGACGCCGACGCGGAGATCGCCGGCCAGGTGGCCGCCGCCCGCCGCCGACTTCCCGGGGTACGACTGCCGGACGCCGCGTTGCGGCAGATCGCCGAGGTGTGCGCGGCGTTCGACGTGGACGGGATGCGGGCCGACATCGTCACCGCCCGGACCGCCCTCGCCCACGCCGCCTGGCACGGCCGGGACCGGGTCACCATCGACGACGTCCGGGTGGCGGCCCGGCTGGCGCTGCCGCACCGTCGCCGCCGCGACCCGTTCGACACCCCGGGGTTGGACGAGAAGCGCCTCGACGAGGCGTTGCAGCGCGCCCAGGACGCCCACCCCGACGACCCGGACAACGCCGGCCCGGACGACAGTGGCCCGCAGGGCGGTGGCCCGGACGGCGGCGGCGGCCCGAACGGGGGCGGTCCGAACGGAGGCGGACCAAACGAGGGCGGCCCGAGTGGTGGCGGACCGCAGGGCGGCGACGGCGTCGACCACTGTGAACCCGGGACGGCCGGGCACTCGGCGGCGCGGAACGGCGCTGGCCCCGACGGGCGCACCGACGGCACCGACGGCTGGCCGCCGCGCCAGCCGGGCGACCGGGGCGACGACGACGGCTGGCCGCAGCACCAGCAGGGCGGCGACGGCCGGAACTCGCGCCCGCGCGGTGGCCGGCAGTCGGCGACCGGTGCCGACGACCCGACCCGCGGTGGGGAGTCCCAGCCGGTGGCCGTACCCCGGGGTGGGCTGAAGGCGCGGGTGCTCACCGCGCCCGGCCTGGGTGACGGGGTGCCGGGCCGACGGTCGCGGGCCCGCACCGGGCGGGGCCGCACCACCGGCGCCCGGGTGCCGGCGGGTCGGGTGGGCGCGCTGCACCTGCCGGCCACGATCCGCGCCGCCGCGCCGCACCAGGCGGTTCGGGGCCGGGTCACCGGTCCGCTGCGACTGCGCCGGGACGACCTGCGCGAGGCGGTTCGTGAGGGGCGCGAGGGCAACCTGGTGCTGTTCGTGGTGGACGCGAGCGGCTCGATGGGCGCCCGGCAGCGGATGACCACAGTGAAGGACGCGGTGCTCGCCCTGCTCACCGACGCGTACCAGCGGCGGGACAAGGTCGCGGTGATCGCGTTCCGGGGTGCCGGCGCCCGGACCCTGCTGCCGGCGACGTCGTCGGTGCTGGCCGCCTCGACCCGGTTGGCCGAGTTGCCCACCGGCGGGCGTACGCCGCTGGCCGAGGGGTTGCTCGCCGCCGTGGACCTGTTGCGGGTGGAGCGCCTGCGCGATCCGAAGCGCCGCCCACTGGTCCTGATCGTCACCGACGGGAGAGCCACGGCGGGCACCCGCCCGCTGGACCGGGCGGCAGCGGCGGCCGCCGTCCTGGCCGCCACCGGCGCCCCCTGCGTGGTCGTCGACTGCGAGTCCGGCCCGGTCCGCCTGCACCTGGCCGCCCGCCTGGCCACCCAGCTGAACGCCCCAAGAACCCCCCTGGAAGCCCTCACCCACCCCCACCCCCGCGATCTTGCACTTCCGGTCGCGGCATAAGGGGCGAGGTGCGCATATGACCAACAGAAACTGCAAGATCGCGGGAGTGCTGACGCGAGGGAGTGAGTGCTGATGCCGCAGGGACAACCTAGTTCGGTGCCTCTTGACGGGTTGACGACCCGGCAGCGGCGGCACCGGCCACTGCTGATCGTCCACACCGGACAGATGAAGGGGAAGTCGACGGCCGCCTTCGGGCTGGCCCTGCGGGCCTGGACGGCCGGGCTGCCGGTCGGGGTGTTCCAGTTCGTCAAGAGCGCCAAGTGGCGGGTGGGGGAGGAGAACGCCTTCCGGGCGCTCGGCGAGGTGCACGAGCGCACCGGCCAGGGCGCGCCGGTGGCCTGGCACAAGATGGGCGAGGGCTGGTCCTGGATCCAGCGCGGCGGCGACGCCGACCACGCCGCCGACGCCCTGGAAGGTTGGCGGCAGGTCCAGCGTGACCTGGCCGCCGAGCGCTACGGGCTGTACGTGCTGGACGAGTTCACCTACCCGATGAAGTGGGGCTGGGTGGACGTCGACGAGGTGGTCGCCACCCTGGCCGACCGCCCCGGCTTCCAACACGTCGTGATCACCGGTCGGGACGCCGACCCACGCCTGGTCGCCGCCGCCGACCTGGTCGCCGAGCTGACCAAGGTCAAGCACCCGATGGACGCCGGCCAGAAGGGCCAGAAGGGCATCGAGTGGTGAGCGCACACTGGGCGCTGCCCCGGGTGGTGGTCGCCGCGCCGGCCAGCGGACACGGCAAGACGACTGTGGCCACCGGGCTGCTCGCCGCGCTGCGCCGACGGGGCCTGACGGTCAGCCCGCACAAGGTCGGCCCCGACTACATCGACCCCGGCTACCACGCCCTCGCCGCCGGCCGACCCGGGCGCAACCTCGACCCGTTCCTGGTCGGGGCCGACCGGATCGCCCCCCTGCTGCGACACGGCGCGAGCGTCCCCACGCCCGCCGACATCGCCGTGATCGAGGGCGTCATGGGCCTGCACGACGGCGCGGTGGGCCGCCGCGACTACGCCTCCACCGCGCACGTCGCCCGGCTGATCGAGGCACCCGTGCTGCTGGTACTGGACACCACCGCGCAGGGCCGGTCGGCCGCCGCGCTCACCCTCGGCATGGCCGCGTTCGATCCGGCGGTACGGGTCGGCGGGGTGATCCTCAACCGGGTCGGCTCACCCCGGCACGAGACGCTGCTGCGCGACGCCCTCGCCGAGGTGCACGTACCGGTGCTCGGGGCGGTGACCCGCGCCGCCGAGGTGGCCGCGCCGGCCCGGCACCTCGGGCTGGTGCCGGTCGCCGAGCGGGCACCCGAATCCGTCGCGATCGTCACCGCGCTCGCCGAACTGGTCGAGGCCACAGTGGACCTCGACGCCGTGCTCGCCCTGGCCCGGACCGCCCCCCCGCTGACCGGCCCGGCGTGGGACCCGGTCGTCGCCGTCGGCGGGCCGGCCGGCGTCGAGCGACCACGCGTCGCCCTCGCCGGTGGTCCGGCCTTCACCTTCTCGTACGCGGAGACCGCCGAACTGCTCACCGCCGCCGGCGCGGACGTCGTCACTGTCGACCCGCTGCGAGACCCGGCGCTGCCCACCGGCACCCGGGCGGTGGTGATCGGCGGCGGCTTCCCCGAGGCGTACGCCCAGACGCTGGCCGACAACACGGCGCTCCGCGCCGAGCTGGCCGACTTCGCCGGGCCGATCGTGGCCGAGTGCGCCGGACTGCTCTACCTCGGGCGGTCCCTGGACGGCGTACCGATGTGCGGCCGACTGGATTTGACCGCCCGGATGACCGACCGGCTCACCCTCGGCTACCGGGAGGCCCTCGCCGTCACCGACTCCCCGGTGGCGCGCGCCGGCGAGCCGGTACGCGGCCACGAGTTCCACCGCACCACCACCGACCCGGGGCACGGCGACGCGCCGGCGTGGCGCTGGAACGACACCGGGCACGGCTTCGTCGCCGGTCGGGTGCACGCGTCCTACCTGCACACCCACTGGGCCGGTCACCCGGACGCGGCCCGTCGACTGGTCGAGGCGTGCCGGTGAGCGCCGACGTCACGCTCACCGGGGTCGGCGTCGGGCCGGGCGACCCGGAACTGCTCACCGTCAAGGCGGTGCGGCTGCTGCGCGAGGCCGACCTGGTCTTCGTACCCGTGATGGCGGACCGGGTCGCGCCCACCGCGACCGCCGGTGCGACGCCGCCGAGTGCGGACGGGCGGGCCGAGACGACAGTGCGCTCCCATGTCGCGGCGGAGCGGCTGCGCCGGCTGCCGTTCGCGCTGGACGACAGGGGTGGGGTCACCGCGCGCCGGGCGGCGGCCTGGGACGACGCCGCCCGGGTGGTGGTCGAGGCGATCGACGCGGGCGCCCGGTCCCTCGCGTTCGCCACCATCGGCGACCCCAACGTCTACTCCACCTTCGGTTACCTGGCCCAGAGCGTCCGCGCGCTGCGCCCGGAGGTGCGGGTGGCGACAGTGCCCGGCGTCACCGCCATGCAGGAGCTGGCGGCTCGCAGCGGCACCCCGCTCTGTGAGGGACGCGAACCGCTCACCCTGCTGCCGGCCACCGCGGGCCTGGCGCTCTTCGCCGACGCCCTCGCCGGGCCGGGCACCGTCGTCGCCTACAAGGGCTGGCGGCGGCACTCGGAGCTGCTCACCGAGCTGCGCCGGCAGGGTCGCCTCGCCGACGCCGTGCTCGGACGCAGCCTGGGGCTGCCCGGTGAACGCATCGGGCCGGTCGACGACACCGAGCACGACCTGCCGTACCTGTCGACGCTGCTGGTTCCGGCCCGCCGTGAGCACCGAGGAGGAAAGCTGTGACCAGCGACGGCACTGTGTGGTTCGTCGGAGCCGGTCCGGGGGCGGCGGACCTGCTGACGCTGCGGGCCGCCCGGGTCATCGCCGAGGCGGACATCGTGATCTGGGCGGCCAGCCTGGTGCACGCCGACGTGCTCGACCACGCCCGCCCCGGCGCGGAGATCGTCGACTCGTCGCAGCTGCCCATCGAGGGGGTGCTGCCGCTCTACCGGCGCGCCGCCGAGCAGGGGCTGACCGTGGCCCGGATCCACTCCGGAGACCCGGCGCTGTGGGGCGCGGTGCAGGAGCAACTGGACGTGTGCCGGGCGCTCGACCTGGCCGTCGAGATCGTGCCCGGGGTGTCCTCGTTCACCGCCGTCGCGGCGATCGTCGGACGGGAGCTCACAGTGCCCGAGGTGGCCCAGTCGGTCATCCTCACCCGCCTCGAAGGCGGCAAGACCCCGATGCCGCCCGGCGAGCGGGTCCGCGACTTCGCCCGGCACGGCACCACAATGGCGCTG
Source organism: Micromonospora salmantinae (assembly GCF_022230905.1). Taxonomy (NCBI): domain Bacteria; kingdom Bacillati; phylum Actinomycetota; class Actinomycetes; order Micromonosporales; family Micromonosporaceae; genus Micromonospora; species Micromonospora salmantinae. The sequence goes on from NZ_JAKKFG010000029.1 coordinate 11,295, forward strand.
TTCCTCTCCGCCGCCCGCTCCGGGCAGGTGCAGGCCGAGCTGCTGGCCGGCGGCTACCCGGAGGACACCCCGGCGGTGGTGGCGTACCAGGCGACCTGGCCCGACGAACTGGTGGTGCGCTGCACGATCGGCACCCTGGCGGCGACGGTCAAACAGCACAAGCTGTGGAAGCACACCCTCTTCCTGGTCGGCCCGGCACTCGCCGCCGAGGGCACCCGCTCGCACCTCTACCACCCCGGGCACTTCCACACCTTCCGCCGGGCCGAGCCGGCCGCCCGCGCCGAGCTGCGCCGCCAGGTCGGCGCCCGCACCGGGGGGACAGCCACACCGGGGCACACACCATGACGTACGCCGAGCCGCCGCTGCGCGAGCCGGACCTGCCGCGCACCGCGAAGGTCCGGCCCACCGCGCTGCGCACCGGCTGGACCACCGGCGCGTGCGCCACGGCGGCGGCCAAGGCCGCTGTCACCGCGCTGGTCACCGGCACCACCCAGCAGGAGGTGGAGATCGGGCTGCCCGCCGGACGCCGGGTGCGCTTCCCGGTGGAGCGCTGCGAGGTGACCGGCACCCCACCGGTCCGGGCCGAAGCGGTGGTGGTCAAGGACGCCGGGGACGACCCGGACGTCACCCACGGCGCCGAGCTGACCGCCACAGTGAACTGGACCGACGTCCCCGGCCTGCGGCTGGCCGGCGGCGCCGGCGTCGGCACTGTCACCAAGCCCGGCCTCGGGCTCGCGGTCGGTGGCCCGGCGATCAACGACACCCCGCGCCGGATGATCGGCGAGGCGGTGGCCGAGGTGGTCGACCTCAGCGAGGTCGGAGTTCGGGTGGTGATCAGCGTGCCCCGGGGCGAGATCATGGCCCGCAAGACCACCAACCGCCGGCTCGGCATCCTCGGCGGCATCTCGATCCTCGGCACCACCGGGATCGTCCGCCCCTTCTCCACCGCGTCGTGGCGGGCCAGCGTCGTGCAGGCAGTGCACGTGATGGCCGCCCAGGGCGAGCCGACAGTGGTGCTCTGCACCGGCGGGCGTACCGAGCGGGCCGCCCGCGCGCTCCTGCCCGACCTGCCCGAGGTCTGCTTCGTCGAGGTCGGCGACTTCACCGGGGCCGCGGTGACCGCCGCCGTGGGTGACGCCATGACCGGAGTGGTCTTCGTCGGCATGGCCGGCAAGCTCGCCAAACTCGCGGCCGGCATCCTGATGACCCACTACACCCGCTCCAAGGTGGACCTCTCCCTGCTCGGCGCGGTGACCGCCGAGGCCGGCGGTGACCCGTCGCTGGTCGCCGCCGTGACCGAGGCGAACACCGGGCGGCACGCGTACGAGCTGTGGGAGGCCGCCGGGCTGCTCGCCCCGGCCGGCGACTTGCTCTGCCAGCGGGTCCGCCAGGTGTTGCGGCGCTTCGCCGGGCCGACGGTCACCGTCGACGTGGCGATGGTCGACTTCGCCGGAGCGCACGTCGTCGCCTCGTCCGGCAGGTGGCCCCGATGACGCGGGTGGCCCCGACGACGCCGCTGGCCCCGGTGACCGCCGTGACAGTGGTCGGCCTGGACGCGGCGGGCGCACCGCCGCACCCCGTGCTCGCACCGGTGCTGGCCACCGCCGGGCTGGTGGTCGGGGCCGCCCGGCACCTGGCCGCGGTGCCCGTACCGGCCGGCGCGGACAGCATCACCCTTGGGCCGCTCGCCCCCGCCCTGCGCCGCCTCGCCGAGGCCGTCGCCGCAGGGGTGCCGGCCGTGGTGCTGGCCAGCGGCGACCCCGGTCTGTTCGGCATCGTCCGGCGGCTGCGCGCGGCCGGGCTGCCACTGCGGGTGGTGCCGGCGGTGTCCAGTGTGGCCGCCGCGTTCGCCCGCGTCGGGCTGCCCTGGGACGGCGCCGCAGTGGTCACCGCGCACGGGCGCGACCCCCGAGCCGCGGTGAACGCCTGCCGGGCGCTGCCACTGGTCGCGGTGCTCACCGCACCCGGCGCCGGCGCGGCCGAGCTGGGCGCCGGCCTGATCGGCTGGTCCCGCCGCCTGCTGGTCGCCGAGCACCTGGGCACCGCCGCCGAACGGATCCGCGCGGTCGCCCCCGAGCAGGCCGCCGCCGAGACCTGGGCCGACCCGCACGTCCTGCTCAGCCTCGCCGACCCCGAACCGGCCGGGTCCGCGCCCGCCGACCCCGTTCCCGTCGGGGCTGCGCCCGCCGATGTCGTTCCCGAGACGGCCACGGCCGGCGGGATGCGTGCCGACAACCAGCCCGCCGCCGCGCCGGCCGGCGGCTGGGCGCTGCCGGAGGACCGGTACACCCACCGCAACTCCATGATCACGAAGTGGGAGGTGCGGGCCCTCGTCGTCGCCCGGCTGCGCCCCCGGCTGGGCCGGCTGATCTGGGACATCGGGGCGGGCAGCGGCTCGGTCGGCATCGAGTGCGCGCTGCTCGGCGCGGCAGTGCTCGCCGTCGAACAGGACCCCGACGCCGGTGCCACCATCCAGGCCAACGCCGCCGCGCACGCCGTGCACGTCCGACTGGTTAGCGGACGTGCCCCGGCGGCGCTGGCCGACCTCCCCGAGCCCGACGCGGTCTTCGTCGGCGGTGGCGGCGTCGACGTCCTCACCGCGGTGGTGGCCCGCCAACCCGAGCGGGTGGTCCTCACCCTGGCCGCACTGGACCGGGTCGCACCGGCAGTGGGTCTGCTGCGCGCCGCCGGCTACACCGTCGAGGGCAGCCAGCTCTCCGCCGCCCGCCTCGCCGACCTGCCCGGCGGGTCGATCCGCCTCGCGGCCACCAACCCGGTGGTCGTCCTCACCGGGGAGCGCCCGTGACCGATCAGAACCCGCCAGCCCGGATCGGCCTGGTGGCGGCCACCGCCGCCGGCCGCCGCCACGCCGACACCCTGACCGCCGCCTGGCCGCACGCCCGGCTGGTCGAGGGGGAGACCGTCGCCGACGCGCTGCGGACCGCCTGGGTCGGGTGTGACGCGGTCATCGCGTTCCTGGCCACCGGTGCTGTGGTGCGGATCGTCGCGCCGCTGCTCGACGACAAGCGCACCGACCCGGCGGTGGTGGTCGTCGACGAGGCGGCCCGGCACGCCGTGGCGCTGCTCGGCGGACACGCCGGCGGGGGCAACGCGCTCGCCGAGCGGGTCGCCGCCCTGCTGGACGCCCGACCGGTGATCACCACCGCCACCGACGCTGTCGACCTGCCGGGGTTGGACACCCTCGGCTGGCCCGTGCAGGGCGCTGTCGCCGCGGTGTCCCGGGCCATCCTGGACGGCGAGCCGGTCCGGCTGATCGCCGACGCCGACTGGCCGCTGCCCGCCCTGCCCCCGAACGTGCGCGCGGCCGACGAGGACCCGACGGACGACGGGTACCGGCTGCTGGTCACCGACCGGGTCGTGTCACCCGACGAGCGGACCGCCGTGCTGCGGCCGCCGTCGCTGGTCGTCGGCGTGGGCGCGAGTCGGGGCGTACCCGCCGCCGAGGTGGCGGAGCTGCTGCACCGGGTGCTGGCCGAGGCCGGCCTCGACCCGGCGAGCCTGCGCTGCCTGGCCACCGCCGACATCAAGGCCGACGAGGCGGGCATCCGCAGTACCGTCGACGCGCTCGGCGTACCCCTGGTGACCTGGCCGGCGACGCGGCTGGCGGCGGTGGACGTGCCGCACCCCAGCGAGGTGGTCCGTGCCGCGGTCGGCACGCCGAGCGTGGCGGAGGCCGCGGCCCTGCTCGGCCCGGACGGCCGGGCCGACGGCGCGACGCTGCTGGTGGGCAAGACCGCGACGGCGATGACCACCGTCGCGGTGGCCCGGCACGCGCCACGCGGCCGGCTGGCCGTCGTCGGCCTCGGGCCGGGCGCCGCCGACCTGCGCACCCCCCGCGCGGTGGCCGAGCTACGTCGCGCCGCAGTGGTGGTCGGCCTCGACCAGTACCTGGAGCAGGTCCGCGACGTGCTCCGCCCGGGAACCCGGGTGCTCTCCAGCGGGCTGGGCGCGGAGGAGGCACGGGCGCGCGCCGCCGTCACCGAGGCCGCCGCCGGCCGGGCGGTCGCGCTGATCGGCTCCGGCGACGCCGGGGTGTACGCGATGGCCAGCCCCGCCCTCGAGTACGCCGACGAGCGCATCGACGTGGTGGGCGTGCCCGGCGTCACCGCCGCCCTCGCTGCCGGGGCGCTGCTCGGCGCGCCACTCGGCCACGACCACGCCTACCTGAGCCTGTCCGATCTGCACACCCCGTGGGACGTCATCGAGCGGCGGGTGACCGCCGCCGCCGAGGGTGACTTCGTGACGCTCTTCTACAACCCGCGTAGCCGGGCCCGCGACTGGCAGCTCGGCAAGGCGCTCGGCATCCTCGCCGCCCACCGGTCACCGGACACCCCGGTGGGCGTGGTGCGCAACGCCAGCCGCCCCGGCGAACGGGTGCACCTCGCCACAGTGGCCACGCTCGACCCGGCCATCGTCGACATGTACAGCGTCGTGGTGGTGGGCAGCAGCGACACCCGGCTGATCGCCGGCCGGATGGTCACACCCCGGGGGTACCGATGGCGCTCGTGACGATCGACGCCTGCCAGGGCTGCGGCGCCTGCCTGCTCACCTGCCCCACGCACGCCATCCGACCGGTCGCCGGTGGCCTCACGGTCCGCGCCGACCGGTGCACCGGCTGCCTGGAGTGCCTGGAGATCTGCCCGGTCGACGCGATCCGCGTCGTCGAGCCCGACCCCTGTGAAGGAGCCCGATGAGCCGGGTGGTGCACCCCATCGAGGCCGAGTCGTACCGCATCCTGCGCGAGCGCGTCGACCTGTCGCACCTGCCGCCGCTGAGCCGCGCCGTGACCGAGCGGGTGGTGCACGCCAGCGCCGACCTCGCGTACGTCGACGAGCTGGTCTGCGACGAGGCCGCCCTGGAGTCGGGGCTGACGGCGCTGCGCGCCGGTGCGCCAGTGGTCACCGACGTGGCGATGGTCGCTGCCGGCATCACCCGGGCCGGCCTGGAACTGGTCTGCCCGGTCGCCGAGCCGGCCGCCGCCGCGCTGGGCCGCTCGGCCGGGATCACCCGCTCGGCGGCGGCCGTCCGGATCGCAGTGCAACGGGTCGGGCCCGGCGCGGTCTGGGTGGTCGGCTGCGCGCCCACCGCGCTTGTCGAACTGCTCATAGTGGACGCCGCACCGGCGCTCGTCGTCGGCCTGCCGGTCGGCTTCGTGGGCGCCGCCGAGTCGAAGGCGGCGCTGCGGGCCAGCGGCCTGCCCGCCGTGTCCAACGTGGGGGAGAAGGGTGGCTCGGCGGTCGCCGCCGCCGCCCTCAACGCCCTGCTCTACGTCGAGGAGAAGTCATGACCGGGTTGGTCGTCGTCGGGCACGGCACGCGCAGCGCGGCCGGGGTCGAGCAGTTCGCCGCTCTCGTCGAGCGGGTCCGTCGTCGCGGTGACATCGGCGACGTCGAGGGCGGCTTCATCGAGCTGTCCCGCCCACCGCTGACCGACGCTGTCGGCGCGCTCGTCGCCCGCGGGCACCGGGCGCTGGTGGCGCTGCCGCTGGTGCTCACCGGCGCCGGTCACGGCAAGGGCGACATCCCCGCCGCGATGGCCCGGGAGCAGCAGCGCCACCCCGGGCTGAGCTACCGCTACGGCCGCCCGCTCGGCCCTCACCCGCTGCTGCACGAAGCCCTCGAACAGCGCATCGACGCCGCACCGGCCGGCGCCGACCGGGCCGGCACGGAGCTTGCTGGTGCCGACCGGGCCGGCACGTGGGTGGCGTTGATCGGGCGGGGGTCCACCGACCCGGACGCCAACGCCGAGGTCGCCAAGGTCGCCCGGCTGCTCTGGGAGGGGCGCGGCTACGCGGGTGTGGAGCCGGGGTTCATCTCCCTGGCGCAGCCGTCGGTGCCGGCGGTGCTGGAGCGCCTGCGCCGCCTCGGTGCGCGCCGGATCGTGGTGGCACCGTACTTCCTGTTCGCCGGTGTGCTGCCGGACCGGATCGTCGCCCAGTCGGCGGAGTTCGCCGCCGCCCACCCCGACCTGGACGTCCGCGTCGCCGAGGTGATCGGCGACTGTGACGCCCTCGCCGACCTCGTCCTGGAGCGGTACGCCGAGGCACTGGGCGGGGACATCCGGATGAACTGCGACACCTGCGCGTACCGGGTGCTGATGCCCGGCTTCGCGGACAAGGTGGGTCGCCCGCAACGCCCGCACGACCACCCCGACGACCCGGTCGGCCACCACCATCACCGGCACGACCACCACGACCACGGGCACGGCTCGGTCGCCGTGGTCGGTGGCGGGCCGGGGCCCGACGACCTGATCACGGTACGCGGAAAGGCGCTGCTCGACGCGGCGGACGTCGTGGTGGTCGACCGACTCGCCCCGCAGGGGCTGCTCGCCGGGTTGCGCCCCGACGTGCTGGTGGTCGACGCCGCGAAGGTGCCCCGTGGCCCGTCGATGGCCCAGGAGGCGATCAACGAGGCCCTGGTGTCGCACGCCCGCGCCGGTCGCCGCGTGGTCCGGCTCAAGGGTGGTGACCCGTATGTCTTCGGGCGCGGCCACGAGGAGGTGCAGGCGTGCGTGGCGGCCGGTGTGCCGGTGACGGTGGTGCCGGGGGTGAGTAGCGCGCTCGCCGCACCGGCCCTCGCCGGCGTGCCGGTGACGCACCGGGGCGTGGCGCACGACGTCACAGTCGTGTCGGGGCACCTGCCGCCCGGGCACCCCGACTCGCTCGTCGACTGGGCGGCGCTGGCCCGGGCCCGGGGCACCGTCGTGTTGCTGATGGCCGTCGACACCATCGCCAAGATCGCGACCGTGCTGATCGAGCACGGTCGTGCCCCGGAGAGCCCGGTGCTGGCCGTGCAGGACGCCGGGCTGCCCGACCAGCGATCGGTGCCCGCCCGGCTGGACGAGATCGGCGCCGTCGCCGCCCGGGAGGGCGTCGGCCCACCCGCCGTCTTCGTCCTCGGCCCGGTGGTGGCCCTCGCCACCACTGGGCCGACGGGATGACTACTCGCTGCGGGCGGTCTCCGGCCCGGTGATGCGTTCCAGCAGCGGCAGGGTGGAGGCGATGACGCCGAGGCAGGCTGCCAACCCGACCACGACGATCACGTAGAAGCCCGGCTGCGGCGCGACGAGGGTGTAGTCCATCTGCGCCCGGAGGAACAGGTGGGCGGCGAGGAGGCCCATGCCGATGGCGACGGCGGCGACGGCGAGCATCGGCACGGCGCTCTCCAACGCCACCACCCGACGCAGGACCCGCACCGGAGCGCCGCTGAGGCGCAGCAGGCTGAACGGGCGTCGGCGTTCGGTGAGACCGCCGATGACGCTGACCGCGAGGCTGCACCCTCCGAGCGCGAGGCTGGCGATGATGACGACGTTGGCCAGCTGCTCCCAGCCGCGCAGCGTGTTCGCGAACTCCGACTCGAAGTCGCCGGGCACGTTCGGTGCCACCCGGAAGGCCGGGAAGGCGGCCTCGAGGACGGTGCGTGCGCGTTCGACGGTGGCTGCGGATCCATCCGTGTCGACGACGATCGACATCACCGGCAGCTGTTGGAGATCGCCGACCGAAACCGAGGCGGAGGGCCAAATCCTGGCAGACGACGCCGATGCCCGGAAGGGGACGAGGCCCGTCGCCACCTCTGCGACTGTGGCGCCCTCGGCACACCGGCCGTACGCGTTCGGGATGTCGGTGCACGCGATCAGGCCGGGCTCGCTGGCGGTCATCCAGTCCGGGTTCTCGCGAACCGCGGCCGCGGACCGCACACCAGTGAGCGAGCGCAGCTCGGTGAAGAGCGTGTCAGGCACTGCCGGCGCATCCTCGGGAAGGTAGAGAGACACCTGTCCCGCCTCGGCAGACCCGACCGGGGCCGGACCGCGCTCGGCGACGATCGTGGTGATCACGCCGACGGACACGCTCGTGACGAAGAGCGCGAGCATGATGCCGCTGATCGCCCGGAAGCCGGCCTTCGGGTTGTCGGCGAGGCGTCGCGCGGCGATGAGCGTGGCCGGGCGGTTGGCGTACCGGGCCAGGATCCGGGCGCCGACCATCGTCAACCACGGGCCGGCGAGGACCAGGCCGGCCATGATGAGCAGCAGGGCGGGCAGGAAGACCGCGGCCTGGCCGTCGGACGTCGGAGGCCGGAAGCCGATGGCGAAGAACAGCACCGCAACGCCGAGCAGGATCGGGATCAGCCGGTACGCGCGCGGCGCCCGAGGGGTGACCCGCCGGGTGACGCCCAGCGGCGAGATCCGTACCCGGCGAAGCGAGACCTGGGCCGCCACCGCCGCACCGGCCGGGACGCCGAGCGCCACCAGCAGGGTGTCCAGCACGCCCAGGGACATGTCGCTGGGGAAGAACGGCATGCCGGTGAACGGGATGCCCGCCATCGAACCGCGCAACGCGTAGAACAGTGCGAAGCCGACAGCGGTGCCGGCGGCGGCCGCGACGGCCGCCTCCACGGCCGCGACCAGCGAGATCTGCCTCGGTGTGGCGCCGACCAGACGCATCGCGGCGAAGCGCTGCTCCCGGCGGGCGGCGCTGAGCCGGGTGGCGGTGCCAATGAAGATCAGCACCGGGAACAGCAACCCACCGGCGATCACGCTCAGGATGAGGTTCATCGTCGTCTCGGGCAGCGCGGGAATGTCGCCGACGGTGGTGAGCTGCTTGGCGAGGGGCACCTTGGCCACCTCGTCGGGGGTGCCGCCCCGGATGACGAGCAGGGTGTCCGGTGAGGTCAATCCGGCCGGACCGACGGTGCCGACGTCGCGCCCCGGGTAGCGGTCACCCAGTTGTTCGGCCGGGTGGGCGGCCAGCAGCTTCCGAAACGCCGGCGAGGCGTAGTACTCCCCGGGCCTTGGCGTGTTCGGGACACCGGTCGGGGTGGGCGCGTCCGGACCGGTCGCGGCGACGTCGATCCGGATGATCTGCTTGCCGTGGAAGTAGTCTTCGCGCGTCGACCACCACAGGGGATCGGCGTCGCCGCCCGTCGAGGCGTTGGGATAGATCGACGCATACCGGGTGAGCTGGGCGTTCACCGCGTTGACCCCGGCGAGAGTGGTCAGCAGCAGCCCGCTGCCGACTGCGACGGCGGCGGCGATGACGATCAGGCGGGTGAGCGCCTCACGGCCACCGGCCACGGCGAGGCGGAGCCCGAAGCGGATCACGAGGCGATCCGATCCGGCGCGTTGACACGCCCGTCGCGGACCATGACCTCGCGGTCGGCGTACGCCGCGATCCTCGGCTCATGGGTCACCAGGATGACTGTGGTGCCCTGCTCGCGGGCGGCGCCGACCAACAGGTCCATCACCTCCTCACCGGTGAGCGAGTCGAGCGCGCCGGTCGGCTCGTCGGCGAAGAGCACCTGCGGCTCGGCGACCAGGCCGCGGGCCAGGGCGACGCGTTGCGCCTGCCCGCCGGAGAGCTCACCCGAGCGGCGCTGCTCCAGGCCGTCCAGGCCGAGGCGCGCGAACCAGGCTCGCGCCCTGGGGAGCGCCTGCTTGCGGTGTACGCCGCTGAGCAGCAGCGGCAGCGCGACGTTCTCCACAGCGGTCAGCTCGGGAACGAGCTGGCCGAACTGGAACACGAAGCCGAAGCGGTCCCGGCGCAGGCTGCTGCGCTGGGTCTCGGCCATGGCGTCGACCCGCGCCCCGTCGAAGAGGATCTCTCCGGAGTCGGGCACCAGGATGCCGGCCAGACAGTGCAACAGGGTGGACTTGCCGGAGCCGCTGGGGCCCATCACGGCGAGGATCTCGCCCGCCTCCACGGCGACGCTCGCGCCGCGCAGGGCGGGGGTCTGACCGAAGGAGAACTCCACGTCGCGCGCTTCGATCACGACACTCACGGCCGCACCTCTTTCCGCAGGGCGTCCAGTCGGGCACCGGTCATCTCGATCCATCGGAGGTCCGCCTCCAGGTGGTAGAGGCCGTGGTCGGCGAGCAGCGCGTCGACCAGACTGCCGGCGCGCTTGATCTCGGTCAGCTCACGCATCCGGTGCAGGTGCGCGCTGCGCTGGGTGTCGAGGTATTCGGCGGCCGGCCGGTCCAGCATCAGCGCGAGCACGACCTTGGCGAAGAGCACCGTCTGCAGGTGTGGTTCCGGGTCGACCGGTTGGGTCAGCCACTGCTCGACCTCGGTCGCGCCGACGTCGGTGATGATGTAGCGCTTGCGGTCGGGGCCGGAGCCGGGGGCGACGTCGCTGATCACCACCTTGCCGTCGCGGGCCAGTCGGCTGAGGGTGGAGTAGACCTGGCCGAACGGCAGTGGCTTGCCCCGGCCGAAGAAGGCGTCGTAGTCGCGCTTCAGGTCGTAACCGTGGCTGGGCTCCCGTTCGAGGAGGCCGAGAAGAGTCAGTGGCACGCTCATGCCAGCAGACTACACCGAGGGTATACATCGCGTATATACCCTCGGTGTGTTGCCGACCGACGCCTGGTCCAGGCGTTGGTGTCGGGTGGAAACGGGTGGGGCGCGGCGGGCGCGCGGTCAGCCGGTCAGGGCGCGGGCCAGGGCGTAGCCGGCGGTGGCAGCGGCGAGCCCGGCGGTCACGCTGCCCAGCACGTTGGTCAGCGCGAGGAGCCGATGGCCGCCAGTGGTCAGTCGCAGCGTCTCGTAGCTGAAGGTGGAGTAGGTGGTCAGCGCACCGCAGAAGCCGGTGCCGAGCAACGCGCTGACCGCCGGGCCGGCCGGCCACCCGACCAGGACGCCGAGCAGCAGCGACCCGGCCACGTTGACGAGCAACGTCCCCCAGGGGAACGTCGAGCCGTGCCGGGACTGCACGGCCCGGTCGGTGAGGTAACGCAACGGCGCGCCGACGGCCGCGCCCAGGGCGATCAGCAGCACGGTCATCGGGTCGCCCGCCGCAGCAGCCCGGCGGTGCCGGCGTCGCCCAGGGCGACCGCGACGAGCGCCCCGAGCAGCGTCGCGGCGAGGTACGCCAGCGCGGTGCCCGGTGCGCCCACGACGATGGCCTGCTGGACGTCGACCGCGTAGGTGGAGAAGGTGGTGAACCCGCCGAGCACCCCGACCCCGAGGAACGGGCGAACCAGCGGGGGCCCACCGTCGAGCTGCCCGAGCACCGCCATCAGCACGCCGATCAGCAGGCAGCCGGACGTGTTGATGGTGAACGTCGCCCACGGGAAGCCGGTCGGTGGGTGCGGAACGGCGTGTTGCAGGCCGGCCCGGGCCAGCGCGCCGAGCACCCCACCGGCCGCGATCGCGGCGAGGATCGTCGCGGGACGCGCGGTCAGTTCGCGGCGGTCGGCGGGGACGCGCAGGTCGACGTCGGGGTCGGTACGCGGTTCGAACGGCTCTGGCACGGCTCCTCAGCCTAGTGCCGGCGACGACGGCGTCGGTCACCTCCCGACGAGGGCGCGTCAGTCACCTCCCGGCGAGGGTGGCGTCAGCGCACCGCCGCGACGACGGCGTCCGGGCCGCCTCGCCAGACCGTGCCGACCTCGCTGAAGCCGGCCGCGGTGAGCGCGGCCAGGTGCCAGGAGGCCGGCGGGTTCCACTCGGGGCTGTGCCCGGTCGGGTAGATGGCGTGCCGCTGGGCGACCAGCGGGGCGAGCGTCGGGTCGGCGCCGGCCCGCTCCCACCAGTCCGACCAGGACAGCGTCGAGCCGGCGGCGTACCGGGCGTTGCGCCGGTCCCGGGCGCGGTCCATCAGCCGCTTGGTCAGCTCCGGCAGGGTGTCGTCGGGCATGTGGTCGGCGTTGACGAAGACGCCGCCCGGTCGCAGCACGTCACGCAGTTCGGCGTAGAGCTGCCCGAGCCGGTCGGCCGGCAGCCAGTGCAGGGCGGTGGCGGTGAGGACGGCGTCGAACTCCTGGTGGGGGAGCGCGGAGCGCCACTCGGGGGTGCCGAGGTCGGCCGTGACGATGGTGGCCCGGTCGGCCAGCGAGGCGGCGGCGATGGCGAGCAGCGCCGGGTCGAGGTCGACCAGTGTCGGCTCCGCGGCGGGGAAGCGAGCGAGGGTCCGCAGCGAGATGCTGCCGGTGCCGCCGGCCAGGTCGAGCACCCGCGGCGGCCGGCCGTCGAGGACCGCGTCGACGGTGTCGAGCATGGCGGTGAACCGGTGTTCCCGGTCGGGGAGGTAGGCCTCCTGCTGACGGTCCCAGCTCTCCTGCCAGGCCCAGGGATCCACAATGTAAGGACTCATAGCGTTCAGGCTAGTTACGGCACGAGCCTGTTGTCCAGACCTTGTTGCACATCTTTTGCAATTGCGAGACGATGGCAGGGCGATGATCAGAGCGACGCCGGGCCGGGTGACCCGCCCGGCCCGGCGTCCTCCTCCCGGCGGGGTCAGACCGTGCTGTCCACCAGGCTCGCGTCGGGCCGGGTCGGCTCGTCGCGCCGGGCCAGCCGCAGCGCCCCGAGGAGCACGCCCAGCCCGATGAGGGTGAGTGCGGCCCCGGCCCAGATCGGCGAGGTGTAGCCGAGTCCGGCGGCGATGGTCACCCCGCCGATCCACGCGCCCAACGCGTTGCCGAGGTTGAACGCGGCGATGTTCGCCCCGGACGCCAGGGTCGGCGCCTGGTGGGCGTACCGCATGATCCGCATCTGCAGCGGCGGCACTGTGGCGAAGCCGAACCCACCCATCAGCACCAGCGCGATGATGGTCAACACCGGATTCGTGGCGGTCAGCGCGAAGCCGACGAGCACCACTGTGAGCACCGCCAGGACGGTGACCAGGGTGCGCGACAGTGACCTGTCCGCGGCCCGACCGCCGAGCAGGTTGCCCGCGAAGAGCCCCACGCCGAAGAGGACGAGCAGCCACGGCACGGTGCTGCTGGCGAAGCCGCTCACCTCGGTCAGCGTGTAGGCGATGTAGGTGAACGCGCCGAACATCCCACCGAAGCCGAGGACGGTGATCACCAGGGAGAGCCAGACCTGCGGGTGGGTGAAGGCGCGCAACTCGCCGCGCAGCCCACCGGCCGGGCGGTCGGCGTTGGCGGTGTCGCCCGCCGGGATGAGCAGGGCCAGGCCGATGAGGGCGACCACCCCGATGGCGGTGATCGCCCAGAACGTCGACCGCCAGCCGAAGTGTTGCCCGAGGAAGGTGCCGAACGGCACGCCGAGCACGTTGGCGATGGTCAGGCCGGCGAACATCATGGCGATGGCGCCCGCCCGTCGGGCCGGTGCGACCAGGCCGGCGGCGACAACGGCGCCGATGCCGAAGAACGCGCCGTGGCAGAGCGCGGCGACGATCCGGCCGGCCATCATCACGGCGTAGTCGTCGGCGACGGCGGAGAGCAGGTTGCCGATGATGAAGAGCACCATCAGGCCGAGCAGTACCGGTTTGCGCGGCAGTCGGGTGACCGCCGCGGTGAGGGCGACCCCGCCGACGGCCACGCTGAGCGCGTAGCCGGAGATCAGCCAGCCGGCGACCGGCTCGGTGACAGCGAAGTCGGCGGCCACCTCGGGCAGCAGCCCCATGATCACGAATTCGGTGAGCCCGATGCCGAAGGCGCCGATGGCCAGCGCGATCAGGCCGGGCGGCAGGGACTGTGGGCGTACGGGCATTGTCTTCCCATCGGGAGAGGGCAGTTATGCGGCGTGTGCAACTACAGGCGCCGGCAACGAAATACTTGCACGCGCTTCATATCGGCGCAAGCGTGGTAACCTGGGGTCCGTTCAGATCACACCCAGGAGGCCGGCATGGGCATCGCCGACGACGCGGTCGAGATCCGCGCGCAGGGTTGGCGCACCCTCGCCGCCCTGCACGGGCTGATCGAGACATCCCTGGAGCGGGCCCTACAGGCCGGCCACGGCCTCTCCGTCGTCGAATACACGGTGCTCGACGCGCTCTCCCGCCAGGATGGCTGGCACATGCGGATGAGCCAGCTCGCCCGCGCCGCCGCGCTCTCCGGCAGCGCCACCACCCGGCTGGTCACCCGCCTCGAACAGCGAGGGCTGCTCACCCGCATCCTCTGCGCCGACGACCGGCGCGGCATCTACACCGAGCTGACCCCGGCCGGCTCCGAGCTGCTCGCCCAGACCCGACCTACCCATGACCGGGTGCTCACCGACGCGCTCGCCCAGGCGGAGGCCACCCCCGAGCTGGCGCCGCTGGTCGACGCCCTGCACCGGCTGCCGGCCACCCGCTGACCGCCCGCCGGCCGCGGGCGACAGCGGGCGTACGGTACCCGCAGCCCCACCGGGACCGCCGCGCCAAGGAGGCAGCCGATGCAGGACCGCACCCCTCGTCCGGAGGAGCTGGAGCCGATCGAGCGCGCCGGCATCGACGAGCTGCGCGCCCTGCAACGCGACCGACTGCGCTGGTCGTTGCGGCACGCGTACGACAACGTGCCGCACTACCGGCAGGCGTTCGACGCGGCCGGGGTGCACCCCGACGACTGCCGGGATCTCGACGACCTGGCGCGCTTCCCGTTCACCGGCAAGGCGGAGCTGCGGGAGAACTACCCGTTCGGCATGTTCGCCGTACCCCGCGAGCGGGTCGCCCGCCTGCACGCCTCCTCCGGCACCACCGGTCGGCCGACAGTGGTCGGCTACACCCGCGACGATCTGCGCACCTGGGCGCGCCTGATGGCCCGCTCGATCCGCGCCTCCGGCGGCCGCCCCGGCGACCGGGTGCACGTCGCGTACGGCTACGGGCTCTTCACCGGTGGCCTGGGCGCGCACTACGGTGCCGAGGAACTGGGCTGCACCGTCATCCCGGTCTCCGGGGGCATGACCGAACGTCAGGTCATGCTGATCCGCGACTTCGAGCCCGAGGTCATCATGGTCACGCCCAGCTACCTGCTGGCCATCGTCGACGAGATGCGCCGCCAGGGCATCGACCCGCGGGCCACCTCACTGCAAGTGGGCATCTTCGGTGCCGAGCCGTGGACCGAGGACATGCGCCGCGAGATCGAGCAGCAGTTGGACATCCACGCCGTCGACATCTACGGGCTCTCCGAGGTGATGGGTCCCGGCGTGGCGACCGAGTGCGTCGAGACCAAGGACGGGCTGCACCTCTGGGAGGACCACTTCTACCCGGAGATCATCGACCCGGTCACCGGGGCGGTGCTGCCCGACGGCGAGCGGGGTGAGCTGGTGTTGACCTCCCTGACCAAGGAGGCGATGCCGGTCGTGCGCTACCGGACCCGCGACCTGACCCGGCTGCTGCCCGGCACCGCCCGCCCGATGCGCCGGATCGAGAAGATCACCGGCCGCACCGACGACATGATGATCCTGCGTGGGGTGAACATCTTCCCCACCCAGATCGAGGAAATGATCCTGCGTACCCCGCAGCTCTCGCCGCACTTCCAGTGCGTCCTCGATCGGCACGGCCGACTGGACACCCTCACGGTGCGGGTGGAGCGGCGGGCCGACGTCGACGTGGACGCCGCCGAGCGGGCCAGCGACACGCTGGTCCAGTTGGTGAAGAACACCATCGGCGTGAGCGTGGCGGTCGACGTTCTGGCCCCCGACACCGTAGAACGGTCGATGGGCAAGATGCGCCGCATCGTCGACCAGCGACCGTCTGTCTGACCGCTGCCCGACGTTCCGGGCCCTCGGGCATGGCAGTGGTCGACATAGGATCCTGCCCATGCGCGTGCTGGTGGTCTCCGCCCCGCTCGTCGGGCACGTCTTCCCACTGGTGCCGCTCGCGGTCGCGTTGCGCGACGCCGGCCACGACGTGCTGGTGGCCACTGGCGGCGGAGCTCTGGCCGCCGCCGAGGCGGGTCTGCCGGTGCACGACATCGCACCGGGCTTCGACTTCGGGCGTATCGCGCTGCGGGTCTTCCCCCGCCATCCGCTGATCGCGCGGGCGGAAATGGCCGGCACCGCCGGCACCCGGGGCGCCGGCCTGTTGTTCGGCGCGCTCAACGACCAGCTCACCGACCCGGTGGTGGCGCTCGCCACCCGGTGGCGGCCGGATCTGGTGCTGTACGAGCCGTTCGCGGTCGCCGGTGCGGTGGCCGCCGCACGGCTCGACGTGCCGGCCGTACGCCAGGAGAACGCCCTCTTCGACGGCCGGGACCTGGTCCGCGCCACCGTCGCCCGACTCGGCGCCGCGTTGCGCCGCCACGGCCTCACCGAGCTGCCCGCGCCGGCCGCCGCCCTCGCCGTGGCCCCACTCAGCGTCGCCACGCAGGGCGGCTGGCCGATGCGCTACACGTCCTATGTCGGCGGCGGGGAGTTGCCGGCCTGGCTGCGCGAGCCGGGTGAGCGCCCCCGCATCCTGGTCACCCGCAGCACCCTCACCGGCCCCGGCGACCGGGGGCCGATGCCCGCCGTGGTGGCCGCCGCCGCCCAGGTGGACGCCGAGATCGTGCTGGTCCGCCCCGACGAGCGGTCGGCCCGCTCGGTGCCCGGCAACGTGCGGGTGGTCGGCTGGATTCCGCTCGACGAGGCGTTGCCGGCGAGCGCGGCGCTGGTGCACCACGGTGGTGCGGGCAGCGCCTTCGGCGCACTCGCCGCAGGTCGGCCCCAGCTGGCCACCACGGGTCCGGGGGACCGGCGGCACAACGCCGAGCTGGTGGCCCGCCGGGGCGCCGGCCTGGCGCTGCGCTCCCGGGACATCACCGCGCAGGCGCTGACCCGGCTGCTCACCGACGAGCGTCTGCGGACCGCCGCCGCGCAGGTCAGCCGCGAGATCGCGGCGATGCCGCCACCGACCGACCTGGTCGCGCGGCTGGCGGCACTGGTCTGACTCTTAATCCGCGGGTTGTCGACTCCAGTCAAGGGGATCGGGCCGGTGTTCGCCGAGCGGATCGTCGATCACTTTGGCGTGGACACGTTGCAGGTCATCAAGGATGAGCCGGGCCGGTTGGTCGGGCTTGTCAAACGAACCGGCATCCTTGTGCGGAACTGGAGGGCTCTGGCCGCCGCACCCGACAACGGTCAGGGACCTCGGGAAAGTCGTCCGCGTGCGTCCCGGCCAGGGCCCAGTCTGGGCCCTGGCCGGGACTACCGGTCAGTCGATTCGGCCGGCGCGCTGCCGGCCGCGGGTCAGCAGCACGAGGACGACGCCGAGGAGCGCCAGCATCGCCCCGATGGTCAGCGGTGCGGCGATGGTGTCACCGGTCACCGGCAGAATCCGCGAAACGTAGCGGAAGGTGAGCCCGTTGGAGGATCCACCGTCGGTGCTCACGATGACCGTGGTGTTTCCAGCCGGGCAGGGCGGGGTGCGGAAGGTCAACGTGCGACCGTCCGCTGCCACCGTGACCTGGCTGGCCGGGATGGTCTTTCCGCAGATGGTGACCACTGTCGCGCCCGGCATGAACCCGGAACCACCGACCGTCACGGTCGTGCCGCCGCCGGTTGGCCCCTGACTCGGGTTCACGGTGTCGATGCGCGGTGGGGCGATTTCGTAGGTGAACCCGCCTGGTTCGGTGACGTCGTCACCGGGCAGCTGCACGGTCACGTCCACCGGGCCGGGCAGGCCGGGTGGGGTGACGACGGTCAGCGAGGTGCCGTTCGGGTTCACGACGAGGTTGGTCCCCGGAGTGTTGTCGAAGTTCACGCCGGTGGCGCCGGTGAGGCCGGTCCCGGTGATCGTCACGGTGGTACCACCGGTGATCGGGCCGGTGTTCGGCACGATCGAGGTGATCGTCGGCGCGACGTACGTGAACGGTGGCGCGACGGCGGTGCCCGCAGGGAACACCAGTCGCACGTCCGCAGGTCCGGCGGTGTTCGGCGGGGTCACGACGGTGATCGTGGTGCCGGCCGGGTTGACGGTGAAACCGGTGCCGGGCACCCCGTCGAAGGTCACTCCGGTCGCCCCGGTGAAGCCGGTTCCGGTGATGGTGACGGTGGTGCCACCTGAGGTCGGCCCGGTTGTCGGGGTCAGTCCGGTCGCGTTGGCGGCGCTGCCGTCGGCGACGTAGGTGTAGTCAAGCGGAGTCGCCGATCCGCCGCCGGTGGTCACCACCACGGCCGCCGGCCCGACCGCGCCGGGCGGCGTGACCGCCGTCAGCGACGTGCCGCCCGGGTTGACCGTGACGTTGGTGGCTGGCGCACCGTCGAAGGTGACGGTCGTGTCACCGGGGACGAGGCCGGTGCCGGTGATCGTCACCGTCTGGCCGCCTGATTGCGGGCCGGTGTTCGGCGTGATCGACGCAGCGGTGGGCGGTGCCGCCACGTACGTGAACCCGTTCGGTGCGGTCGCGTTCGCGCCTGGGATGAGCACGGTCACGTCCACCGGACCGACCTGCCCGGGTGGTGTGACCACGGTCAGCGAGGTGCCGCTCGGGTCCACGACGAGGTTGGTGCCCGGCGTGTCGTCGAAGGTGACTCCGGTCGCGCCGGTGAACCCGGTCCCGGTGATCGTTACCGTCGTACCGCCGGTTGTCGGGCCGGTGTTCGGCACGATTGACGTGATCGTCGGCGCGATGTAGGTGAACGTCGGCGCGGTCACCCGACCGGCCGGAAAGACCAACTCGACCAGGGCCGGTCCCTCCGGGTTCGGCGAGGTCACCACGGTGATCGTGGTGCCGGCCGGGTTGACCGTGAACCCCGTGCCGGGTAGCCCGTCGAAGTCCACTCCCGCCACACCGGTGAAACCGGTGCCGGTGACCGTTACCGTCGTGCCGCCGGCGGTCGGCCCGGATGTCGGCGTAAGACCGGTGATGACGGCCGCGCTGCCGTCGGCCAGGTACGTGTAGCCCAGCGGCGGCGACGTGCCGTTCACCGTACTGACCACGACCGACGCGGGACCGACCGCACCAGGCGGAGTGACCGCCGTCAGCGAGGCACCGCCCGGCGCCACCGTGACACCGGTCGCCGGTACGCCGTCGAAGGTGACCGTGGTGCCGCCCGCAATGAAGCCCGTACCGGTGATCGTCACCGTCTGACCGCCCGACTGCGGGCCCTCGTCCGGGGTGATCGTCGCGGCGGCGGGCGCCGCCGGTGGGCGCTCACAGGTGGCCTCGGCCACGATCACGGTCCCGACCGGGATGGTCGTCGGGACGCCGAGGACGGTGCCCGACAGGGTGAGCGTGGCCCGCACTGCGATGGCGGTGGCGCCGGTGGCGGTGGTCGTCTCGACGCGGGTCAACGAGGCGTTCAGGCTGGCACCCGCCAGCCCCGGCACCACGACGGCCGCGCTGCCCACGACGGCGGGGGTGTTCGCCGTCAGCGTGACCGCCGAGCCGAACAGCTCTAGCCCGGCGAGCGTGGTGCCCGCACTGGTCGCGCCTGTCTGCGGGCAGGTCGCGGAGGCGGTGACCTCGGTAGCGTCCAGCACGTCGATACCGAGCACGGCCAGGTTGAGGCCGTTGACGCTGGACGACGCCGACGACACACCCGCCGCCCTGGTGGCGGTGACCTCCTCGACGGTGCCGCTGGCGGTCACTCCGAGCGCCCCGGGTACCGAGATGGCCAGCAGGGTTTCGGTGTCGGTACCGCCGGCGGCCGGCGCGGTGGCCGTACCGATGACAGCATCGGCGGTGATCACGGCTATACCGGCCACCTCCGCGGACAGGTCGATAACGGCACCGCGTGCGTTCGCGTCCCCCGGTGCCGCCCGTGCCGGCGTCCCCAACCCCAGGGTTGCCAGGCCGGCGACCAGCATCGCCGTGGACGCGCTTGTGATTCTTCGCAGGACAGGCCTCACCAATTTCCCCCGTTCAGTGGACTGACGGGCCTGTTCGCATGGCGCACCCGTCAACAACTGAACGAGGGCAAAGCGGACAAGTTGTGGCATAACGCAACCGGGCGTCGATCGGACCTGCGACGTCTGGCACCGGGTCGGCCTGCGGCGTCGCTGATCTTCCTAAGGGAGGACAGCACCCGCGGGTACGCCACGCCACACCCGACCCACCACGGGACGCGCGGGGTGGCGTGCCTACCCCGCGCCCACACAGGTTGAGGACACATGCGCACCACCACGATCGGCGACGTGAAGGTCCTGCTGCCGGACCTCGAACCGGACGACCTCGACACCACGGCGGACCTTGACGGCGGCCTCACCGAGGCCGTGGTCGAGGGCACAGCGTGGCACGGCGCGCACCTTGAGGACGCCCGCATCCGCAGCAGCCTGATCACCGGCGTGGACCTGAGCGAGAGCACTTGGGAAGCGGGCAGCCTCTACGGCTGTGAGATCACCCGCACCGACTTCTCCGGCGCGACCCTGACCGGCATCACCATCGAACGCTGCGCGATTACCGGCTCCCGGTTCACCGGCACCAGACTCACCGACGTACGCCTCAAGGACGTCCTGTTCGACGGCTGCCGCTTCGACTACGCCACCTTCCAACGCGTCACCGCCGCCGGCTCGGTCGCGTTCACCGACTGCACTCTCACCAACGGCGCGTGGTCTTCGTGTCGACTACCTCGCATCGCCCTGCGGTCATGTGACCTCACCGGACTGGAATTGGACTCTTGCCACCTCGACGGCACCGACCTGCGCGGCAGCCGGCTGAAGGGCCTCAAGACGCCGCTGGACAACCTGCGCGGCGTCACCCTCGGCGAGGACCAACTTCCTGACCTCACCCAACTGACCGTCGCCGCTCTCAATCTCACCGTGCGCAACGACTGAAGCCGAGGAGGCATCGTGCTCGCTGAACCCACTGGCAGCCCGGACACGATCCTCGTCTGCGTCCGGGGCAACTCCGGCTCCGGCAAGAGCAGCATCGCCCGCGAGCTACGACGCCGACACGGCCGGGGCTGCGCCCTGGTCGAGCAGGACTACCTGCGCCGCATCCTGCTGCGCGAGCGGGACAAGCCCGGCGGCGCGGCGCCGGCGTTGATCGGGCAGACCGTCCGGCTTGCGCTTGACCACGGCTATCACGTCGTGCTGGAGGGCATCATGCACAGCAGCCGCTACCGCAGCGTGCTGACCTCCCTGCGGGACGACCACCGCGGCCGGTCACTGTTCTGCTATCTCGACGTGTCCCTGGCCGAGACCCTGCGCCGACACCTCACCCGCCCGCAGGCCGGTGAGTTCACCGCCGAGCACATGAGCGGCTGGTACGCCGCCCATGACGTCCTGGGCTGGCCCGACGAACTCGTCCTCCCCGAGACCACCGGACTGAACGAGGCCGTCAACGCCATCGCCGCTGCGGCTGGGCTACCCCAGACCGGACGCGACGACGACGTGCTCCCGAGCGTCCCGTCCCGGTAGAGCAGCTCAGCCGGCCATCGATGTCGCCATCCCGGCGCACCGTTCGCCAACACAGCCCCGAGTGGACACCCGATGACTCGACCACGATCATGCTCCCACTCCGCGTGGCCACACCGGACGGCCGCTCGACTGCGGCAGGATGACCGGATGCGACACGTCGTGCTGTTCCACTCCGTGTACGGGCTGCGGCCCGCCGTGCGCGCCGCCGCCGACCGGTTACGCGCCGCCGGGCACCAGGTCAGCACCCCAGACCTGTACGGCGTCCCGGCCACCGACACCGTCGAGGAGGGCTTCGCGCTACTCGAGAAGATCGGCCAGGAGGTGGTGCTGGACCGAGCCCGCGACGCGCTGCGTGACCTGCCACCGGCCACGGTGCTCGCCGGCTTCTCGATGGGTGCCGGGGTGGCCGGGGCGCTGCTGGCCGAACGCCCCGACGCCGCCGGGGTGCTCCTGCTGCACGGCACCGGCGGCGCCCCGGACGCGGTCCGACCCGGGTTGCCGGTGCAGCTGCACCTCGCCGACCCCGATCCGTACGACGCGCCGGACGAGGTCGACGAGTGGCAGCAGGCCCTGACCGACGCCGGGGCCGACCTGACGGTCTTCCACTATCCCGGCGTGGGCCACCTGTTCACCGACCCGGACGCCACCGAATACTCCCCGGACGCCACCGCGGCAGCCTGGCCACGCGTGCTGGCCTTCCTGGCCGCCCGCTGAACACCCGTCCCGCGGCCCGCGCCCGCGTGGTGCTCGCCCACTACACCGGATGGTCGGCCGTGTGTGCCCGGGTCAGGTGGACAGAGGCTGGGTGGGGCACCCTACGGCTTCAGCACGATTTTGCCTCGCGCATGGCGGGACTCGCTCAGCTCGTGGGCGGCGGCCGCCTCATCCAGAGAGAACACGGCCGCGACCGGCACTGTGAAACGACTCCGCTCGGCGAGTTCGCCGACGGCGGCGATTCCGTCCAGAGCCGGTGTGTCCGCGCCGGGGCCAGAGCCGCGCGACAGGTGCACCCCGTATGCCGCGGCGTTGATGTCGGCGATGCTCACCACCCTGTCCGGGCTCGCGACCAGCCCGACCAGGTCTGGTAGAGAACCAGAGCCGGCACAGTCGAGTACGACATCCACCCCTCCGGGCAACAGAGTGTGGACCCGCTCGGCCAGCCTGGGGCCGTAGGTGGTCGGGATCGCCCCGAGCGCGGCGACGAACTCATGGTTGCGGTCGCTGGCCGTGCCGATGACGGCCGCACCGCGAGCGACAGCGAGCTGGATCGCGGTCGTACCGACCCCGCCGGCCGCGCCCTCGATCAACAGCGTAGTGCCGTTCTTGACGCCCAACCGGTCTAGCACCCGGGTGGCCGTCTCGATGTTGCCCGCCGCGCCGCCGGCCTGCACCCAGGTCAGGGCGGCCGGCTTCCGTGCCCACGCGGCCAGGACGGCGTACTCGGCGTTCGCTCCGCCCATCTGGGCGTAGTCCGTGATCCCGAAAACCTCATCTCCTACCCGAGCCGTGGTCACCCCGTCACCGACCTCATCCACCACGCCGGCAGCGTCGACACCGGGCACGTGCGGCAGACGGAGCGGCATCCACTCCTGGAATCGGCCGGCGCGAACGTACGTATCGGCAGGATTGACACCCGAGGCCCGAACCGCCACCCGAATCTGGCCGGGTCCGGCGTGCGGTTCCGGTGCCTCCGAGACCTCAAGGACACTCGCGGGACCGTACTTCGAAAATTGCAAAGCCCTCATACGCACGGACGCTAACGCAGGCCGCTGTCCGCCTCGCTAAAGTGAGAGTCGTGACCGATCGTTTGCCTCACGCCCTCCGCTCCGACGCCCTGGACAACCGCGAGCGCATCCTCGAGGCCGCCCGCGCTGTCTTCGCCGTTGACGGCCTGGACGTGCCGATGCGGGAGGTTGCCCGGCGCGCCGGGGTTGCACCCGCCACCCTTTACCGCCGATTTCCGACCAAGGAGATGCTGGTCACCGAGGCATTCACAGAACAGATGTACGCCTGTCGCGGCGTTGTCGACGAGGGCCTTGCCGATTCGGATCCATGGCACGGCTTCTGTCTCGTGATCGAGAAAATGTGTGAACTGCACGCACGCGACCGAGGCTTTACCGCAGCTCTAATTTCGACCTTTCCCAAAGCAGTTGATTTCGAGGCGCGCCGTGAATACGCGCTGAGAGCGATCGACGAACTGGCCCGGCGCGCCAAGGATGCGGGTCGCCTCCGCCCCGACTTCGTCCTGGACGACGTCATCCTCGTGCTCATGGCCAACAGCGGTATCCACGCGACCTCGCCGACCACTCAGGTCAGCGCCTCCCGGCGCTTCGCCGCGCTCGCCATCTCGGCGTTCCAAGCCTCTCCGGATGTCTCGCCGCTCCCGCCCGTGGCGCGGTTGGCACCCCCGGCGTCGGTATCCGGACGCAGCCAAGTGGGCCAGTAATCCCGGCGACCCAGCCGGCCGGGATCCCCGGCCGGCTGGGTCGCCGGATCGATCATGTTCAGGGTACGGCGGAGTTTCGGCGAGCCGCCGACCGAGCCGCTGACCTCGCTCAGCGGACGCTGGCGCCGATGCGCGGGGGCGTGGCGGTGCCGTGCACCCGCTTGGCGTGGCTGGCGAACAGCCGGGGCGCGATGATCGGCATGAGTAGCCGGGCCGGCAGCGGAGCGTGCGCCAGCACCGCCTTGACCACCTCCGGATCGCCCTCGTACATGGCAAGGCCGAAGGCCAGCGGGAGCTGCTTCTTCGGGGACTTGCTCATGCCGTGCTCGCCGAGCTGCATCCACTCCCGGGCGGTGACGTGCCGTTGCGCCAGCGGCAGGATCTCGCTCTCCTCCAGGGCCATGTGCTCGATCAGCGCGGCGCGTAGCTGCTCCAGGGCGTCCGCGAGCTGCTCACCGCCGCGTGCGGTGCGGCGCCACTGGGGGAGGAGGCCGACCACCGCCGCGTGGGCGTCCTCGATGGCGTGGTGCTGCGCCTCCATGGTGGGGACGATCGCCGCGGCCTCCGCGCCGCCGCGCTCCAGCAGCCGGGGCCAGAGCAGCAGGTCCTCGCCCTCGTGGTGCAGGTGCAGGATGTGGCAGAGCATCTCGGCGTGGGCGCCGACGACCTCCGCGCGCGTGGCGTCGCCCGGGGTGACGTCGCGGACGAGCTGCGGCAGCAGGCTGAACTCGCGACGGAGCGCCGAGTGCGCCATGTACATGTCGCGTACGTCGGCCATGGCTTCGCGCTGGTTCTGGTTCACGGTGACCTTTCCGAGGGATCAACTGGCACAGATCTGTTGATCATGCTCGGTGCCACTTGGAACCGGCTTGGAATCCGCCAACAGTGACGGTCAGCGGGCCATCGCCGCCGTCGCCTCGGCCAGCCAGTGCGGCGACTCCCACCGACGGGCGACCCGCGCGGCGAGGGTGAAGTGCCGGGTCGCCTCCTCGGTGCGGCCCACCAGCCGGAACAGCTCACCGAGGGTCAGCGCGACCGGCCGCACCACGGCCGCTGTGGTGGAGAAACCGGCCAGTTGGTCGCGTACCGGGAGCAGCGCGTCGATCACGGGCTGGGCAAGGTCCCGTCGACCCAGCGCCACGACGACCATCCCGCGCACGCTGAGCAGCGCCGACTCGAAATAGTCCGGGCGGTAGGTGTGCCGCCCGATCGGCATGGCGCGCGCCTCGTCCAGGCGCCCGCTTCCGATCAGCGCCAGCGCCAGCAGGTCGTCCACGATCGGGCCCAACGACCCCCGGATCCGCCGGGTCGCCTCCAGGTGCTCAGCGAACCGCCCCTGGCTGATCAGCAGGGTGCCGGTGGAGAAGTAGTGGAAGGCCTCGGCGTGCAGCGAACCCTGCCGCCGCATCTGCACGGCGACCTGGTCGTAGTGCCGCCGCGCCGCGGCGAAGTCGCCGGCGATGTGCGCGAGAGCGCCCAGCGAGCACAGGTTGATCGTCTGCGCCTCGTTCAGCTGGTACGTCTCGGCGAGCCACCCCTGCCGGGCGACGCTGAGGCGCAGTTCGTCCGGTTCGTTGAGCGCGGCAGCGCAGTGGCCGAGCGCCTGCTCGGCGACCGAACGGTAGGTCACCAGCCCGTGCTCGTCGGCGAGGTCACGCAGCTCACTGGCGAAGGTCCGACGGTCCGGCGCCTCCCGCTCGTAGCTCATGGTGCGCAGCCGCGCGGCCAGCCCGAGGGCGCGCAGCTCGGGGTCGTCGAACCGCTGCGAGAGGGCCAGCGCCTCCCGTCCGGCCGCCACGCCTCGTGGATCGGACTCGCCGTCCAACTCCGTGGCCAGCGCCTCCAGCAGCCGGCAGCGGGCGACCGGGTCCAGGTCGTCGGCGCGCAGCAGCCGCCCGAGCAGCTCGACGACCCGGTGGTCCACCACGCCGTACTCGTGGGTCAGCCACGGGGTGGGCACGGTCCACGCGGTGAACGCCGCGACCAGCAGGTCGTCGCGGCCGGACGCCGCGGCGACGTCGATCGCCCGAGCGCGGGTCTGCCGGGCGGCGGCCACCGCGCCGGCCCGCGCCTGGGCGCGCAGCAGCCGCCCGAGCAGGTCGACCTGGAGCGCGTCGCGGTCGCCGGCGACAGTGGCGGCGGCCTCGACAGCGTTGCTGAGCAGCTCGATCGCGGCGTCGTACGCGTACCGCCGCTCGGCCAACTCGGCGGCCCGGATGGCGTAGTCGACGGCGAGCGGTGCGGTGTCGGCCGACGCGGCCCGGGCGTACTGGTGGGCCAGGGCGGGGTAGTCGTCGGGCCGCAGCCGACGGGTGGCGGCGGCGATCCGCGCGTGCAGTCGGGTGCGGCGCAGCTGCGGCAGGTCGGTGTAGATGGTGTCGCAGACCAGGCCGTGCACGAACCGCACCCGCCCGGGCGCCGGTTCGGTGAGCAACCCGGCGGCCAACCCGGTTTCCAGCGCCCGCAGGACGCTTCCCTCGTCGGTGCCGGCAGCGTCGACGAGCGTTCGTACCTCGGCCTCCCGACCCACGGCCGAGGCGAGACGCAGCACCGAGACGGCCGTCGACGGGAGGCGGGAGAGTCGTCGGCGCAGCACGTCGCGTACGCCCTCGGGCACGTCGGAGGTGGCCACGAGCGTGCCCTCGGCGGCGAGCAGTCGCGCCGACTCCCGGACGTAGAACGGGTTGCCGCCGGTCCGCTCGGCCAACGCGGTGACCGTGTCCGGGTCGACCGTGGTCCGGGCCAGCGCGCCGAGCAGCCGTTCGACCTCGGACGTGCTCAGACCGCCCAACGGGATCCGCTGCGGTGACCGGCGGGCCAGGACGGCCATCGTGTCGGCGAGCCGCTCGGTGTTGTCGGCGGGACGCAGCGCCGCGACGAACAGGACGGTGCCGGTGGTCATCTCGGTGACGCTCTGCAACAGCAGCAATGTCTCCGCGTCGGCGGCGTGCAGGTCGTCGAGGATCATGGTGACCGGTCTGCGGGCCGCGGCGGCGTCCAACCAGGCGCCGACGGCGCGGTGCAGCCGGAACCGGCCGGCCGTGACGTCGCCGCCGGCCTCGCCGTCGCCCCCACCGAGCAGCGGGGCGAGCGCCGGTGTGAGATCGCCCGGGGGCGCCTGCTCGGCGAGTTGCCGCAGCGCCTCGACCCAGGCCCAGGCCGGCGGGGTGCCCTCGATCTCGGGGCAGCGGCCGACAGCGACCAGCCAGCCGTTAGCGGTGAGCTCGTCCCGAAACCGGGTGAGCAGGCTCGTCTTGCCGGCCCCGGCCTCACCGCTGAGCAGAGCGACTCGCGGCCCGCTCGCCATCGCCTCGGCGGCTGCCTGCCGAAGCGCCTCCAGCTCTGCCTCCCGGCCGACGAAGACCTCCTCCGGCCCCTGCCGCTGGACGCGTAGCGCTGTCGCTGCCGCCGGTGGCAGCAGGTCGAGTCGTTGGCCCAGGATGGCGGACTCCACCTCGACCAGCGCCGGGCCCGGGTCCAGTCCGAGCTGGTCCGCCAGGGTCGTCCGGGCCCGGCGCAGCGCGGCGAGCGCGTCGCCCTGCCGACCGGTACGCCACAACGCCAGCGCCAGCAGCCGCCAGCTCTCCTCCCGCAGCGGCGCCTGCCGGGTCAACAGCTCCGCCTCCGGCACCGCCTCGGCCGCGTCGCCGCAGCGCATCGTCACGTCGAGCAGCAGCTCCCGGGCGCCGAGCCGCAGTTCCTCCAGCCGCAGCACCTCCGGCTGCGCCCACGGCTCACCGGCGAATTCGGCGTACGCCCGACCGCGCCACAGCTCGAGCCCGACGCTGAGCAACCGACGTGCCCGGTCCGGGTCGGCGGGGCCGACCGCACGCGCCTCGGCGAGCAGCGTCTCGAACCGACCGGCGTCGACGGCGTCGACGGGCAGCCGCAGCGCGTAGCCCGGTGGCGCGGTGACCAGGACCCGGGCCGGCGCCCGGCGCTCGCGGGCCGGCTCCAGAAGGCGACGCAGATGCGAGACGTACGCCTGGAGGGAGGCGATCGCCCGGGGCGGCGGGTCACCCCGCCACAGATCCTCGATCATCTGCCCGACGGAGACGACCTGGCCGCGGGCCGCGAGCAGCAGCGCGAGCACAGCGCGTTGGCGGGGGCCGCCGAGGTCGACCGGCCCGCCTGTGTCGACCTCGACCTCAAGCGGCCCGAGCACCCGTAGCAGCATGACGGACCAATCCTAGTCGCGCTGGTGAGCGGCTCGACCGCTGCCACGGGACACCGGGCACCCAGCTCACGGCAGGCGCGCGCTGCTGGCCTCGGCGTCCGTACCGTAGCGGCCACTGCGGCACCCGGCCCGCCGCCGACGAGGGGCACCCGGCGAGAATGCGGCGTGGAGTTTCTCTGTTACCACAGTGACCGGCCCGGCTCGGCGGCCTTGCGCGACGACCTGTTGCCCGAGCACTGGTCGTACATGGATCGGTACGCGGCGGGAATGATCGCCCGTGGCCCGACCTTCGTCGGCGACACGCCCACCGGCAGCGTGCACATCGTCGACGTGCCCGACCCGGCTGCCGCGCGGGCGTTCGCGTTCGAGGAACCGAACTACCAGGCCGGCGTGTACCGGGACGTGCTGCTGCGCCGGTGGCGCAACACGCTGGGCCGCACCATGTGGGACTTCCCTGGCGGTCGGACCGGCGGCACCCGTTATCTGGTGCTCGGCCTCGGCGCCGGGCAGGCCGCCGACCTGGCCGTGCCGCCCGACCCGCACGAGCTGGTCGCGTACGGGCCCCTGCTGGCCGACGACGGCGTCACCTGGCTCGGCACCGCCGCGCTGCTGCGGGCGCCGAACCCGGACGCGGCGCGCGCCATATTGACCGTGGACCGGTACGCCGACATCGAGGTGCACAACTGGCAGTTCGGAGGGCGACCGTCCTGACCTGCCCTGAACCGCCCCGATGCCCCATGGTCAGGCGGTGGCGGGCAGGCCGTCCAGTGGGCGGATCAACGGTGGGCGGGGTATTGCCCGCACCACGCCCGGCGCAGTGCCGGCGTCGGCGAGTGTCCGGTGCCCAGCCGAACCCGCCGGCGTGGGGCGGATCGGCGCTGCGGGGCGTCCGATGTCCCGGAACGGGTCACCGCCCGCACTGCGCCGAGGTCGGGACGCCGCCGTGGCAGGCGTCGGCGGTACGTCGCCCGCCGAGGCGACGGCTCGGAGCCGGCGTGAGCCCGCCGTACGGTTGGCGTCGGAACCCGACGCGGCGGGACGGGTGGCCATCGTCGGGGTGGGACTGCCTCGCCTCAGCGCGGTCGGGCCGGTGCCACCGCCCGGCCCTGCCGGGGCCAGCGCCGCGAAGACGGCGTCGAGGCGGCCGGTCCGAGCGCCGACGGTGTCGAGGCGCACGATCTCCGCACTCCTCGCCGCCGAGCCGTTGACGCCACGAGCGCGCGGGTCGGGCGGGGTGGCATCCAGGTGCCCGGCGTCGCCGCTCGGCACGTCGACGGCCCGGCGTTGGAAGACGACCCGCAGGGCGCGGGGCAACCGTTCGACGGCGACCTGGCGCAGCGCGGGAGCGGCGAACGCGTACCCGTCGACGTGGTGGGGGAGGAGCAGCCCGGCGGCGACCAGCTTGCGGAGCGCGGATGCGGACCGACCGGGCGTCCAGCCGAGTGCCCGGTCCACGGCCGCCCCGGAGATCAGACCACCGAGGGTGCCGGCGGCCATCAGCACCGCCCGCCGCTCACCGTCGAGCTGGTCCAGCTCCGCGCCGACGGCTCGACGTACCGCCTCGGGCAGCGGGAGGGCCGCCGGATCGGCACCGTCCACCAGCGACGTGACGTACGCCGCCGCGTGCCCGGGGCGGCCTCCCACCAGCGGCAGCAGCCGGTCGACCAGGGCCACCGGCTGCCCGGCCCGGGTGAGCAGGTGGCGCAGCAGCCGTCCGGACTGCACAGTGGCCAGTGGTCCGATCGTCATCTGGCGTGCCGGGCCGGGCCGGGTGTCGGCCCACTGCGGCTGGTGCACTGTGAGCAGGGCCAGCGGCAGCCCGCGCTCCGTCGCCGCGCCGAACAGCGCGTGCAGGAAGCGGCTCACCGGGGGCGCGGCCCGGTCCAGGTCGTCGACTGCCACGATCAGTGGCCGGTGGGCGGCCAGCCGCAGTAGGACCTCGCGGCAGATCGCCGCGCCGGCGAGGGCGGCGGCCGAGCCGTCCGGGGTGGTCAGCATCCGCTGGAGCGCCGGAACGGCGGTGGCCACCCGGGTCGGCGGGAACAGCGGCGTCAGGGCGGCGACGAGCCGGTCGTGGACCGCCGCCGGGCCGTCGCTGTGCCGGATCCCGGCGAGGCTGCGGAGCAGGTGCGCGACCGGCGCCAACACCTGATCGGGGTACGGCTGACAGTGCGCCACGCACCAGCGGACCGTCAATCCGTCCACCGTGGTCAGCCCACGGGTCAGCTCGTGCAGCAGCCGGCTGCGGCCACTGCCGGTGGGGCCGACCAGTGAGATCCAGCGTGGCGTCCGGTCTCGGATGGCCGCGCCCAACTGGTCGTGGATGGTGGCCAGTTCGCGGCGTCGACCGATCAACGGGCCGTCGTGCCGGTCGGCGCCGGGGCGTACCGGACCGACGGCGTGCCAGACCGGCACCGGCGGCACCCGACCGGCGACCGGCACCGGCGTGAGCTGACGCTGGGTGATCAGGCCGGCGGTGGCGCGCGCGGTGGCCGCGCAGAGCGCGACGGCACCGGGCGCGGCGTACTCCTGCAGGCGGGCCGCTGTGGTGATCACCGCGCCGCTGGCCACGCCGTGCCCACCGGTGACGACGTCGCCCAGGTCGGCCACGACCTCGCCGGTGGCGACACCGACCCGGACACGCAGCCTGATGCCGTCGACCATGGGCCGTCGGTCCAGCGCGGCCTGGATCTCGAGCCCGGCGCGCACCGCCCGGTACGCGTCGAAGCCGTCGGAGTGCCGAGCGCCGAAGAGCGCCATCACGGCGTCGCCGATGTACTTCTCCACCACCCCGTGCCAGCGGTGCAGCACACCTGCCACGGTGTCGAAGTAGGCCCGTTGCAACGCTCGGACGTCCTCGGGGTCGAGCCGGTCCACCAGGGCCGTGGAGCCGACGATGTCCGCGAAGAGGACGGTGACGACGCGCCTCTCCTGAGGTACCGGCCAGAGCGGGGTGACGGTCCGTTGTGTGTCGACGATGATGCTGGTGGTCATGGGTGTCGCACCGGCCTTTCTCCCCGCTGTTGCCTGATCACCTCCGGAGATTGGCATTAGTGGGCCGACGGGGGATCTGCCGAACGACGTATGTCGGCCACCTGCAACCTTTAGTCGCAAAGTCGACGCGAGGAGTACCACAAGCGGTGGGCGGCCGTAGAACGGTGAGGGGCACTGTGATTAGGCTGCGTGGCATGGCCAGCGATGTGGACACCGCACCGCTCGTGGGCCGGGCCGAGCTGGTGCAGACGGTTCGGTCCGCGTTGCTCGGCGACGCCGCGCACGGGCAGACCGCGGCGGTCTTCCTGACCGGCGAGAGCGGTGTGGGAAAGACCCGGCTCTTGGGCGAGATCGGCGACCGCCTACGGGAGCGCGGCGCCGTGGTGCTCACCGGCAGCTGCCTCGACATCGGCGACGCCTCCCCGCTGCACCCGCTGCTGCAGGCGCTGCGCCGGTTCGACACCGAGGTGTCCGCCTCGCCCGCGCGCACCTCCTCGGCGGTGCGGGGGCTGCTGCAGATGTTCGCCGACGAGACCGCCGGCCCGGACGGCGCCGGCGCGTTGCTGGAGCGGGTCTCCCGTGGCCTGCACCTGATCGCCGAGGGCCGCCCGCTGGTGCTGATCCTCGACGACCTCCAGTGGGTCGACCGCAGCACCCGGCAGCTCCTGCTCTACCTGCTCGCCGGCCTGGGTGATCTTCAGTTGTCGGTGCTGGCGGCGGTGCGCGCCGAGTCGTTGCAGGGCGTGCACCCGTTGCGCCGGGTGCTCACCGAGCTGCGTCGGCTCCGCACGGTGCGGGTGCTCGACCTGGCGCCGCTGGGCCGCGCCGACACCGAGACGCTCGCCGCCGCTGTGGTCGGCCGGACGCTGACCGCGGACGCGGCCGAGCAGGTGTGGCAGCGCAGCGGTGGCAACCCGTTCGTCATCGAGGAGTTGGCCCGGGATCTGCGCGACGGCCGCGACGGCCTGTCCGAGACCCTGCGGGAGATCTTCCTCGACCGGGTCGACGCGCTGCCCCAACACGCGCACGCCGTGGTGCACGCGGTGGCCGCCGGGGTCGAGCCGGTGCAGCACTGGCTGCTGGCCGAGGTGCTACGGATGCCGGAGGACGAGCTGATCGCCGCGGCCCGGGCCGCGGTGGCGCACCGGCTGCTGGTCGGCGCCGACGAGGGCTACCGGCTGCGGCACCGCCTCGTGGCCGAGGTGCTGGCGCACGAGCTGCTGCCGGCCGAACGCTCCGGGCTGCACCGCCGCTACGCCGAGGCGCTGACCACGGCGCCGGGTGAGCTGCACCAGGCCCGGTTGGCGCACCACTGGCGGCTGGCCGGCGAGCCGGCGCGGGCCCTGCCGGCGGCGGTGGCCGCCGCCCAGGAGGCCGAGCGGCTGCACGGTTACGCCGAGGCGCACCGACACTGGTCGGCGGCGTTGCAGTTGGCCGCCGAGCCGGGCCCGCTGACTGTGGACCGGGTCGAGTTGCTCGAGAACGCCGCCGAGGCGGCCCACCACTGTGGGGAGCATGCCCGCGCGTTGGCCCTGCTGGAGGAGCTCGCCACGCTGCGGGGTGGCGAGCCGAGCTGCGCGCTGCACATCCGCCGGGCCCGCTACCTGGCCGCCGCCGGTCGCTCCGCGCTGGCCGAGGAGGAGTACCAGCGGGCGCTCAAGGCGGAGGACTGCTCCCCTCGGGACCGGGCGAGCGCCGCCGCCCGCCTGGCCGAGCTGTTGCTGCACCTGGGCCGCTACGCCGACGCCGGTGAGCGGGCCCGCGAGGCGTTGGCGTTGGCCGAGAACGTGGCGGGCTCGGCCACCGAGGTGGTGCTGGCCAGTTCGGCGTTGGGCTTCAGCGACGCCTGTCTGGAAGACCCGGACGCCGGTCTGGCGGTCATGCGCGACGCCCTCGACACCGCCGAGCGTGCCGGTCAACCCGAGGACGTGGCCTGCGCGTACCTGCACCTGGCGGAGCTGCTGACCGGGCCGCTGAACGTCCTCGAAGAGGGCGTGGTGGTGGCCCGGCGGGGCGCCGAACGGGTGGCCGAGCTGGGGCTGGGCCGCACCTGGGGCACCCGGCTGCTGGCCATCGCCATCAACGGGCTGTTCCGGGTGGGCCAGTGGGCCGAGGCGGAGAAGGTGGTGGCCGCGGCCCTGCGGCACCGACCGTCCGGTGCGGACGCCGTGGAGCTGCTGTTGGCCCGGTGTCGGCTGTCGGTGGGCTACGGCGACATCGAGGCCGCCGGTCGGGACCTCGACGCGGTGGCGACCCTGCTCGCCGGCGGCGGGGCGCGACACGTCATTCCGCTGCTCACCCTGCGCTCCGGGCTCGCCATGTGGGAGGGCCGCCACGACGTGGCCCGGCAGGCGGTGCAGCGCGGCCTCACCGAGAGCCGTTCCGACGACGTGATGATCCTCTCCGCGCTGGTCTGGCACGGCCTGCGCGCCGAGGCTGAGGCGCACGCCAGCCGCACGGTGGAGGTGGACCCGACGGCGGTGCGCCGGCTGCGGGACGTGGCCGAGCGGGTGGCCCGCAAGAGCGCCGGTGCCGCCCGGCCGGTGCGCTCGGTGGTGGAGGGCTTCCTGGCGCTGTGCGCCGCCGAGGTGAGCCGCCTCGACGGCAGCGATCCGGAGCTGTGGGCCGTGTCGGCCGCCGAGTGGGATCGACGCAATCACCCCTATCCGGCGGCCTACTCGCGGCTGCGGCAGGCCGAGGCGCTGCTGGCTCGGCGCAGCCGGGTGGCGACCGCCGGCAAGCTCCTGCGGGAGGCGTACCGGGTGGCGCAGGGGTTGGGCGCGGTGCCGTTGACCTCGGAGATCCGCGAGCTGGCCGGGCGGGCCCGGGTGTCGCTGGACGAGCGCGACAGCACCACCGGTGCGCGCAGCGTCCCGGTCGAGGCGTCCGACGACGAGTTGGCGGCGCTCACCGCCCGGGAGCGGGAAGTGCTCGCCCTGGTCGCCGAGGGGTTGACCAACAGGGAGATCGGGCAGCGGCTGTTCATCAGCGAGCGGACCATCGGGGTGCACGTGTCGCACATCTTCGACAAGCTCCAGGTGCGTACCCGCGTGCAGGCCAGCGCGATCCAGTTGCGCAACCAACGGGGCTGACCGACCCGACCACTGAAGTACGTATCCCGGCGCGTGTGCGCGCCGGGATACGTCGTTCTACTGATCCGGTGCCCCGGTGTCGGCTGAGAGGCTGGGCCGCGTCGACGACGGCACGGGGGATGCCGCCGACCACAATGGAGGAAAAATGATCGAACCGGTCTGGGGGCCCGTGCACCGGGACATCGTCGACCTGCTCGCCGATCATCCCGCGGACGTGCCGGCCGTGGTCGATCACCTGACCAAGCTCCAGGACATGCTGGTCCGGCTGCCACCGTTGGAAGCCAGTTGCCCCCTCGCTGACTTCAACAAGCTCTACCTGACCATCACCAGCAGCGTGCTGGACGGGCTGTACGACGACCGCTTCGTCGATCCGGTCTTCCTCTCCCGGCTCGACGTCGAGTTCGCCGCCCGGTACTTCGACGCGATGAGACTGTGGACCGACTCCAGCCCCGGCACCCCGAAGGCGTGGTCGTGCCTCTTCGAGCGGATGCGGGGGCCCGATGCCCGCCCGCTGCCGTCGGCGGCGGCCGGGGTGAACGCGCACATCAACTTCGACCTGCCGTTCGCACTGGTGACCACGTTCGACCACCTGGAGTCGGAGCCGGTCGACGGCAGCGACCAGCACCACGACTACCTCGAGATCAACAACATCTTCGCGGACAAGATCCCCGGCTTGCGCCGGGGTTACCTGGAGCGGTGGCAGCTGCTCATCGACATGCTCAACGGCGACATCGACGACTGGTACCAGGGGGAACTGGTCGAGTACACCCGCGATGTCGCCTGGCGCAACGCGCAGAAGATCTGGCGGTGCCGGCACGATCCGGACGCCCGCGAGTGTGAGCGCACACGGTTGGACGACAACGCCGCGGCGCTCGGCCGGTTGCTGCTCTCGCCCCTCGGGGCGTTCCTGCAGTAGCCGGGACGGGGGGCCTCCGCGCTCCGCCCCGTGGGGGGCGGCGGAGCGCGGGGGCGCGTCCCACCAGTTCCACCCCGCGTGGCCGCCCGAGGTCGGGTCGGTCACGCCGGGGGACAGCCGGTCGGCCCGGGGGGTGTCGACCGTCTGCCACCGTCGGCCGGCCCGGGGGGTGTCGGCCGGCGGTGGGGGAGCACCGAACGGGGTCAGTTCGACCGGCGTGCGGATCCGGGGGGTGTCGGCGGGCCCGGATCGGGTACGCCCGCGCCATGACCGTCCTGGCCCGGCGCCGGCCCGCCGCCCGCCCCCGGCCCGCGCGGCCCGGCCCCCTGCGGCCGGGCGGCCCGGTGTCGCGGCCCACCGCTCGGCCCGGCGCCCGATGACCGGCGTCGTGGCCCGGTTTCCGTTCCGCTTCGACCCGGTGTTCCGCCCGGTGCTGGCGCTGCTGGGGGTCCGCCCGGCGACGGCCTGGGTCGTCGTCACCGAACGGGACCTGATGATCCGGTACGGGCCCTGGCGGCTGCGGACCGAGCGGGACAACGTCACCGCCGTCGAGCTGAGCGGGCCGTACCGATGGTGGCGGGCGATCGGCCCGCACCTGTCGCTGGCCGACGGCGGTGCGACCTTCGGCAGCAGTGCGGCCGGCGGGATCTGCCTGCGCTTCGCCGTACCGGTGCCGGCGCTGCTGCCTGGCGGGCGGCCCCGGCACCCGGCGGCCACGGTGACCGTCGCCGACCCACCCGCGCTGGCCCGGCTGTTCACCGTCACGGACCTGTCCTGAGCAGGCCGAACAGGTGCCCGGTTCCGCCGATCGGGCGCCGGGTCACCGCCTACCGTCAGATCAGGACCTGTGAGGGTGGGACTGGCGATGGCTGACGAGCACCGGGCGAAACCAGGGCGCTGGACCGGGCGCCGCCACGCGCCGAGCGGCCCGGACCCGGCGCTGCGGGCGGCCCGCGATCCGGCCCGCCCACACCGGGGCGGCCGGCACGGCGTCGTGGTGCCCGAACGCGTGGCCACCCCGGCCCGCTCGGCGCCGCCGGCCAGCCCGTTGCGCCGGTGGCTCTTCCAGCACCAGGTGCAGCCGCCCGGCCCCGAGGCGACCGAGGGGCAGAACCGTCGGCACGCCTGGTGGCAGGTGATGTGCCTGACCGGCGTGGACTACTTCTCCACGCTGTCGTACCTGCCGGGAATCGCGGCGGTGGCGGCCGGCGCGCTTTCCCCGCTGGCGACCCTGTTGATCGTCGTGCTCACCCTGTTCGGCATGCTGCCGATGTACCGGCGGGTGGCCCAGGAGAGCCCGCACGGTCAGGGTTCGGTGGCGATGTTGGAGCGGTTGTTGCCGTTCTGGCGGGGCAAGATTTTCGTCCTCGTGCTGCTCGGCTTCGTGGCCACCTCCTGGATCATCACGATCACCCTCTCCTCGGCCGACGCCACAGTGCACCTGCTGGAGAACCCGTACCTGCCGGACGTCCTGCACGGGTCCGTGGTGCCGGTCGTGGTGACGGTGGTGCTGCTGCTCATCCTCGGCGGGGTGTTCCTGCTCGGGTTCCGCGAGGCGGTGGTGGTGGCCATCCCGCTGGTCGCGGTCTTCCTTGTGCTCAACGCGGTGATCGTCGTGGTCGCGGTGGCCCGGATCGTCGAGGACCCGGGCATCGTGTCGAACTGGACGGCCGCGGTGACCTCGACCGGTGGCGGCCCGGGCGGGGTGCTGGTCACCGCCGTGTTGGCGTTCCCGCTGCTGGTGCTGGGGCTGTCGGGTTTCGAGACCGGGGTCAGCATGATGCCCCTGGTTTCGGCCGACGGAGCGGACAAGCAGGCCCGGCTCGCCGCCCGGATCCGCAACACTCGTCGGCTGCTCACCACCGCCGCGTTGATCATGTCGGTGTACCTGATCTCGACGACCTTCGTGACCACGGCGCTCATTCCGGCGGAGGAGTTCCGGCCGGGCGGCGGCGCGAACGGGCGGGCGCTGGCGTTCCTGGCGCACACCTACCTGGGGGAGGTGTTCGGCAGCGTCTACGACGTGAGCAGCGTGCTCATCCTCTGGTTCGCCGGCGCCTCGGCGATGGCCGGGCTGATCAACATCGTGCCGCGCTACCTGCCGTCGTACGGCATGGCGCCCGAGTGGGCGCGGGCGGTACGCCCCGTGGTGATCGTCTACACCGTCGTCAGCGTCGCCATCACGATCGCCTTTCGCGCCGACGTCAACGCCCAGGCCGGGGCGTACGCCACCGGGATCCTGGCCATGATGGTCTCCGGCGCGGTGGCGGTGACGATCTCCGCGGCCCGTCATCACCGGCGTGGCTCCGCGATCGGCTTCACAGTGCTGACCCTGGTGCTGCTGTACGCGCTGCTGGAGAACGTCATCGAACAGCCGGACGGCATCACGATCTCCGCGCTGTTCATCCTCGGCATCATCGTGGTCTCGTTGGTCTCCCGGGTCACCCGGACCACCGAGTTGCGCGCCGAGCGGATCGAGTTCGACGAGGCGGCCCGTCGGTTCATCACCGAGTCGCTGGCGCACGACGGGCAGCTGCACCTGATCGCGAACAAGCGGCAGAAGGGGTCGGTGAAGGAGTACACGATCAAGGAGCGTGCGCAGCGCGGGATGAATCCGGTGCCCGGGGCCGCGGACGTGCTGTTCCTGGAGATCGACGTGGTCGATCCGTCGGAGTTCAGTCAGGTGTTGCGCGTGCACGGGATGGAGGTGGGCGGCTTCCGGGTGCTGCGGGCCAACAGCCCGGCCGCGCCGAACGCGATCGCCGCGATCCTGCTGGCCCTGCGGGACGCCACCGGCGTCCGGCCGCACGCGCACTTCGAGTGGTCGGAGGGCAGCCCGATCGCGCATCTGGCGCGCTACCTCATCCTGGGCCGGGGGGACACCCCGCCGGTCGTGCGGGAGATCATCCGCCGGACCGAACGGGACCCGCTGCGTCGACCCGGCATCCACGTCGGCGGGTGAGTTCGGCGCTGACGTGGCCGCCATTGGGGCCGGCCCCTGGCACTGGAGCGGCCCCGAGCCGGTGTTTCGGAGGGATTCGGCCCTGTTGTGCCGGTCGGGTGCCGGACGGGGCACCCAAGCGCAATCGCAAGCTTATTCACGTTCGCCTGCCTTGTCACATTTGACCGTCGTATCGTCATTTCGGTGGCGGTAGGGACGTTAGCCACCCCGCGCCTGTTTTGGGGGCGGCCGTGTTCAGATGCACGAGGGGCAGGGAAGTTCTATGTTCACGTACCGAGCGAGTCGACGCCCAGCGCGGCCCAGGCGGCGGTCCCGGTGGTTCTTAACCGGTGGTCTGGTGGCTGGTGGCATGGTGGTGGCGACGACGGGTCTGACCGGCGTGGCGGCTGCGGCGGCCGACCGGGTGACGGTGCCCTGCGACTCCGACCGGCTCATCGCGGCGCTCGTCCGTGCCAACGCCGAGGGTGGCGGCGAGCTTCGCCTGGCGCGCAAGTGCACCTACACCCTCACCGAGGCTTTCCAGCAACCCGACGATTACGACGGCGGCATCCGGGACGCCCGCGAGGCTGCCGACACCGCCGAGAACCCCGGGGACGCCGAGACGCCCCCGCGCGATCCGAAGGACGACAAGGCCGGTCTGCCTGTCATCTACCACGCCATCACCATCCGGGGGGAGGGCGCCACCATCCGGCGCGACCCGGACGCCGAGGAGTTCCGGTTCTTCACCGTCCGCGATGGTGGTGAGTTGGACCTGAGTGACGTCGTCCTCAAGAACGGCCGGTCGGCAGCCGAGGGGGGCAGCATCCACGTGGTCCATGGAGCCGCCGCCGCCGTGCGGCGCACGACGATCATCGGAAGCACCTCCCGCTCCGCCGAGGGAGGCGGTGGCGCGGTCTTCAACGACGGCAACATGGTGATCAGCGACAGCACCTTCGTCGGCAACCGCGCCATCGGCAAGGAGGGCAAGGGCGGAGGGCTGCTCAACGGTGGCGTGCTCACCCTGGACAAGTCGAAGTTCTTCGAGAACACCGCCGCCAGCTATGGCGGTGGGCTCGGCAACTACCGGGGAGCGGCCGAGGTCCACCGGAGCACGTTCGCCGACAACAAGGCGGCGCAGGGCGGGGGCTTCGCCAGTTTCTCGGCGCGCAGCAAGGTCTCGGACGTCCGGGTGATCGGCAACACCGCCGAGGTCGGCGGGGGCATCGCGAACTCGGACGCGGTGCTCTACCTGCGGGGCATGACGATCCGTGACAACACCGCCACGGTCAAGGGCGGCGGCATCTCCACCTTCCAGGGCCTGCTTCCGCTCGACGAGAGCACCATCACGGACAACATGTCCGAAGGCGACGGTGGTGGGATCTACTCGGAGAAGTCCAACCTGCTGGTGCGCCGTAGCGACGTCAGCCGCAACGACGCCGACAAGAAGGCGGGCGGCATCTTCGTCACCATGGGCCAGATTTCGCTGTTCAAGAGCCGAGTGGCCGACAATGTCTCCGACGTTCGGCCGGGCGGCCTCTTCGTGGACAAAGCCCAGGCCAAGGTCGATGACGAGACCGAGATCAGCGGCAACGAGCCCAGCAACTGCCTGGACAGCACGGCGCCGGTTCCCAACTGTTTCCGCTGACCATCAGTGGGGTGGCCCGCCGGGTGGCGGACACCGGTCCAAAACGCACCCGACCCGCAGGAGCGATCGACCGATCGCCGGTGGGCCGGGTGCGCCGGCTGTACCCCTGGCGTAGCTGATGGTCATGCGGGCGACACCTCCGGCGGCGAATGCTCCGAACCAGCCTCCTGGCCTGCCCTCGGCGAGCGGATGGGTGCGCCCTCAGCCCATCGCGCGCAGACGGCCGGAGAGGTCGCCGGCGAAGAAGTCGAGGAAGCCGTCCGGGTCGGGGCCGGCGTTCTGCAGGACGATGTGGTCGAAGCCGGCCTCGACGTACGACCGGACCTTCGCGACGTGCGGTTCCGGGTCCGGGCCGATGGCGAAGAGCTGCCGGATGTGCTTCTCCTCGACGTACGCGCTGGCCGCGTCGAAGTTGACCGGGTTCGGCAGTTCGCTCATCACCTTCCAGCCGGTGACCATCCATCGGCTCGTCTGCAACACCGCCTGCACCGCCTGTTGCTCGTCGGTGGCCCAGGCCAGTGGCACCTCGGCGTAGCGCGGGCCCGAACCCTGGGCGCGGCGGTAGTGCTCGACGATCGACGCGTCCGGCTCGGTGGCGAACAGGCCGTCGCCCAACTCGGCGGCGAGCCGCGCCGACACCTCACCGCTGGCCGCCACCGCGATCACGGGCAGGGTGTCCGGCAGATCGAAGATCCGGGCGTCCTCCAGTTGCAGGTGCCGGCCCTCGTATGACTGGTAGCCGCCCTGCCAGAGCAGTCGGATGATCTCCAGCGCCTCGCGTAGTCGCTCGTGTCGCCCTCGCACGCTGGGGAAGCCCTGCCCGACCACGTGCTCGTTGAGCCGCTCTCCGGCGCCCACCCCGAGGGTGAACCGGCCGTCGGAGATCAGCGCCATTGTCGCAGCGGCCTGCGCGATGATCGCCGGGTGGTAGCGGACGGTCGGGCAGGTGACCCCGGTGGCCAGGCGCAGGGTGCTGGTCCTGGCCGCGATGGCGCCGAGCACGCTCCAGGTGAAGGACGAGTGCCCCTGAGCGTCCAGCCACGGGTGGAAGTGGTCGCTCATCTCGACGAAGTCGAAGCCGGCCCGCTCGGCCCGCTCGGCCTGCCGGATGATCTCCTGCGGGCCGTATCCCTCCGCGGCCAGCTTGTAGCCGATCTGCATGCCCACACTCCCGATCCCGTTCGCCGACTGAGGCATCGGCGGTTCCCGGTCTCGGCGCGGACAAACGCCGGCGAGCTGCAAACCAGCCTCCTAGGATGCCCTAGCCGGTGTGCGGTGGGCGACGTCAGGCACCAAGGAACCGCCTCCAGCCACCGGACATCGTCACCGCACCAGCAGATCGATCACGCCCGTCAGGTCCTCCTCGCCACCGCCCTCCGCCAGGCGGCGGCGCATCAGGTCGAAGTAGGGAAGGAGCAGTTCGGGGCTGACGCCCTGCTGCTCGGCGGTGCGCAGAAAGGTCGAGGTGCCGGCCACCTGCATGGCGAGAGGGGAGACGACTCCAGTGGTGTAGTCCCCGCCGCGCAGCTGGTCGGCGGTCTGGTGCACCGCCGGGACCATCGCGACGAGCCAGTCGGCGAGCAGTGGCGCGAACGCCGCCGGGTCGATGTCCTCCCGACGGATCAGGGCGAAGGCGTGCGCGGCCCCGGCGAACATTCCGTACATGGCGCTGAGCAGAGCCACGTCGTGCAGGGCCGCGAAGCCGGCGTCCTCGCCGACGTAGGTGGTGCCGACCGGGACGCCCAGCGTCTCCCGGTGCCGTTCGAACAGCGCTCGCGAGCCGCTGTAGAAGGCGTAGCCGCCGGCCTCCGGGACGCCGACCATCGGCGGGACAGCCATGATTCCACC
The DNA here is from genome assembly GCF_022230905.1 of Micromonospora salmantinae. NCBI lineage: Bacteria > Bacillati > Actinomycetota > Actinomycetes > Micromonosporales > Micromonosporaceae > Micromonospora > Micromonospora salmantinae. The sequence goes on from NZ_JAKKFG010000029.1 coordinate 52,374, forward strand.
GTCCAGGTAGCGCGCGCCGCGGCTGCGGGCCCAGGCCGCGCGGGCGCGGGCCTGGGCAGGGGTGCTGGTGGTCAGGTTGACCAGGTCCCGGCCGACCAGGTCCACGCCAGCCAGCACCTCGTCGACCGAGCTGTCGTCCAACAGGCAGACGACCACCAGGGTGCTCGCCGCGACCGCCTGAGCGGCGCTGCCCGCGATCCTTGCCCCGTCGGGCGCGAGCGCTGCGGCGCGGGCCGGGGTGCGGTTCCAGACGGTGAGCGGGTAGCCGGCGGCAAGCCAGGCGTGGGCCAGCGCGGTACCCATCGCACCGAGTCCCAGCATCGTGACGGAGGGCTTCTCCACAGTGTTCGGTTCCATGCCGATTAGGCTGGTCATCGGTCCCCAGATGATCAAGTACGCACTTCGGAGTGCGTGGTTACCCGGGGGTGAGCGAGCACGTCGGAGGGGTGGGTATGGCGACGGTGAACCGGCCGGGCACCGCGGACGGACACACCTGCGGTATCGACACCGCGATGGAGGTGATCGGCGGCAAGTGGAAGGTGCTGATCCTCTGGGCGCTCCATGAGCACCCCCTGCGTCGCTTCGGCGAGCTGCGTCGACTGCTTCCGGGGATCACCGAGAAGGTGCTGGCCTCCCACCTACGGGAGATGGAGGCGGACGGCGTGGTGCACCGCGTCTCCTACGACGAGGTGCCGCCCCGCGTCGAGTACTCGTTGACCGAGGACGGCACGCGCCTCAACGAGGCCCTGGAGCCAATGGCCGCCTGGGGACGCGACCGGTCGACCGGTCGACGGTCGGGGGAGGAGACGGCCCAGTGATCCTGGCGACCTCGTCGAAACCGCGCCGGCCCGTGCCCCCGTAGTGGGGGCACGGGCCGGGGTACGTCTGTCGTCTACTTGGAAGGCTCGGGCAGCTTGCAGTCGACCTTCGGGTTGGCGCCGATGTAGTTCAACGGCCCGGCCACGATGGTGACCAGGATGGTGCCGGCCTCGGCGCAGTTGGTGTCGTCGCCGCTGTAGTAACCGCGCTGGCCACCGGCGATGGCGCCGATCACCAACCAGATCACGACGATGACTCCGAGAATCGAGGTGCCGCGCATCGCTGCCTCCTGAGGTATGTGGTGGATCTGAGGTGCAGCCGTTGTACCCAATCGGGTCGCGCGGCTAACGGTTGCGTGCTACGGACCCCCGCCGGATCCCCCATCCGGCCGATGCCGTCCGTCGTTGTGTACCGCCCGGGTATCCGCCGCCCGCACCGGGTAGCGCCTGTCGGCTATCGGATCCGCGACCGACCTCGCCGTCATCCGGGTGAGGGGACGTAGAACTGCCTCACGGCCCCGCCGAGGAGGACTCATGGACGCCCCGACACCGCCCCTCTATATCGACCGCCCCGAGGACGTCGCGGTCGCGGCCCGCGCGCTTGCTGGCGGCGCGATCGTCGCGGCGGCGTTCGCCAACTTCTACGTCATCGTGACGCGTCCCGACGCGGCCACCGTACGCCGGGTCAACCTGGCCAAGGGCCGTCCGGTCCACCAGGTCGGCAGCATCACCACCGCGATCGGCCGGATCCCCGGGATGTTCGACTGGACGCGGATCTCGCCGCGGTTGCCTGTCGGTCGGGTGCGGGCGCTGATGGACGCCCTCTACGGGGCCGGGCCGTTCGGCTTCCGCGGGCCCGCGGCGGATCGGCTCCCCGAGCACCTCACCCAGATCGACCAGGGGATGCGGACCACCCAGGTGATCGCACCAGGGCTGACCTGCCCGTCCAACGCCTTCTTCGAGCGGGCGCTCGCCGAGACCGGAACGGATCACCTCTACATCACCTCGGCGAACCGCTCCCGGCATCTCACCGGCGCGGCGGAGGAACCGGCGCACTGGAAGGCGGGCGCCCTCGCCGCCGACTTCGCCCACCTCGATGATCTGGTGGTGCTGGTCCACCGGGACGAGGCCGCGGCCCGCGCCGCGTACCCGGGCTACCTCACCACCTCGGTCACGCTGCTCTCGTTCCACGCGCCGGAGGGTGACCTCGAAGAACCGCCGGTGCTCACCGTGGACCGGCACGGATCGCTGCACCTGGACGACGTCCGCCGCGCCGCCGCGCCGCTCGGCCTACAGGTACGCCTGGCCGGAGGTGCCCGGGAACGACTGCGGGTCCGGGGGTACGCCGGGGCACTGGTGTGAGCGGCTACCGCATCGGCCTGGTGGTGCCCAGTTCCAACACCACGATGGAAACCGAGATCCCGGCGATGCTGCGCCGACGCGAGGTCGTCGATCCGACGGTCCGCTTCACCACCCACGCCAGTCGGGTACGGCTGCGTCAGGTGACGGCCGACGAGTTGGCCCGGATGAACCGCTCCGCCCTGCGCTGCGTCGCGGAGCTGGCCGATGCCCGCTGCGATGTGCTCGCGTACGCCTGTCTGGTGGCGGTGATGTGCGAAGGCGCCGGCGCGCACGAGCGGGCCGAGCGGCGGTTGGGCCGCGCGGCCGTTCGCGCCGGGCACGACATGCCGGTGGTGACCAGTGCCGGCGCGCTGGTCGCCGGGCTGAGGGCGCTCGGTGCCCGCCGGGTGGCCCTGATCGCGCCGTACCTGCCACCGTTGACAGCGACCGTCGCCGCCTACCTCGCCGCGTACGGCGTGCAGGTGACCGACTCGGTGAGCCTCTGCGAGCCGGACAACGTGGCGGTCGGGCGCATCCCCGCGGCGCGGCTGGTCGAGCTGGCCGGTCGTCTGGACGTGACCGGCGTGGACGCGGTGGTCCTCTCCGCCTGCGTGCAGCTGCCGTCGTTGGCGGCCGTGCCGCAGGTGGAGGCCCGTCTCGGGCGCCCGGTGCTCACCGCGGCGACGGCGACAGTGCATCAACTGCTCACCGGTCTGGGTGTCGAACCGTACGTGCCCGACGCGGGCCGGCTGCTGGCCGGCCCGATTCCGCGGTGAAGGGCGGGTTTGGTTCAGTGCGGCGGTGACGGGGCCTCCGGCGGCTTGCCGTGGCTACGCCGGAAGTCCGCGTAGGCCACGCCGACCAGGACCAGCAGCCCGCCGAGGGAGGCGAAGACCGGCGGCAGGTACAGCAGGGCGGGGGCGATGGTCAGCAGCGCCAGCACCCCACCGGGTCGGGACCACGACACCCGGCTGAACACCTCGTACTCGAACGAGGCCCGGCCGGCCAGGAACAGCGCCGGGCCGCCGAGGATCACCGCCAGCCAGGCCGGCGGCGTCCGCCCGGTCGGCTCGTGCAGCACCAGGTGGAAGCCGGCCGCCGTGGTGACCACGCCGGCGATCATCAACAGGTGGGTGTACGGCGCGCTGAACAGGAACTTGCTGGGCGACTGGGCCGCCTGGATGGCGGTCGGCAGCAGCTCGCCGGACTTGTGCACGTAGATCCGCCAGAGCAGCAGTGTGGTCAGGAACGCCACCGCGAAGGCCCCGATGTTCTCGGCCTCGTTGTGTTTAATGCTGAACATGGTGCCGATCGTCAGGATGGCGTCGCCGAGCGCGATGATGAAGAACTGCTGGTAGCGCTCGGAGAGATGCTCCGCGGTGACGTTGCGTTGCTTCTCGGGCACCACCCCGAGCCCCGGCACCGGGTACGCGAGCCGGAAGCCGAGGTAGTCGATGGCGAGCGCGACGGCCCAGCACGTGATCCGGGCGTCCCCGCTGACGAACGCGCCGATGAGCCATGGGATCGCCGACACCGTGAACCAGACGAAGATGCGGGCCGCCCGACGCTGGGTCTGCGGTTCGCGGCGTACGGCCGGCATCAGGAACAGGCCACGCCCCAGGTGGATCGCCACGTAGGTGCCGGCGAAGACGAGCCCCCGATCGTTGAACGCCTCCGGGATCGCCGTGGTCATCAGCAGCGCGCCGAACATCACGGCGCTGATCAGCAGCTTGATCTCGGTGCGTTCCGGGTTGTACAGGTCGGTGACCAGTGTGGTGATCGCCCAGGTCCACCAGACGGCGGCCAGCATGATCAGTGCCTCGGCGGCACGGTGCCAGTCGAGCTGGTCGACCATTCCCCGTGAGATGAGCGCCAGTGCGACCACGTACACCAGGTCGAAGAAGAGTTCGAGGAGGGTGACCCGGCGTGGGGCCTCCGGGTCGCGCACCGGCGGACCGCTGGCCCGTGGCGATCCGGGCTCCGGCGCGGCGAGGTGCACGGGATACTCCTGCGGAACCGCTCGACTCGATGGACCTGTCCGGTCCACCTCTACGGACGGTAACGAGCGGGCGAGCGCGGGATCCGGCGTTCGCCCGCTCGTCCCCCGACCGGGTCGTGTCGGGTGGTTACCCCGCTTGCGGGGGTGTCGACGGCTTCGCGCCGCCGCGAGGGGCGGCGAGGGCGTCGACCAGGCGGCGGGCCGAGCCGGCCAGGTTCCATCGTTGGGCGAGCTCGAGCAGCCGGTCCGGGTCGGCGGGCGCGCTCGGCAGTGCGGTGGGCAGCTCCGGCAGTGGCACGTCCAGGGCGACCCGGACCACCGTCGGCGCGACGCCCAGGTAGTCGCGCGCCGCGACCAGCTTGGCGCGCAGGCCCGGTGCGAAGGACGAGTCGGAGTCGTCGAGCGCGGCCAGGATGCCGGCGATGCTGCCGTACCGCTCGATCAGCCGGGCGGCGGTCTTGTCGCCGACGCCGGCCACCCCGGGCAGCCCGTCGCTCGGGTCGCCGCGTAGCGCGGCGAAGTCGGCGTACCGGTCGGCGGGCACACCGTAGCGGGCTCGTACGGCGGCGTCGTCGCAGTCGTCGAGCTTGGCGACGCCGCGCCCGACGTAGAGCAGCCGGACCGGTCGCGCATCGTCGACGAGTTGGAACAGGTCCCGGTCGCCGGAGACCACCTCGACCGGGCCGGGCTGGGTCACCGAGAGGGTGCCGAGCACGTCGTCCGCCTCGTAGCCGGTCGCGCCGACAGCGGTGATGCCCACCGCGGTCAGCACCTCCAGGATCATCGGCACCTGCGGGGAGAGGGTGTCCGGAACGATCTCGCCGCCCTGCGGGGCGACCCGGTGCGCCTTGTACGACGGCAGCAGGTCGACCCGCCACGCCGGGCGCCAGTCGTAGTCGAGTGCGCAGACCATCCGGTCGGCGCCCCGCACCCGGATCAGGGTGGCGAGCATGTCGAGGAAGCCGCGCACCGCGTTGACCGGGGTGCCGTCCTCGGCCTTGGCGGCGGACTCCGGTATGCCGAAGTAGGCCCGGAAGTAGAGGCTGGCTGCGTCGATCAGCAGGATCGGGGGTCGGTGTGCCACGCCGGACAGCCTGGCACAACCGTCCGACGATCTGGCGTACGCCCGGCCGCCGGCGGTGTCAGCGTCGTTCGTCGGGCCGGTAGACGGTCTCGCGTCGGGCCAGGCGCTGCACGACGTAGCTGGTCACCAGCAGCAGGATCGCGACCACCACCTCGACCCAGGCCGCGATGCCGTCGGCGACGGTGACGCCGATGACCAGCAGGACCAGGCCGACGAGTGCGAGGACCCCGGCCCACAGTTGCCGGCGACGGCGGGTCGCCGCCCTGCTCGCCTGGTTCGCTGCCACGTGGTCCTCCCGGTGGGGAGTCCGGGGTGCTCCCCGATCCCAGACTATGGCTCCCGGTGGCGTTCGGTCGGGGAAACCGACGCGCGGACCGCTGCCGTCCGTCGACGCAGAGCATTCCAATCTGAAACGGACTATAGTCGGGACGGAACCAATGGAGGTAGCCGGTGCGGCGAGAGGATCTTGTCGATGCGGACTGCGGCATCGCGCAGGCGCTCGGCGTGCTGGGGGACTGGTGGACGGTGCTCATCGTGCGTGACGTCGCCGGCGGGACGACCCGCTTCGACGCGCTGCAACGCGAGCTGGGCGTCAGCCGGCGGGCGCTGACCGAGCGCCTCGCCGCCCTGGTCGAGCACGGTGTGTTGGAGCGCCGACCGTATTCGCGACACCCACCCCGGTACGACTATCTGCTCACCGCGAGGGGCGAGGGGCTGTTGCCGGTGCTGATCGCGCTGCAGGACTGGGGGACGAGGCATCTGATGGGCGACGGTGACGTGACCGCGACGGCCGGCGCGGGCTCGGCCGAGGCGCGCCGCGCGCAGGACCTGGTCGGCCGACGGTTGCCCGATGTCGCCCTGCCCGCCGCCGACGGGCAACCGGTGGCGGTGGCCGCGACGGACGCGTGGACGGTCCTCTACCTGTTCCCCGGGGCGTACGCGCCGGGGACGCACGGCTATCCGCCCGGCTGGGCGGAGATTCCCGGCGCCCGTGGTTGCACCCTGGAGTCGACCACGTACGCCAAGCGTCATCCGGACTTCGTGAGAGCCGGTGTCCGGGTGTACGGCGTCAGCACCCAGCGGCCCGACCAGCTCGCCGACTTCGCCGCGTACGCCGAGCTGCCGTTTCCGCTGTTGTCGGACGAGGACGGTCGGCTGGGGGCGGGGCTGCTGCTGCCGGTGTTCCGTGCGGGCGGGGTGACCCGGTTCAAGCGACTGACCCTGCTGGTCGACCCGACGGCGGTGGTGCGGGCCGTGCAGTTCCCGGTCACCGACCCGGCCGGCTCGGTGCAGGAGATGCTCACACTGGTCGGTGAGCAGGTAGGGGCCCCCGGCTGACGCCTTTCGCATCGACCGGGGGCCCTGCGGGCCAGCTGGTCCGGGGACCCTGCGGGCGGGGCGTCAGGCCGGAAGCGTCCAGCGCTGGTTGGCGCCGGCGAAGCAGTCCCAGATCTGCAACCGGGTGCCGTCGGCGGAGCTGTTGTCACTGGCGTCGAGGCACTTGTTCGACTGCGGGTTGCGCAGCGTGCCGTTGGACTGCGTCTGCCAGACCTGGGCGCCGCTGCCGTTGCAGTCCCAGAGTTGGACCTTCGCGCCGTTGGCGGTGGAGCCGCTGGTGATGTCGGCGCACTTGCCGAGGGCGCGCAGCGTGCTGTCACTGGCCACGGTCCAGGTCTGGGCGTTGGTGCCGTTGCAACCCCAGAGCTGGACGGCGGTGCCGTTGGCGGTGCTCGCCGAGGCCACGTCGACGCACTTGCCGGCGATCCCGGTGATCTGACCGGTGCGGCCGGTCGGCGGCGGGGTGGTGCCGCCCATGATGGTGTCGTACATGGCGCTGAGCAGTGAGGTCGAGCCGCTGGTGTCCTGCGACAGCTCCCAGTTCATCACGCCGCCGGCGTTGGCCAGGGCCCACTGCGTCTTGCGCTTGACGGTCGGAATGCCGTTCCAGCACTGCTGGCTGCCGCCGATGGTGGCGCAGTCCCGGTTGGCGTTCGCCGGGTCGAGTCCGACCAGGTACGAGTAGTTGTAGTAGACGGGGCGGCTGTAGAACGGGATGCCGAGGACGGCCTTGCTGGCCGGCAGGCCGCGGGCTTTCCACAGGTTGATGCTGTTGATCGACCAGTCGTAGTTGGCGTGCGGGCTGCCGCCGTCGTACGCCATGATGTTGAGCCAGTCGACCTGGTTGAACACTGCCGTCTGGACGCCCTGGACGCTGCCGCCCTCGCTGACCACGGCGGCGGTGAGCAGCTTGCCGCGACTGTGCAGGGCGCTGCTGAGCTGCGTCATGAGGGCCGTGTAGTTGTTGGCCGAGGCGCCCGGGTCGGGGTACTCCCAGTCCATGTCGACGCCGTCGAGGTTGTACTGGTTGACGAAGTTGATCAGGTTGTTGACGAAGTTGGTGCGGCTGGTGGCGTTGGCGGCGAGCGTCTCGAAGGCCGAGTCGTTGCCGTCGTTCCAGCCGCCGACGGCGATGGAGACCTTGACGTTGTTGGCGTGCCCCTGCGAGACCAGCGAGGAGAGCCGGGCCCCGTCCACCCCTTGCAGGGTGCCGTTGCTGTTGGGCAGGACGAAGGCGTAGTTGATGTGGGTGAGCTTGTTGTACTGGATGGTGTTGATGTTGCCGGCCCAGGAGGGCATGTAGCCGACGCTCTTGAAGTTGTTCGGCAGCACCACGGCCTGCGCGGCGGTGGGAATGACGGTGAGGGTGGCGCCGGCCGTGGCGAGCGCGAGCAGGCCGGCGGCGAGGGCGCGGCGCAGTGGTGAGGACATCGGGGGCCTTCCCGTGGGCGGGGGACGACACCCGCCCGCGCAGGGTTGTTGCGGGCGGGGGACGCAGGGACGGGTGGGCCTCGAGGCAGCCAAATCTTAAAGAGTGTTAACTGTCCGCGTCAATCAACGTCGATGGATTTTCCGACGATCGGTGTCGATATGGGGTTTGCCCAAACGACCGTTAAGCTGACGGGGTGGGAATCGACGAGCTGTATCCGCCGGATCGGTTGATCGCCGCGCAGCGCGCGACGGCCGCCGCGGGCCTGGACGCCCTGCTGCTCACGCCCGGCTCCGACCTGCGGTATCTGACCGGGTACGACGCCCACGCGGGGGAGCGGCTGACCTGCCTGGTGCTGCCCGCCGAGGGCGAGGCGACCCTCGTCGTGCCCCGGCTCGAACGCCCGGCCGCCGAGGCGTCCCCCACGCCGGCGACCGGGGTGCGCATCGTCGACCACGTCGACGGCACCGACCCGTACCCCCTGGTCGTCGCCGCCCTCGACGGCCCGGTCGCGGCGGTCGGGCTCGCCGACCGGATGTGGGCCGAGCAGGTCCTCGGGCTGCGCGCGGCGCTGCCCGACGCCGCGCAACGGCTCGCCGGGGAGGTACTGCGCGAGTTGCGGATCCGCAAGTCCCCGGCGGAGGTCGCGGCGCTCACCGAGGCCGGCGCGGCGATCGACGAGGTGCACCTGCGGATGGGCGAGTGGCTGCGCCCCGGTCGCACCGAGGCCGAGGTCGCCACCGACATCGCCGCGGCGATCCGCGCCGCCGGGCACGTCACCGTCGACTTCGTCATCGTGGCGGCCGGGCCCAACGGAGCCAGCCCGCACCACGGCACCTCCGACCGTCCGATCGGCCTCGGCGAGCCGGTGGTTGTCGACATCGGCGGCACCATGGCGTCGGGCTACCGCTCCGACTGCACCCGCACCTACCTGGCGGGCGGGTCGGCGCCGGCCGACTTCCTGGACTACTACGAGGTGCTGCGCGACGCCCAACGCGCCGCCGTCGAGGCGGTGCGCCCCGGGATCACCGCCGCGGCGGGCGACGCCGCTGCCCGAGCGCCGATCGCCGCCGCCGGCTACGGTCCCGCGTTCCTGCACCGCACCGGCCACGGCATCGGCCTGGACGGGCACGAGGAGCCCTACCTGGTGGCCGGCAACGACCGACCCCTCGACGCCGGCATGGCGTTCTCCATCGAACCGGGCATCTACCTGGCGGGCCGGCACGGCGCCCGCATCGAGGACATCGTCGTCTGCACGACGGACGGCGTGCAACGGCTCAACACCACCCCCACGGAGCTCATCGCGCTATGACTGTCGACCGGATCCTCCCCACCGACGAGGCCCACGACCTGCTGGGTCTCGCCACCGAGCTCGCCGACGGCGAGCTCGCGCCGAAGGCCGCGGCCTTCGAGGAACGCGCCGAGTTCCCCCGCGAGGTGCTGCGCACGCTGGGCCGCGCCGGCCTGCTCGGCCTGCCCTACCCCGAGGAGTACGGCGGCGCGGCGCAGCCGTACGAGGTGTACCTGCAGGTGCTGGAGATCCTGGCCAGCCGTTGGCTCGCTGTCGCCGAGGCGGTCAGCGTGCACACCCTGTCCTGCTACCCGGTGGCGGCGTTCGGCAGCGACGAGCAGCGCAAGCTTCTGCCGGACATGCTCGGTGGCGAGTTGCTGGGCGCGTACTGCCTCTCCGAGCCGCAGGGTGGCTCGGACGCGGCGGCGCTGACCACCCGGGCGGATCGCGACGGCGACGCGTACCTGGTCTCCGGCACCAAGGCGTGGATCACCCACGCCCGCACTGCCGACTTCTACAACGTCTTCTGCCGCACCGGCGGGCCCGGTCCGAAGGGGATCTCCTGCCTGCTCGCCGACGCGGGCACGGCCGGTATCACCCCGCAGGCGGCCGAGCGGACGATGGGGCTGCGCGCCTCCCCGGTGGCGCAGGTCGCCTTCGACGAGGCGCGGGTGCCGGCCGACCGGTTGATCGGCGGCGAGGGGCTGGGCTTCACCATCGCGATGTCCGCGCTGGACTCCGGCCGGCTGGGCATCGCGGCGTGCGCGGTCGGGCTGGCCCAGGCCGCCCTGGACTACGCGGTCTCCTACGCCCGGGAGCGCCAGCAGTTCGGGCGCTCCATCATCGACTTCCAGGGGCTGGGGTTCCTACTCGCCGACGCGGCCACCCAGATCTCCGCCGCTCGCGCGCTGACCCTGGCGGCGGCCCGGCTGCGCGACGCCGGCCGCCCGTACGCCATCGAGGCGGCCAAGGCGAAGCTGTTCGCCACCGACATGGCGATGCGGGTGACCACCGACGCGGTGCAGGTGCTCGGCGGCGCGGGTTATGTGGCCGACCACCCGGTGGAGCGGTACATGCGTGAGGCGAAGGTGTTGCAGATCGTGGAGGGCACCAACCAGATCCAGCGGATGGTGATCTCGCGGGCGCTGGCCAAGGGCTGACGGCGGTACGTGGCGGTGGGGCTGCGGTGGGTGTGTCACGGCCCACCGCGGTCCGCCACTCGGGTACCTCGTCGCCGTGCGACGGTTTTCCCGGTAGGTTGCACGCCGTGGAGGAGATCGACCGCGCTATCGTCGCCGCGCTGACCGCCGACGGCCGTCTGTCGTACACCGACCTGGCCGAGCGGGTGGGGCTGTCGGTGTCCGCCGTGCACCAGCGGGTCCGTCGGCTGGAGCAGCGCGGGGTGATCAAGGGGTACGCCGCCCGGGTGTCGTTCGAGGCGCTGGACCTGCCGCTGACCGCGTTCGTGGCGATCCGGCCGTTCGATCCGTCGCAGCCGGACGACGCCCCGGAGCGGCTGGCCCACCTGCCGGAGATCGACTCCTGCTATTCGGTGGCGGGGGAGGACTTCTACCTGCTGCTGGTGCGGGTGGCCAGCCCCACCGACCTGGAGCGGGTGCTCCAGGAGATCCGTACCTCGGCGAACGTCACGACCCGGACGACTGTGGTGTTGTCCACGCCGTACGAGAACCGGCCGCCGAAGATCAGCTCTGCGGCACCGAGTCGGTCGCGGTCCCGGGCGCCGGAGGAGCCGGCTGGTTCCACCGCAGGATGACCTGCCGGCCGTGTTCGTGACCGAGCGCGCTGACCGTGGCGGTGTCCAGGCGTAAGCGCCCACCGGCGGACGGGGGCAGGCCGATCCAGCGGGCACCGAGCACCCGCAGGCTGTGCGCGTGCCCGACCAGTGCGACGGTGCCACGGTCGAGCAGCGGGGTGACGCGGGCCAGCACCCGGTCGAGCCGTTCGCCCACCTGCGCGGGGGACTCCCCGCCGGGGCAGCCGTCGGTCCAGATGTTCCAGTGCGGATCGTCGTCGTGGATGTCGACGGTGGTGCGGCCCTCGTACTCGCCGTAGTTCCACTCGCTGAGGTCCTCGTCGACGGCGTCGACGGTGAGCCCGGCCAGCTGCGCGGTGCGCAGCGCCCGGGAGCGGGGGCTGGTCAGCACGGTGACGAAGCGCCGGCCGGCCAGGAACGCGGCCAGGGTGCGGGCCTGTCGCTCGCCGTCGGGGGTCAGCTCCAGGTCGGTGTACGAGGTGTGCCGCAGGCTGGCGCTCCAGGTGGTCTCGCCGTGCCGGATCAGCAGGAGCTCTCCCATGCGGTCAGTTAACCATCGCGAGGTGGTGCCGACAGGAGACCCTCCCACTACCTATCTTCCTAGGATGCTTTAGCGGGTGTGCCGACCGGCACTGCCGGTTTCGGCACCCGGAGACCGGGCAAGCGAACCAGGACAACCGCCAGACCGAGGAGGCGCGATGAGCTTCACCGAGAAGGCAAAGAACAAGGTTGAGCAGATGGCCGGCGCCGCGAGGGAGCGCGTCGGCGACATGACCGACAACGAGCGGATGCGTGGCGAGGGCGCCAGCCAGCAGAGCGACGCGCGCGCCAAGCAGGCCGGTCAGAACGTTAAGGACGCTGGTCGAAACGTGAAGGATTCGTTCACGAAGTGACCTGAGCGGTCCACGGGTCCCCGGGCGCACCGTCGCCCGGGGACCCGTCGTGCCGCGTTCCCTGGTGCTGGCCGCGTTGGCCCTTCTTCCTGCTCGGCGTGGCGGTCACCATGTACGCCCCGCGGCCCTGCGTGGCCAACTGCGGTGGCGGCCTCGGCACCATCTCGGGCGGGAGAATCCTTGGTGAGCCATATACCTGGGAGTCATATTTATGCCTCTGAGGTATATCGCCGACCGGAGCGGCACCGCCCCGACGCTCCACGCGCGCAATGCCCGCGTCGCCAGGGGGCCACTGCCTCTCGGGGGCGAGGTGGGCGAGGTGTGTCCGCCGGCGTTCGAGACGGTCCGCGCGGGTCAGTGAGGCGCTTTCGCGTCTGCGATGATCTGCGGCGTGATCCGACCCCGCCTCCGCCCATTGTGGTGTGGCGTACTGGTTGCGGCGGCCGTTGTCGGCAGTGTCGCGTGCACGGCGTCCCGGGTGCCACCACCGGAGGGGCCGGTCTTCGTCGGCTCGTCCGCGTCTGCGCCCGCGCCGCCGGCCGGCGCATCGCAGGCGGTTCCGACGCCAACGGCTCCCGCCACCCCACAGAGTGTCCCGACACCGACGGTTCCGGCTGTTCCGGCTTTCCCGGGCGCGACGCGGGTGGGGAGCAGGGCGCCGGTGGTGGATCACGGCCCGCGCACGGGTGCCAAGGTTGCGCTGACCTTCGACGCGGACATGACCGACGGGATGTTGGCCAGTCTGCGGGCCGGCCGGGTGAAGTCGTACGCGAACCTGCGCATTCTCGACCTGCTGGAGCGGGAGCAGGTGCCGGCGACGTTCTTCCTGACCGGCAAGTGGGTCAAGCGGTATCCGGACGTGACCCGGCGGATCGCCGGCAACCCGCGCTTCGAGTTGGCCAACCACACCTATGGGCACGCGGCGTTCACCGCCGACTGTTACGACCTGCCCCGGCTGCCGGTCGACGAGCTGGCCGGCGACGTGGCGAAGACGTTCGAGGTGATCGCGCCGTACGGGGGTCGGCAGACCCGGTACTTCCGGTTTCCGGGCTTGTGCCACGACGCGGCGGCGTTGGACGCGTTGGCACCGCTGGGTGTGACTGTGGTCGACGGGGACGTGGTCAGCGGCGATCCGTTCGCGACGGCGTGGAAGCCGTTGGTGCGGGCGGTGTTGGACCACGTTCGCCCCGGATCAGTCGTGATCATGCATGTGACCGAGGCGAACGCGGCGATGACCGATGAGGCGTTGCCGCACATCCTGGCCGGATTGCGGGAGCGGGGGCTGGTGCCGGCGCCGTTGTCCGAGGTGTTGACCGCCTGACGGCCCGTCGCGCCAGGTGCGGCACTGTGTACGCCAGGGGAGCGGCCGGGTTGAGGTAGGGGAAACGGGGCTGGCGCGACCTGTCACGGTTGAGGTCCCACCGGACATGGAGTGAACGTGAGCTCCGGCATTGAGTACTACGAGGACCGCTTCCAGCGCGTCTACCTTGAGCACTTCGAGCCGTTGTTGGCGTACGCGCTGCGGCGCGTCGCGCATCCCGAGGACGCGGCCGACGTCGTCGCGGAGACCTTCCTGGTCGCCTGGCGGCGCAGGCATGACATTCCGGCCGACGGTGAAGCTCGGCTCTGGCTGTACGGGGTGGCCCGGCGGGTGCTGGCCAACCATCACCGGGGTGGGGTTCGCCGGCAGCGGCTGGGTGAACGGCTACGTGAGCAGATCGCCGCCGCGGTCGCCGCCGATCCGGGCAGTGAGGTGCCCGAGCGGCTCGCTGTCCGGGCGGCGTTGGCGGGTCTGGGTGAGCTGGACCGCGAGGTGTTGATGCTCACCGTGTGGGAGGGCTTGCAGCCGCGCGAGGTGGCTGCGGTCCTCGGGGTCGGTCCCGCAGTGGTGCGGACACGGCTCTCGCGTGCGCGAGCCAGGCTGCGCGAATTGGTCGGTGACGGCCCTGGCCCGCCTGGACATGTACTCGACGTGCTGACCGCAGCCACCCGGAAGGAGCAGAGATGACCGAGGAACACCTTGACCTGCTGGTTCGGGAAGCTGACCCCGCTCGGCGGGACCTCGTCGGACAGTTCGACGGGGTGAAGCAGGCCCTCCTGGGGGAGATCATGTCGGAGTCGACGCTCGGTCGGTTCGTGGAACCACCCCGACGGCAACCGAGAGTGCGTCGCTTCGCTGGCGTGGCGACGGCGGCGGCCGCCGTGGTCCTCGCCAGCGTCCTGTCCGTCTCTGTTCTGCCGCGCGGGTCCGAAGAGGTCGGGGAGGTGGCTTCCGCTCCCAGCGCCGGTGCTCCGGTCGTCTACTCGCCGGTGGCGATGCGGGCTGCGGAGAAGAATCCGCGGTTGCTGATCAACCGACCCGGCTGGAAGGCGACAGTCGTGTACGGGTTCACCCAGGAGGCGGGCACCATCGTGTTTCGCAACGGTGGGCGCGAGTTGGAGTTCGACTGGTATCCGGCTGACGGTTACGCCGACCGTTACGCCGACCGGCTCAACGTCAGTCGTCCGAAGGCTGTGCAGGTCGATGGCTGGCCGGGTGACCTGTTCGAGTATTCCGCCAGCGACTTCGAGGTGTTGCTCCGTCCCCGTGACGGGGTCTTCGTCGAGTTGCGCACCGGGGGTGACTGGTCCCGGAAGGGGTTCGCCCGGGTCCTCGCGAATGTGGTCCGGGCGGATGCGCGTACGTGGTTGGGTGCGCTTCCGCCGGAGATCGTCACTTCCGAGCGGGCGCTGGCGCGGGCGGCCGAGGTGCTCGCGGACGTGCCGCTCCCGCCGGGCTTCGATGTGGCGGCACTGGTTGACGTCGGCGTCAACGATCCCTATCAGTTCGGCGCCGCTGTGACGTCGCGGGTCGGTTGCGGGTGGATCGCGGAGTGGCAGCGCGCGAGGACGAGCGGGGATGAGGCCGGGGTGCGGCGGGCCGCCGAGGCGCTGCGGAGCAGCCACGGGTGGCGGGTGTTGCGGGACATGGACAAGACGGGCGACTGGCCGGAGGTGTTCTGGGAGTACGCCGACGAGATCGCAGCCGGGACGCTGCGGCCCGGATACGTCCAGGGCCTGGGCTGCCGGTGACGGAGGACGGCGGCGCCCCCGGGGTGATCACCTCGGGGGCGCCGCCGTCGGTGGGTCAGTCGTCGCGGTGGTCGTGCCACCACTGCTGGCCGTCGGCGGGCAGGGTGTCGATCGGGTCGTAGTAGGCGTAGCGCTTGTTCAGCGCCTCCAGGTCGGCGGATTCGATGGAGGTGCGGTAGTTCTTCGTCCAGTAGGAGATGCCGCGCTCACGGTCGTAGTCGGTGAGCATGTGCACCCAGCGCTTACCGACGAAGGGGACGTCGCAGACGATGCGGGGGGTGGCGTAGCCGGGAAGGTAGCCCATGATGTCGTGTTGGAGTTGCTGGGCGTGCCAGACCGGGACCCGCCAGTGTTCGGCGTTGGGGATCATGTCGCACATGTAGAAGTAGTACGGCAGGATCCCGGCTTCGCCTTGGAGGGCGAAGCAGAGGTCGAGCAGTTCCGGGGTGGTGGCGTTGACGCCGCGCATGAGGACGCCCTGGTTGCGGACGTCGCGGACGCCGACGTCGAGGGCGGTCTGGGCGGCCTTGGCGACCAGTGGGGTGAGCGACTGGGCGTGGTTGACGTGGGTGTGGATGGCGAGGTTGACGCCGCGGCGGGCGGCGGTGCGGGCCACCCGCTCCAGGCCCTCGACGACGTCGGGCTGCAGCCAGTGTTGGGGTAGGCCCATGAGGGCCTTGGTGGCGAGCCGGATGTCGCGGACCGTATCCAGTTCCAGCAGGCGCATGAGGTACGACTCGAGGTTGCGCCAGGGGACGTTGGCCACGTCGCCGCCGGAGACGACCACGTCGCGGACGCCGGGGTGGGCCTTGAGGTAGGCGATGTGGGCGTCGTAGCGGTCGACGGGCTTGAGGGTGAGTTTGAGTTTGTCGACGGCGGGGGTGGAGTTGCCGACGAGGTCCATGCGGGTGCAGTGTCCGCAGTACTGGGGGCAGGTGGAGAGCAGTTCGGCGAGGACCTTGGTGGGGTAGCGGTGGGTGAGCCCTTCGGCGACCCACATGTCGTGCTCGTGGAGGCTGTCGCGGCTGGCGTAGGGGTGTGAGGGCCAGTCGGTGCGTCGGTCGGAGGCGACCGGGATCATGTAGCGGCGGATGGGGTCGGCGAGCAGCGCCTCGGTGGTGAGGGTCGCGAACGGCACCATCGTGTTGATCATTTGTGGTGGCACCAGCATGGACATGGTGGCCAGGGCCAACTGGTCGGCCTCAAGGTCGGCGTAGAAGGTTTCGTCGATCAGGTCACCGAAGACGGCGCGGAGCTGCTTGATGTTCTTGACGCAGTTGACGCGCTGCCACTGGGCGGATTCCCACTGGTCGCGGGTGACGTGGCGCCAGCCGGGGAAGCGGGTCCAGTCGGGTTCGACCAGGGGGCGGCGGTGGTATTCGTAGGGCTGCCCGGCGGTCGGTGTGGCGGCCGGGACGTGACGGGGGTGCGGGATGGTCTGGGTCACGGCCCCTCCTCGGTGTTACGGCTGATCATCGAAGCCCGAAGGCTACTGGAAAATATTCGGTACAGAAACTAGTCTGCCGTAAGTTTTCCCGTTACGCGAGCCTTGACCGGGGCTTCGGACGGCTGGCAGGGGGAGGTTGGCGTGACGTCACCGGTGGGACTGCACCGCGTCGTGCAACCGGCGGGGGTGTTGCCGCAGGCGGCCTGGCGCCTGGACACGTCGGCGGCGATCGCGCCGAACGAGGTGCGGATCCGGGTGCAGCGGCTCAACCTGGACGCGGCGAGCTTCCGGCAGTTGTCGGAGAAGCACGGCGGCAACGGTGACGCGGTCCGCGCCGAGGTGCTGGAGATCATCGCGACCCGGGGGAAGATGCAGAACCCGGTGACCGGTTCGGGCGGGATGTTGATCGGCACGGTCGAGGAGGCCGGTCGGCGGTCCCCGCTGGGGCTCAGGGCGGGGGAGCGGGTCGCGACCCTGGTGTCGTTGACGTTGACGCCTCTGGTGATCACCGATGGGTTGGCCCGGTGGGACGGGCGCAGCGAGCAGGTGCCCTGTGACGGGTGGGCGATCCTGTTCGCGCGTTCCATCGCCGCGGTGCTGCCCGACGACGAGGACCCGCAGTTGTCCCTCGCCGTGCTGGACGTGTGCGGGGCGCCCGCGCTGACCGCCCGGGTGGTGTCGCGTTACGTCGAGGAGCGTCGGCGTAGCGGTGATCCGACGCCGGTGCGGGTCGCGGTGATCGGTGGGGCGGGTAAGAGCGGGTCGTTGTCTCTCGCCGCGGCGCGACGGGCGGGCGCCGCGCGTACCGTCGGGGTGGTGCCGGTGGCGGCGGAGCGTGACGCGCTGACGGCCGCCGGTCTGGCGTCGGTGGTGGCGTTGGCCGACGCGCGCGACCCGGTGGGGTTGTCCACGGCGGTGACCACCGCGCTGGGGGTGCCGGCGGACGTGACTGTGGTCTGCGTGGACGTGCCGGGGTGTGAGCACGGGGCGGTGCTGGCCACCGCTGACGGCGGCACGGTGATCTTTTTCTCGATGGCGACGAGCTTCTCGGCTGCCGCGTTGGGCGCGGAGGGGTTGGCGGCGGACGTGACGATGCTGGTGGGCAACGGGTACGTGCCGGGGCACGCGGAGTTGGCGTTGGGGTTGCTGCGGGCCGAGCCTGGGGTGCGTCAGCTGTTCGCGGCGCGGGTCGCGGCAGACTGAAGGTCATGACGAACCCCTCGACGTTGTATCGCGGTGGAGTGCTGCACTGCCCCGCCGACCCGAGCGCCACCGCGCTGCTGGTGTCCGGTGGGCGGATTGCCTGGTTGGGGACCGACGGTGACGCGCCGTCGGCCGATCGGGTGGTGGACCTGGGCGGGGCGTTGGTGACGCCGGCGTTCGTCGACGCGCATGTGCACGCCACCGACACCGGGTTGGCGTTGTCCGGGTTGGCGTTGTCCGGGGTGCGCTCGGCGGGGCAGCTGCTCGACGCGGTGGCGGGGTTCGCGGCGGGTCTGCCGGCGGACGCTGTGGTGCTGGGGCATGGCTGGGACGAGTCGGGTTGGTCGGATCCGACGTTGCCGGACGCGGCGGCGCTGGGCCGGGCGGCCGGTGGTCGGCGGGTGTACCTGTCGCAGGCGTCGATCCATTCGGCGTTGGTGTCGTCGGCCCTGCTGGCGGCGTGCCCGCAGGCGGTGCAGGCGGCCGGGTACGACGCGTCGGGCTGGTTGCGGCGCGACGCGCACCACGTGGTGCGGGCGGCGGCGCAGGCTTCGGTGAGTCGGGCGCAGCGGGTCGCGGCGCAGCGGGTGGCGCTGGTCCACGCGGCGTCGTTGGGGATCGCTGCGGTGCACGAGTGTGGTGGCCCGGAGATCTCCGACGAGGAGGACTTCACCGCTTTGCTGGGCATCTCCGGTGCGGGGTTGCCGGAGGTGTACGGGTACTGGGGTGAGTTGGGTGGTGCGGCGCGGGCCCGGGAGTTGGGCGCTGTCGGCGCCGGTGGGGACCTGTTCGCCGACGGGGCGTTGGGCTCGCGCACGGCGCACGTGTCGCGGCCGTACGGCGACGGTGACGGCTGCGGGCACGGGTACCTGTCGGTCGAGCAGGTGCGCGATCACCTGTTGGACTGCGCGGCGCACGGCATGCAGGGCGGTTTCCACGCCATCGGTGACGCGGCGATCGGCACCGTCCTGGACGGGTTCGCGGCGGCGGCGCGGACGGTGGGGGTGGAGCGGTTGCGCGCGGCCCGGCACCGCATCGAACACGCGGAGATCATGAGTAAGGCGTTGATCGCGCGGTTCGTGGAGTACGGGGTGGTGGCGAGCATGCAGCCGGCGTTCGACAGGTTGTGGGGTGGCGCGGGCCGGATGTACGAGACGCGGTTGGGGTTGGACCGGTCGTTGGAGTCGAACCCGATGGGTGCGATGCACTCGGTGGGGGTGGCGTTGGCGTTCGGGTCGGATTCGCCGGTGACGCCGCTGGACCCGTGGGGGTCGGTGCGGGCGGCGGTGGCGCACCACAACCCGGCGCACCGGATGGGTGTGCGCTCGGCGTTCGCGGCGCACACGCGGGGCGGGTGGCGGGCGGTGCACCTGGACGTCGAGGGGGTCCTGGCGTTGGGTGCGCCGGCGACGTTCGCGGTGTGGTCGACGCCGGCGGGGGTGGAGCGGGGTCTGCCGGTGTTGCAGGCCGAGGACCCGGAGGCGCGGGGTCCGGACGATCCGACGCCGTTGCCGGTGTGCCGGCGTCTGGTGCTGCGCGGTGAGGTCATCTACGAGGAAGGGTCGTCATGACCGGGAAGCTTGATCTTGATCCGGTGCTGGTGGCGCGGGCGCGGGAGTTGGCGCGTCGGGCCGGGCAGCCGGTGGTGGACCTGGCGCGCAGCCACACCACGGTGTCGGTGGAGCGGGCGGTCCTGCGGTTGGCCGGGGTGACCGGCGCCGACCCGGACGGCATCCCGTGGGTGAACCGGCTCGTCGACGCGGTGGCCGCGGACGTGGGGTTGGGTCACGGGGTGGCGGTGCCGGTGTTCGACGCCCTGGTCCGCGAGGGCAGCACCGACGTGACGTTGCTGGCGCAGAAGGCCGCAGCCGGGTCGGTGCGGTTCACCCAGCCCACCGGGCGGGCGGCCACGGCGGCCCGGTCGGCGGCGCGTAAGGCGGTCGGCGCGGGCATTCGGCGCATCGACCGGCGGCGCGCCGAGCGGGACCGCCTCGTGAAGCGCCATGGCGACCCGGCGCAGCGGCCGTGGATCTACCTGATCGTCGCCACCGGTGACATCTACGAGGACATTCCGCAGGCGCAGGCGGCGGCGCGCGCCGGCGCGGACGTGATCGCGGTGATCCGTTCCACCGGGCAGTCGTTGCTGGACTACGTGCCCGAGGGCGCGACCCGGGAGGGCTTCGCGGGCACGTACGCCACCCAGGAGAACTTCCGGCTGATGCGTGCGGCGTTGGACGAGTCGTCGAAGGAGGTGGGCCGCTACGTGCGGTTGACCAACTACGCGTCCGGGCTGTGCATGCCGGAGATGGCGACCCTGGCCGGGTTGGAACGCCTCGACATGATGTTGAACGACTCGATGTACGGGATCCTGTTCCGCGACATCAACCCGGTGCGTACGTTCGTCGACCAGCGGTTCTCTCGGCAGGTGCACGCCCGCGCCGGGATCATCATCAACACCGGTGAGGACAACTACCTGACCACCGCCGACGCTGTCGACGAGGCGCACACGGTGACGGTGTCGCAGCTGCTCAACGAGTTCTTCGCGCACGAGGCGGGGTTGGCGGACTGGCAGTTGGGGTTGGGGCACGCGTTCGAGATCAATCCGGAGGTGCCGGAGTCGTTCCGGTTGGAGTTGGCGCACGCGTTGCTGGCCCGGGAGTTGTTCCCCGACGCGCCGTTGAAGTGGATGCCGCCGACGAAGCACATGACCGGTGACGTGTTCCGGGGCAATCTGCTCGACGGGTTCTTCAACCTGGCCGGTGCGCTGACCGGTCAGGGCATTCTGCTGGTGGGGATGATGACCGAGGCGGTGGTGACGCCGTGGTTGTCCGACCGGGACATCGCCCTGCAGAACGTGCGTTATGTCCTCGGCGCGGCCGGTGGGTTGCACGAGGACTTCGTGCCGGCGCCGGGCGGGTTCATCCGCCGTCGTGCCAACCAGGTCCTCGGTGAGGCGCTGGACCTGCTGGAGCGCATCGGGGAGCAGACGCTGCTGACGGCGATCGCCGAGGGCACCTTCGGGATCATGAAGCGGCCCGCGGATCGCGGCAAGGGCCTGTCCGGGGTGGCCGCGCACGAGGCCGACTACTGCAACCCGGCCACCGACATCCTGGAGGCCGCGGCGTGAGCGGGGAGAAGCAGATCGTGCGCCCGTACGGGGACACCACCGGTGACGGGATGGTGCAGGTGTCGTTCACCCTGCCGGTGACCCACGACAAGCGCGCCGAGGGCGCGGCGGTGCAGTTGGCCAACAAGATGGGCATCGACCCGGCGATGGTGGTGCACGCCAAGCCGATGGGCGACGGGTTCACGTTCTTCGTCGTCTACGGACGGGTCAACCACCTGGTCGACCTGGGCGCCGTGCAGGTGGTGGAACGTGACTTCGCGCTGCTGTCGGCGAAGGACGTCAACACGGTGATCAAGCAGCGGTTGCGGCGCAAGTTGTCGGTGGTCGGGGCGTGCATCGGCACCGACGCGCACACGGTGGGCATCGACGCGATCCTCAACGTCAAGGGCATCGCGGGGGAGAAGGGCCTGGAGTACTACCGGGAGTTGAAGGTCACCAACATGGGCGCGCAGGTCAGCGTGCCGGAGCTGGTGGAGACCGCCCGGGCGGAGAAGGCCGACGCGGTGCTCGTGTCGCAGGTGGTCACCCAACGCGACGCGCACCTGCACAACACCCGGGAGATGTCGGCGGCGTTCCGGGAGGCGATGCCGGCGGGGCGGCGGCCGCTGCTGATCGTCGGTGGTCCCCGCTTCGACGAGACGATGACCGACGAGTTGGGCGTGGACCGGATCTTCGGTCGGGGCACCACGCCCGGTGAGGTGGCCAGCTACCTCGTGCACGCCCTGATCACGCAACGGAAGGCGATGGCATGACCGACGCACGGCTCGGGTTGACGGTGACGCAGCGGCGGTATGTGCCGTACTCGCACGCCCACTACGCCGGCAACCTCGTCGACGGGGCGTACGCGCTGGGGTTGTTCGGCGATGTCGCCACTGAGGTGTGCATCCGCACCGACGGCGACGAGGGCCTGTTCGCCGGGTACGCCGACGTGCGGTTCCACGCGCCCGTCCATGCCGGGGACGTGGTCGAGGTGACCGCGCGGGTGGCGCGGCTGGGTACCCGCAGCCGCACCCTGGAGTTGAGTTGCGCGGTGGTGTGTCGGGGTCGCCCGGACCGCTCCGCGTCCGCCGCGGAGGTCCTCGACCCGCCGATCGTGGCGGTCACCGCGACCGGCACCGTGGTCGTCCCCGCCGCCAGCGTGAGTCGCGAGGAGTGAGCCGGGGTTGCGAGCCCCGCAGTCGCGAACAGGGAAACTCGTGACCCTGGCGGTCTGCGCCGACGTCGGTTCGACGTACACGAAGGTGGCGGTGGTGGACCTGGCCGCCGGTGTGCTGGCCGGCGCGGCGTCGGCGCCCACCACTGTGGGCACCGACGTGCTGCACGGCCTGGACGCCGCGGTCGCGGCGGCCACCGCCGGGCTCGGCGTGCGCGACGTTCCCTGGTACGTGTGCTCGTCGGCCGGCGGTGGGCTGCGCCTGGCCGTGATCGGCTACGAGCCGCTGGTCACCGCTCAGGCCGGCCGGCGGGTCGGGTTGTCCGCCGGCGCGCACGTGGTGCACGTCGCGGCCGGGCGGCTCGACGCCGCCGACCTGACGGCGTTGCGGGCGGCCCGCCCGGACGTGGTGCTGCTCGTGGGCGGCACCGACGGCGGCGACGCCGACACGGTCACCCACAACGCCACCCGCCTGGCCCGCGCCCGGTGGCGTCGGCCCGTGGTGTACGCGGGCAACGCCGACGTGCGCGAGCAGGTGACCGGGCTGCTGCGTGACGCCGGGGTGCCGGTCACCGACGCCGACAACGTCCTGCCGCGCATCGGGGTGCTCGCCCCGGCGTCGGCGCGGGCGGCGATCCGGGCGGTGTTCCTGCGCCACGTCATCGGTGGTAAACGACTGTCGAGGGGCGCCCGGTTCGCGCGGCTGGTGCGGGCGGCCACCCCCGACGCGGTGCTCACCGGTGTGGAGGTGCTCGCCGACACCCTCGGCGGCGACCTGGCCGTTGTCGACGTGGGTGGGGCCACCACCGACGTGTACTCGGTGCTCACGCCCGACGAGCGGGCCACCGGGCCGGGCCGGGAGGTCGCCGGCAGCCTGTGGCGGGCCCGCACCGTGGAGGGCGACCTGGGCATGCGGTGGAGCGCCCCCGGGGTGGTGCGGGCCGCCGCGGAGGAGCGGCTGCTCACCGCCGGTGAGGCCGACGACCTGGGTGCCGCCGCGGCGCGCCGGGCGGCCGACCCGGCGTTGCTGGCCGTCGACGACGTCGAGCGGGCCGTGGACCGGCGCATCGCCACCCTCGCCGCCACGGTGGCGCTGCGCCGGCACGCCCGGGGCGCCGCCACCGGTGAGCGGGCCGGGCGAGACCTGCGCGACGTGCGGATGCTGGTGGGCTCCGGTGGGGTGCTGCGGCACTCGCCGGCGGACGTGTCCGGGCAGGTGCTGACGGCGGTATTGGCCGACCACGCCGGCGGGTGGGCGCTGCCGCGCGCCGCCGCGGCGGTGGTCGACGCCGACTACGTGTTGGCCGCCGCAGGGCTGCTCGCCGAGGAGCACCGGGGCACCGCGCAGGCGCTGCTGCGTCAGCATCTGCGTACGCATTGAGACTCGCCGACCCGACACGCCGTGTCGCAACACACGACAGGCCGGCTGCGGGTTGACAACCGACGGGGGTCGGCACGTACCGTCTTTGAGTCCTACCACGGGAAGCGGCTGTTGTTCGCTTCGTCCCTTCGTCCGCTGGCCGAGCGACATGTTTGAGCGTCATCGTCGCGGCGGCCAGGTCCAGCGGGCGGGGGTCGGCGGGGCGGCGCGAACCGGCCGCGGTTACCGGTGTACGGGCAGGGTGAGGTGCACGGCCAGTAGACAACGGCCCGGCGGGGGCAGCCAGTCCACGTCCGGTCGGTCCGAAGGTCGTCGTGCCCCATTCTCGCCACACCGGCCGGGAAGGGCCTGGGAGCATCGGGGCGCGGCGCGAGCCGCGCCCCGATTTCATGTCCACCGGGCGGTTCGTGCCCGACGGCCCGACGCGGCCGGTGCACCCGCCGGCCAGGTAACCTTCGCCCCGTGATCGAGGTGAAGCGGTGACGACCCTGGACCGGGACGAGACGCACACCCCGGCGGCGCTGCCCCGGCCGGTCGTTCCCGGTCGGCCGCTGCCGCTGCGGGTCGCCGTGCCCCTGGCCGTGGCCGCCGGGCTGGCGCTGCTGGTGGCGTTCCCCCCGTACGGGGTGTGGCCGCTCGCGCCGGTCGGGGTGGCGTTGCTGGCCGCCGCCGCGCACCGGCGGCGGTTGCGCGCCGGCGCCGGCCTGGGCTTCCTGACCGGGGTGGCGTTGTTCGCCCCGCTGCTGGCCTGGACGAACCTGCACACCGGCTACCTGCCGTGGGTGCTGCTGTCGCTGCTGCAGGCCGGCTACCTGGCGTTGCTGGGCGCGGCCACCGCCTGGGTGTCGCCGCTGGTCGACCGCGCCCGCTGGGGGTGGCCGGCGCTGACCGGGCTGCTCTGGGTCGGGCAGGAGGCGCTGCGCGACCGCACCCCGTTCGGCGGGTTCCCGTGGGGGCGGTTGGCGTTCAGCCAGGACAGCTCGCCGCTGCTGCGCCTGGCCGCGCTGGGCGGCGCCCCGCTGGTCACCTTCGTCGTGGCCCTCATCGGCGGGTTGCTGGTCACCGCCGTCTGGCGGGGCTGGGTCACCGCCCAGCGCCCCGCACCTGAGCCCGCCACCACGGCGAGCGACGCCGTGCCGGGCGCTGAGGGCCCGCTGGAGGACCCTGCACGCGCCGGGGGTGCGCCGGGGCGGCGGTGGACGCCGGTGGTCGTACCGGCCGTCGTGGCCGTCGCGCTGACCGCCGGGGGTCTGCTGGTTCCGGTAGCCACCGCCGGGTCCGGCGCCACCGTCACCGTGGCGATCGTGCAGGGCAACGTGCCCCGGCTGGGCCTGGACTTCAACGCCCAACGGCAGGCGGTGCTCAACAACCACGTCGACGCCACCATCGAACTGGCCGAGCGGGTCGCCGCCGGGCAACAGCGGCGACCCGACCTGGTGGTGTGGCCGGAGAACTCCAGCGACATCGACCCGCTGCGCAACCCCACCGCCGGTGCGCGCATCTCCCAGGCCGCCGACACCATCGGCGCCCCGATCCTGGTCGGCGCGGTCCTGCTGGGCCCCGACGCCGGGCAGGTCCGCAACGCGGGCATCCTGTGGCGCCCCGGCACCGGCGCGGACCTCGAGCAGCTGTACACGAAACGCCACCCGGTGCCGTTCGCCGAGTACGTGCCGCTGCGCGACGTGGCCCGCATGGTCAGCAAGCAGGTCGACCTGATCCGCAACGACTTCGTGCCCGGAAGCACCCCGGGCGTGGTACGCGCCGGCCCCGCCGTGCTCGGTGACGTGATCTGCTTCGAGGTCGCCTACGACGAGGTGGTCCGCGACACCGTCACCGGCGGCGCGCAACTGCTGGTGGTGCAGACCAACAACGCCACCTTCAACGTGGCGGAGGCCCGCCAGCAGATGGCCATGGTGCGGTTGCGGGCGGTGGAGCACGGACGGCCGGCGTTGATGGCCTCCACGGTCGGGGTGTCCGGGTTCGTCGCACCCGACGGGCGGGTAAGCGATGCCACCGGGTTCAACACCCGGGAGGTCGTGGTGCGGCAGTTGCGGCTCGACGACGGACGCACCCTCGCCACCCGCCTCGGCTGGTGGCCCGAGGTGGCGCTCGCCGCGCTGGCCGCGGCGGCCCTGGTCGGCGCGGCGGTGCTGCGCCGGCGGCAGCGGGTCAGGCCCGGATAGCAACAGCCGGTACGCCGGCGGGAGCGGAGGAACCGTGATCCAGGCGACCGATACGATCCGACGCGCGGACGAGGTGCCCGGGGTGGGCCGGGTGCTGGTGGTGATCCCCACCTACAACGAGGCCGACAACATCGCCGTGATCGTGGGCCGGGTCCGGCGGGCCGCCCCGGCGGTGCAGATCCTCATCGCCGACGACAACAGCCCCGACGGCACCGGCGCGATCGCCGACGCCCTCGCCGACGGCGACGCGCACGTGCAGGTGCTGCACCGCCACGGCAAGCAGGGCCTGGGTGCGGCGTACCTGGCCGGGTTCGGGTGGGCGCGCGAGCGTGGCTACCAGGCGGTCGTGGAGATGGACGCGGACGGCTCGCACGCCCCGGAGGACCTGCCGGCGCTGCTGGACGCCGCCCGTGACGCCGACGTGGTGATCGGGTCCCGGTGGACCAGCGGCGCGCGGGTGCTCAACTGGCCGCTGCGGCGGCTGTTGCTGTCGCGTGGCGGCAACCTGTACGCGCGCCTGGCGTTGGGAATGCCCGTCTCGGACGCCACCGGCGGTTACCGGGTGTACCGGATCAGCGCGTTGGACGCCATCGACCTGGAGTCGGTGACGTCGCAGGGCTACTCGTTCCAGGTGGAGCTGTCGCGGCTGGCGCACCGGGCCGGGGTGCGCATCGTGGAGGTGCCGATCACCTTCGCCGAGCGGGAACGCGGCGACAGCAAGATGAGCCCGAAGATCGTGGCCGAGGCGTTGTGGCGGATCACCGCGTGGGGGGTGCGCGACCGGCGCCAGGCGGTACGCCGGGGCCTGCACGGCACCGCCACCGGCCAGGCACGGTGGCCGTGAGCGCGGCCGTGTCATGCTGGATGAGCGGAACACGTCCGTGGTGTCCGCAGGAATGGCGATGAGGTGAGATGCGCCGAGGACTGAGGTTCGTGCCGTTGGCCCTGTTGCTGGCGGTGGTGCTGGAGCTGGCGGTGTTCGTCGGCGTGGGACGGGCGCTGGGGTTCGGCGCGGCGGTGTTGCTGGTGTTCGCCGCGTCCCTGCTCGGGTTGGTGCTGCTGCGCCGCGAGGGGATGCGCGCCTGGCGTGGTTTCCGCGCCGCCGCGGCCGCCGGGCAGCCCCCGGGCGGGCAGGTGACCGACGGGCTCGTCGGGTTGGCCGGCGCGCTGTTGCTGGCGGTGCCCGGCCTGGTCAGCGGGCTGGTCGGGTTGCTGCTGCTGGTGCCGCCGGTGCGTCGACTGGCCCGCGCCGGGGTGCGCCGCGCCACCGAGCGGCGGGTGTCGTCGATGGTCGCCGGTGACCTGTTCGGGCCCCGCACGGTGCGGGTGCGCCAAGGTGCGCCGCAACACACCCCGCAACCGACTCCACAGCCGGAACAGCCGGTGGTGGTCGACGGCGGTCGGGCCATCGAGGGCGAGATCGTCGAGCCCGGCCGGCACTGAAGACCGGGCCACCTACCGCGCTGAGGACAGACATGACGGCGCCCCCGGGGAAAACCCCGGGGGCGCCGTCATCGTGCGTCGTGCGGCTCAGGCGCGGCCGCGGCGGGTCCGAACCTCCTGCAGGCGCTCCTCCAGGATGTCCTCCAGCTCGGCGATGGAACGCCGCTCCAGAAGCATGTCCCAGTGGGTACGCGGCGGCTTGGCCTTCTTCTGCTCCGGCTCGTTGCCGTCGACGAGTCGGGCGACGCTGCCGTCGAACTTGCATTCCCAGGTCGTCGGGACCTCGGCGTCGACGGCGAACGGCACCTCGAACTGGTGGCCCTTGGCGCAGAGGTACTCGCGGGTCTGACGCGGCGCGAGCTCCGTGTTGCGGTCGGATTCATAGCTCACCGCGCCAAGGCGGCTTCCGCGCAGCATACGCTCGCCCATGATCGACTTCCCCTCGTTCGTGGTGCTGGTCTTCTGGGTGTAACGGTGCGTCCCCGTCGAGCCATTCCCGCCCGAGGGCGTCAGGCGTCCACGGGTGGGCCGGGACCAAGGGTAGCCGGCCGGGACGCTCACCCGGTGAGGTGATCCCCAGGCGGGTCGGGACAACGGTGTGTGTCCGCTGCCACCGGGGAGGTTAACCGCCCGAGCCTACCGAAGGTTGCGCCACGATCGTCAGGCGGCGTCCCCGGGAGTGGCGGCGCCGAGGCGGGCCAGCGCCAACGCCAGGTCACTGACCTGGTCGCCGAGCTGCGCCACCCGCCGCTGGGCCAGGTCCCGGTCGGTCTCGGCGGCGTCGAGCCGTACCGTCAGGGCGGTGCGGTGACCCTCGGCGGTCGCCGCGGCCTGCCGGGCCACTGTCAGCTCGGCGGTGAGGGTGTCGCGCTGGGCGGCCAGGGCCGCCACCTCCGCGCGCAGCCGCGCGGCCAGCTCCGCGGCCTCCTGCCGGGCGTCGTCGGCCTGCCGGGCGACGACCTCGGCGCGGTCGCGGGCCCGGTCGGCCTGCTCACGCGCCCGGGCGGCGTCGGCGGCCTCGGCGCGGGTCCGCGCCGCGTCGGCGCGGGACTGCTCGATCTGGCGGCGGACGTCCTGCACCTCGGCCTGCCACCGACCGGCCCGCTCGGTCGCCTCGGCAGCGGCCCGGCTGGCCCGTTCGGCCTCGGCGCGCAGCGCGTCGCGTTCCACGCTCAGGTCGGCCACCCGCTGCCGTTCGGCGTCGCGCTCGATGCGCAGGTCCCGTGCCTCGACGCGGGCCTGGTCGCGGTCGCGCTCGGCCTGGGCGCGCAACGCCTC
>NZ_JAKKFG010000003.1:0-57330 GCF_022230905.1 Micromonospora salmantinae
CGCCGCCCGCGAGCCGCCGCCCACCAGAGCCCGATCTAGCCGACGAGGCGGCGTTCCCACGCCCAGGCGGCGATCTCGACCCGGTTGCGGGCCTTGAGCTTCATCTGCACGCTCGCCAGGTGGGTCTTGACAGTGCCCACGGCGATGAAGAGCTGGGTGGCGATCTCGGCGTTGGTCAGGCCGCGGGCGACGAGCTTCACGACGTCGAGTTCCCGGGGCGACAGGCCACCGTCGTCGCGCGCCGGAGCCGGCGAGCTGAGGTGCGCCAACAGCCGTACCGTGATCGAGGGGCTGATCAGCGCGTCGCCGGACACGGCCGCGCGGACCGCCTCCACCAGCAGGGCCGGGCCGGAATCCTTGAGCAGAAAGCCGCACGCGCCGTTGGAGAGCGCGGTGTGCACGTACTCGTCGAGGTCGAAGGTCGTCACGACGACCACTCGGATCGGGTCGGCGACGCCCGGCCCCGCGAGCAGCCGCAGTGCCTCAAGACCGTCGAGGCGGGGCATCCGGATGTCCAGCAGCACCACGTCCGGGCGCAGTCGTCGGGCCAGTTCGACGGCCTGGACGCCGTCGGCGGCCTCGCCGACCACCTCCATGTCCGACTGGGCTCCAATGATCATGCCGAAGCCGGTCCGGACCATGGCCTGGTCGTCGGCGATCAGCACCCGGATCACCGCGTCACCGCCACCTGGAGCGGGAACGCCGCGTCGAGCACCCAGCCACCGGCGACGCCGGGCCCGGCGGTGATCGTGCCGCCGAGGGCGCGTACCCGCTCGGTGAGGCCGATCAGGCCGAAGCCGTGCCCCCGGGCCGGCGCGGTCCGCGGCGACGCGCCGTCGTCGGCGACGCGGACCAGCAGCCAGTCCGGGGTACGCCGCACGGCCACGGTCACGGACCGCGCGTCCGGCGCGTGCTGGCGGGTGTTGGTGAGCCCCTCCATCACCACCCGGTACGCCGACGTCGAGACCTCCACCGGCAGCCCGTTCAGGTCGCCGTCGACGTGCAGTCGTGCCGGCGCGTTCGCCGCGCCGTTGAACCCGGTCAGCAGCGGCTCCAGTTCGGTCAACCCGGCCAGTGGAGCCAGCGGCGCGTCCGGCGGGGCGTCCGGGTTGCGCAGGATGCCGACCATCCGCCGCATCGAAGCCATCGTCTCCGCGCCGGCCCGCTCGATCTGCTCCAGGGCGACGATCACCCGTCGCGGGTCCTGCTCGGCGACGAACCGGGCACCCTGTGCCTGCACCACGATGCCGGTGACGTGGTGGGCGATGAAGTCGTGCAGATCCCGGGCGAACTCGGCACGTTGCTCGGCCCGGACCAGCGCGATGGCCCGCTCCCGGCCGGCGGCCACGATGCGCAGGTAGAGCCCCACCCCGGCGGCGCCGGCCGCGGCCAGCACCTGGAGCAGGCCGAAGATCACCAACAGGCTCTCGGTGCCGACGCGCAGCGGCATCGCGGCGACGGCGAGCCCGGCGGCCACCGCGGCCCACGGGGCGAGCCGCGGCGCGCCCCAGCGGGCCACCACGAAGACCACGCCGATCAGCCCTGCCGACTCGGCGAGCCCCCAGGTGCGGGCGAGCAGGATGCCGCCGCCTCCGGAGAGGAGCACCACCCCTGCGGTCACGGCCAGTGAGGCGGTGGCGAGTGCCAGCGCGGCCAGCGGCAGCCGGCGGGAGCCCAGCCGGTGCACCGGCAGCCACAGCGGCACCGTCGCCACCGCCAACCCCATCGGCACCAGGAGCAGGAGAGTACCGATGCCGGAGTCATCCGCCGTGCTGGCCGCAAAGTCGAAGAGGGCGAGCAGGCCGAAGGCCACCAGCCCGGCCGCCTGGGCCAGGCGTACCCACAGTCGTCGAAGATCCGGCGTGCTCATGGTGACCCAGCGTAGCCAGCCGGGTGGAGGTGGCGGATCGGCCAAAAGGCAGACCCGGCACCGGCGATACCCGGCCCCGGGCCGATGCGAACACCTGCCGGCGGCGGCGACGCTTTCCGGGTCACCACGCAGCCACTGGAGGAACGATGACAACCCACGCCCCGCCGGAGACCAGCCACGCCGCGGTCGCCGCGGTCGACCTGGTGAAGGTGTACGGCAGCGGCGACACCGCCGTCCGTGCCCTGGACGGGGTCTCGGTCGGCTTCGGCCGGGCCGAGTTCACCGCGATCATGGGCTCGTCCGGGTCCGGCAAGTCGACCCTGATGCACTGCCTCGCCGGCCTCGACACGGCCACCTCCGGTCGCGTCCTGCTCGGCGGTACGGAGCTGACCGGCCAGTCGGACCGGACGCTGACCCGGGTACGCCGGGAGCGGATCGGGTTCGTCTTCCAGTCCTTCAACCTGCTGCCGCAGCTCACCGCCGCACAGAACATCACGCTGCCGCTGGACCTCGCCGGTCGGCAGCCCGACGGTGAACTCCTCGCGCACCTGGTGCGGGTGCTGGGCCTCGGCGATCGCCTGGACCACCGGCCCAGCGAGCTGTCCGGCGGCCAGCAGCAGCGGGTGGCGCTGGCCCGGGCGCTGGTGGCGCGGCCCGAGGTGGTCTTCGCCGACGAGCCGACCGGCAACCTCGACTCCCGCTCCGGCGCGGAGGTGCTCACCATCCTGCGCGACTCGGTGCGCGACCTCGGTCAGACCGTCGTCATGGTCACCCACGACCCGATCGCCGCGGCGTACGCCGACCGGGTGGTGCTGCTCGCCGACGGGCGGCTGGCCGGCGAGATCGACAAGCCGAACCAGGTGTCGGTCACCGACGCCCTGCGTGACCTGGCGGCCCGCCGATGAGGGCGACAGTGTTGCGTACCCAGACGACCGCCGCGGCCCGGCGGCCCGGCCGGCTGATCCTGACCGGCCTGGCGATCCTGGTCGCGTCGTTCGTCGTCTTCGGCACCGTGCTGGTGCAGCAGATCACCGAACGGACCGTGCGGGACAACCTCAGCGGCACCCCGTCCGTCACCGACCTGGTGATCGGCAACGTCGACGTGCCGCCACCCACAGTGATCGACGTGCGGCAGATCCGGGCCGTGCCGGGGGTGGCCGAGGCGGTGGCCCGGGTCTCGACCGGGGTCTCCATCGGCGAGGGGTACCTCAACCTCCAGTCCGATCCGGGCACCGGCCCGCTGAGCACGGTCCGAGTCATCGAGGGCAGCTACCCGGATCAGCCCGGCGAGATCGCGATCACGCCGCGCACCGCCGAACGGCTCGGGCTCTCGGTCGGCACCACCACCAGCGGCACCGGCGGTGAACTCACCACGCCCGCCCCACTCACCGTGACCAGCGTGGTGGAGACCAGCGCCGACGCCGGCTACGACGCGTACGCCCCGGACAGCGCCGTGATCGCCTGGGCGCGCCTGACGACTGTGGAGCGCGTCGACGTGCGGGTGGCGCCCGGCGCCTCGACCGACGCGGTCCGTCAACGGGTGACCGCAGCGGTCGCCGGCCAGCCGATCCGCTCCGGCGCCGAGGTGCGCGAGGCCGAGGCCCAGGCGGCGGCCCAACAGGTCGGGAGACTCTTCATCCTGGTCGGCATGTTCGTCTCCATCGCTGTCGTCGCGGCCGCGCTGGTGGTCACCTCGACCTTCCGCATCGTCTTCGCGCAGCGGATGCGGCAGCTCGCGCTGCTACGGGCGGTCGGTGCGAGTCGGGCCACACTGGTCGCGGCCTTGACCGCCGAGGGAGCCCTGACCGGGCTGGTCGCCGGCGTCGTCGGGGTCGCCAGCGCCCTCACCCTCGGGTACGCGCTGCCGGCGATCCTGCGCACCGCCGGCCACGCGGTCTCCTCGCCGGGCCTGCCACTGGTGGAGGCGGTCACTGTGGTGATCGGCGCCGTCGTGATCACCGTGCTGGCCGTGCTGGCACCGGCGCTGTCGGCCGCCCGGGTCTCCCCGCTGGAGGCACTGCGGGCGGCGAGCGTCACCGCCGGCCGTCGCGGCATCGGCCTGCTGCGTCTGATCTTCGGGCTACTCCTGGCCGTCGGCGCGATCCTGGCGGCGGTCGGGACGATCAACCAGTTGCCGAAGCCGGAGCAGTCGGACTACGACCCGTCGATACCGCTGCTCCTGCTGGTCGGGTCCGGCGCGTTGGCGTTCTTCGCGCTGGTGGCTCTCGGCCCGCTACTGGTGCGCCCGGTGCTGGCCGTTGTGGGTTGGCCGCTGCGCCAGCTCGGGCCGGTCGGGCGGATGTCGGTCGGCGGGATCGGCGGGACGCCGCGCCGCGCCGCCGCGGTCTCCGTCGTGGTCGCCCTGGGCGTGACCCTGATCTCAGGGGTGGTCATCGGCGGCGCGTCCTTGCAGATTCTCGCCGACCGCGAGATGGCGCTCTCGGCCCCTACCGACTTCGAGGTCACCAGCAACGGTGGGACGCTGCCGCCGGCCGTCGTGACCCGGGCCGAGGCGGCACACGGCGCGCTGGCGAATGTGGTGCCGTACCGGATGGTCGGCGACGTCACGCTGCTGCGCGGCGGCGACAAGCTCGGCGACGTCGAGTCCGGTTATCCGACCAGCGACCTGGACCTGGGCGCGTTGCCGAGCACCGGTGCCCTGGACGTGGCCCAGGGCACCCTGGCCGATCGTGGCCCCGGCCGGATCGTGCTCAACAGCTGGGTCGCGCGGGACGCGGGTCTGCGGGCCGGCGACACGGTCACGCTCGCCGTCGCCACCGGCAGTGTCGACGTGCGGGTGGCAGCGGTCCTGCCCGGCGACGGGCCGCTGCACGCCGGCATCCTCGCCGATCCGGCCGACCTGGACCGGCTCGGTGTGCCGGCCGCGTACACCGGTCTGCTGGCCGACGCGGCCGGGGCCGGCGAGGACGGTCGTACCGCCGGCGTGCGGGCGCTGCGGCAGGCGATCGGGGGCAGCGACGGGGTGGGCCTCGCGGTGCTCGCCGACGAACGGGACCGCAACGACGCGTTGGTGCGCACCCTGGTCTGGATCGCTGTCGGTCTGGTCAGCCTGACCGTGCTGATCGCTGTGGTCGGCGTGGGCTCCACGACCGCGCTCTCGGTGGTGGAGCGGGTACGCGAGTCCGGGTTGCTCCGGGCGATCGGGCTGTCCCGGCCCGGTCTGCGCACCATGCTGACCGTCGAGTCCGGCCTGTACGGGGTGATCGGCGCGACCATCGGCCTGGTGCTCGGCATTCCGTACGCCTGGTTGGCGGTCCAGACCCTCGGGATCGAGGCGCCGCTGACCGCGCCGGTGCTGCCGTTGGCCGGGCTCTTCGTGGTGCTGGTCGGGCTGACCGCGCTGGCCGGGGTGCTACCGGCCCGTCGGGCGTCGCGGGTCAGCCCGGTGGAGGCGCTGGGGGCCGACAACTGAGCACCGCCGTGGGGTGACGCCGCGCCTTCGGCGCCACCCCACGGCAGCATGGTCAGTTGGGGTTGTTGGCGTGGGTCAGCGTCTCCCAGGCGACGAAGAGGTTGTTGGTTCCGGCCGGACGTTGTTGCAGCGTGAGGGTCTGGGTGTTGGTCATGACGTTGCCCAGCCGGGTGCTCATCGCGTTGAAGCCGACCTCGGTGATCGGCCCGAGGCCCCGGGTGAGGCTGCCACCGCAGAGCCAGGAGGGCGGCGCCTCGCCGAGCTGGTAGCGCGAGTGGAATCCCAGCGCCTGACGCAGCCGCTCACCGACCTGTGGGTACAGGTCCCGTCCCTGGATCCGGGAGGTCTCCGCGACGTGTGAGATGGCGGAGATCCCGTATCCGGTGTGGACGAAGTCGCGGCAGGTTTCCTGCGCGAGGCCGGCGACGAAGGTGGACTGACCCTGCCAGTAGCCGATGATCTCCGCGCTGGTGTCCAGGCCGCTGCCGGGCATCGTGTACGGCAACGCGCCATCGCTGGGCAGGTAGACGAAGGCCCGGGTGCGGTTGAGGAAGCGGCTGACCGCCGCGTCGTAGGCGGACCGGTCCTCCAGGAAGACCGAGATGCCGACGGCGGCCTCCATCATTGTCAGTTCCCAGTTGCCGTTGCTGTTCGAGCCGTTGCGCACCACCGGCAGGTAGACGTTGCGCAGCATGGTGGCGAAGCGGTTGGCGTTGGGCCAACTCGTGTACGTGTACTTGATGATCTCGGCGGCCCGGGGCCAGACCGAGGCGGCCCAGCCCGTCTGCAGTGGGGCGTTGCTGCCGGTGTGGGCGGTGAGGGTGGCCGACCACGCATCCATGATCTGGATCGACTTCTGCGCGTACCGGGCGTCGCCGGTGACGTACCAGGCGAGCGCGTCGGTGTACGCCGCGATCGCGTCCTCCCGCTCGTCGGTGCAGCCGTTGTTCGGGTTGGAGTAGGAACCGCACTCGACCACCGAACGGGGCGCCGGTGTGCGCGACAGGGAGGCGTACCGGCTGCTCATCATCTGGTTGTAGGCCGCCGCCCACGGCTGTGCGCCGGCCTGCACCCGGCCGCGGACGAAGTCGAGCTGGCCTCGGCTGACCAGCACGCCGGGGTGGGTGAAACCACCGGAGGGCGGTGGTGTGCCGCCGCCGGTCGGCAGCGCCCAGGTCTGGTTGGCGGTGCCGGTGCAGCTCCAGATCTGCAGCGGGGTGCCGTCGGCCGAGCTGGGACCGGTCGCGTCGAGGCACTTGCCCGAGGTCGGGTTGACCAGTTGCCCGGCGCTGGGCGACCACTGCTGCGCTCCGGTGCCGTTGCAGTCGTAGATCTGCACCCGGGCACCGTTGGCGGTGCTGGCGGCGGCGATGTCGAGACACTTGCCCAGCGCTCGGATCGTGCCGTCGTCGGCCACCGTCCACTGTTGCGCGGTGGAGCCGTTGCAGGTGAAGAGCTGCACCGGTGTGTTGTTGGCCGGGTTCGCGGCGGCCACGTCGACGCACTTGCCGCCGTACCCGGTGATGGCGCCGGTCGCGGCTGCGATGGCGGGCGATGCGCCGACGACCAGGCCGGTCGGTACGGCGAGCAGGGCCGCGGCGAGCGCGGAGGTCAGTCTGATGCGGGGGCGGCGGGGCAGGAGCCCGGCCGATCGTCGCGCCATGTGGGGGTCCTTCCGGGGCGGCGAAACAACTGTAAAGTGTGTTAATCATTACAGTCATACACACCGATATCAATGTCTTCGTCGCCACGGATGCCGTTACGGGTGCATGGACGCGCCCTTGAGTACCTTGTCCACCACGTTGCGCGGCGCGTGCAGGGCCAGGCCCACCAGGTCGAGCTTCTCCCGTCCGACCGCCCGAACGGCGGCGCGGTTGTCCCGGTCGTTGCCGGTGGCGAACAACTCGGCGGTGAAGATCGCCAGCCGCAGGCCACGGGCGAGGGCGCGCGAGTGCGCGCCGACCAAGGTTGCCCGGTCCCCGGCGAAGACCAGCACCGGCTGGCCGAACATCGGCAGGTAGCTGGTGCCGTCCGCGTCGCGGTACTCCTCGCCGACCAGCTCCGGCAGCGTGCTCGCGATGCCGCTGACCAGGAAAGCGGTAATGTTCAGCCGTTGCCAGCTCGCCAGGTCGTTGCGGAGCAGTACGGCGATCTTGGTGGGAAAGCGGATCGGTTCGGTCATGGCGTCGAGCCTGCCCGCCCCGACGCCCACCGGTCTTGTACGTTCTTAGCGTGGACACCCGCCCGGCGGGCTCGCACGTCAGCGCGTGGCGACCCGCGGTAGCCGGGGTCGCCGAGGTCTTCCACGCCCATTTCGTCGACCACGCCTACCCCCGGCACATCCACGAGGTGTGGACGCTGTTGATCGTCGACGACGGCGCGGTCCGCTTCGACCTGGACCGGCACCGGCACGGCGCGCTGCGCACGTCGGTCACCCTGCTGCCGCCGTACGTGCCGCACGACGGCAGCTCCGCCACACCCGACGGCTTCCGCAAGCGGGTCCTGTACCTCGACACCTCGGCGCTCGACGCCGAGCTGGTCGGCCGGGCCGTCGACGAGCCGGACCTGGCCGATCCGCAGCTGCGCGACCGGGTCCACCACCTGCACCAGGTGCTCGCCGCACCCGGTGACGAGTTCGAGGCCGAGAGCCGGCTCGCGTTCATCCTGGACCGGCTCCGCCGCCAGCTCCGCCAGCGCTCCCCGGCCGCTGTCCAGCCTCCCGGACGCGGCCTCGCGGTGCGACTACGGGAGCTGCTGGACGCCCGGACCGTCGAGGGCGTCACGCTGGGGGAGGCCGCGGAGCTGCTGCACGCCCACCCGACCCACCTGGTCCGGACGTTCACGCAGGTGCACGGCGTGCCACCGCACACGTACCTGACCGGCCGTCGGGTCGACCTGGCACGTCGCCTGCTCCTCGCCGGGCAGCGGCCCGTCGAGACCGCCGTCGCGGCCGGGTTCTTCGACCAGGCGCACCTGACCCGCCACTTTCGGCGCTACCTGGGCGTCAGCCCGGCCCGCTACCCCCGCCCGAGCTGAGTGGGGTCAGACGCGCTGGCCGCCGATGACGGCGAGCAGGCGCAGCTTCTCGTCACTCGGCGACCCGGGTACGGCGGTGAAGACCAACAGTGTCTGTGACTGGTCGGGATCCACCAGCGTCTGGCAGTGCAACTCCAACGCCCCGACCTCCGGGTGGACGAAGTGCTTGGGCGGGCAGTAGCCGGCGGGCACCGGGTGCTCCCGCCACAGTTGCGCGAACTCCGGGCTCCTGGCCAGCAGGTCGTCGACGAGCGCGGCGGCCCGCGAGCCGCGCCCGTCGCGGCTGTAGGAGGCATGCAGGTGTGCCACGAGGAGTCGACTCTGCGTCTCGTGGTCCTGCACCGGGTGCAGCTGCCGTGCCGTCGGGTCGGTGAACCAGCGGTGGTGCGCGCTGCGCGCCAACCCGCTGTACCGGGTCTCGTCACCGAGCAGGGCGACAGCCGGCGCGGTCTGCGCCAGGGTCTCGCCGAGGTGGTTCACCACCTGGGCGGGAGTGTCGTGCATCCGGTCGAGAATGCGCATCATCCCCGGGTTGACATGGTCGGCCCGGACCGCGCGGTGTGGGACGGCGTGACCGGCGAGCTGGAACAGGTGGTCCCGTTCGGCGAGGGAGAGCCGCAGGCCCCGGGCCAGGGCGGCGAGCATCTGCTCCGACGGGTGCGGCCCGCGCTGCTGCTCCAACCGGCTGTAGTAGTCGGTGGACATTCCGCTCAACGTGGCGACCTCCTCGCGCCGCAGCCCTCCGGTGCGCCGGCGCGGGCCCCGGGGCAACCCGACGTCCTCGGGCTGGAGCGCCTCTCGGCGGGTGCGCAGGAAGCTGGCGAGTTGGGCGCGGTCCACGGTTTCTCCGATCACTGCATGCCGGCTGTCGACCGGCGCATCGAGTGCAACAGGGGAGACCCGGCAGGGTGTTCCGCCTCCCGGGCCGTCCCGTGCCGTCAGCGCTGGATGGACTTGGTCTCAAGGAATTCCTCCAGCCCGAAGCGGCCGAACTCGCGGCCGTTGCCGGAGTGCTTGTAGCCGCCGAACGGGGCGAGCGGGTTCCAGTGGCCGGCGTTCACGTCGACCTGGCCAACGCGCAGCCGCCGGGCGATCGCCAGCGCGTGCTCCGGCTCACCGAAGACGCCGCTGGTCAGGCCGTACAGCGTGCCGTTGGCGATGGCCACGGCCTCCTCCTCGTCGGCGTAGGGGATGATCGTCAGCACCGGGCCGAAGATCTCCTCCTGGGCGATCGCGGAGGCCGGGTCGACGTCGGCGAAGATCGTCGGCTGGACGTAGGCCCCGACGGTCAGCCCCTCGGGCCGCTGCGGGCCGCCGAACACGAGCCGGGCGCCGTCGGTGATGCCCCGCTCGATGTAGCCGACGACCTTCTGCCGGTGGGCCTCGGAGGCCATCGGGCCGATCCGGGTGGCCTCGTCGCCCGGGTCGCCGACGGTGTACTGCTTCGCGGCCTCGACGGCCAACGCCACGGCCTCGTCCTGCCGGGAGGCGGGCACCAGCATCCGCGGCCACGCGCCGCAGACCTGACCGCCGTTGCTGAACGCCATCATGAGACCCCGCTCGACAGCGGCGGGCAGGTCGGCGTCGTCGAGGATGATGTTCGCGCCCTTGCCACCCAGCTCCAGCGCGACCCGCTTGACGGTCGCCGCGGCCACCGCGGAGATCCGCTGCCCCGCCCGGGTGGAGCCGGTGAACGAGATCATGTCGATGTCCGGGTGGGCGGAGATCGCCTCACCGACGGTCGCGCCGGTGCCGTAGACGACGTTGAAGACACCCGCCGGTACGCCGGCCTCGGCGGCGGCCTCGGCGAGGACGCGCGCGGTCAGCGGGGCGTTCTCGGACGGCTTGAAGACCATCGTGTTGCCGGCGAGCAGGGCCGGCGCCAGCTTGGAGACGATCTGCTGAAGCGGGAAGTTCCACGGCGTGATCGCGCCGACCACGCCGATCGGCTCGCGGACGATCAGCGAGTTGCCGACCTCCTCGGCCCAGGCGAAGTCGTCGGCCAGACCGGCGACGGACTCGACCACAGCGGCCGGGAACGCGACCTGGGCGGTGCGGGACATACCGATCGGAGAGCCCATCTCGGCGGTGATCGCCTGGGCGATCTCCTCCGTGCGGGCGGCCAGGCCGGCGCCGAGGCGGCGCAGCACGTCCGCCCGGTGCTGCGGCGTGGTCGCCGACCAGGCCGCAAAGGCGGCTCGGGCGGCGGCGACGGCGCTGTCGACGTCGTCGGCGGTGCCGGCCGGGGTCTCGGCGACGACCTCGCCGGTGGCTGGGTTCACGACGGGAAGGGTGCCGGCGGAGCCGGTGACGGTCTCGCCACCGATCCAGTGGCCGGCGACGGTGTAGGTGGAAGGTGCCATGGACCGACCGTCGCACCGCTGCCGAACCCCAACCAGGTGCGGTTTATCCACGGTTCCGCGATCCCTGGCTGGGGCCCGGCCCCCTCAGAGCGCGAGGACGATCCGGCCGGCTGTGGTGCCGGCGCCCTGCCGGGCCCAGGCGTCCGCGACGGCGTCGAACGGCACTGTCTCGTGGTCGACGGTGAGCCGGCCGGCCGCCGCGTGCCCGGCCACCACTGTCAGCGCCGCGGCCCGCTCGCCGGCCGACAACCCGTTGTTCGTGTAGCCGACCATCCGCAGTGCGCCGCTGCGCAGCACGGCGGACTCGATGGGTGCTGTCGCGCCGGCCGCGCTACCCAGGTTGACCAGCCGCCCACCCGGGCGCAGCACCCGCAGCGCCGCCGCTGCCGGGACACCGAAGACCGGGTCGAGGACGAGGTCGACCGGCCCGTCGGCGGCGTGGCGCAGCCGGTCGGCCACCGACACGACATCGTCGTCGGGGAGCAGCGGGACCGAGACGGCGGCACCGAGCTTCTCGGCTCGGGCCCGCGCTGCGGCGGACCGGGCGACGGCGATGACCCGGCGGGCGCCGCCGAGCAGGGCGAGCTGGACGGCGGCCTGACCGACCACACCCCCGGCGCCGAGCACGATGACCTGTTCGCCGGCCGCCAGGCCGCCGGCGTGGGTCAGCGCCGCGTGCGCGGCGACCGCGGAGAGGCCGAGGGCCGCGAGCAGGGTCAGCGGTACGCCGGCCGGCAGCGCCACCACGTCGACGGTGGGGACTGTGACAGTGGTCGCCATGCTGCCGTCGACACCGGAGCGCATCCCGGCCGACGTGCCGAACCAGACCGCTGTGCCGTCGGCGAGCCGACCGACCCCCTGCACACCCGGCACGTACGGGGTGCTCGGCGGCCCGAAGTAGCTGGTGCCGCTGGCGCAGAGCACGTCCAGCGGGGTGATCGGCACGGCCTCGACGGTGACCGCCACCGCGCCGTCGGCCGGCACCGGCGCCGGCCGCTCGGCGATCGTCGGTGCGACGCCGCAGGTGGTGAGCACTGCCGCGCGGATCACGTCGCGATGTCCGGGTAGGGCATCGAGAAGTGGGCCAGCCGCGCGCCGTACGACTTCTGGTATTCCAGCGGCTCGGTGTTGTCCCGCTCGAAGAGGGCGATGAAGAGGGTCAGGGTGAGGAACGGGTGCGCGCCCAGCTCGAAGAGCTTCACGTGGTCGTGGGTGGCCAACGCCTCGCGTTCCACGTCGTCGAAGCGCAGCCAGGTGCTCGCCTCGCCGGTGTGGCAGTTCAGCACCGTGTTGGCGCACTCGGCCTCCCACCAGGCGACCAGCTCACCCGGCTCGCTGCGGTAGCGCTCGACCAGCTCAGGATCCCGGTCGACCATGAAGAGGAACTTGTTCAGCAGATACTTGCTCACGTCGGCGCTCCGTTCGGGTACCAGGTGAAGTACGCCTCCATGGTGTGGAACAGATCGAGGGTGTCCACGTAGTCGGCCTTCACGCCGGCGCCGGCCACGCCCATCATCAGCATGAAGTCCATGAAGCCGTGGGTGGCGTTGCCCGGTGAGTGCAGGCTGTCCAGGGTGACCTCGCGCAGGCACTCGTCCAGGTCGCCGTTGGCGATCCACTCGACGGCCCGCTGGTCGAACTCCGGGTCCGGGCCGTGCGGGCCGAACTGCCGGGGGCCGCCCAGCTCCAGCGAGAGGTGGCCGGTGCCGATGACCGCCACCCGCAGGTGCGACGGCCACGACTCGACGATGTCGCGGATGCTCTGGCCGAGTTGGACGAAGCGCTTCGGCTGTGGCAGCGGCGGCGCGAAGATGTTCGTGTAGATCGGCACGATCGGCAGGTCGGCTTCGGGCCGCAGCGTGATGATCGGGCAGGTGATGCTGTGGTCGATGCGCAGCTCGTTGCTGAACGCGAGGTCGAAGCCGGCGTCGAGCCCGGCCCGCAGGATGTGGCCGGACAGGTCCTCCTGGCCCTTGAGCAGCATCCGGGGCAGCCCGAACTCGCGCTCCTCGTTGTACCAGTTGGCGTCGTAGTGGGGCGCCTTGCCGACCAGGAACTGCGGCATGTTGTCCAGCCAGAGCTGGTGGAAGTGGTCGGAGCCGACCATCACCAGCACGTCGGGTCGGGCCCGGGTCAACGTTTCCCGGAACGCCAGGATCTTGCGGGTCCACTCGTCGGCGAACGGTGGCCGGTCCTCGCCGGTGGCGGTGCTGGCCCGGTAGTAGAAGGGGTGGTGGGTGGAGGCGATGACCGCGACGATGGAGGCCATTCCCGCTCCTTTCGGGGGTGGAGGAGGAGATCAGGGTTCGTAGACGGCGTTGCGGTCGACGGTGCGGTAGATGTCCATGCCGAGCGGTCGTCGTCGCTCCTCGGCGAGGTGCCCGAGCAGCCCCGCCGCGCGGGCCAGCAGGGCGAAACCGCGCAGCATCTCGACCGGTAGCCCGAGGTCGGCGAGGGCCGCCCCGCAGACTCCGGCGCCGTTGAGTGGCAGGGTGCGGCCGAGCACCTGCGGGTGTACGCGTCCGATCGCCTCGAACAGCCGCAGGTGCGGGCCGTGCGAGCCTTCCTCGGTGGCGATCCTGATCAGCACGGGGGTGCGCGGGTCCTGCTCCTTGTGCACGGGGTGCCCGAGCCCGGG
This sequence comes from Micromonospora salmantinae, assembly GCF_022230905.1. Classification (NCBI taxonomy): domain Bacteria; kingdom Bacillati; phylum Actinomycetota; class Actinomycetes; order Micromonosporales; family Micromonosporaceae; genus Micromonospora; species Micromonospora salmantinae. Next base: position 13,341 of record NZ_JAKKFG010000003.1, read on the forward strand.
GACCAGTCGACGCTCCCGTTTGGCCCGGGTGACCGCGTCGAGCGCCACCGCGTCGTAGTCGGTCACCTCGCCGGCCTGGGCGAGCGTGTCGGTGAGGAAGCGTCCACAGTCCTCGGTGACGCCGAGGAAGCGGGAGCCGCCGCCGAGTAGGCCGGCGGCGAGTGCGCCCTGCAACGACTCGGGCGCGGACAGGTACGTCAGCCGGGCGGCGATCGCCGTCGGGGTGAAGCCGTGGTCGGCGAGGGCCACCAGCACCGCCTCGAAGACCCGCACCTCACCAGGGGTGGGGCGGCGGCCGGCGACCAGCCAGTACGCCAGCTCGCCGAAGCCCACGGTGCCCATCAGGTCGGCGGCCAGGTCCTGCCCGAGCAGGGAGATGGTGGTCGGGTCGGAGGTGCCGATCCCGGTGGGGAAGCTCAGTTCTTCAGCCATGCGCGGATCTCCTCGCCGTGTTCGTCCAGCCCCGGCGGCGGCAGCTCGTACCGGGCCGGGGTGTCGGAGAAGGTGATGGGGTTGCGGACACCGGGCACGTCTCCGACGGTGACGACCGGGTCGAGCCCCAGCTCCTCGGCGAGCGCCACACCACCGTCGATGGTGTTGATCGGCGCGCACGGGACGCCGGCGGCGAGCAGGTCCCGGAACCACTCGTCCTTGGTCCGCTTGGCGAGGCGTTCGACAAGCAGGGGCCGCAACTGTTCGCGGTTGGCCGTGCGGTCCTGGTTGCGCCCGAAGCGCGGGTCGTCCGGCAGGCCGGGCAGGTCGAGCACCTGGCAGAGCTTGCGGAACTGCCCGTCGTTGCCGGCGATGACGATCAGCTCGCCGTCGGCGGTGGGCAGTGGCTCGTACGGGAAGAGGCTGGGGTGCGCGTTGCCCATCCGGAACGGGACGGTGCCGCCGGCGACGTAGCCGCTGGAGTGGTTGACCAACCCGGACAGGGCGGAGCTGAGCAGGTTGACCTCGACGTGCTGGCCTCGTCCGGTCTCGCCACGGTGGTGCAGCGCGGCGAGGATGCCGATGCTGGCGTGCAGCCCGGCCATCACGTCGAAGACCGAGATGCCGGCCCGGTACGGCGAGCCGTCCGGGTCGCCGGTGAGGCTCATCAGGCCCGAGATGGCCTGCACCATGAGGTCGTAGCCGGGGAAGTCCCTACCGGCGCCGGTGCCGAAGCCGCTGATGCTCGCGTACACGATCTTGTCGTTGGTCGCGGTGACGGTGTCGTAGTCGAGGCCGAACCGGGCGAGGCCACCGGGCCGGAAGTTCTCGATCAGCACGTCGGCGCGGCGGGCCAACTCCTGCGCGGCGGCCAGGTCGTCGGGTTTCCTCAGGTCCAGGGCGACCGACCGCTTGTTGCGGTTGATGCCGAGGTAGTAGGTCGAGACCCCGTCGCGGGTGGGCGGCATCCAGGTGCGGGTGTCGTCGCCACCGGGGCTCTCAACTTTGATCACCTGGGCGCCCAGGTCGGCCAGGAGCATCGTCGCGTACGGCCCGGCGAGGATCCGGGAGAAGTCCGCGACGAGCAGGCCGGCCAGGGGGCCTGTCGAATGCTGCACCATGTTTCCGCCCGTTCTGCGGACACCTGTCCGCCGAGACAGCTTGCGATACCGCACGGTGCGTGTCAACGGTGCGTCTATCGAAAGGGATCGCACTCTTGACACGTTGCGTGACCCGGACCACACTTGCGCCACTCGGGCTGGCCGCACAGCGGACAACAGTCCGGATTCCCCTCGTACTCCGAAAGGAGGGTGGCGAATGAGCGCAACTGACCGGCCGGTGGTCTTCCGTAACGGCCTGGTTCTCACCATGGACGACGCGCGCACGGTGCTGCCCGGCGCCGACGTGCTGGTCATCGGCGGCCGGATCGCGCAGGTCGGCGTCGGCCTCACCGCACCCGACGACGCCCTGGAGATCGACGCCACCGACGGCATCCTCATGCCCGGCATGGTCGACACCCACCGGCACCTGTGGCAGACCGCGATGCGCGGGTACGGCGCCGACTGGACCCTGACCCAGTACTTCGTCTGGTACTACCTCGAGTCGGGCAAGCTGTTCCGGCCCGAGGACGTCTACGCCGGCAACCTGCTCGGCGCGATCGAGGCGATCGACGCCGGCGTCACCACCACTGTCGACTGGTCACACGGGTTGCAGACACCCGAGCACGCCGACGCCGCCGTGGACGCCCTGGAGGCGGTCGACGGACGGTTCGTGCTCGCCTACGGCAACATCCAGCAGGGGCCGTGGGAGTGGGCCACCTCGCCGGAGTTCCGCGACTTCCACCGCCGCCGCATCGACGGTGGCAAGCTGGCCGGCTTCCAGTTGGCGTTCGACGTCACCGGCGACCCCGCCTTTCCGGAACGGGCCGCGTTCGAGGTGGCCCGGGAGTTGGGCGTCGCGGTGACCACCCACGCGGGCGTGTGGGGCGCCACCAACGACGACGGCATCCGGCTCATGCACGAGAACGGCTTCATGAACCCGTCGACCGTGTACGTGCACGCGGCGACGCTCACCCAGGACTCGTACAACCGGATCGCCGCGACCGGCGGCTCGGTCTCCGTCTCGACCGAGAGTGAGCAGAGCGCCGGCCAGGGTTACCCACCCACCTGGCAGTTGCGCCACCACGACATCCCGGTGTCACTGTCGATGGACACCAGCGTGTGGTGGAGCGGCGACCTCTTCTCCGCGATGCGGAGCACGCTCGGAGCCGACCGCTCCCGGGAGCACCTGGAGGCGCACGCCAAGCAGGAGACCATCACCCACTGCCACCTGCGCGCCGAGCAGGTCGTCGAGTGGGCCACCCGAGGCGGCGCCCGCGCGCTCGGCATGGACGCCACCATCGGCGCGCTCACCCCCGGCCGCCAGGCCGACGTCGTCCTGATCAAGAACGACGCCTCGCCGGCGATGTTCCCGATCCTGAACCCGCACGGTCACGTCGTCTTCCAGGCCCAGCGTGCCGATGTGCACACGGTGCTGGTGGGTGGCCGGGTCGTGAAGCGGGACGGTCGCCTCGTCGGCGTCGACCTCGCCGCCGCGCGGGCCAGGGCGGCCGCGACCATCGAGCACCTGCGCGAGACGATGGGGGAGGAGGCGTGGCAGCGGGGAATGAACCCGGACGTCCCCGAGACCGCGATCCTGGAGAACCCGTACCAGTACACCGAGTGGGACGCCGGGTCGGCGCAATGGAAGCATTAAGGACATGAGTGACAACGGAAGGGGCGCCGGGCCCGACTTCATCGAGGCTCTCGCCCGTGGCCTCGACGTCCTGCGCTCCTTCCGTCCCGCCTGCCCCTCGATGACGCTCAGCGAGCTCGCCGCCGCCACCGGCCTGGCCCGCCCCACCGTCCGGCGCATCCTCATCACGCTCGAATCGCTGGGCTACGTCCGCGCGGTCGGCCGCGGCCACACCCTCACCCCGCGCGTCCTGGAGCTGGGGATGGCGTACGTCAACGCGCTGAACATGTGGGACGTCGCCCGGCCGCACATGGAGAAGCTCGTGGCGCAGACCAACGAGTCGACCTCGATGGCCCAGCTCGACGGCAGCGACATCGTCTACGTCGCCCGGGTGGCCGTCCCCAAGATCGTCACCCTGGGCGTCACCATCGGCACCCGCTTTCCGGCATCCGCGACGTCGATGGGCAAGGTGCTGCTCGCGGCCCTCCCACCGGACACGCTGGCGACCGTCCTCGCCGAGCCCAGCCGCTCCGGCATCACGGCGCGCTGGCAGCCCGCGCCGGGTGAGCTCGACGCCGTGCTGCGCGAGGTCCGGGCAAAGGGCTGGGCGCTCGCCGACCAGGACCTGGCGCCGGGGATCCGGTCCGTCGCCACCGGCGTACGCGACGGCGACGGGCGGGTCGTCGCCGCCATCAACGTGACAGTGCACGCCGCCGAGACCTCGCTGGAGACCCTGCGCGAGGAGCACCTTCCGAGGTTGCTGCGCGCGGCCGCCGACATCGGGCACGACTGGGCGCTCACCGCCGCCGTGCCGGTGGTCACCGCCTAGGGCCGCGACCTACTGATCCTGAGCTTCGCGCGTCGTCCGGGACAACGGGGACACCCAACCGGATGCCATAGTGCCGCGATGAAGGCGGATCTGCACAGTTACTTGAAGGGCGGCCGCGAGTCGCTGCTGTGGAAGCTCGACGGGCTCGGCGAATGTGACATCCGGCGTCCGTTGACCCCGACCGCGACCAACTTGCTCGGTCTGGTGAAGCACTCGGCGGCCATGGAGATCCTCTACTTCGGCGTCGTGTTCGGCCGACCGTTCGAGCAGGAGCTGCCCTATGTGGGCGACGGGGCGGAGACCAATGGCGACATGTGGGCGAGCGCTGATGAGACCCGCGAGGAGATCGTCGCACTGTACCGTCGCGCGATCGCCCACGCCGACACCACCATCGATGCCCTTGCACTGCATGAGGTAGGCCACGTGCCATGGTGGGGCGATGCGGCGGTCACGCTGCACCACGTCCTGGTCCACGTCATCGCGGAAACCCAACGGCACGCCGGCCACGCCGACATCGTGCGTGAACTCATCGACGGCACGGCCGGGCTGCTGCCCAGGAACGACAACCTGCCCCCCGTGGACGAGTCATGGTGGCTGGACCACCGCCAGCGAGTGGAGCAGGCTGCCCTCGACGCCAGCAAGCGCAGCAACTAGCTCTCTGCCGGTCATGGCGGCCAGGTCACCGGCTTGCCGCCTGGGCGGGGCTGGCGTGGATCGATCATGATGACTGAAAGTGTCGTACGCCTGTTCTAGATTCGGGTCGTGGTCGAAGAGTTGACGCAGGCAGAGGGCGCCATCGCGGCCTGCGCCGATACGCCCACGTGGGCACGACACGAGGACGAGTTGATCGCCGCACTCGACACCGCGTACCGCATCGAGCAGCGGCTCGCAGCGGTGAAACTGGCTCTGATCCGTGAGCTCGACGGCCGCGGCGTCCCTACCGCGCAGGGCGCCTCCTCCACAGCGGTCTGGCTCCGCGAACGCTTACGCCTCACCATCCCGGCCGCCCGCCGCCTCGTCGACCTCGCCGAGGTTCTGGAAACCGGCAACCCTGGGGTACGCCACGCACTGGCCAATGGCCACATCGCCGTCGACCAGGCCCGGGTCATCGCCGACACGGTCGACAGCGTGCAGACCACCGCCGGTCCCGAGGTTGCCCAGAAGGCCCTCGGCGTGCTCATCGAGTGGGCCGGGCAATTCGATCCCACCCTCTTACGCAAACTCAGCACCCGCATCCTCGCCCACGTCGCACCCGACATCGCCGACGCCGCCGCCCAAGCAGCCCTGGACGCCGAAGCCCGCCGTGCCACCCGCGACCGCCACCTCACCCTCTCCACCCTCAGCGACGGCCGCCTGCGACTCACCGGCATCCTCGACACCGAGACCGCTGGGCTGTTCCGTGCCGCCATCGACCCGCTCAGCGCACCGTCGGGCCCTGACGACCAGCGCTCTCCCGGGCAACGCCGGCACGACGCTCTCAGCGACGTGTGCCGCCTCGCCCTGCGCACCGGCGAGTTGCCCGAGCACAGTGGTGATCCCGCCCAGATCGTCGTCACCACCAGCTACGACGGGTTGACCCGGCAATTGGGCAGCGGTGCCCTCGACTCCGGCCTGCGCCTCACCCCCGAGGCCGTGCGCCGCCTCGCCTGCGACGCCGCCATCCTCCCCGCAGTCCTCAGCGGAGCCGGCCAACCACTCGATCTTGGCCGACAACGTCGTCTCATCACCGGCTCCCTCCGGCGAGCTCTGGTGCTGCGGGACGGGGGCTGCGCCTTCCCGGGCTGCGACCGACCACCGCGCTGGTGCGACGCCCACCACATCAAGCACTGGGCCGACGGCGGCGATACCAGCCTCGCCAACGCCGTCCTGCTCTGCGGCCACCACCACCGGCACCTGCACCACAGCGACTGGGCGGTGCGACTGGCAGGCGACGGCCACCCCGAGTTCGTGCCACCGGCCTGGCTCGACCCCGAACAGGTTCCCCGCCGCAACCACTACCACCGACGGACGTGAGCATCACTAGCACACAACGATCACCCCGGTCAGCAGGCCGTTCGTGGCCAGCCCCACACGCCCCACGGCCAGTGGGCCAATGGAGTGCCCAGCCCAGCACGGCCCCACGCCCGCGGGTCCACCGACGCGGAGGGAGACGCGCAACGCAGGGCCCGGCACGCAGCTCCGCCGCGATCTCGTACCCGACTCCCTCGTTCGTGCCGGGGCCAGCGCGATTCTCGGCTCGACCTCGCCGCTGTGCCGTGGGTGGACGCGCTAACCCTCACGACGGTGATCGCTTGGCCGCCGCACAGCCGACCCCCCGGGCCGCACTGGGCGAAACACCTGGCTCGCGGCTCTGCCGGCTGATTGCCACCCCGACGTCCGGCCACAGTCGCACGGCCGATCGGATACGTGGCCGGGCCGTCACGAAATCCGGCGGCGAATCGTCACAGCTGGCGGTTAGTCTTCCTCCGCGCGCCGTCGTCCTGGCACGTCGCGCCCCGCGCCCGGTTGGCGCGGCATCGCCGCCACCGCCCACCGTCGGCCGGCTCAATCGACTTCAGGAGAGTTAGTGACACAGCAATCCCTCGCGACATCGGACAAACTCGACGCCGCGGTGCTCAAGGTGGCGGGCGTCGTCGTCCTTGGCGCGATCATGTCGATCCTCGACGTAACTGTGGTCAGCGTGGCGCTGCCCACATTCCAGAGCGAGTTCGACGCGTCCTACGCCCGCGTGGCCTGGACCATGACCGCCTACACCCTCGCGCTCGCCACCGTGATCCCGCTCAGCGGGTGGGCGGCGGACCGGTTCGGCACCAAACGGCTCTACATGGTGGCGCTGGCCCTGTTCACGATCGGGTCGGGGCTCTGCGCCATGGCCGACACGATCGGCGAGCTGATCGGCTACCGGGTCCTGCAGGGCCTCGGTGGCGGCATGCTCATGCCGCTGGGCATGACCATCATGACCCGGGCGGCTGGGCCGCACCGGATCGGCCGGCTGATGGCCGTCCTCGGCATCCCGATGCTGCTGGGGCCGATCGGCGGCCCGATCCTCGGTGGTTGGCTGATCGACACCGCGAGCTGGCACTGGATCTTCCTGATCAACCTGCCGATCGGTCTGATCGCCCTGATCTACGCGCAGGTAGCGCTGCCGAAGGACGCGCCCGAGCCGTCAGAGTCGTTCGACTTCGTCGGCATGCTCATGCTCTCGCCGGGCCTCGCGCTCTTCCTCTACGGCGTCTCGTCCCTGCCGGAGGCGGGCACCTTCGCCGAGGCCAAGGTCTGGGCCCCGATGTTGGTCGGCGGCGCGCTGGTGGTGGCGTTCGTGCTCTACTCGTTCAAGCCCCGGCACCCGCTGCTCGACCTGCGGCTGTTCCGCAACCGCAGCCTGACCATCGCGTCGGTGACGATGTTCGTGTTCATCATCGCGTTCATGGGCGCCGGCCTGCTGTTCCCGAGCTACTTCCTGCAGGTGCGCGGTGAGTCGACGCTGGCCGCCGGTCTGCTGATGGCGCCGCAGGGCATCGGCGCGATGATCACCATGCCGATCGCCGGCACGCTGGCCGACCGGGTGCCGATCGGGCGTACCGTCCCGTTCGCGCTGGGTCTCATCGTCGTCGGGTTCTTCGGTTTCACCCAGGTCGACCCGCAGACCTCGTACTGGCTGCTCGGTGGGTCGTTGTTCGTGATGGGTCTGGGCATGGGCGGCACGATGATGCCGATCATGACGTCGGCGCTGCGGACGTTGTCGGCCAACGACGTGGCTCGCGGCTCGACGCTGGTCAACATCCTCCAGCAGATCGGCGGCTCGGTCGGCGCCGCCGTGATGTCGGTGATCCTCACCAACGAGCTGAACGGCTCCCGGCCGATCCCCGGCCTGGTGGACGAGAGCGGCAAGCCGGTCACCGAGGCCGGGCTGGCCATCGCCGCCCAGCAGCGGCCGGAGCTGCTCCAGCAGATGCCGGTCGACCCGTCGATCATCGAGCGTGGGCTGGACTTCGCCGCCAAGTCGTTCGCGACCACGTTCTGGGTCGCGTTCGCGCTGGTCGTGCTCACGATCATCCCGGCGGCGTTCCTGCCGCGCCGACGTCAGCCGGCGCAGCTCGACGACCCGCAGGGCGAGCAGGTCAGGACGCCCGTCGTCATCCACTGACCGACCCCGCCGCGCCCGGCATCCCGTGAGGTGCCGGGCGCGGCGGTTCGGCGTCAGCGCAACGGACCGTCGCCGGGCCCGTCCGGGTCCTCGACCACGTGGACCGCCGCTTCCTCCGCGCTGGCGGCACCCGCGTCGATGCCAGCGTCCCACGCCACCGACTCGGCCTCGTCGTCCTCGCGGACGCCCTCGTCGTAGGCGACGAGACGGCCGGCGCGCGCCTCCGCCTCGTACCCCCGACGGGTCAGCTCGTCCTCGTCGTCGCCACCCTCGGCGTACGGGTCGACATCCGGCACCTCCTGAGCGAGGTGTTGCGCCAGGGACTCGCCCGCGCGTTCCTCGGCCGGCGTGGTGCCGAACCGGTTTGCCGCCGTCCAGTGGTCCTCGGCGATGATGCCGGTGTCGAGGGGGTCGCCGACCCGGTCGTCGTCGAGGGTGTCGGAGGCGTCCAGGACCCCGTCGTCCTCGGCGACGTTCCACTCGTCGACGGAATCCATCCGTTCGGTCTGGCTCACGGCGGTCTCCTCTTCGTCACGGTGCAGCAAAGCGCTCAGCCTATGACCATGCAACGCGTCCGCCCGCCGAGGTCTGCCCGCTGTGACGAACGGACCTCGGGACGGGCGGTGCCACTGTGGGTCACCGCTTCAGCAGCTCCGCCACGGCGTCGGTGAACTCCACCGGCTGCTCGATGTGCGCGAAGTGTCCGCTTCGCTCCAGCGTCACCAGCCGCGAGTCCGGAAGCCCCGCGTGCAACTGCTCGGCCCAGCGAGGGCCACAGATGAAGTCGTACGCCCCGACGATCACCACGACGGGCACGGTGATCTCACCGAGGTTCTCCCGCACGTCGAAGGGCGTGGGGTCCTGCGCGCCGGCCGGCGTCGCCCAGATCCGGACGGCCGCCTGAAACGGGGCGAACTCGTCCTGTCGGCCCCAGAAGTCCGCGAAGTAAACCGGCAGGGCTGCGCGCAGAGCGGCCCCCAACGACTCGTCGTCCGTCGCGCCGCCGATCTGCGCGAAGGCAGCCGGGACCGCTGCCGCCTCCGGCCGGTCCGGGTGCCGCTGCGGGTAGGCGGCGAGGCCGGCCATGGCCTCGCCCCAGAACTCGGCGCCGGTGACGGGCGAGGTGTCGTACAGGGCGAGGCCGGAGATCCGGTCCGGGTGGGCGAGCGCGTACCGCTGGACGACGAAACCGCCGTGCGAGTGCCCGAGGAGGTACACCCGGGGTTCGCCGAGGTGCTCGACGACGGCGTGCAGGAACCGGACATACGTGTCGAGACGGTAGTTGTCGGGGTTGTCGAGCTGCCCCGACGCGCCAGTGCCCACCGGCTCGACGTAGACCATTGTGAAGTGCGTCTCAAGGCTGGGCGTCCGCAGGTAGGCCCACTCGATGCCCGGCCCGCCGGAGTGCGCCACGCAGACCGGACCGGTGCCGGCGACGTGGTAGACCTGCCGAACGCCATCCACTGTGAACGTGTGGGCGCCGGGTGCGAGGGCGCTGACGTCGTGGCTGGTGAAACCCATGAACTATCTCCCGATCCGAGACCCGCGCGGCGTCGGCCGACACGGCGACTGATGCAATGACGCGGACCAGATGCGCGGGTCGGGAGGAAAGTTCGCTCGGTCGGAGAAGTTTTTTCAGACCAGCGCGGGGACGGGATGAAAGAGGGTGAGCTGGCGCACCCGGCCCTCGCGTAGCACCTGCAACCACAGCGCCGCGGGTGGGCAGTGCTCCGGGTCGTCGGGTGGGCTGATCAGGTCGGTTTCCCAGATCAGCACGTCGCCGCTGGCCACCACGTTGCGCAGCCGCTGACGTACCCCGGCGGTCAGGTCGCGGTTCATACCGTTGATGGCCAGGTCACGGCCACCGCGCGGACCGCCCGGCACGATCATCTCGGCGTCCGGCCACCAGCTCTCGTGGACCACCCGCTCGAAGTCGCCGCCCATCGCCGTGGTGATCATGTCTTGGCCCTCCCGCCACCGCGAGTCGTTCGAGGCGGCGACGTCCGGGTGCGCGGCGTCCGCCGCCGTCCGCAGGCCGCCGGCGAGCGCCCGGCGGGCGTGGCTGAGGCGGCTGCGGACGGTGCCGACCGGCACGCCACACACGGCCGCGATCTGCTCGTACGAGGACGCGTCGCTGAAGTACCGCAGCAGGGCGACGAGCCGGTCAGGTTCGGACAGTTGACCGATGGAGTGCCACACCCAGTCGCGCATCGCGGCCCGGTCCAGTGCCTCCTCCGGGGTGGGTGTGTCGGCGGGGCGGGTGAACCACTCGGGTTCGGCGACCGGGACGGCTCTGGGCCCGCGCAACGCCATCCGGCTGTTGTTGCGGACGATGGCCCGCAACCAGGGGCCGACGGCGTTCGGGTCGCGGACCTCGCCGATGCGACGCAGGGCGACGACCATCGTGTCCTGCACCGCGTCCTCGGCGTCCGGCCCGTAACCGAGGACGCTCAGCGCGACGGCCCGCATCGCGGCCTCGTGCCGTGCCAGCAGCGCCCCCAGCGCGGCCGCGTCTCCCGCCTGCGCGAGCACTACCAGCTCCCCGTCGCTCTGCGTCACGCCCAGTTCCTCCCCGAAACGCCTGTTCTGAACGCATATGCTCCATCAAGCGTACGGCGCAGCGGCGTGCCGGTGCCCCGGGCCGGTCGGCCGTCCTACGCTGCGGACGAGCTGGCGGCGCGGGTCGCCCGGGAGCCGATCTGCCGCAGGTGCACGATCAACTCCGGAGGCTCGTGCACCTCCATGTCGCAACCGAGAGTCAGCAGGCGCCACGCCAGCCACTCCAGAGTGTCGGCATTGCTGCGTAACCGGCACGAGGTCGCGTCGATCGGCTCCAGATCGACGCCGGTGCCACCGAGCGGGCCCGCCATCCGCTCGATCGGCGCGTGCAACGTCACCACCGCCCGGTAGACGGGCGTCAGCTCAAGCAGCTTCTCCGTCATGAACGAGGCGGCGTCGGACGCCGGCAGTTGCCGGGCGGCGACCCGGGCCCGGGTGGGCCGCAGGTCGGTGATCCGGTCGAGCCGGAAGATCCGCCAGTCGTCGCGGTCGTTGTCGTAGCCCACCAGATACCAGCGCCGGCCCGCCGACACCAGCTTGTACGGCTCGACGAGCCGCTCGGTGTCCACGCCATCGCGACGGCGGTAGGTGAACCGTAGCTGCTCACGATTGTTGACGGCGGCGGCCAGCGCACTCAGGTGCTCCGGGTCGACAGTCGGTTGGTCCCAGGTGAGCAGTGGTTCGGTGGCCGCCCCCAGCGCGCTGACGCGGTGCCGCAGCCGGGACGGCAGCACCTGTTCGAGCTTCGTCAGCGCCCGCACCGAGGCCTCCTCGATGCCGGCCACCGCGTGACCGGCGGCGGTGCGCAGACCGACAGCGATCGCCACCGCCTCGTCGTCGTCGAGCAGCAGCGGCGGCATCGCCTTGCCGGCGACCAGGCGGTATCCGCCGATCGCGCCCATCGTCGCCTGCACCGGGTAGCCGAGGTCGCGCAGTCGTTCCACGTCGCGGCGGATGGTGCGCAGGCTGACGCCGAGCCGGGTGGCCAGCTCGCTGCCGGGCCACTCGCGGGGCGTCTGCAACAGCGACAGCAGGCCCAGTAGTCGGGCGGGGGTGTCGGACATGATCACAGGATGCCAGCGATGTGTGCCAGAACCTGTCCTATATGAGCCGTAGCGTTTCCGGCATGACGCCCTTTCGCATCGACATCCCGCAGGCGGACGTCGACGACCTGCGTGACCGGCTCTCCCGAACCCGGTGGCCCCGCTCGTTGCCCGGCACCGGCTGGAGCCGCGGGGTGCCGGTGCAGTACCTGCGCGAGCTGACCGAGTACTGGGCGAACGGTTACGACTGGCGGGCCCACGAGGCTCGTCTGAACGACTTCCCCCAGCTCGTCACCGAGATCGACGGTCTGGATGTGCATGTGTTGCACGTCCGCTCGCCGGAGCCGGACGCGTTGCCGTTGTTGCTGACGCACGGCTGGCCGAACTCGGTGGTCGAGTTCACCGAGCTGATCGGCCCGCTGTCCGACCCACGCGCTCATGGCGGGGATCCCGCGCAGGCGTTTCACGTGGTGGTGCCGTCGGTGCCCGGATACGGTTTCTCGCAGGCGCCGCCGGCCGGGTTCACGATCGACCGGCTCGCCCGGATGTGGGCCGAGCTGATGGTCCGCCTCGGCTACCACCGTTACGGCACCCAGGGTGGCGACCTCGGCGCGTACATCGCGCCACGGGTCGCCGCAGTGGCGCCGGAGCAGGTCGTCGGCGTGCACATCGACGGCGGGTTCGGCTTTCCGACGGCCGCCGACGTGCCGGACATGAGCGTGGCGGAACGCGCCGAGTGGGATCAGATGCAGCAGTGGATGAGCGGCGGCGTCGACCATCACGCGTTGCTGCGGGCGGCGCCGCAAACCTTCTCGTACGCCTGGAACGACTCGCCGGTCGGGCTGCTGGCCTGGATGATGCACAAGTTCAAGGAGTTCACCATGACGGTGCCGACGCCGGAGCAGGCCATCGACCGGGACCACCTGCTCACCAATGTGAGCCTCTACTGGTTCACCGGCACCTCGGGAACGTCGTCGTGGCCCATGTACGAGCGACTCACCGTCGCCGACGACGGCGGTTTCGTCTGGCCGACGGGCCAGCGGCGGGTGCCGTCCGGTGTGTACGGCGGCGGCTCCGCGCTGATGCGCCGCATCGCCGAGCGTGACAACACCATCGTCCACTGGCCGCAGGGCAACCCGGGCAGCCACTTCGTGGCGATGGACGAGCCGCTGGCGCACGCGGCGGACATCCGCGCGTTCTTCGAGGGCCTGCGATGACCGAGCTGAGCTGGGCGCAGGTGTCCGCCCGACGACTACAGCGGCACCGGCTCCGCACGCCGGCGGCGGACGCGGCACCGGACGCGGTGCGCGTCGCCGAGGTGGTGTCGGCGATCAGCGGCGCGCACGCCCAGGTCGCGTCGGCCGCCGAGCTGTCCATCGGGCTGCGGGTGCCGGGCACGACCCGCGCCCTGGTGCGCCGGGCACTGTGGACCGACCGCACCCTGGTCAAGACCCGTGGGCCACGCGGGACCGTGCACCTGCTCGCCGCGGCGGACCTGCCGATGTGGGTCGGCGCGCTGACCACGTTGCCGACCCCCTCGTGGGAGCGCAGTGCGGTCCTGCTGACGCCCCGGCAGACCGAGCAGGTCCTCGCGGCCATCGCCGACGCCGTTGCCGAGGCCGACCTGACCACCGCCGAGCTGACCGAGGAGATCGTCGCCCGCACCGGCCCATGGGCGGGTGACCTGGTCATGGAGGCGTTCCAGGACAAATGGCCCCGGTGGATCGCCGCGATGACCGCCGCCACCCGGGGCGGAGTGATCTGCTTCGGCCCGAATCGCGGTCGGGCCAGCACGTACACCAGCCCGACCCGGTGGCTGCCCGACTTCGCGCCGATGCCCGGTCCCGCCGCCCTGGCCGCCCTCGTCCGCAGCTACCTGCACGCGTACGGGCCGGCCACCCCGGCACAGTTCGCCCGGTGGCTCGGGGTGCCGGCGGGGTGGGGGACGTCGCTGTTCGACTCGCTGGACCTGGCCGAGGTGACGGTGGAGGGCACCCGGTCCTGGGTGAGCGCCGACGACACCGAATTCCCCGACGACCGGCCGTCCGGGTTGCGGCTGCTGCCGTACTTCGACGCGTACGCCGTCGGCTGCCACCCCCGCGAACGGGTGTTTCCCGGAGCCGCCGCCGAGCGGGCGCTCGCCGGTGGCCAGGCCGGCAACTATCCGGTGCTGCTGGTCGACGGGGTGGTCGCCGGCGTGTGGCATCAACGCCGCTCCGGCCGCGCGATCCGGGTCACCATCGAGCCGTTGCGGACGCTCGGAGCCGCCCAGCAGCGGGCGTTGGGGGAGGAGGTCGAACGGGTCGGCGAGATCCTGGAGGGCAGGGCGTCGCTGACCATCGGCACCGTCAGTGTCGGTCCGCACGCCTGAGGCCACGCCGGCCCACCGCCTGGGCCACTATGAGAGCGTGCACCCCGAGCCGGTCGACCACGCGCCCCGGCAGGCGTTCCCCTGGGCGCTCCTGCGTCAGCGCTGGGAGGACCTCACCTTCCTGCACTGGGCCGTCGCTCCGGAGGTGGTCGCGCCGTTGCTGCCCGCCGGCACTCGTCCGGACACGCTGCAGGGGATCAGCTACGTGGGCCTGATCGGTTTCCGGATGGTCGGGCTGGGCTTCGGCCGCGGCCCGGGGGTGCCGTACTTCGGCACCTTCTGGGAGACGAACGTCCGGCTCTACTCAGTCGACGACGCCGGCCGACGAGCCGTCGTGTTCCGGTCGCTCGACGCGTCTCGACTGCTGCCGGTGCTGGTGGCGCGGGCGACGCTGCGCCTGCCGTACCTCTGGTCGTCGATGCGGTTGGACCGCGACGGCGACCGTCGCACCTACCGCTGCCGGCGACGCTGGCCGGGGCCGGCGGGCGCGACGAGCCGGATGGTGGTGCGGGTGGGGGAGCCGATCGCCGAGCCGACCCCGCTCGAACACTTCGTCACCGCCCGCTGGGGGCTGCACACCCGGGCGTACGGGCGCACGTTGCACCTGCCGAACTGGCATCCGAGCTGGCCGCTGCACCGGGCCGAGGTGCTGCACCTGGATGACGAGTTGGTGGCCGCCGCCGGGCTGCCGGCACCGGTCGGGCCACCGGTCAGCGTGCTCTACTCGCCAGGTGTCGGGGTCAGGTTCGGCCCGCCGGTGGCGGCCCGGCCGCCTGGTGCCGGGCCGCCGGAGCCTCAGTAGCGGCCACCCTCGGGCGCGGGCAGCGCGTCCAGGTCGGCCAGGTCCTCGGCGCTGAGCCGCACGTCAGCGGCCGCGCAGTTGTCCACCAGGTACTTCGGGGTTTTGGTGCCGGGGATCGGGATGACCTGGTCACCCCGGGCGACCACCCACGCGAGGGCGACCTGCGCGGGGCTGAAGCCGGCCCGGTCGGCGATCTCCCGGACCCGGGCGACGATGGCGAGGTTGGCGCGCAGCGCGTCCTGCTGGAAGCGCGGTAGGCCGCGCCGGAAGTCGTCGGCGGGCAGGTCGTCGAACGAGCTGAACCGGCCGGCGAGGAAACCGCGACCGAGTGGGGAGAACGGCAGGAAGGCGATGCCCTGCTCGGCGCAGTACGGCAACACCTCGGTCAACGGGTCGCGCGTCCACAGTGACAACTCGGACTGCACCGACGCCACCGGGTGCACCGCCTGGGCCCGCGCGATCTGCGCGACAGTCACCTCGGACAGGCCGAGCTGCCGGGCCTTGCCCGCCGCCACGACCTCGGCCATCGCACCCCAGGACTCCTCGATGGGCACCTCCGGGTCGACCCGGTGAAGCTGGTAGAGGTCGACGTGGTCGGTGCCGAGCCGGCGCAGGCTGTCGTCGATCGCCGCTCGGATGTGCTCCGGACGGCCGTTGTTGCCGATCTTCGGTGAGTTGCCGGGGCCGCCGGTGGGGGAGGTGGCCACCAGGCCGACCTTCGTGGCCAGCACGGCCCGATCCCGGTGCCCGCCGGCCAGCGCCCGCCCGACCAGCTCCTCGTTGGTGTACGGCCCGTACACGTCCGACGTGTCGATCAGCGTCGCGCCCAGGTCCAGTGCCTGTCGGATGACGGAGATCGAGGTGTCGTCGTCGCGAGGGCCGGTGATGTCGTAGCCGTGGCTCATGCCCATGCAGCCGAGGCCGATGACGCCGACCTCGGGCCCGGTGCTGCCCAGCGTGGTGGTTCGCATGCGCCCCACGCTACGACCGGACCGGCGGACCCGCACCCGCCGTGGTGGGTGCGGCTGCTCCCCGGGCACGTGACGACTCTCACCGGAAGTGGACTCGGGAGTCCGGTACGGTGGGCGCTAAGCGGACCTACGAGTCCGGATGTGCCCGACGGCGACCCACGAGGAGCCCCATGAATCCGGTACGGATCAGCGACGCCCTGCGCGCCGTGGTCTTCGAGCCGACGCGCGACCTGACCGAGGCGCTCGACGAGTTCTACGCCCCCGACTACACCCACCGCAGCGACGGCGAGACCCTCGACCGGGCCGGATTCGTCGCGATGGTGACCCGGGTACGCGGTCAGATCGCCAGCGGCACCGTGCGGGTCCTCGACGAGCTGCGCGACGGTCTCCGCTACGCCGAACGACACGTCTACGAGATCACCCTGGCCGACGGGTCGACCGCCCGACGGGAGATCGCCATCTTCGGGACGTACGCCGAGGACGGCCGCTTCCGCCACCTCAGCGAGACGGGTTTCGACCTGCCCGCCTGAAACCGTCTCGACGACCAACGCAGGAGAGAGAGCCATGCCCCGCCTTGCCGACCCCGACCCGAACGCGATTCCGGCCGACGTCCGCGACGTCCTGTCCGCCCTGCCGCCCGACCCGATGGTCAAGATGCTGACCCACTCGACCGGCACGGTGAACCTCTTCATCCAGCTCGCGAGGGCGCAGTTCACCTCGTTGGAGCTGCCCGCCCGCTCGCGGGAACTGGTCATCCTCACCGTGGCCGAGTACACCGATTGCGAGTTCGTGGCGGCCCAGCATGGCCCGATGTCGGCGGCGGCCGGCGTCGACGAGCGCACCCGGGAGATCATCAGCAGCCGGGACATCGACGACCCACACCTCTCCGGTCATGACCGCACGCTCATCCGGTTCGCCGCCGAGGTGGTGCGGTCACCGCGCGTTCCCGACGACCTCTTCGAGCAGGCGCGGAACACCCTCAGTGAGCGCGAGATCGTCGAGGTGCTCCAGGTGATCGGCTACTACTGGTCGTTCGGCCGGGTGGCCACGGTGCTCGACGTCGAACTCACCACCGTTTACGGCGACGAGCCGCTGCTGACCGACGAGACCGAGCGGGCAGACTGAGGCCATGACCCCACCGACGCCGAGCGACCCGGATGCTCCCCACCGGCGTCTGGACGCCCGTCGTAACCAGGAGCGGGTCATCGCCGCCGCCCGGGAACTCTTCAGCGAGCAGGGTCTCCAGGTGACGGTGCCGCAGGTGGCGGAGCGGGCCGGGGTGGGACGCGCCACGGTGTACCGCAGTTACCCCAGCAAGGAAGACCTGATCGTCGCGGTCGTCCAGCGGCAGTTTCAGGAGATGGAGCAGCGCACCCGCGCGGCGCTCGACGGCGCCGACGCGTACCGGGAGTGGTGTTCCTTCGTGCCCGACCTGTTCGGACGCCTCGCCCGCGACCGGGTCCTCGCCGACGCGTTCTTCGAGGGCAGGCTGGTGCCCGCCGCGCGCATCCTGGATCTGATCGGGCAACTGGTGGCGGCGGCCCGAGCGTCCGGCAAGATTCGCCCGGACGCCGGGGAGCTGGACATCCGGGTAATCCTCTGCGGAGCGGTCCGGCAGCTCATCGTGCTCGACGAGCGCGACCCGGCGGTGTGGCGCCGGTACGCCGACCTCGTGCTCAACGCGCTGCGCCCCTGACGGCCAAGGCTGACACTGGGGGGAAGCTCGACCGACGGGTCGAGGGCGGTCGCGCCGGCTTCGACAATGGGTCGAGGGACGGAGGCAGCCGGCCTCGCCGACGAGTCGACACGGCACGGACCGAGGAGTGGATCGATGACGAAGGTGACGACCTGGGCGACGATGTCGTTGGACGGCTACATCGCGGACGCGTCCCACGGTGGTTTCGAGTACCTCTTCCAGTGGTACGAGAACGGCGACGTCGAGACGCCGACGGCCGACCCCGAGCTGACCTTTCGGACCTCCGCCACGAGCGCCCGGCACCTGCGGGCTCTCACCGAGCGGACCGGCGCGCTCGTCGTCGGCCGGCGGCTCTTCGACATCACCAGCGGGTGGGGTGGCCGGCATCCGTTGGACGTGCCGGTCGTGGTGGTCACGCACAGCGTGCCGGAGGGTTGGGCACCCGAGAACGACTCCTTCGTCTTCGTCACCGACGGCATCGAGAGCGCGATCGCCCGGGCGAAGGCGATCGCCGGGGACAAGGAGGTCGGTGTCAACGGCGGCACCATCGCCGCCCAGGTCGTCGAGGCCGGCCTGCTCGACGAGGTGTACGTCGAACTCGTCCCGGTCCTGCTCGGTGCCGGCATCCCGCTCTTCGCCGACCTGAAGATCGCGCCACTTCAGCTGGACGGCCCGTTCAGCGTCGTCGAGGGCGACGGCGTCACCCACCTGGCCTACCGGGTACGCCCAACGACCTGAGCGCCGCGGGGACCAATCCCCCATCTTGCCCCCATAGGGATTGATCTATATCCTGCGCGCAGGCGCCGCCCCGCCTCAGGCCATCACCGTCGATCCGAAGCGGGTTCCGTATGCGCACACTGAGACTTGTCACGACCCTGGCCGTCGCCGGCCTGCTCGCCGGTGGGGTGGCACTTGTCGCCGCCACGCCGGCCGCTGCGGCGACAGCCGTGTTCTCCGTGACGAACAACTGGGGCAACGGCTACCAGGGGCAGGTCACCGTCACCAACGACACCTCCGCACCGATCACCAGCTGGCGGGTCGAGTTCGACCTGCCGTCCTCCTCGACCGTCAGCCAGTCGTGGAACGCGCAACAGAGCACCTCGGGCAGCCACTACACCTTCGCCAACGTGTCCTGGAACGGCACCCTCGCCGCCGGCGCCTCCACCTCGTTCGGCTTCCTCGTCAACGGCACCGGCACCCCGGTCAACTGCACAGTGAACGGCGCGTCCTGCGCCGGCGGCCCGCCCCCGACCACCCCGCCGCCCACGACCCCGCCGCCGACCACGCCGCCGCCGACCACCGGTACGCCGGTCGAGCGGCACGGGCAACTGCGGGTCTGCGGCACCACGATGTGCGACAGGTCCGGCGCGCGGGTGCAGCTGCGGGGCATCAGCAGCATGTGGCTCAACTGGGAGACCGCCCCGTACGCCGAGAACCTCTCCGCGTTGACCTGGATGCGCGACAACTGGAACCTGCAGGTGATCCGCGCGGCAATGGGCGTGGAGCCGGCCGGGGCGTACCTCAGTGATCCGGCCAAGGCGCGCGCGCAGGTGGAGACCATCATCAACAACGCGGTCACCGCCGGGGTCTACGTGATCGTCGACTGGCACGCGCACGAGGCGCAGAACAACCAGTCCCAGGCGGTGGCGTTCTTCGGCGACCTGGCCCGCCGGTACGGCCACCTGCCCAACGTCATCTGGGAGCCCTACAACGAGCCGCTCCAGGTCAGCTGGACCAACGTCATCAAGCCGTACCACCAGGCGGTGGTGTCCGCGATCCGCGCCGCCGACCCGGACAACATCGTCGTGCTCGGCACCCCGACCTGGTCACAGGACGTGGACGTCGCTGCGGCCAGCCCGGTCACCGGCACCAACCTGATGTACACCCTGCACTTCTACTCCTGCACGCACGGGGCGTCGCTGCGCGCCAAGGGCGACGCGGCGATCCGCGCGGGTCTGGCGCTGTTCGTCACCGAGTGGGGCGCCAGCAACGCCGATGGCGGCCTCGACGGTCGGGCCTGCCTGCCGGAGGCACAGTCCTGGATCGACTGGATGAAGGCGAACGGCATCTCCTGGACGGCCTGGAAGCTCGACGTCGGCACCGACACCACCAATCTGCTCAGCCCGGGGGCGCCGGTGACCGGTGGGTGGACCAACTACCTGCACGGCCACGCGCCGTTCGTGGTGACGAACATGAGGTGATCCCGGCCCCTGCTTGACCGGGATTGATCGAATCGAGACTGCTGATGTCGGGGTGTCCAGGCCGGCGGGACACCCCGACATCACCGACCGCCACCACGGCCACGCCACCGCCACCGCCGAAGGGTCACTGTGTGAAAGCCCGCCGGTACGCGGTGGGGGTGGTGGCGAAGGCCCGCTGGAAATGCGCACGGAGGTTGGTCGCCGTGCCCAGGCCGGTACGCCGTGCGACCTCGTCGATGGTGATCCCGCCGTTCTCGAGCAGGGTGCAGGCCGCACGCAGCCGTTGCTGGATCAACCACGCTCGTGGGCTCATCCGGAACCGACTCTGGAAGGTGCGGTGCAGCGTACGGCTGGACATCACACCCTGCCGGGCAAGGTCCGCGACGGTGATCGGGCGGTGCAGGTTGCCGCTCGCCCACGTGATGACGCCGGCCAACTCGTCGCCCTCACCCGGGACGCCGACCGGGATGAACTGGGCCTGACCGCCGGCTCGGTGCAGCGGCGTGACCATGTGGCGGGCCCGTTGGATGGCGGCAGCCTGCCCGTGGTCGCGGCCGACGAGGTAGAGGCACATGTCCAGACCGGCGGCGAGTCCGGCGCTGGTGATCACCTCGCCTTCGTCGACGTACAGCGCACTCGCGTCCACGAACACCAGTGGATGCTCGCGAGCGAGCGCGTCGGCGTGTGCCCAGTGGGTGGTCGCGCGGCGACCGTCGAGCAGGCCGGCCTGGGCCAGCGCGAAGGCGCCGGTGCAGATCGACGCGATGCGGGCGCCACGACTGTGTGCCTGCCGCAGCGCATCGAGAGCACGCGGCGGTGCCGGACCACGGCGGAATCCGGGCACGATCACCGTGTCGGCATCGTCGAGCGCGTCAAGCGTCGCGGCGACGCTCAGCTCCAGACCGTCCGTGGTGGTGGTGACCGAACCACCGTCCAGTGCGCACACCGTCATCGCGTACCGGCCGTGACCCTCGTGGCCGAACACCTGCGTCGCGATGGTCAGATCGAAGGCGACGACAGTGGGTAGGGCGAGGACGGCGACCCGATGCGTGGCGGGTTTCTTACGCATGATGGCAAGGATGCCACTCGCCGCCGCCCGGTCGGCAGGAGATTCTGGGCCGTATGCGAATCGAGATCGTGGTGTTCGACGGCTTCGACGAACTGGACGTCTTCGGGCCGTTCGAGGTGTTGTCGATGGCCGGCTTCGACGTGGCGCTGGTCGCCGTCGAACGATCGGGGCCGGTCACCAGCATGCGTGGTGTCCAACTTCAGGTGCCCGAGGTGCTGAGTCAGACCGACGGCGTGGTCGTCCCAGGTGGCGGATGGCTGAACCGGGCCCCAGAGGGCGCCTGGGCGCAGGCGCAGCGCGGTGTGCTGCCGGCGAAGCTGGCCGCGTTGGCGCCATCGGCGCGGTGGATGGCGTCGGTGTGCACCGGTGCGCTGTTGCTCGCCGCCGCCGGCCTGCTGACCGGCCGGCGGGCGACCACCAACCGCAACGCGTACGACGAGTTGCGCGCCCACGACGTCACAGTCCTCGACGAGCGGGTGGTCAACGACGGTGACCGGGTCACCGCTGGCGCGCTCTCGTCCGGGCTCGATCTGGGTCTGTGGCTCACCGAACGGGAACTCGGCGCCGCCACTGCCGACCGGGTCGCCGCCTCCATCGAGTACCGGGCGCCGCGTCGCTGAGCAGCCCGGACAGAACGGGCGCGTCACCTTAACGCGCCGGAAACACCCCCGGTACCAACCCTGGGAACGCTCGTCGGACAGTCGAGACCACCGACACGCGAACCCGGGGTGACCATGGCCGACAACACCACGAACGCGCCGACGTACGACGAGCCGGTGGGCCGGTCCGGCAACGGCCGGACGCTGCCCACCCCCCGTACGAACCCGCTCCTGTCGCTGGACGACGGCGACCCGGCGGACCTGGCCACGATCGGGGTGGAGGAGGAGTTCCACGTCGTCGACCTGCACACCCGGGAGTTGGTGCCCCGCGCCGGAGAGTTGCTCGACCGGTTGCCGGCGGCCTCGTTCACCGCCGAGCTGCACCGCAGCGTGGTGGAGACCAACACCGCGGTCTGCCGCACCCTGGACGAGATCCGTGCCGAGCTGACCCGGCTGCGTCAGGCGGCCGTCCAGGTCGCCGACCGGGCCGGTCTGGGCATCGTGGCGGCCGGCACGGTGCCGCTGCGCGCCGACGGCGACCCCAGCGTCACCCCCACCTCCCGTTACCGGCGGATGCTCGACGAGTACCAGCTGCTCGCCCGGGAGCAGTTGATCTGCGGCGCGCAGGTGCACGTCGGCGTCTCCGACCGGGACCTGGCGGTGGCGGTCACCCGCCGGGTCCAGCCGTGGCTGCCGGTGCTGCTCGCCCTCTCCACCAGCTCGCCGTACTGGATGGGCCAGGACAGCGGCTACGCCAGCGTCCGGTCCCTGGTCTGGCAGCGCTGGCCCACCGCCGGTGACCCGGGCGAGGTGACCAGCGCCGCGGACCACGAGGCGCTGGTCGCCGAGCTGATCTCCTCCGAGACCATCACCGACCCCGCAATGATCTATTTCGACGTCCGGCCGTCGGCGCACGTGCCCACGGTGGAGCTGCGGATCACCGACGCCAACGCCGACGTGGAGACCATCGTCCTGCTCACCGGCCTGTTCCGGGCGCTCGTCCGGCGGGAGGTCGCCGCCCTGCGCGCCGGGGCGGAGCGCACTGCCGTACGACCACCGGTGCTGCGCGCCGCCGTGTGGCGGGCCGCCCGCTCCGGGTTGGAAGGTGACCTGCTCGACCTGCCCCGGTCGGCCCGACCGGTGCCGGCCGCCCAGGCGGTCCGCCGCCTGGTGACCGACCTGCGCCCACAGTTGGAGGCGACCGGGGACTGGGAGCAGGTCGGCGAGCTGACCCGGTACGCGCTGGAACGCGGCAGCTCCGCCGCCCGGCAGCGGCGGGCGTACGAGCGACGGGGCCGGTTGGCCGACGTGGTCGACCTGCTGCTCGACGACACCCGGGGCCGGGTCCGCGGTCCGCTGCCGGGTGCGCCGACACCGCCGGCGCTGCCCACGTACGCCGACGCCGGCGACGAGGTCTTCGGACCGGCCGGACCGCAACCGGCGTACGCCCCGATGCTCGCGGCCCTGCGCCAACTCGGTGCCGGCGCCCTGCGCCAACGCGAACACGACCGGGACGAGGAGCAGCGGGCCCGGGGCGTGACGTTCAGCGTGGCCGGCGAGGCGAGCACCCGGCTCTTCCCGGTCGACCTGGTGCCCCGGGTGGTGCCCGCCGCCGACTGGCGGACCCTGCGTACCGGCCTGGTGCAACGCGCCCGCGCCCTCGACGCGTTCCTGCGCGACGTCTATGCCGACCGGGCCGTGGTGGCCGACGGCGTGGTTCCGGCGTGGGTGGTGGAGTCCTCACCCGGGCTGCGCCCGACCGGGGCGCTGATGGGCCGACGGAGCACGCGCGCCCAGGTGTCCGGCACCGACCTCGTCCGGGACCCGGACGGCGGCTGGTACGTGCT
Organism: Micromonospora salmantinae; assembly: GCF_022230905.1. NCBI lineage: Bacteria > Bacillati > Actinomycetota > Actinomycetes > Micromonosporales > Micromonosporaceae > Micromonospora > Micromonospora salmantinae. The sequence goes on from NZ_JAKKFG010000003.1 coordinate 36,640, forward strand.
GGAGGACAACCTGCGGGTGCCCTCCGGGATCGGCTACGCGGTGCAGAACCGTCGGCTGACCCAGGCGGTGCTGCCGGAGCTGCCGGTGCCGGAGGATCTGCTGCCCGCCGACGAGACGCCGGCGATGTTGTACCGGGCGCTGGTCGCCGCCGCGCCCGCCGCGGCCGACGACCCCGCCGTGGTGGTGCTCAGCAGCGGCCCCGGTGATCCGGCGTGGTTCGAGCATCGGCTGCTCGCCGACGAGATGGGGGTTCCGCTGACCGAGACCAGCGACCTGCTGGTGGAGGAGGGTCGGGTCCGGCTGGTCCGCGAGGGCTGCCGCCGCGAGGTCGACGTGATCTACCTGCGGATGGACGAGGAGGCGCTGCTGCACGCGCCTGGCGCGGACGGGGTGCCGCTGGGCTGGCCGCTGCTCGCCGCCGTGCACGCCGGACGGCTCACGCTGGCCAACGCGCTGGGCAACGGTGTCGGTGACGACAAGGCGCTGTACGCGTACGTGCCCCGGCTGATCGAGTACTACCTGGGCGAGAAACCGCTGCTCGGGGACGTGCCGACGTACCTGTGTGGGCTGCCCGAGCAGCGGGCCGAGGTGCTGGGCCGGCTCGACGAGCTGGTGCTCAAGCCGGTCGACGGGTACGGCGGTGACCGGGTGGTGATCGGCCCGCGTGCCGAGGCGGAGGAGCTGGACGCCGTCCGGGAGCAGATCCTCGCGGCCCCGCACCGGTGGATCGCCCAGGAGATGATCGCGCTGACCACCCACCCGGTCTTCGACGGCACGGCGCTGGCTCCCCGCCACGTCGACCTGCGGGCGTTCGTGTTCCTCGGCGACACCGCCGAGGTCGCGCCGGTGGCGCTGACCCGGGTGGCTCCGGCCGGCAGCATGATCGTCAACTCGTCACGCGGCGGCGGGTCGAAGGACACCTGGCTGCTCGGTGGAGCCGACGAACCGTCGGCGTAACCGACGCTTGACCCACCCGTCATCGGGACGCAACCCGGTCCGCCAAGCCTGGACCGGTCAGCGGCCCTCAGCGGATTCAGCCGACGAAAGGTGTGTGCCATGTGCGGTATCGGAGGCGAGTTCCGCCTCGACGGGGCGCCAGCGGACCTGGCCGCCGTCGAGCGGATGCTCCCCGCGCTGGCCTCCCGGGGCCCGGACGGCGAGGGTCGGTGGCAGCAGGGGCCGGTGGCCCTGGTGCACCGCCGGCTGCGCATCATCGACCTGTCCGACGCGGGCGCCCAGCCGATGGTCGACACCGAGCTGGGTCTGGCAATGGTCTTCAACGGCTGCATCTACAACTATCGGGAGTTGCGCGACGAACTGACCGCCGCCGGCTACTCCTTCCGGTCCACCTCGGACACCGAGGTGATCCTCAAGGCGTACCACCGGTGGGGGACGGCCTGCGTCGAGCGGTTCTACGGCATGTTCGCGTTCGCCCTGGTCGAGCTGGCCACGCACACCCTGGTGCTGGCTCGCGACCGGCTCGGCATCAAACCGCTCTACCTGGCCGAGGGACATGGCCGGGTGCGTTTCGCCTCGACCCTGCCGGCGTTGCTCGCCGCCGGTGACGTGGACACCGACCTCGACCCGGTGGCGTTGCACCACTACATGAGCTTCCACTCGGTGGTGCCGCCGCCGCGCACGATCCTCGCCGGGGTCCGCAAGCTGCCACCGGCCACCGTGCGGGTGATCACCGCGGACGGGCGGAGCACCGACACCACCTACTGGCGGCCGGAGTTCAACCGGGGCGCCGTCCCCGCCATGTCCGCCGACGAGTGGCAGGAACGGCTCATGGCGGCGTTGCGCACCGCCGTACGACGGCGGATGGTCGCCGACGTGCCGGTCGGCGTACTGCTCTCCGGCGGTCTCGACTCCAGCCTGATCGTCGCCCTGCTGGCCGAGCAGGGTCAGACCGGCCTGGCCACCTTCAGCATCGGCTTCGAGGCGGCGGCGGGGGAGAGCGGCGACGAGTTCCACTACTCCGACCTGATGGCCCGCCACTTCGACACCGACCACCAGCAGATCCGCATCGGCGCGAAGCGGTTCGTGCCCGCCGTGCACCAGGCCATCGCGGCGATGAGCGAGCCGATGGTCAGCCACGACTGCGTCGCGTTCCACCTGCTCTCCGAGGAGGTCTCGCAGCGCATCACAGTGGTGCAGTCCGGGCAGGGCGCCGACGAGATCCTCGCCGGCTACGACTGGTACCCGCCGATGGCCAACGTGGCCCGCGCGGACGCCGTCGAGGCGTACGCCCGGGTGTTCTTCGATCGTCGCCACGACGTGCTCGGCGGGCAGCTGGCGCCCGAGTGGATGCTCGACCACGACGCCAGCCTGGAGTTCGTCGCCGCGCACTTCGGCGCGCCCGGCGCGGACACCGCGCTGGACGCGGCGCTGCGTCTGGACAGCCTGGTGATGCTCGTCGACGACCCGGTCAAGCGGGTCGACAACATGACGATGGCGTGGGGGTTGGAGGCGCGGGTGCCGTTCCTCGACCACGAGGTGGTCGAGCTGGCCGCCGCCTGCCCACCCGGCATGAAGCTGGCGCAGGGCGGCAAGGGGGTGCTGAAGGCGGCGAGCCGGGGCATCGTCCCGGACGAGGTGATCGACAGGCCGAAGGGCTACTTCCCGGTGCCCGCCATCCGGCACCTCTCCGGCCCACTGCTCGACGATGTGCGGGACGCGCTGACCGCCCGACCGGCGCGCGAGCGGGGCCTGTTCCGCAAGGACTACCTGGAGGAGTTGCTGGACGCGCCGAACGCCCAGCGGACCACGCTGGGCTCCAACGCGCTCTGGCAGCTCGGGCTGCTGGAGCTCTGGTTGCAGCGGATCGGGGTTTAGATGAGCGTACGGATTGAGCCGCCGCGCACCACCCGGCGGCCCCGACCCGCGAGCCACCGGCCGGTGTCGCCGCCGGTGCCGATCAGCGAGGACTTCGCCCCCGCGCCGTCCCCCGACGGGCGCCAGGTGGCATTCCTCTCCGACCGCGCTGGCACGCCCGGCGTCTGGGTCTGCCCGGTCGACGCGGGCCCGCCCGTCGCGCTGCCCGTCGGCGACGAGCCGGTCCTCGCGCTGAGCTGGTCCCCGGACGGCAAGTGGTTGGCCTGTGTCGTCGCCCCCGGTGGCGCGCCCCGCACCGAGCTGTGGGTGTTGCGCCCGGACGGCACGCGACGCCACCAGGTCGCCGGGTTCGGTCACCGCAGCGCCGCGCTGGCCGGCTGGCTGCCCGACGGCGCGGTGCTGGCGGTCACCGAGACCGACGAGCACGGGCAGGCCCTGCTGGTCGACGCGGCCACCGGGCACCGGCGGGTGCTCGCCCAGGGCGACCTGCTCACCCTCCTGGACGTGACCCCGGACGCCGGCACCGCGCTGCTGCGCCGCGGCCCCCGTAACGCCCGCTGGCTGGAGGTGCTCGACGTGGCCACCGGCGAACGGCAGCGACTCTTCCCGGACACCGGGCGGGGCAGCACCGACCAGGGTTGGTTCGGCCCGGACGGCACGAGCGTGCTGGCCCGCACCGACGCGTACTCCGAACTCGCCGCGCTGGTACGGGTCGACCTGGCCCGACCGGAGCAGCCGCCGACCCGGCTGGCCGGGCGACCGGACGCCGAGCTGGAACACGTCACGCCCAGCGCGGACGGGCAGCGCGGGGCGTTGCTGTGGAACACCTACGGCGGGCGCAGCGAGCTGAGCCTGCTCGACTTCGCCAGCGGTGTGCAGCGTGCCGTCACCGCACCCGGCGAGGTGCTCGGCGACGCCGTCTTCGCCGCCGACGGCGGCCTGCTCTGCCTCACCGCGCAGGGGTCGGTGCAGCCCCGGGAGGTGTGGCTGGTCGACCCGTCGACCGGGGCGCCGCGCCCGCTGCGGCCGGACACCGGCCCGCGCACTGACGATGCCGGTGTCGCGCCGCAACTGGTCGACCTGCGCGCCCGTGACGGGCTGCCGCTCTCCGGCTGGCTCTACCGCCCGGCCGGGCCGGGCCCCTGGCCGACGGCGATCAGCCTGCACGGGGGCCCGGAGGCGCAGGAGCGCCCCGGCTACAACCCACTGTTCCAGGCCCTCGTGGCGCAGGGCATCGCGGTCTTCGCGCCCAACGTCCGGGGGTCGTCCGGGTTCGGCCGCTCGTTCGTCGCCGCCGACAACCTCGCCGGCCGCTACGGTGCGATCGCCGACGTGGCGGCCTGCGCCGACTTCCTCGTCGACTCCGGGGTCGCCCGGCCCGGCCAGCTCGGCGTTCTGGGCCGCTCCTACGGCGGTTACCTGGTCCTCGCGGTGCTGGTGAACTTCCCCGGTCTGTTCGCCGCCGGGGTCGCCGAGTGCGGCATCTCCGACTTCCGGACCTTTTTCGCCGGCACCGAGCCGTGGATCGCCGCCGCCGCCGTGAGCAAGTACGGCGACCCCCAGCGGGACGCCGACCTGCTGCGCGACCTCTCCCCGCTGACCCACATCGATCGGCTGGACGTGCCGGTGCTGCTGATCCACGGCGCCAACGACACCAACGTGCCGGCGGGCGAGTCGGCGCAGGTAGCCCAGGCCCTCGCCGACCGGGGGGTGCCGCACGGGCACCTGGTGCTCGCCGGGGAGGGGCACGACTTCCTGTCGCGGGCCAACGCCGAGGCGGCCCGTACGGCCACCACCGGTTGGCTGACCCGGCACCTCGCCGCGACCGCGACCGTCGTCGGCTGAGGCGTTATCCTGCGCCGGTGGAGGTCGCTGCGCAGGACGAGCGGTTGGCCGCGGACCTGGGTCGCTGGCTGGCCGAGGTGACCTTCGTCGACCTGGACACCGACGAGGTCACCGCGCGGGTGATCGACTCGGTGGTGCGGTGGGCCGAGGCCCAGGGCTGGCGGGTCTACCGGCGTGCGCCCAGCGTGTTGCCGTTGCCGCCGCCGCTGGAGCAGCGGCACTCGGTGCTCGACGTGGCGTGTGCCCGTCCCGACGGTCCGCCCGTCGTGGTGGAGGTCGACCACACCGATCGGGCCCGTACGGTGCAGAAGCTGCGCGCGGAGGCGGACGCCGGCCGGATCCCGATCTGGGTGCGGTGGGGCGTCGGGCGTTTCGCAGCGCCGCCACCGCCGGTGCGGATGGTGACCGTCGAGGTGACCCGGCGGGCCGGTCCGGCCGGGCGCGGACGGCTGCACAGCCGCGGCGGTGACCGCCCCGCCCCGGTCCACTCGACCGGCGGCGGCACGGTGACCTCGCAGGCGCTGCCGATCCCGTTGACCGACCCGGCGCAGGGCCCGGTCGACGACGCGGGTAAGAGCATCTGAAGCGAATCGTAAGCGGGCTCCGGCAGAGTTCTGGGTGTCACCGGAGAGCACGACAAACACCCAGGAGATCCCGATGCGCAAGCTCGTCAACTCGACCTACATCACCCTCGACGGCGTCATCGAGAACCCGATGTGGACCGCGCCGTACTTCGACGAGGAGGCCGCCAGCCTGGCCGGGGCGCAGACCGAGGAGGCCGACGCGATGCTGATGGGCCGGGCCACCTACGACGGCATGTCCGCCGCCTGGCCGAACATGGACGAGAGCGACCCGACCACTGGCGCCGCGTACTTCAACAACGTCAAGAAGTACGTCGCCTCGACCACCCTGACCAACCCGACCTGGAACAACACGGAGGTGCTCCAGGGCGATCTGGTCGAGGCGGTCACCGCGCTCAAGGCCCAGGAGGGCAAGAACATCATCCAGTACGGCTTCGGCTCGGTCACCGCCCAGCTGATCCGGGCGGGCCTGGTGGACGAGGTCCGGTTCTGGATCCACCCGGTGCTGGAGGGCGGCCCCAGCCTCACCGCGCCGCTGACCGACGTCAAGGGGTCGTTCGACCTGGTCGACACCCGGGTGCACAAGAGCGGCGTGATCGTCGCCTCGTACCAGCCGAAGGTGACCTCCTGAGCACCGCTCAGAGCTGGGCCCGGGCCTCGCCCGGGCTCAGCCGCGCGCCCTCGGCGAGCAGCGCGTCGAAGCGTTCCGGCCCGAGTTCGGCCCGCAGTCGTGCGGTCACCCGGTCGGTGTCGTCGCGTTCGGCCGGCGCGGCGGGGGACTGGGTGGCGATCCGGGCGGCGGCCGCGGCGCCGAGCAGCCGGGCGGCGACCTCGGGTGAGCGCACCGCCGCCGCCATCCCCTCCAGGGGGCCGACCGCGTCGCGCATCGTCGCCATCGCCTCGGCGACCTCGAACGCCTCGATGTGCAGGGCCAACGCGGCGTCGGGGTCGCCGCCCTGCTCGATCGCGTAGCCCAGCTCCACCAGCACCATCGGCAGGTAGAGCGCGGGTTGGCTCTCTCCCCGGCCCAGGTCGGCGAGGTGGCTGAGGTGGGTGACGGCCAGGTCGAGCTTGCCGTCGCGGCGGGCGGCCAGCCCGAGGCTCATCTCCGCGAAGATCAGCGCGCCGGGCGAGCCCTGCTCCACCGCCAGGTCATAGGCGCGTTCGGCCAGTTCCCGAGCCTGGGCGTAGTCGCGGGTCTGCACGGCGAGCCAGGCCAGCCAGGACAGCTCGGCGCAGACCTGCGGCCACAGCGCCAATTCCTCGGCCCAGCGCAGCCCTTCCCGGTGCAGCGCGGTGGCGCGCTCGTGCTCGCCGCGCATGTCGGCCAGCCCACCCACCCACTCGGTCGCCCGGAGCCGACCCCACCGGTCGCCGAGGTCGGCGAAGAGCGCGGCGCTGCGGGTCGCGGTGCGCTCCAGGGTGGCCTGGTCACCGTTGGCGTGGGCGATGTGGGCGAGGGAGGTGAGCACCGCGGCCTCGGTCCACGGGTCGGTGGCGGCGGTGGGTAGCAGCTCCGACACCAGGGCCAGGTCGCCGTGTTCGATCAGCGCGTTGACAGCGAACCACGCGGCGTGACTGCTCGGGTCGGCGGCCACTGCGGCGCGCACGTCGTCCGGGGCGATCACCTCCCCCTGCGACAGGGCGAAACCGACCCGCCAGGGTGCCGCGCGGGCCTCCTGCTCCGGGTCGCCGGGTACGGCCAGCGCCCGCCGTGCCTCGGTGAGCCGGCCGCGCAGGAACCAGTACCAGCTCAGCGCGACCGCCAGGCGCAGCCCGCCACCGTGCGCCAGCGCCGACCGCAGGTTCGCCAGCTCGGTGTCGAGCAGCGCCAGCCACCGCTGCTGGTCGGCCCCGCGCAGCCCGGGGTCGGCGCGTTCGGCCAGCTCGGTGTAGTAGCTGGCGTGCCGCCGGCGTACCTCGTCGGCGTCGGTGAGGCGTTCCAGGCAGAACGCGGCCACCGACTCGAGCAGCCGGTAGCGGGGGGCCGCGCCGGAGTCGTCGAGCACCACCAACGACCGGTCGACCAGCCGGGCGAGGGCGTCCAGGTCGGTTCGGCAGACCTGTTCGGCGGCCTCCGGGGTGCAGCCGTCCGGGAACACCGCCAGTTGGGCGAGCACCACCCGGTCGGACTCGTCGAGGAGGTCCCAGCTCCAGCCGATCACCGCGGTGAGCGTCCGCTGTCGGGGCGGCATGTCCCGCTGCGCGGTGGTGAGCAGCCGGAACCGGTCGTCGAGCCGGTCCACCACCCCGCGTACGCCCAGCGCGCGGACCCGGGTCGCGGCCAGCTCCAACGCCAGCGGCAGACCGTCGAGGCGGCGGCACAGCTGGGCCACCGCCGTCGCGGTCTGCCCGTCGAGGCGGAAACCGCGCTGCTGCGCGGCGGCGCGGGCGACGAACAGCCGGGCCGCTGCCGAGCGCCGGACCGCGTCCAGGTCACCGTCGTCCGGCACCGGCAGTGGGGGTACCTCCCAGAGCAGCTCACCGGTCAGCCCGAGTGGCTCTCTGCTGGTGGCCAGCACGCTCACCCCGGACACGTCGCGCAGCAGCCGGGCGACCAGCTCGGCGACCGGTTCGATGACGTGTTCGCAGTTGTCCAGCACGAGCAGCAGCTGCCGGTGCCGCAGGGCCGTGACCACCCGGTCGGCGGGGGACTGGGTCGTTCCGGCGGCCTCGTGGGCGCCCAGAGCGCCGAGCACCTGTTCGGCGACGCCGGCGTCACCGGCCGGGAGCGGGGCCAGCTCGACCAGTCGGACACCGTCCGGGTAGGACGTCGCGCGGGCCGTCTCGGTGGCCAGCCGGGTCTTGCCGACGCCGCCCGGCCCGACCAGCGTGACCAGCCGCTGCCGGGGCAGCAGCGCCCGCAGCTCGGCCAGCGCCTCGTCCCGCCCGATCAACTCGTCGAGCGGGGCCGGCAGGTTGTTCCGGATGATCGCCGCCTTCGGCGGGGCGTTCAGGCCGGCGTCCTGGTCGAGGATCCCGCGGTGCAGGGCGACCAGCTCCGGGCCGGGGTCGAGGCCCAGCTCCTCGGCGAGCCGGGCCCGCAGCTCGGCGTAGCTTTCCAACGCCTCGGACTGGCGGCCGGCCGCGTACAACGCGCGTAGCTGCACCGCCCGCAGTCCTTCGCGCAGCGGGTGTTTGGCGACCAACTCGGCCAGGTCCGCGGCCACCAGGTCATGCTCACCCCGGGCCAGCCGGGCCTGCGCCAACCGCTCCTGGACGACGAGGCGCTGTTCGGCGAGGCGGGCCGCCTCGGCCCGCACGAACTCGGCGTCGGCCACGTCGGCGTACGCCTCGCCGCGCCACAACGCGAGGGCCTCGGTCAGCCGCTCGACGTCGGCGCAGCGGGCCAGCTCGTCGAAGCGGCCGACGTCGACCGCGTCGACGCGCAGCAGGTAGCCGGGTGGCCGGGACTCGACCAGCTCGCGGGCGCCGGGCTCGGCATCGTTGAGCGCCTTGCGCAGCTGCGACACCCGCACCTGGAGGGCTCCGGCCGGATTGGCGGGGGCGTCGTCACCCCACAGGTCGTCGATGAGGCGGTCCGCCGAGACCACCTGGTTGCGGTTGGCCAACAGGTCGGCCAGCAACGCCCGTACCTTGGTGCCGGGCACCACCACCGGCTCGCCGGCGTCCGTGGTCACGGCGAGCGGCCCGAGCACCCCGAACTGCACGGCGGTCATCCTAGTGCCGGTAACGCGCGACCCGAAGTGGACCGTCAGCGCGCCGACTGAACTCCACGATCTTGCGCTTTGTGCAGCGCCATAAGCCGCGAAAGCCGCCTAACGCCCGCAGAAAGTGCAAGATCGCGGGGGGAGTGGGCTCGCGTCGCGGCCCGGCGCGAAGGTTCGCCACCGGTGGTCGTGGCGTGTGGGCGGATTAACGGGTAGAAACATCTCAACCCCCTTCCGGCCCGGCCCAACCTCCGGCGGCAAGGGTCAGAGAGCGCTCTCACCGCCCCCAGCTGCGCCGGAAGTACGCCCGGCCAGCGGAGAGGACGAACCACATGACAACCCCGTCCCGAGACGTGCGCCGGAGATCCGGTCGCGCCCTCCTGCTCGCCCTGGTGCTGACCACCGCCACCACGATGACCAGCACGGTGGCCAGCGCCGGCCGCCCGCCGCACGGCGCACCCGACTTCGGCCCGAACGTGACGATCTTCGACCCGTCCATGCCGGTCGGCGAGATCCAGCAGACCCTCGACGCGGCGCACGCCCGGCAGGTCGACAACGAGATGGGCACCGAGCGGCACGCCTACCTGTTCAAGCCCGGCACGTACGGCACGGCCGCGCAGCCGTTGCAGGCCAAGGTCGGCTACTACACCGAGGTGTCCGGCCTGGGCGCCTCGCCCACCGACGTCACAGTCAACGGCAAGTTGGAGGTCTACAACCGCTGCCTGGCCGACGGCGGGACCGGCAACTGCCTCGCGCTGGTCAACTTCTGGCGCACCCTGTCCAACCTCTCGCTCACCATCAACGCGGCCGGCCAGGACGACTGCCGGTCGTCGGCGAACTTCTGGGCGGTCTCCCAGGCGGTCTCGATGCGCCGGTTGAACATCGGCGGCGGCGGTCTGTCGCTGATGGACTACTGCACCGCCGGCCCGCAGTACGCCAGCGGCGGGTTCATCGCCGACTCACGGCTGCCGGCCACGACGAACGGCTCGCAGCAACAGTGGCTGACCCGCAACAGCGAGATCGGTAGCTGGTCCAACGCGGTGTGGAACCAGGTGTTCGCGGGGGTCGAGGGCGCGCCGGACGACGCCACGTTCCCCGACCCGCCGTACACCACACTGGAGACCACCCCGCTCAGCCGGGAGAAGCCCTACCTCTTCGTCGACGGCAAGGGTCGCTACCAGGTGCGGGTGCCCGCCGCGCAGCGCGACAGCCGGGGCGTCTCGTGGGCTGACGGCATCACGCCGGGGCGGACCATCGGGATCGGCGACTTCTTCGTCGCCAAGCCGTCGGACTCGGTGCGCGTCATCAACAGCCAGTTGGCGCGCGGCAAGCACCTGCTGCTCACGCCCGGCACGTACGACATCGCGCGCAGCATCGAGGTCCGGCGTCCGAACACAGTGGTGCTGGGGATCGGGCACGCCACGCTGACCGCCGTGAACGGCGCGATCCCGCTGGACGTGGCCGGTGTCCCCGGGGTGGTCGTCGCCGGTGTCACGATCGACGCCGGCCTCGTCGAGTCGCCGGTCCTGCTGCGGGTCGGACGTGAGCACGGCCGCAACGCGAGCAGCCCGCACAACCCGACCACGCTCTCCGACGTGTACTTCCGGGTCGGCGGCCCGCACATCGGGCGTACGAACACCGCGCTGGAGGTCAACAGCGACAACGTGCTCATCGACCACACCTGGGTGTGGCGCGGCGATCACGGCGTCGAGGGCTTCACCGAGGGCGTCAACGGTGACACCGACCGCTGGCGTACCAACACCGGTCGCTACGGGGCCGTGATCAACGGCGACCACGTGACCGCGACCGGCCTCTTCGTCGAGCATTTCCAGCGCTACAACACGGTCTGGAACGGCGAGCACGGCACCACGATCCTCTACCAGAACGAGCTGCCGTACGACCCGCCGACGCAGGCCGACTGGATGAACGGCGCGGTCGAGGGCTGGGCCGGGTACAAGGTCGGTGACCGGGTGCGTCACCACACCCTGTACGGGGGCGGGGTGTACGTGTTCAACCAGAACAACCCGTCGATCCACACCGAGAACGGCTTCGAGGTGCCGAACCGGGCCGGGGTGCGGCTGCACCACATCATGACCGTCAACCTCAGCGCCGGCACGATCGACCACGTGGTCAACGGCGTCGGGGACGCTGCCGACATGACCAAGGTCGGCGCTCCGGTCTACCTGACCCGGTATCCGACCCCGTAACGGGGATCGGGCGTACCGATGGGGCCGGAGCCAGCCTGGCTCCGGCCCCATCGTCGCGGGGCCGTCTCGAACCCAGCCGGTGACGCGCGGCCAGCGCGGCGCCGCCAGCGGCCAGCAGCAGCACCTCCACCACGTTGTAGCCGCGTACGCCACCGCCGCTGAGCAGGGCGCCGACCACCGTGCCGCCGATGATGCCGACCGGCAGCACGGCCCAGGGCCAGAGCAGGAACACACCGGCACACAGCACGCCGATGGCGGCTGCCAGACCGACCGGCCCGGGGAGCAGGGTGACCACAGTGACCACGCCGCCCAGCCCGGCACCGGCGAGCAGCACACCGGGCGCGACGATCGGCGTTCTCATCGTGGCAACCCCTTTAACAGGGAACGCAGCTGGACACCCCGTGCCGACCAGCTGTTGCCGGTGGCGACCTCGCGGCGCCGGGCGGCGCTGTGCTCAGCCACGGCCCGACCGTTCCATCGGCCGTGGCGCTCCGGCGGGCAGCAACTCGTCCTCGCCGAGGCGGCCGAGCACCGGACGGGCGCGCTCGTCGTCGAGTCGCAGCAGGCGGGCGCCGGCGTGCCGGTCCAGCCAGCCACGCAGTGCGCCGGCCGCGATCCGCCGGTTGATCCAGTTCACCAGCGGCACCGCATCACCCAGCGGCAGCGCGGTCGGTGCGACGGCGTGCCAGGCCGCCGAGCCGATCGGGGTGACCTCGCACCGCCAGCGCGGCCGGCGTCCCGGCGGGTCGACGAAGAGCAACCGTTGCCCGGGCGCCAACTGCCCCAGCACCGTCGAATGCCCGTCGACGGACCATCGGGTCCGGCTGAACAGCACCACCCAGTCGCGGGTGTCACCGTCGGGCAGCGGGCCGACGTCGCCGCGCAGCGCGGCGAGCAGGTCGCCCAGGCCCAGCTGTACGGATCGACCGAAGAGCCGCTTGACCAGGTGGTCGGCGAGCAGCGCGGCCCGGAACACCGGCAACCGGTACCAGGGCTGGGTCAGCCGCAGATATCCGACCAGACTGCCCAACAGGTGTCGGAAGCGGATGGTCGGCCCGAGCAGCCGGCAGGAAGCGCCCCGGCTGTGCGTCACCACGGCGTCCGGGAGCATCCACAGCTCGTGCCCGGCCTGGTCGAGCTGCCGCGCGAGGACCGCGTCGGTCCAGTAGACGGGGAACGTCTCGTCGAAGATGGTCTGCTGCCCGAGCACCGTGCGGCGCAGCAGCACGCAGCTGCCCGAGGCGAGTTGCCGGGGACGGCTGAAGTCCTCGCCCCGCATCTGGAACCGGTGCAGCGCCTGGCGGAACCCAGGCAGCCGACGCAGCGCGGTCACCAGCGCGATGGTGGCGGCGAAGCTGGGCTGTTGAACGTAGTGCTGCTGAAAGGTGCCGTCCGGGTTGAGGTACAGCGGGCTGACCCCTGCGACGTCCGGCCGCTCCCGCAGGTGGTCGACCATTCGGGACAGCGCGCCCGGGTGGAACCGGATGTCGCTGTTGAGCAGCAGGATCAGATGCCCGTTCGCCCGGCGGTACGCCTGGTTCACGGCGGCGGCGAAACCGTTGTTGTGCTTGTTGCGGATCAGTCGTACCCGGGGTTGGTCGGCGAGCAGGTCGGCTGAGCCGTCGGACGAGCCGTTGTCGACGGCCACCACCTCGTAGTCCAGATCGGGATCGGCGGTCGACGCCAGCGACTCCAGGCACTGTCGCGTCTGCTCGCGGGTGTTCCAGCTGACCAGCAGTACCGACAGCAGCGGAGCGCTCATCACGCCACCGCCCGGTTGTCGCGGCGGCGGACCCGCAGTCTCTCTCAACACGCCGTCCTCCCTCTCCGTCCGGTGCTCCGAGGGCATGCCGGCGGACACCCCCCCGGGGGAGAAAGTACTAGCGATAAAGGTTCAATAGTGACGAATAGGCCAAACAGGGACATTCGTATTAACCTCGCATATCTCTACGTAAGACATTCGGCTGATCGTCCGTTTGGTGGCTTTTTGGTGGGCTATGGTCGTGTCCGGCCGTCCGGTTGCCGCAGCGGGCCGACCGTTCCGTCGTTCCAAGGAGTCCGACATGGACCTGCCCGTTACCGCCGTCGGCGTCGGCCCGCCGACGGACCTGATTCCCGGGCGCGTGCTGGTGACCGGGGGTGCCGGCTTCATCGGCAGCCACGTGGTCGCCCGGCTGATGCTGATGGGCAGCCAGGTCCGGGTGCTCGACAACTTCTCCACCGGCCGGTTCGAGAACCTGGCCGACGCCGCGATCGGCGGACTGACCGAGGCGGACGTCGTCTCGGGTGACATCCGTACGCCGGAGGGTGTCGAGGTCATCCACCAGTGGCAGCCGGACGTGGTGGTGCACCTCGCCGCACAGCCGAGCGTTCCCGCCGCCCATCGTTCACCCCTGTACGACGCCGACGTGAACGTGTTCGGCACCGTCAACGTGCTGGACGCCTGCGCCCGCGGCGGCGTACGCCTGGTGATCAACGCGGCCAGCAGCGCCATCTTCGGCAACGTCGCCGCCCACGAGTTGCCGGTCCGTGAGGACCACCCGATCGCCCCGGTGAGCCCGTACGGCGTCAGCACCGCCGCCGGCGTTCATTACCTCGACTGGTACGGACGTCAGCACGGCCTGTCGTACACCTCGATGGTTTTCGGCAATGTCTACGGGCCCCGGCAGGACGGCAGCGACTGCGGCGTGGTGTCCCTGATGGTCGACGCGCTGCTCGGGGGCCGGCAGGTGGTGATCTACGACGACGGTACGCAGACCCGGGACTTCGTCCACGTCAGCGATGTCGCCGAGGCGATCGCGGTCGCCTGTCACCACCCCGGGGTGGGCATGGTCAACATCGCTTCGGGTCGGCAGACGAGCGTCAACGAGGTGTACGACACGGTCCGGGAGGCGTCCGGCGTCGACAACGTGGCCCGCTACGAGCCGCTGCCCTGGCCGGGCGAGGTGCGCAACATGGCGCTGGACACCAGGAAGGCGCGCGAGCTGCTCGGGTGGTACCCGAAGATCGGCTTCATCGAGGGCGTACGGATGACGGTGCGCGACGCCCGCCGCCGCCAAGCCCCAAGTCAGATCCTGTCTCCGGTGTGGGCGCTGGAGCGCGCCGTCAGCCAGTGACGGCTCAGCGCGTAATTCCCGTCATCTGATCGGGATTTTCATAGATCAGTCTCACTCTTGCGGGTCGGCATCCACTGCTGCCACGATGGCCGTCAATGCCTTCCGTCCCGAAGGAGTGGTCGTCATGGCGGTCTCCCGCCGCAGGTTCGTCACATCGGTGCTGGCCGGGTCCGCCCTCGCCACCGCCTCCACCACCGAGCTGCTCACCAGCATGTCCAGCCCCGCGAACGCCGCCAGCCCTCCCGGGGACGTGGTCGGCAAGGTGACGGTCGGCTACCAGGGCTGGTTCAGCGCACCCGGCGACGGGGCGCCGATCGGCGGCTGGTGGCACTGGGGCCGCGACCGGTTCCAGCCGCCCTCACCCGCCAACACCACGATCGTGTCCTGGCCGGACATGCGCGAGTACACCCGCACCTATCCCACCGCGTACCCCAACCTGGGCAACGGCCAGCCGGCCACCCTCTTCTCCTCGTACGACCAGCAGACGGTGGACACCCACTTCCGCTGGATGCAGGAGAACGGCTGCGACACCGCCGCGCTGCAACGGTTCAACCCGATGGGCGACGAGGGCCCTACCCGCGACGCGATGACCCAGAAGGTCCGCTCCGCCGCCGAGCGCCACAACCGCAAGTTCTACATCATGTACGACGTCACCGACTGGCTGACCTTCCAATCGGAGATCAAGACCGACTGGACGACGAAGATGGCCGCGCACACCGCGTCCTCCGCGTACGCCCGACAGAACGGCAAACCGGTCGTCTGCATCTGGGGTTTCGGCTTCAGCGAGCCCAGCCGCCCCTTCACTCCCGGGCCCTGCCTGGAGGTCATCAACTGGTTCAAGGCCCAGGGCTGCTACGTCATCGGTGGCGTGCCCACCTGGTGGCGGCAGGGCATCGAGGACTCCCGCCCCGGCTTCCTCGACGTCTACCACGCTTTCCACGCGATCTCCCCGTGGATGGTCTACCGGGCCAGGACCGTGGAGGAGCTGGACTCCTACTACAACAACGTCAACGTCGGCGACATGGCCGACTGCGCGGCGCGCGGCATCGACTACCTGCCCTGCGTGATGCCCGGCGACCTCGCCGGGGGCCACCGCAAACACGGCGACTTCTACTGGCGGCACATCTACAACATGGTCCGGCTCGGCTCCCAGGGCCTCTACGTGTCCATGTTCGACGAATACAACGAAGGCAACCAGATCGCCAAGACGTCCGAGACCCAGGCCACCACCCCGGCCGGCGCGAACATCCGGGCCCTCGACGAGGACGGCGTGGCCTGCTCATCCGACTACTACCTGCGGATCACCGCCGACGGCGGCCGGATGCTCAAGGGGCAACTCGCGCTCACCGCCGTACGCCCCACCCCGCCGATGGTCGGCACCCCGCCACCGGTCACCGGCAACCTGGCCGCCGGCCGACCCACCTCGGCGAGCAGCCAGGGCGGCGGGTTCCCGGCGTCGAACGCTGTGGACTCGAACGCCGGCAGCTACTGGGAGAGCGGCGGCGGCTCCTTCCCGCACTGGTGGCAGGTCGACCTCGGCGCCAGCCACCAGGTCAACAAACTCGTGGTGCGGCTGCCCGCCGGCTGGGGCGCGCGCACGCAGACCATCACCGTGCAGGGCAGCGTCGACGGCAACTCCTTCGCCACCATCGCCGGGGCCTCCGCGTTCGCCTTCGACCCGGCCACCGGCAACACCGTCACCCGCACGCTGACGACCACCACGGCCCGCTACGTCCGCCTCAGCATCAGCGGCAACACCGGCTGGCCGGCGGCCCAACTCGCCCAGGTCGAGGTGTACGCCGGCACCACCGTCCCGGACAACCCGCCGACCACCCCGAGCGGCCTCACCGTGACCGGCAAGACGTCGACGAGCGTGTCCCTGGCGTGGACGGCCTCCACCGACGACACCGGCGTGACCGGCTACCAGATACGCCAGGGCGGCAACGTCGTCGCCACCGTCACGGGCACCACGGCGACGGTGAGCGGGCTCAGCGCGTCCACCGCGTACACCTTCACGGTTGTGGCCCGCGACGCCGCCGGCAACACCTCCGGCGCGTCCTCGGCGGTCACCGTCACGACTGACGCCGCGGCGAACTCGGACCTCGCCCGGGGTCGGTCCACCAGCGAGAGCAGCCACGTCCAGAGCTACGGGTCGGGGAACGTTGTCGACGGTGACGCGAACAGTTACTGGGAGAGTGCCAACAGCGCGTTCCCGCAGTGGGTGCAGGTCGATCTGGGTTCCCCGCGCACTGTCGGGCGGGTGGTGCTGAAGCTGCCGCCGTCGTCGGCGTGGGGCAGCCGGACGCAGACCCTCGCCGTGCAGGGCAGCACCGACGGGGGGAGCTTCGGGACGCTCGTTGGGTCGGCGGGGCGGACCTTCAACCCGGCTACCGGTAATCAGGTGACGCTGACGTTCACCGCCGCGCAGGCGCGTTACGTGCGGATCACCGTCACCGGCAATACGGGGTGGCCCGCTGGGCAGCTGTCGACGCTGGAGGTCTACGCCAGCTGACCGAGGCGTGGGCGGCCGCCGGGGGAGCGGCGGCCGCCCATCCGGAGGACAGCACACTCTGCCTAGCCCGACTGTCGTACTCCGCTTGATCCGTTACACATCAGCTTCACTTGACCGTTTACACCGGCCTTGAGCATGCCGGACACGGTCCGTGACACTGGCCGTCCACCACGGTGATGCCCCCGGCATCCGCTTCTGCCGAGTTGAGGATGTTTGCGCCCAGGGTTCGTCGCGTCGTGCTGGGTTGACGGTCGTGTGGGGCATGTGGCCCGGGCGGCGAGCCCATGCCCCACGATGAACGGTCTACCGGAAGTCGGCCGCGTGGTCGGTGGCCCATTGCGCGAATGTCCGCGCGGGTCGGCCGGTCAGGCGCGGGACGATGTCGGCCCACTCCTGGTTCGTCGGGGCGGGATCACGCGCGGATTCCGCCCACATGGTGAAGATCCAGTCGACGAACGTCTCCGGATAGCCGTTGCTGATCCACTCGGCCCGGGCCTCGGCCGGATCGAGTTCGTCGAACCGCACCGTGGCACCGATCGCCGTGCCGATCGCGTCGACCTGCGCGACGGTGGTGAGCGCCTCGGGGCCGGCGAAGGTGTAGGTCCGGCCGGCGTGGCCGTCCTCGACGAGCACCGTCGCGGCGACCGCGGCGATGTCCGCCTCATGGGTGGGTTGGGTGACCGCAGCCCCGTATGGGCGGCGAACCACCCGACCTTTCTTGATGGCCGGGGCCCAGTCCAGCCAGTTCGCGGCGAACTCCCCGGGTCGGACGTGCGTCCACTCCAGTCCGGAGTCCTCGACCGCACGCTCGACCGCCAGGTACCCGTCCTCGCTGTCGTCGGTGTCGGCCAGCGCCCCGGACAGCACGACGATCCGCCGCACGCCGGCCCACTTCGCAGCAGCGACAACGTCACGCGCCGTCCGTCCGACCGAGAACAGGTACATCCTCTCGACGCCGTTCAACGACGGCTCCAGGGACGGCGGGTCCGTCAGGTCGCCGCCGACGACCTCCACCCCGTCCGGAAGGCTCGACGCCGACGGCGTCCGCGTCAGTGCGCGGACCCGATGGCCGGTCTTCACCAGTTCGGCGAGGACGTGTCGGCCCACCATGCCGGTGGCACCCGTGACCAGAATCGTCATCGCGTCACCTCTAGCCGGAAGTCGGCGGCGTGATCGTTGGCCCACTGGGCGAACGTGCGCGGTGGTCGTCCCGTCACCTGCAGATAGGCGTCCGTTGGCGGCAGCGCACCGGTCCCGTCGACCGCGTCGGCTAGCAGCGCGATCATCCAATTGGCGGTCTCCTCATCGAAGCCGTCGCGCAGCCACTGCCTGCGCGCCTCGGTTGGATCGAGCTCCTCGAACCGCACCTGCACGCCGATGGCGGCACCGATCGCGGTGACCTGCTCCGCCTGCGAGACCTTCACCGGGCCGGTGACGGTGTATGCAGCACCGACATGGTCGTCGGTCAGCAGCGCCGCGACCGCCATGTCAGCGACGTCGGCCTCGTGGACCACCGGGTAGCCAGCGGCCGCGTACGGCCCGCGCACCACCCGTCCGGACCGGATCTGATCGGCCCACCGCAGCGCGTTGGTGGCCAACAGGCCCGGCCGCACATGGGTCCACTCAGCGCCGGAGGCCTCCACCAGCAGTTCCAACCCACGGTGCGCTTCCCGCTCCTCGGCCAGGTGCCGCCCGAGGGCGCCGTCGCCTCCGGTTCCGGGTGCGAACCCGGCCGCCGCCGCCGAGTGCACGACGAACCGGGTGACGCCGGCCTTGACCGCCTCATCGACGAACCCATGGTCGGGCGCGGCGTACGCGAAGGGGAACAGGTACACCGACTGCACTCCGTCCAGCGCCGCTCGCCAGGTCTCGGGACGTTCGAAGTCTCCCTGGACCACCTCGGCCCCATCCGGCAGCCGACCCGGGTGCGGCTGGCGGGTCATCGCCCGCACCGGTCGCCCGGCCCGGACCAGTTGGGTCACCACCTGGCGACCCACATTTCCGGTCGCTCCGGTTACTAGGATTGTCACGTTGCTCCTTCTCGAATACCTGGAGTGGGCAATAGACCGCCGCCGCGAATCCACGGCCAATGGCGCGGCGGCGGTCACCACGCAGGCTAGGCGGAGATTTTTAAAGTCGCACATCGTACATATGTACGGCATGCGCGGCCACCCGCAGTCCGGTTGCGTTGGTGTTCCGGTTGGCGCGGGTACCCCTACGCACGGCGTTGCTCCGCCGGTGCGCTGCGCGCCGCCAGGGTCGACGCCGCCCGACTGCTCCACCTCGAGGCCCGGGATGAGACAGCCGCGGGCCAGGAACACCTGACCGCGCAACACCCGGCCCGGCTCAAGCCCAGTGAGTATCCGGATCTGCCGCTGGGTGCTCGGATGCGTCCGCGCGCCGTTCGCCAGCCCGTGATCGTCGAATGCTGGTCGTATCGTGTCCGGATGTCGTCAAGGGTGCTTGGTGTGGACGCGTACAAGGCTGGCTGGGTTGGAGTTGTCCTGCACGATGGCGCCGTGACGGTGCATGTCGGGAGAACGATCGTCGCGCTTGTAGTTGGTGCTGAGATGGATGGTCACCTCGCCGTCATCGGCATCGACATCCCGATCGGCCTGCCGGACAGCGGGCGGCGCCAGGCGGACGTGCTGGCGCACAAGTTGGTAGGGCCTCGACGATCGTCGGTATTCATGACACCGGTCCGGGCCGCGTTGGAGGCCGAGAGCCATGCGGCGGCGGTGCAGGTGAACAAGGAGCGGACCGGTGAGGGCGTCTCTGCCCAGGTGTATGGGTTGCGCGCCAAGATTTTCGAAGTCGACATCTGGGCCCGGCAGGCAGGGCGACAGGTCGTGGAGGTGCACCCGGAGGTGTCTTTCGCGAGGTTGGCCGGCTCGCCGCTGCCGGACGGTAAGCGCACCTGGGCGGGAGCGCATCATCGCCGGCGCTTGCTCAACCATGCTGGCATTCATCTTGCCGACGACGTGGGGGAGGCTGGCCACGCCGCGGCCGTTGACGACGTGCTCGACGCTGGTGTCGCAGCCTGGACGGCCGCACGAGTCGCCACCGGTGCCGCAACGTCTCTTCCAGAACCGCCTGTCGAATACTCGGATGGCTGGCCCTCAGCAATCTGGGTCTGATCCGACGTCCAAACGCGACGCATGAGGGCAAGCTTCGTCTGCAGTCTCAACTTGATGATCGACAGCGGATCAGGGCATAACGTGATGCTGCTGCTGGCTCGGGATGCCGCAATGAGGGATCGCTATCGTGCTCCGTTCCAAAGCGGTGACGCGGCCGACGCGTCCAGGACTGCTCGCTCGAGTGTCACTGCAGCTTGCCGGTCCTCCGTCACAGCCCACCTGATATGCAAGTCCGCCCAGTTCAAGGCGTCTTGAGCCCAAGCCGCCGCGCGCTTGGGCTGGCCGCCGATGAGTTGCTCAAGGTGCTCCTGCACGAACGCGGCATCGGCAAGGGCTCGATCCAGGACGGCTTCTCCCAACCCGCTGACCGCTGCCTTCCCACGGCGGTACGCGGTGAGCCGTCCTCGAAGTCCTTGGCCACGACGCTCGCCGGCCATGCCCACATAAGCGAGACCGCCTGCTGCCCCTTGCCGAGCGAGGTACACGCCCGAAAGACGCGGCGCCGAGACAGCCGCATCGTGGAAGGGTAGCCACGGCGACCACTGTGCAAGGGCTGCGACTACGTCGTCGGCGAACACCAGACCAGCATGCCGCAAGTGGGAACGAGGTGAACCTCTGGAGGTATCGCGCTCGCATGCCGCGCCGGGTTGATTGGTGTTCATCGATGGTGGTGACGCACGGTGATGTATGACTATCTCTCCTGCTCCTGCTCCTGCTCCTGCTCCTGCTCCTGTTCCTGTTCCTGTTCCTGTTCCTGTTCCTGTTCCTGTTCCTGTTCCTTTTCTT